>JAZQZQ010000038.1:0-15615 GCA_045634125.1 Alistipes sp. | reverse complement strand
ATATCGCGGGCTGTACGCTTTGGTACTATCCCGCGATATTTTATTTATACGATAGAACAAATCTACTCCTCTAAAATCAAAAATTCAGTTTTAACTTTTGACTTTTCAGTTTTCACCTTTCAGTTAGTTCGTGGTGCGGGTATTAAAAATAATACCCGCAAGAAAATAAAGTGGCACAAGGGGCGAGAAGGGGATAAAATCAATTGTCCCTTAGGACTCTAAGACTACTAATGCCCATTATCCGTATCTACAGAAAAGCTTTACCTTCTATAAAGTGAAAGGTAAAGCTTTTTAACCATTGCTATTTACTAATTTCTAATTACTCATCTGCCTCCTCAAAGACATCCTTACCGAGGGCGCACAATGGGCATGCCCAATCCTCTGGGACATCCTCCCAAGCAGTACCTGCTGGAACGCCATTCTCAGGATCGCCTACCTCTGGGTCATATACATAACCACATGCTGTACATATATATTTTTTCATAATTTCAAAGTTTTAAAAGGTTTGTAAATAGTTTGTAGCCTCGCAATATTCGTGCAAACATTGCGCAAATTATATCGATAAAAAAACTACCCAACCACAATTATGCGGCAGGGTAGTTGGTTTTTCAGGTTAATAAACAATTACTCTGCCTGCTCAGTTGCTGACTCCTCAGTAGCAGCAGCCTGCTCAGCATCTGCATCTACAACGATATCCTCGCCCTCAACTGCGATAGTCTCCTCCTCGACAGCAGTTGCCTGGTCAACACCTGCAGCGATCTCCTCGATACCGATAATCTCGTTTGCCTTCTCTGACTTTGGAAGTGCTACAACTGAAAGAAGTGTGAAGAATACGATAGCGGCAATCATTGCCCATGTAAACTTCTCAAGGAAATCTGTAGTCTGGCGAACGCCCATAGTCTGGTTAGCAGCACCGAAGTTAGCAGCCATACCGCTCTTTGGGCTCTGTACCAATACTGCAAGTATAAGTAGGATACTTGCAATAACAATCATAATAATCGAAAATGTATACATAACGCGTGTAAATTTAATTATCCTCTGTTATTGTTTTGCTGACTTTTTCTCAATATCTGAGATAAGTCGTGCAAAGTAAATACTTTTTTCTGAATTTAGCAAACTTAATTTGCGATAAGTGGCTATAGCCTCTGCATATAACCCCTGTTTTTCGTAAATTTCTGCAATTTCTTCGCTTACAAGCTCGTCGTCATCCTCCATATCGGCTACTGCGAGGTCGTTATCATCGCCATCTTTAGCTACGATGCGGTAGTCGTCGAGTTTCAAGAAACGCTCGATAATATCCTCCGTGCTCACATGGCGCAGGCGCTCAAGGTCTATCTCCTCAGGGCTAAGTGTGGCGGTAGGGTGTAGCATTGCCACAAGGCGTGTGGCGGCATCCTTAATCTCGCCATTCTTTTTGCGCGCAATAGCAAGACGTAAAGCACTCCACCAGGGGTATTGCTCCAACAACTGCTCGATATTATGTTGCTTGTTTACACTCATATCTACTACCAGTTACCAGCCGCAGCCATATATATATCGTTAACCAAAGCCTCAACAATCTCCTCGATAAGCTGATCCTGTACGTCGATAAGCAACTGCGAGGCGTCGTAGTCGGCATACGATGAGAATGTCTTATTGTTAAACGACATAGTCTGGTCGATAGCATTCTGGAAATTAACCTTAACCGTAATTGTAAGACGGTTTTGTAGGGCGTAGTCGCCACTTGATACAGATGAGGTGTTGGATGTATAGTTGGTAATCTCGCCCTCGAATGCGAAATCGCCACCCTCCTCGACCTGCTGCAAACGTGTCTGGCGCGAGAACTTATCGCGCAAACCTTCGGTGAGTGCGTTACTCAACGTAGGCGCAACCATAGGTGCGTTGTTGGGAAAGTATGCCACAGAGAAGGTCTGTGCCGCAGGAGGAATAGAGCCTCCAGAGAGGTTGTATGTTACCTTATAACCGCATGCGCAAGCAATAACCGCTACAGCAACAATGGTAAATATCTTTGCAAACTTTTTCATAATCACTATTTTGTGTTGTCGTCAATACCTAATGCCTTCATTCGTCGATAGAGTGTGCGCTCCGAAATAAAGAGATCGCGTGCAGCCTCCTTGCGTCGATAGTTATTGTGCTGAAGAGCCTGAATAATCTGTTCGCGCTGCACATCCTCCTTAGTTAGCTCCTTGGGTAGATCATCGTCAACCACCTCCACCATATCCTCGTACTCATAGCGTGGCGTTACAACCTCGTGGCGTTCTGGGAGTAATCCTGCAATCTCGTGCTGCTCACGTTGTGGTGGCTGTGGGGTAGTGCTTCTGCCCGATAGAGCCTCGGTCATCATACGCTTTAGGTCATTGATATCGTTACGCATATCGAACAAAATCTTGTAGAGTAACTCGCGCTCCGTAGCCATACTCTCATAGCTCTCGCCACCGCCCGCAACAGTGCGTACCGAGAACTCCTCGTTAGGAAGGTAGCGACGAAGGATGTCGGCAGTGATGTTGCGACTCCGCTCGATAGCAGAAATCTGCTCTGCGACATTCTTTAGTTGTCGGATATTACCGCGCCAATGGTAGTTCTCGAGTAGGATGCGCGCACCCTCATCAAGGGTAATTGCTGGCATCTTATACTGAACAGCCACGTCGCTGGCAAACTTGCGGAATAGTAGATATATATCGCCCTTACGCTCGCGAAGCGCTGGTACACTGATAGGTACGGTATTTAGACGGTAGTACAAATCCTCGCGGAAGCGACCTTCGGCAATAGCGCGCATAAGGTCATTATTTGTAGCTGCTACCACGCGTACGTTGGTCTTCTGTACCTTAGCCGAGCCTACACGCATAAACTCTCCAGTCTGCAATACGCGGAGTAGGCGCACCTGTGTAGAGATAGGCAACTCGCCAACCTCATCAAGGAAGATTGTTCCACCGTCAGCCTCCTCGAAGTAGCCCTTGCGGCTATCTACTGCGCCAGTAAAAGAACCCTTCTCGTGTCCGAAAAGTTCAGAATCGATAGTGCCCTCTGGAATAGCACCACAGTTAACAGCGATATATTTATTATGCTTGCGAGCCGAGTGTGTATGTATAATCTTAGGGAAAAACTCCTTACCAACACCGCTCTCGCCAGTAACCAATACCGAGAGATCTGTCGGTGCTACTCGCATAGCTATCTCTATGGCAGTATTCAAAGCCTCGGTATTACCAATAATACCGAATTGCTGCTTTACTGTGAGAATTTCATTAGATGTCATATCCTACTCGGTTATGCTATAGTTGGTTTTGTAAATTTCGTTGTCTAACACTGTTGCAGGTGCCTGCTCAAGTGTGTCTATGGGCGATATAATCATTAGACTATCACGTATCATAAGGGAGTCGGTCTCTATAGTCGTTTGCTCCTCTACAACGTATGTAGCTTTGTGAGATACAATCTGTTCGCTATTTAGCCAATGCCAAAGACCATAGACACCTCCTGCAATCATAATGAAGATAAGTAGCATAAGTAGTGGAGTTCTGTGTCGTGGTGCTTTGCGCTTATCTGCTCGCTCCTCGTCACGCTTCTTTTTTCTATCATCATAATTAAGACCTCGTAAATAGTAGTCGGGCTTATTAGATGATAGGGTATTTATCTCAGTTGACTGAGGTTTGAGCTTCGTTTTTTGAGTCTTTATCTCACCTTCTGATAGCGAAATAGTATTTGTTAACAACCCTAATTTCAACTTCTCAAGATTGAGTACCTCAACTGGTGGTTTAATATTTCCTCCAATAACTTTTGGCTCGGACTTGTGGCTAAATAGGATTGTATTATTTTCTCCTGCGCGGAACTCTCCAAGATCTGCGATAGTGTATTTCTCGCCTTGGCTTATGGCATGGCGTATCTCGAATACATATCTGTCGATTTTGCCCGTAGCCTCAAGCTCGCTGATGCCATATGCCATAAGTAACGAACGCAATACACCATCGTCGTTACGCATAAGATCTGTAAAACGAATAATACCAGATGGTTGCTTAACGATAAACGCACCGAGCTTAGGCACAATAATACGCTTGTTGTGCTTTAGATACTCGATAAGTATGTTGGTAATAAGCTCCACCTCTTTTTATTTTTACATATAACGTGCAAAGATACAAAACTATTCATAAACTGCAAAATTTTTGAAAGGTGTTGGATTGTCTACGGTTGCTACGTATATACAAAAAGAGCCACCCAAAGAAATCCTTGGATAGCTCTCTCAATTTATCTACTATTCTGTTTTACTCTTTCTGCTCGTTTAGGATGCGCATTGCAGCATCGAAAATAGTCGTGTCGTCAAGAGTTACAACACCGCCGTCTGGTCCCTGCTCTATATGAATGCCTACGCCCTCTTTAGCGTCAAAATGCTTACCACCAAAGTAGTTGCGTACTGTATCAACGTCGATTCCCAATTCGTCTGCGATGCGCTGCGAGCTACCACTAGGCAACTTATCCTTGATGCGGCGCAATTCATTAAATGTAATAATCATAACTTTCTAATATTAGTTGATAAATTTGTTTCGCACTACTAAATTAATACAATTTTTCGGAACAGCCAAACATTTGTGATTATTTTTGCAAAATATTTCAATATTTGTGCATAACTATAAAAAGAATAAGAGCAGTCTACATCTCTGTAGACCGCTCTTATACCATATATATATTATATATATACTACTCGTTAAGAGCTGCGTGAGCTGCTGCAAGACGTGCGATAGGTACACGGAATGGAGAGCAGCTTACATAGTTCAAACCTGCGTAGTGGCAGAACTCTACTGATGATGGCTCACCACCATGCTCACCGCAGATACCGCACTTCAAGTCTGGACGTGTTGTGCGACCCTTGAATACAGCCTCGCGAACAAGCTGACCTACGCCGTTGCGATCCAATACTTTAAATGGATCGTTCTTGAGGATGTTCTTCTCAAGGTATACTGGCAAGAACTTAGCAATATCATCACGAGAGAAACCAAGAGTCATCTGAGTAAGGTCGTTAGTACCGAATGAGAAGAACTCAGCAACCTCTGCGATCTGGTTGGCAGTAACAGCAGCACGTGGAACCTCAATCATAGTACCTACAAGGTAGTCGATGCGGTCGTTACGCTCTGCGAATACAGCCTCAGCAGTCTGGTCGATGATGTTCTTCTGGTAGCGAAGCTCCTTGTGGTTACCTACAAGTGGAACCATGATCTCAACCTTAACAGGTGTACCAGAAGCCTTAACGTTCATAGCAGCCTCGATGATAGCGCGTGCCTGCATCTCAGTAATCTCTGGGTATGTGTTACCAAGACGGCAACCACGGTGACCAAGCATAGGGTTAACCTCGTGCAAAGCCTCAACCTTAGCCACAACCTTCTCGAATGGGATGCCCATAGCCTCTGCCATATCGCGCTGATCCTTCTCAGTGTTAGGAGCAAACTCGTGCAATGGTGGATCGAGCAAACGTACGATAACAGGGTAGCCATTCATAACCTTGAATAGACCCTCGAAGTCGCCACGCTGCATAGGCAACAACTTAGCGAGAGCCACACGGCGACCTGCCTCGTCGTCAGAAAGAATCATCTCGCGGATAGCCTTGATACGGTCACCCTCGAAGAACATATGCTCGGTACGGCAAAGACCGATACCCTGAGCGCCGAAAGCAAATGCCTGCTGTGCATCACGAGGAGTATCAGCGTTAGCACGAACATTCATCTTAGAGTACTTGCCTGCAAGCTCCATAAGCTGACCGAAGTCGCCATCGAGGTTTGCAGCCTGTGTAGCTACCTGACCAAGGTAAACCTCACCAGTAGAACCGTTCAATGAGATCCAATCGCCCTCCTTAATTTCGAAGCCGTTAACCTTGATTGTGCGAGCCTTATAGTCGATCTCCAACTCACCAGCACCTGATACACAGCACTTACCCATACCACGAGCAACAACGGCTGCGTGTGATGTCATACCACCACGAGCTGTAAGGATACCTGCAGCATCCAACATACCCTTCAAGTCCTCTGGAGATGTCTCGATACGAACCAAGATAGCCTTCTGACCAGTCTCGTTAAGTACCTTCTCTGCGTCATCAGCGAAGAATACTACAGGACCAGTTGCTGCACCTGGAGATGCTGGAAGACCCTTAACAATAACCTTTGCATTCTTGATAGCCTTCTTATCGAATACTGGGTGCAAAAGCTCGTCAAGCTTCTCTGGCTCGCAACGCAAAACTGCAGTCTTCTCGTCGATAAGACCCTCGCGAAGCATATCCATAGCGATCTTAACCATTGCTGCACCAGTACGCTTACCGTTACGGCACTGCAACATCCAAAGCTTACCATCCTGAATAGTGAACTCGATATCCTGCATATCAGTAAAGTACTTCTCAAGGTGCTGCTGGATGCCGTTGAGCTCAGCATATACCTCAGGCATAACCTCCTCCAATGATGGGTACTTAGAAGCACGCTCCTCCTCAGAGATGTTCTGAGCAGCAGCCCAACGCTTTGAACCCTCGATTGTAATCTGCTGTGGTGTACGGATACCTGCTACTACGTCCTCACCCTGTGCATTGATTAGGTACTCACCGTTGAAGATGTTCTCACCAGTTGCAGCATCACGAGAGAATGCTACACCAGTTGCTGAGTTCTCACCCATGTTACCGAATACCATCGCCTGAACTGATACTGCAGTACCCCAAGCCTCTGGAATGTTGTTGAGCTTACGATATAGGATAGCGCGCTCGTTCATCCATGAACCGAATACTGCGCAGATAGCACCCCAAAGCTGCTCCCATGCGCTTGTTGGGAACTCCTTACCTGTCTGCTCCTTTACAGCCTTCTTGAATGCTGCAACAAGCTCCTTAAGATCCTCTGTTGTAAGGTCAGTATCAGCTTTGATACCGCGCTTCTCCTTCTGAGCCTCGATGATAACCTCGAATGGATCCTGATCCTCCTTAGATGCAGGCTTCATCTCAAGTACAACGTCGCCATACATCTGTACGAAACGACGGTATGAGTCCCATGCAAAACGTGGGTTGCCAGAGAGCTTAGCTACAGCCTCAACAGCTTCATCGTTCATACCAAGGTTAAGGATTGTATCCATCATACCTGGCATTGATGCGCGTGCGCCAGAACGTACTGAAACCAAAAGTGGAAGTGTTGAATCGCCAAACTTGCGACCTGTAAGGTTCTCGATGTTCTTAATCGCAGCCTCAACCTCAGGACGAAGCAACTCGATAACACGCTCCTTACCCTCCTTATAGTACTCTGAACATACATCAGTTGTGATTGTGAATCCTGGAGGTACAGGAATACCAATCAAGTTCATCTCAGCGAGGTTGGCACCCTTACCGCCAAGCAACTCTCTCATCTTGCCATTACCCTCAGCCAACTTGTTACCGAAGGTATAGACACGCTTTACATCTGCCATAATTCTTTAATTTATAATTAGTTAATGTGATAATCGCATATAATATTGTATTGCTATTTGCCATTTTGGCAAAGAATAGCTTACAAAAGTAATTAAATTTTTTTGAAAATACAATATTTGCCTAATAATTATACAGATGAAAACGCGATTATTTATTATGAACGTTGGCTGTTTATCAATATGCGTAGGTTAACATTTTCTCTTTTTAACCATTCGACGAATCCATAAATAGTATCCCGTAAGAGGTAGCGTAGCGCCGAGCATAGCGGCTAAAAACCACATCACTCGTGATAGGTAACCTCCCCAATTTCCGACGTGTATTGAGTAGATCCAACCTCGCACTTTGCGGTTATAATCCGAATCTTCGTATAGGGTGATATCCGTTATCTCTCCACTATTATTATCAAACGAATACTTGTCTGAGGCACGTTGGTTGCCCCATCCTGGTTGCTTAACTGAAACAGAACTATCCGATACTGTCATCTCTAAATAGTTAGTACATTTATCAGTGACGCTATCTACTGCACTTTGCCAATAGATGTATCTCTCTGTATTAGCGTTACGATTTTTGCCTTTTTGTGGTGCGTGTGTCTCATTGTTCGATTTTGTCTCTACACCAAAGAGAGAGTAAAATCCCTTGCTATACCACTCAAACGACCATGTGAGACCTGTTAGGGCCATGGCAAGAAGTAGGAGCGTAGCATATACGCCACCCACAGCATGGAGGTCGTACCAAAATCTGCTCCACCCCTTTCGTATCTCAATCTTGGAGCGATTTTTGAGACTCTTAATACCTTTAGGCCACCATAGTACAACGCCAGTGATGATAATTATAACCATTAGCAATGTGCTGATACCTACGATAACCTTGCCCCAATATATCGCGCCATCCTCTGGTTTGGAGTCCATAAGCCAGCGATGCAGGCGAAACATGGTCTTGAAAAAACCTAAGCGACCTGGCTCACCAAGCACCTCGCCCGAATATTGGTCTACGAAGATTGCCGAGTGTTTAGGTGTGTTGATGTTAACCTTATAGCTGCGCTCTGGATTATCGCTGATTGTAACGCCAGTGATGCGACGTCCCTCCTCTAAAAGAGGCTCTACATTTGCTAACAGCTGGTCGATAGGTAGAGGTTTATCTGCAACAGTTTTAGTGTAATAGTAGTCTCGCTGGATATGTTGTGTTATCTCCTTTTCAAATATGAGCATCGCTCCTGAAAAGCAGGTTGTGGCGATGACAAGACCGATTGGTAGCGAGAACCAAATATGTGCCTTTCTAAATAGTTTGCGCATATGTGTAGAGTTAGTTTGTAGGGTTAAGGCGGCCAATGCCTCTAATCTGTGTTGCCTCCACGGTTAAGCCCTTGGTTGCCACTGCTGTATTGGTGTCGATGGCGTAGATGGCAGGGTAGTCGTTTGTAAGGGTTACTGCTATGTAGCACTTGCCATTCTCTGAGTATGGGTTATTACCAAAGCCAGAAATAGTATCTGCGGATGGTAGACCAGTCACTGGGGTTAGAGTTGCACTCTGCGTGTCAAAGATTGCGAGATGTGATGCTGTCATCGTTGTTGATGGTGCAAGAGGCATATCATACATAAGCATCAAGAACTTATTGCCACCAATATACCAGGTGCGTAGGAATGAGTGACCATTTGCCAAAGCCTCAATGTCTACATAGTAGTCGGGATCGAACTCCTCTGTCCCCGCCTTGATGCGCACAACACCTGCAGGTAGGGTTGTCTGCTGACGTACATCAGCCATACTCTTTGCGTAGGATGGCGAGAATACGTAGATGTCGCCACTATCATCCCTCCAAATCATTTGATAATACTGCGACTTGTTGCGACCACAAGCGTAGCTAATCTTGTCGGTACGAATAAGACGCTTTGAGGATAGGGTGTGGTCATCGAATACCGCTACCCAGCACTCATCTGGGTATTGCGTCCACTGCAACTCACCCTCCTTATATGCTCCAGAGCCTGAGCCGCCAGCCTCACTCTTTACTAAGTCCTCATTGCCCGACTTTACCCATTTGCCACCTTCGGTGTTGACACCATATTGGCTTAGTCCCATAGGAACGGCAGCAGAAAATATTTTGCCATCGACCTCTTCGATACCAGCCAAGGTTACAAACTCGCCATTGCCGAGGAAGTTCTCGGATAGATACTGCTCCTCAAGGGTGTCGTTTGTGGTGTAGGTCTCGGCCTCAACATCGAGATACGATATGAGGATAGACTTTGGTAGATACCCCTTGTCGTCAGCCCACTCCGCAGGACCGTCGCCTGTAGAAAAGGTCATGATATATTTGTCATAGATGCCGTATGTGGTAAATCTGCGCACGGCATACTCTGCAGGGCGTGCCGAGAGAGAGTAGTCGCTATTCATTACATAGGAGCGTGTAGTACCTGCATTGCCCTGATTATATGTAAGACCATATAGATATTTATCTCCCCAAAATACCCAGTATGTTGCTCCGTCATTTACCAAACCGTTGGTCATGCTAACTACGCCACTATTAAGGTCTGAGGCTGTAACCAAGGCGTTGGTCGTTGAACCTGTAAATGTGCCTTGTGTGGCAAGAACATAAGGACGCTCCGAGTCATTGTCCTGTAATCCATTATTAGGATTGTGTGTGTGGCTCTCGCAAGCTGCTATTGCTACGAGTGAGAAGATTGAAAATGTCGCTACTGCGAGTTTGTTTAAAATTCGATTTTTCATACTATTATTTGTTATATTATTAATTTAATCTATCTACCTCCAAATGTTATGCGAAGTTTTGCATAAAAGGCTCTGCCCGCCTTCTGAAGGCTAAAGTTGTCGTAGAGTCGCTCGTTTGTTAGGTTACGACACTCGGCAGAGATGTTGTATTTGCCACCTTTAAGAGTGTAGCTTAGCGATATGTTGTGCGCAAATTGGTTAGGCACCATATAGTCGTCCTTGTTAGAGCCTATGCGTGACGAGTAGTAG
The DNA here is from genome assembly GCA_045634125.1 of Alistipes sp. Classification (GTDB taxonomy): domain Bacteria; phylum Bacteroidota; class Bacteroidia; order Bacteroidales; family Rikenellaceae; genus Alistipes. The sequence goes on along the minus strand of JAZQZQ010000038.1, from coordinate 5,234 downwards.
TAGAAGTGGTGTGTATATTGGTTGTCGTATGTTAGAGATAGTGTATTACCCTTTGCTATGCAGTCGTGCCATGATAGGGTTAGGAATGTGTCTGCAAAGAGATATGGGATGTTGGGCATTCGATCGCCATAACCGAGATTTGGCATAGATGAGCCTATGGCCGTAGGCATATTGTCGCGTACATCCATATATGTAAAGTTGCCACCTACAGATACTATACCAGAGTAACTATATCGAGCCGACGCACTTACTCCTAAGGTGCTTACTCTGCCATAGTTTATGTAACTTGCAGCTGCCTTGCCACCGCTGAGGTCTACAATGTTGCGCTGAATGTAGTCGTTTGTATTGCGCCATACATAACTACCCTCAAGGTAGATGCTGTGTTCGCCATTTGCGCCGTAGGAGTCGGTGTAGCTAAGACTTAGGTTGAGGTTGTTACTGCTTTCTGGGCGTATGCCAATATCACCCATTTCAAGATCTTCGTCGCCAAACATCTCCTCAATATTAGGAAGACGATAGGCTCTTTCGAATGATAGTTTGGTTTGTAATTTCGGTGTGATTAGGTATGTGCCTGCTGCACCATATCCTATGGCATCCTCGCTGCGTGAGGTAGCAACATACTCGGTCATATTGCTGTCAGTGGCAATTGGACCATTCACATTTAAGATGTAGTATTTGGCAAATAGAGAGGCGTTCCAACGCTCAGTAGGTGCAAGACGATATTGCAGGCCAGTGATATTTTTGGTTGTCTGTTTGTCGATATTATCGTTTGCAGCCTCCTTTGCAAGCAGAGAGGTGTTAGAACGACGAAAATGTGTTAATACGTTGTTTATTGTGATAGTGTGTGCATCACTAATCGCGTAGTTGAGCGTGGATGTTGTATTCCAATTATGGTTTGTCGAGCGAGTGTGCTGGTACGATTGCTCTCCTGGAGAATTTAGACGTTTAGTCTCACCCAACCAATTATATTTGTATTGTGCGGTGTCGATATTGTATGTGATGTTGTGATTGTAGTTGGCTGTAAGGGTGAGATCTAATCCCTCAATGCCTAAATCACGCTTAAGATACTCCATAGAGGGCATCACCGAGTGACCACGACGAATCTTATCGCCATAGACAATCTCCTGACGAACGCCAGTCTGTATCTCCTTGTAGAATTGTGAGTAGTTGAGTGTGAACATCAATCGGTCTGCCCACTCCTTTTTTACTACACCGACCTTAGCAACAAGGCTCTCATTGTGATATGTGTCGTGGAAACGCTCCACTTGTTGAAGTTTTGAACGATCTATGCGACCTGTTTCAAAATCCTCGATTGGAACATCTACTTTGTAGTTGTTGCGCGAGTAATTCTGAAATGCGTACACCTCCCATGTAAAACCTTTTTTTAATCTCTCTCCAGCATTTATTGACGTGCGGTGTGTGGAGAACGAGCCAAAAGAGTAGGATGCATCTGCCCACCATTTACGACGTGTTTTTTTTGTTACGATATTGATAACACCACCCAAAGCATCTGCTCCAAAGCCAACTGGAACGACACCACGATATACCTCAATACGGTCGGCATAGCCTGCGGGTATATTATTGAGCGAAAAGGCGTTGCCTACACCCTCCTGAGGAACACCATCGATGAATATTTTTACGTGCTTGCCAGCAAAACCATCTATCATCAGCGACATATCAGAGCCTACGCCTCCTGATTCGCGAAGCTTTAGTCCAGGAGCGTTTGCCAATGCGTCGGCAAGATTCTTAGTGGTATTCTTTAACGGTTTTGTGTCGACAGCAACTGCGTTAAATGCCGAGCGTCGGATGCCTCCTACCCCCGATGCTGATACAACAACAGCATCAATCTCAGTTGATGTCTCTGAAAGTTGAAAATCTACATTTTTATTGGTGCGTAGTGCAACGTCGATACTCTTCTCGGTATATCCCATCATCTGGGCTGTGAGCCTAATGTTGCCTTTTGGGATATATAATGTGTAGCGCCCCTGATTATCGGTTGTTGTGCCGATTGTGGTATTATCGACATATATAGAGGCATATGGTAGAGCATCTCCATCGCTATCTTGTACGACACCGCTAATCATTATCAATGATGGTGGCTCAGTGGCAAATAGCGGTATAGATATTAATAGTGATATTATAAATAAAGTATATCTTCGTACTGCACCCATAGTTGTTTTAGTTTACTAATTTCTATGGTGCAAAGATACTCCCATCCAGAAAGGTGGGCAATCACTAAATTTGGGGAAATTAAGTCGCTCGACTCCCTAAAATGTGGGGGATGGTGGTGTTAAATAGTGTAGATGTGGGGTAGTGTGATGCTATTTGATAACTCCGCTACCTACAACAATGTCATTCATATACCACGCTGCAAACTGTCCTGCAGTAATACCTCGCTGTGGCTCGTCAAAGAGGATATATAGAGCATCTTCATCCATTATAAGCTCAGCCTTTTGAAGAGGTTGACGATAGCGTATGCGAACATCATATCTGCGATGCTCACCAATCTTCATTGAATCTGCAGGGTTAATCCAATGTATTTCGTTATGTGCAATGCGCAACGCTTTGCGATAGAGGCCTGGGTGGTTGTCTCCCTCGCCAACATAGATCACATTCTCGGTTACATCTGTGCCGATAACAAACAACGACTCTTTGCGTCCGCCTATGCCTAAGCCCTTGCGCTGACCAATTGTGTAGAAGTGTGCACCTTGGTGCGTACCAATCTTCTTGCCATCACGTACGGTTAGACGATATGGCTCTGCAAGTGTCTTGTAATCACCCTCTTCACAGTTGCACGAAAAGCGTGGCGAGTGGGGTAGTATCTCGTGGATATTACCCTCTTTAGTTTTAAGTTTTTGCTGGAGAAATATAGGTAAGTCCACCTTGCCAACGAAGCATATACCTTGTGAATCTTTGCGCTTTGCGGTAGCAAGTTTCTGCTCTTCGGCAATGCGACGCACCTCTGGTTTTAGCAGGTCGCCAATAGGGAACATAGCGTATGATAGCTGCTCCTGTGTGAGCTGACAAAGGAAGTAGCTCTGATCCTTATTTGGATCATTACCCGCAAGTAGTTGATAATGTGTATTACCTTGGTTGTCAATGTATTCGCCACGTCTGCAGTAGTGCCCCGTAGCTACTCGCTCAGCACCGAGCTTTAGGGCTTCCTTAAGGAATACGTCGAACTTAATTTCTCGGTTGCACAGTACATCTGGGTTAGGTGTTCGCCCAGCCTCGTACTCTGCAAACATATAGTCTACAACGCGCTTGCGGTACTCCTCCGAAAGATCAACATAGTGAAACTCTATATCTAGACGCTTAGCTACAAGCTCTGCAAATACTTGGTCATCATACCAAGGGCAGTCGCCCTCGAGAGTGCCGGTTGTGTCGTGCCAATTGCGCATAAAGAGTCCGATGACTTCGTGTCCCTGCTCCTTAAGCAAGTACGCTGCCACCGAAGAGTCTACACCGCCTGAAAGCCCGACTACAATTCGCATATAATAAGAGATTTACAATAGCTTACTTAATGAGTTGCATGAACTCATCACGTGTGCGAGGGTCTGATAGAAAGACGCCAGTAAATGCTGATGTTGTAGTTACTGAGCGCTGCTTTTCAACACCGCGCATCTGCATACATGTATGGCTTGCCTCGATAACAACAGCTACACCCAATGGATTTAGCGCCTGCTGGATGCTGTCGCGAATCTGTACGGTAAGACGCTCTTGTACTTGTAGTCTACGAGCAAAGCACTCAACAACACGCGCAATCTTCGAAAGACCAGTGATATGTCCATTAGGAATGTAGGCAACGTGTGCCTTACCGATAAATGGTAACATATGATGCTCGCAAACAGAGAAGAGTTCAATGTCCTTTACCAATACCATCTGCTGATACTCCTCCTTGAACATTGCAGAGCGCAGAATGGTAATAGGATCCTGTGCGTATCCCTTAGTGATAAATGACATAGCCTTCGCCACACGCTCTGGGGTCTTAATAAGTCCCTCGCGGTCTGGATCCTCGCCAAGAAGACGGAGAATCTCGCGATAGTGTACCATCAATTCATTAATCTTCTCCTCGTTGTATATATCTTCTCGTTTGTAGTTTGTAATTACCTCGCTCATATATTTATATATTATTTAGCAAAAGTATGTATTTTAATGGGAATGTGCAAATTTGGGGGTAAAAAAAGAAAATGTTTAACAATGGAACGGTGCTTAAGTTGTCCTTTGTTAAACAATTTTTAATCTCTATTGGCTCTTGGTGTGTGCTTATAACTCAAGAAGTCCGTCTGGTAGTACGAACTTGATTTTGCGCTTCTCGAAGTCGATGTTTGCGATAAACTCCTCCTGCGCAGGGATAAGATGGCTCTTCTCGTCAAGCGTAATCTCGAATAGAGGGTTTGCCTCGCTATCGTAGTAGTCGGTAATCTCGCCACGACGCTTGCCTACAATTGCGGTGAAGCCAATCAAATCATCCATATAGAATTCGTCATCCTCCTCGTTGCCACTATCCTCGATAAATAGCTCGCGACCCACAAGGAACTCCTCGGCACGACGCTCGGTGTCGATGTCGTCGAAGTGAACAACAGCACCAGCCTGTCCGCGACGCTCGAACGATGAATAAAAAATAGGAACCGCGAGTTTGTCGATAATGACAAACAGCGGTTCCGTTGGTCGTAGATTGTCTGGGAAGTTTGTGTAGAGTGTAATCATCACTCCACCCTCTGTGCCGAAGAGTCGGCCTATACGTCCCACGGCAATCATAGCACCGATAAGGATTAAGCCTCAGCTGTCTCCTCAGCAGCTGCCTCAGCAGCAGCAGCAGCAGCGGCCTCAGCAGCAGCCTGAGCCTTCTTCTCAGCGATAGCTGCAGCACGCTCCTCCTTAACCTTAGTCTCAGCAGCGAGCTGTGCCTTCTTTGCAGAGTTAGCGTCAGCAGCAAGCTTGTTAGACTTAGCGTCGATCTTAGCCTGCTTGTCGCCAGCCCACTTGTTGAAGCGAGCCTCAGCCTCAGCCTCAGTGAATGCGCCCTTAGCAACGCCACCCAAAAGGTGCTTCATATACATTACACCCTTGTACGAGAGAATAGCTCGACAAGTATCTGTAGGTTGTGCGCCCTTACAAACCCAATCCAAAGCTCTATCGAACTTCAAATCGATTGTAGCAGGATTCGTGTTTGGGTTGTATGTACCCAACTTCTCGATGAACTTACCATCACGTGGCGCTCTGCTATCTGC
>JAZQZQ010000037.1:0-98788 GCA_045634125.1 Alistipes sp. | reverse complement strand
GCGTTGATACCTGCGCGCAAGTACTCAAGACCGTCTGCCAAGGTGTAAGCCAACTCGATATCTGCTGTAGCACCTGCCTCCTGCATGTGGTAACCAGAGATAGAGATAGAGTTGAACTTAGGCATGTTCTTAGATGTGTACTCGAAGATATCAGCGATAATCTTCATTGAGAACTCTGGTGGGTAGATATATGTGTTACGCACCATGAACTCCTTAAGAATATCGTTCTGGATAGTACCTGCCAACTGATCAAGAGTACAGCCCTGCTCCAAACCTGCAACGATGTAGAATGCCAATACTGGAAGTACTGCACCGTTCATGGTCATAGATACTGACATCTGATCCAATGGAATACCATTGAACAACACCTTCATATCCTCTACAGAGCAGATAGATACACCTGCCTTACCAACGTCGCCTACTACGCGTGGGTGGTCAGCATCGTAACCACGGTGTGTAGCAAGGTCGAACGCTACAGACAAACCCTTCTGACCTGCTGCAAGGTTACGACGATAGAATGCGTTTGACTCCTCAGCTGTAGAGAAACCTGCATACTGACGGATAGTCCAAGGACGCATTACATACATTGTTGAATAAGGACCGCGAAGGAATGGTGCGATACCTGCTGCATAGTTCAAATGCTCCATACCCTCAAGGTCGGCTGCAGTATAGTTCTCCTTAACGGCGATACGCTCGGCAGTCAACCAATCCTCCTTGGGAGCCTTAGTAGCGGCGCAGCACTCTGCGGCTGCAGCCTTATATTCTAAATCTGAAAATTTTGCTCTCATAGCCTATAAACTGATTAGATGCCTAACTTCTTTAAGTAATCCTTCAAGGTCTCCAATACGTTGCTCTTCACGTTGATAAAGTTTGTGATGCCCTGAGCCTCAAGCTCTGGTGTGCAAGCTGGAGCACCTGCTACTACAAGGATAGCCTTGTCGCCCAAAAGCTCCTTAACACGTGGAGCAACTGTTGCGTAGTCGTCATCAGATGCACATACAACAACGATCTCTGCCTTTGATGCCAATGCTGCCTCAACACCCTCCTCAACTGTCTTGAAGAATGTGTTATCCTCAACACGGATACCTGCGCATGCGAAGAAGTTGCATGAGAACTGAGCACGAGCGCGTGCCATACCCAAAGTACCGCATGTAAGCATAAATGCCTTTGGAGTCTTGCCTGAGCGGTCAACGCTCATACGCATCTCTTCGAATGCCATAGCGCCACGGTATGGAACAAGAACGTTCTCAGCCTTAACCTCGCGCTTTACCTTGCACTCGCAGATAGCCTCATCAGCAACCTCTGTGAAGTTAGGATACTGGTTTGCACCGAGCAAGATAAGACGACGTGTAGCGATAGCCTTATCCTTAGATGCTGCAGAAGCCTTAACACGCTCTACTACGAAGCCCTCCTTGAATGCTGCAACGTAGCCGCCCTTCTCCTCAAGAGTGCAGAAGAGTGCCCATGCCTCCTTAGCGATGCTTGTAGTAAGAGACTCGATATAGTAAGCACCACCCGCTGGGTCAACAACCTGGTCGAAGTGAGACTCGTGCTTCAGAAGAAGCTGTGAGTTACGAGCGATACGCTTTGAGAACTCTGTAGCTGCCTCGAATGAGTAGTCGAATGGCAATACCTCCAATGAGTGTACGCCAGCGATAGCTGCAGACATAGCCTCAGTAGTACCACGCAACATATTTACATATGGGTCGTAAACAGTCTGGTTCCAAGTAGAAGTTACAGCGTGTGCAACCATCTTCATTGAGCAATCCTTAGCAGGGTTGTATGCCTTAACAATGTTAGCCCAAAGCATACGTGCTGCACGGAACTTAGCAATCTCAAGGAAGTAGTTAGATGTAACAGCGAATGTGAAGCGAATCTTGCGAGCAACCTCGTCGATTGAGAGACCACGCTCCATAAGCTTTACAAGGTACTCGTGAGCTGCTGAAAGGGTGAAACCAAGCTCCTCGACGATGGTAGAACCTGCGTTAGAGAATGTAGAACCTGTTACATTCACAACCTTTACGCGCTTGTACTCAGCTGTAGCCTTGATAAGCTCAGCGATAACATCGAAGCAGTTACGCTCGTTCTCCTTGCAACCGCAAGTACCCTTAACAGAGAGGGACTTGATGATTGGGTCGATTAAGAAGTTTAGACGAAGCTCGTCCTTTGGCTCAGCAGCATACTTTGCCAAAACCTTCTTTGCAAGTGTAGCCAAAGTCTCAGCCTCGCCACCGCAGAAGGTAAGCTCAACAGCTGTAGGAACGATGTCTTTGAGCAAAGTGTCGATGTCTACCTCGCAAGCACAAGTGTTGCAGAAGCAGAACCCAAGCGAGTCAACGCCTGAGTTGAGAAGCTTCAAAGCCTCCTCGTTTGCTGCCTTAGCGCACTCAACCGAGATAGTCTGGTGTACACGCCAAGTGTTGTCCTTAGACACACCGCGTACGAATGGGAACTCACCAGCCTCAGCACCGAGATACTCTACCTGAGCAAGGTTCTCAGCACGATAGTAAGGGCGTACATCGAAGCCCTCGCCGGTTTTCCATACCAATTTGCGCTCATAATCTGCGCCCTTAAGGTCAGTTGTAATGACGGCCTCCCACTGCTCAGTAGATACTGGTGGGAACTCCGCGAACAACTTTTCTTTGGTATTAGCCATAATTGTTTTAGAGTTTAATTGTTTTTAAGTGTGTGATATTTAATATCTTATATCTTTGTTTACTTTGTTCTTATGTCCTGCCCGCTCGTTATATGCGTGTATGCGCACACGCGCAAAACATTATAATTCGAACAAAGGTAAGAAAAACCACTACGAAAAGCAAATTTTTCGATAGTTTTTTAAGGGTTGTTAAGGGTGATTAGGGGTTTTTAAGGGAGATTAGGGAGAACAGGGAGAGCAGGGAAACGGAGTATCACAATTTAAAATAAATCTCTGCTCTCTCTGTCCTCTCTACTCTCTCTGCTCTCTCTTAATTTTTTACAGCTAACAGTGATGGGTTACTATGAGTTTTTAAGGGAGAACAGGGAGATTAAGGAGATTAGGGAGATTAACGGTATTTAAGGGTTATTAGGGGTTATTAAAGGTTGTTAAGGAGATGGTATCAACAGAAGCATCAATCTCACTAAATACACTAAATTCCCTAAACTCACTAAATTCTCTAATAACCCTTAAAAAAAACTAACCACCCTAACTAAAAACGGACATTTTGGACTTATCTAAGACATCCGTATTCCGAGCCTGTAAAAAATAGTGTAATCGTTCCGTTCCATCGTTCCAAAACCCTATGTTTTTGTGGAACGGAACGATATAAATAATAAATAGTATCAATGAGTAATTATAGATTTATCCTTGAGAGATATAGAGGACTCAGTACGCGCTATACTTGTCCTCAGTGTGAAAGGAAATATACATTCACACGATATATAGATACTGAGAATAATATATAATATATATTATAATATCAGTGATAATGTAGGTAAGTGTAACCGTCTTGATAAGTGTGGTTATCACTATACACCTAAACAATACTTTACTGATAACCCTTGGAAGCGAGATAAACAAATCGTTCCGTTCCACAAAAACATAGGGTTTTGGAACGATGGAACGGAACGATTTGCTAAGTCCAAGCCTACGGTGTCGGTGTTGGCTGATGCTCGAATCAAAGCCACACCCTCAGAGCAACCCGATACCCACGTAGTGGGTAGCTCGTTAAGTGCGACCAGTACAAAAAATACGACCGACCTAAAAACAAAAAAGGTCAGCGAACTTGCTGACCTCATTCTGTCGGGATACCAGGATTCGAACCTGGGACCCCCTGCTCCCAAAGCAGGTGCGCTAACCGGACTGCGCTACATCCCGTTGCTTTTGAATTGCGGTGCAAAGGTACTGCTTTTTTTTAAACCTGCAAATTTTTTTGCAACTTTTTTGCGAAAACTTTATCAATAATCTCGTTTTATGGCATAGTTTCTGTCTTTTGATGGGGTGAATCTTAAAATTTGATGCTTATGAAAGAGATGAAACAGAGTAACGAGACTACAGCAGTGTATGGCTCGGAGGAGATGGTGCGCCCTGCGCCAACAATGACAATTCCTGAGAAGATGACAACGCCTGAGATTGCCTACCACATGGTTAAGGATGAGACCTATGCGCAAACGCAGCCACGTCTTAATCTTGCAACCTTCGTAACGACCTACATGGATGAGTATGCCACACGTCTTATGAACGAGGCTATCTCGATGAACTACATCGACCAGACGGAGTATCCGCGTGTGGCTGTTATGGCGAGTCGTTGTATCAACATCCTTGCAAACTTGTGGAACACGCCGGAGAAGGGTGATTCGAAGTGTGGCGCCTTGGGTATCGGCTCATCCGAAGCCTGTATGTTGGGTGGTGTTGCAGCATGGTTGCGCTGGCGTAAGCGTCGTTTGGCGGAGGGCAAGTCTGTCGATAAGCCTAACCTTGTTATGAGTTCTGGTATGCAGGTGGTATGGGAGAAGTTCTGCCAGTTGTGGCAGATAGAGCTACGTCAAATACCTCTTACTAACGAGAAGCGTACACTATGCGTTGAAGATGCTTTGAATCACTGCGACGAGAATACTATTTGTATCGTACCTATTGCAGGTGTAACGTGGACAGGTCTTAACGACGATATCGAGGCGTTGGACAAAGCACTTGAGGAGTTTAATGCTCGCACGGGTTATGATATTCCTATCCATGTGGACGCTGCTTCGGGTGGTTTTATTCTTCCATTTGTAAGCCCTGAGACACGCTGGGACTTCCGCCTAAAGAATGTAATCTCAATCTCTACGTCGGGACATAAGTTCGGTCTTGTATATCCAGGTTTGGGTTGGGTTATATGGCGCGATAAGAAGTATCTCCCAGATGAGATGAACTTCTCGGTAAATTATCTCGGTGCGGAGGTTACTCAAGTCGGTCTTAACTTTTCGCGCCCTGCAGCGCAGGTATTGGGTCAGTACTACAACTTTATCCACCTTGGTCGTGAGGGCTACACGCGCATACAAAAGAATAGTATGGAGATTGCCCGCTACTGCCATGAGCGCATCGGTAAGATGGAGTGCTTTGAGAACTATTCGAAGGAGGTTGTGAATCCTCTCTTTGTGTGGTCGCTTAGCAAGAAGTGGCTTGAAAAGGGTAAGTGGACGCTCTTTGATTTGCAGGATAAGTTGCAGCAGAGTGGTTGGATGGTGCCTGCATATACGCTTCCAAAAAATATCGACGATGTTGTTGTGATGCGTGTGGTTATCCGTCAGGGCATGTCGCGCGATATGGCAGATATGCTCCTTAAGGATATTGCGAATGCTGTTGAGGAGCTAGATAAGTTGAAGTATCCAACGCCATCACGCGAAAAGGAGGAGAAACAAAAGGGTAAGGTATTCACTCACTAATATTGTTGTGAGTGTAGTGCTTGATTAAAGTAAGAGATGCTGTCCATCATTGGACAGCATCTTGTTTGTGTATTATTTCGTAGCTTGCTCTGCATCGATAACTTCTTCAGAGAGAAGTGTGTCGTCTATCTTTACAATGAAACTTTCTGATTGTGTTAGACAGTTGCTAACAAGGGTTGTGAGATAGTTGCGACTAAGAGGAATTTGTGTGTCGAAATCGACATCGTGATTTATCTCTTCGTTGTTATCATAAATAATGGTCATGCTGAAACTTACTGGGTACTCATTTCGTACCTCCTTAGAGATATTGCGAGGTGCGAAGATGTAGTCGCTAAAGAGTACAAAACCAGAAAGACTCTCGCCACTGGTTGTTGTGCCAGAGTACTCTTGATAAGGCATTGGGTCTACAGAGTAGTTATACTCATGTGTTATGCAGTTGTTGCTAATCTCGCTTGTAAGCGCATTGAATGTCTTGTAGACAGGGTTGTTCTCAGTGTCGAACTTGACGCTTACGTTCGTTGGCTTTGAGTAGTTGCTAATCTCGTTGTAGTCGAGTGCAACAACACGCAATTTTGCCAATGGGCGAGTAAGGGTTAGGTTTAGCGTTGTAGCACCTGTGATAGTCTCTGTTGTGCAGATATGATATGCATCCAGGGCCTCCTCCATCGCTGTATGAGCATAAGCCTGCTTGCGCGATATTTCTCTAAGGTTTGTAGTGTCGTAATAGAGGTCATCTGTCTTGTTCTCCTCTACGAAATCTGCCCAAATCACAAATAGGTATGTGCGGTTTGGTATAACCTGTGTCTCGAATTGAATATCATTTAGGATGTAGTGATCAGAGGTGTGCACCTGGCGCTTATAGATAGGTGTGGTTGAGATTGTGCTATCTGTACCATTTGATATAACCTCATATATCTCGATAAGGTATCGCAAGTCATAGTCGTTCCATAGCTCGCTGTTGTTATCGAAGTTATTAATGGCGCCTAATGCGCTGTCAAGCCCAGATGTCTCACCGCGTGATGAATTCATCGTAGGCGTAGAGACGTGTAGTATAACATCAACCTTATTATCCATGCCGAAAAAGTTCCAACAATCATTCTGGCATGAGAACAACATTGTGGTAATGAGTGCGAAGCTAAGTAAAATCTTTTTCACGATATAATAAGTGTTTGGTTGCGAGTGTAAGGTAATCAGTATATTAGTGTCAAAATTTATAAGGCGTTATAGCTTTGTGGTAAAGCTGTTTTACAAATTTTAGCATATTACAGAGCGAATATAGTAATATTTTGTCAAATGACAAACTCTTTTGGACAAAAAAGAGAAAAAATGACCTAAAATTAATATGTTGTGCGGATAAGGTCGCCTTGTGTTGCGTTTAGAGAGTGCATCTTGCGGATAAGGCTATTGCGTAACTCGTCTGGGCGAATGCCGTGTAGTGGCGAGTGGTATAATAGGTGTCGCGGTGCAAGAGAACTGAGGCGTTCGATGGCGATGTTGGGGTTAAGATGACGTATAATATCGCATAGGAGTGTGGTGTAATCTGTTGATGTGTAGTTGTTTGCAAATAGAAAACGCTCGGGGTGGTTTGTGTATTCGTTCTCCATCGCGGTACCGTGATATATTTGCAATTGGTGGAACTTTATAAAGTCCAAGCCGAGAGTGTTTATCTTGCTTATGCCTAAGATGATGTCATCGTAGCTCTCGTTGGGTAGTCCTAAGATAAAGTGTCCGCCAACATCTAACCCTCGTGCCTTACTCATTGCTACCGCATCTATGGCACACTCGAAGTTATGACCGCGATTTACATGGCTAAGAGTGGTATCGTAAACCGACTCGATGCCATACTCGATGGATATATATTTGTCATGTGATAAATCTTCCAAAATATCGAGTATTTCAGAACTGATACAGTCGGGGCGTGTGCCGATGATAAGCCCAGAAATATTTGGGTGTGAAAGAGCTTCTTTGTATATTTTGTATAGTTTGTCGTTATTAGCGTAAGTATTTGAACCTGACTGTAGATATGCGATATAATGCTCTGCTTTACGGTTGCGTGAAAGATGAAATTGTATGGCTCTATCTATCTGCTCATATAGAGAGTTGCACTCCCTGCAATAACTTGGCGAAAATGCCTCGTTAAGACAAAAAGTGCAACCCTTAAAACCGACCTTTCCATCGCGGTTGGGACAGCTAAGTCCAGTATCTATGGCGAGCTTCTGAATGCGACCACCAAAGCGTTGGCGCATAACCTTGCCATACTCCAAAAATGGCGCCTCTGGACTCATCGTAAAATTGGTTATAAATCCTGCAAACGTGCTACTGGCGATACGCTTAGATCGCTAAATTCGCCCGCCATATAGCGGTAGTAGCCAGCCGATGCAATCATCGCAGCGTTGTCGGTGGTAAACTTCAATTCTGGGAGGAATGTTCGCCAACCGCGACGCTTGCCAGTCTCCAAAATGCCGTTGCGAAGACCCGAGTTTGCAGATACACCTCCTGCTATAGCTATATCCTTGATTCCTGTAGCCTTAGATGCCTTGATAAGCTTATCTAAGAGGATGTCCACGATAGTCTTCTGGAGTGATGCGCATAGATGGGCTTTATTCTTCTCGACGAAATCTGGGTCCACCTTTACAGCATCACGTAAAGTGTAGAGGAATGAGGTCTTAAGTCCTGAGAATGAGTAGTCAAACTCGCCCTCTACATGTGGCTTTGCAAACCTGAATGATGTAGGGTCTCCCTCCTTTGCAAGACGGTCGATAACTGGTCCTCCAGGGTAGGGTAACCCCATAACCTTTGCGCACTTGTCAAATGCTTCGCCCGCAGCATCGTCTATTGTTGTGCCGATGATCTCCATTTTGGTTGGGGAGTCAACTCGCACAATCTGTGTATGACCACCACTTACAAGTAGGCATAAAAATGGAAAATCTGGGTGTGGAAGCTCTCTGTCTGGAAGGTCGACAAAATGCGAAAGAATATGTCCCTCGAGGTGGTTTACTTCAACCATAGGGATATTGTTTGCAATAGATAGTCCCTTAGCAAAGGATACGCCCACAAGTAGTGAGCCGAGTAGACCTGGACCACGTGTAAAGGCTATGGCATCGACTTTGTCGATGGTGATACCCGCCTCCTTAAGTGCTGTATCCACTACCGGGATGATATTCTGCTGGTGTGCGCGTGAGGCAAGCTCTGGGATAACGCCACCATACTTCTGATGCACTGCCTGTGAGGCGATTACATTCGATAGTAGGGTATGGTTGCGTAGTACCGCAGCCGATGTGTCGTCGCAAGAGGACTCTATGCCGAGTATTGTAATATCCATAAAATGTAATTTTTGCCTAAATCTTTTCTATTTTAATAGAAAAATTATTACTTTTGTAGGTTAATTGCTGTAAAAGCAAAAACGTGAAAAAGTAATTCAATGCGCAAAGGTATAAAAATATTGGGAAAGCTGGTATCAACAATCGTTTTGTTGTTGATATTTTTGCCTATTGTTATAACCCTTGTGCTAAATGTGGAGTCGGTACAGAATGCCGTTGTAAGGCAGGCTTCGCACTATGCCTCTGCTTATCTGGGTACCGATGTATATGTCGACGGTATCGACTTTGATCTGTTCTCGAAAGTGCGAGTTCGCGGTCTCTATGTCGAGGATTATAATCAGGATACACTGCTATATGTGGCGCATGCCACTGCAAATATTGATGGGTGGAATATAGCAAAAGATGGCTTAAAGCTAAGCAATACGAAGATGTACGGCACGAAGTTCTATCTTAGGGAGTTGCCCTCTGGTGAGATGAATATTCGCCCAATAGTTGAGCAGTTGCAGAGGAGTGAAGGTGGTGGCGATTTTAAGCTCTTTGTCGAGGATATTGATGCAGAGGAGCTATCGTTCTGTCTTGAGAAGTTGGAATGTCGCAATCCAGAGTATGGTATCGATTTTAGAGATTTGTATCTTGACGATATAGCAATCCATATCACCGATTTTGCTGTAGCGCGTGGTACTGTCTGGATGAATATCGAGCATATGTCAGCTGTGGAGCGATCTGGCTTTGAGCTGTCTAAGCTTGCTTCATACCTCTATGTCGATCAAGGCGAGCTTGCTTTTGATGGTTTGAGTATTGATACTCCGTCGTCGTCGCTTTATCTGCCAGAGTTGATGCTTAAGGGCGATAGTTGGGGTGATTATGGACGCTTTGCGCAAAATGTAAAACTTGCAATAGGGTTTGACCATTCGCGACTCTCTACGGATGATGTTGCCTACTTTGTGCCAGCACTCAAGGATCGCAAGGTGGAGATAGGGTCTCTTACTGGCTCCGTTGCAGGTAAGCTCAGTGATATTGATATTGATATCAAGCGTGCAAAGTTCGGTTCGGCTACAGATTTGGCGCTCGATTGTAGCATCGAGGGTTTGCCTGACTGGCGCGATGCTCGCTACGTGGTAGGTGTTGATAGACTCTATGCTACTGCGGAGGATGTTTTGAGTGTCGCCAATAGTGTGGCTGTGGGAGTGCTTCTGCAGAGACTGGCGGATATTGCTCAGCGTATCGAATGGGTTGATATGCGTGCAACTGCAGGTGGCGTACTTGATGACTTTAGAGTCGCAGGTAATATTCTCTCCGGCTCGGGTGATATGTCGGGCGATGTGATTGTTAAGCGTGGCGATGATGGTCGTGTTGAGGTGGTCGGAGATGTAAAGAGCGTGGGACTCGATGTGGGTCATATCGCCTCTGTAAAGAATCTACATGAGATAACATCAAACATAACATTCAATGGCTCCGTAGGTAGCGTTGCAAGTGGTGGTATTATCGGAAATGTGGGTGTCGATGTGGAGAGTGTTGGTTATGGAGACTATACTTTTACGAATATTGAGGGTCAGGGCTATATTGCAGGTAATGACTACTTAGCTAATGTAAAGTCGCATGACACGAATTTGAAATTTGACCTTAGAGCAGATTTTAACCTTGATCCGATAGCTCCAACATATATAGCATCTTTGGTACTTAAGCGCGCCGATTTGCAAGCTTTAGGTCTTAATAAGAGTGATGATATATCTGTGTTATCTGCAAATGTTGGTGTCGATTTGCAGGGAACTCTTACAGACGGTGTGGATGGATATATCAGCATTGCAAATATCGAGTATGACTATCCGCAGGGTAAGTTTGTGGATGATAGGGTAAAGGTGGAGTTTGAGAATCAGGGCTTCGATAGGTCGATATTGCTTGAATCGGACTTCGTAACTATAGATTACAACAGCAATTCGACATATTTGGAGTCGGTGCGTTATATCTACAATGCCCTTAAGCACTATGCTCCAATGCTTTATAATAGTGAGCAGATGTTAACGGTCTCTGATGATAATCCAAATGACCATACAGCACTCAATATTAAGGCGGGCGAGAGTATTAACGACTTTTTGAACGCCTTTGTAAAGGGGCTTGTTGTTGCTCCAGATACGACATTTGATTTGAGATTCAACCCTAAGAAGAATGTGCTATCGTTGCGTAGCGAGTCGGAGGCTGTGGAGTATAAGGGCTGGATATTGGCGGATTGGGAGTGTGATGTGAATAATCGAAGTGTTCCAGACTCGTTGCAGTTGAGGCTTGATGCCGATGCTCTCTACTATGGTACACGCTCTATTATGCCCAACCTAAGTCTTAGTGGTGGTGTGTGTGATAACGTGGTAGATGTTGAGGCTGCGTTTAATGATGAGAAGCTTGATGGTAACTCGGCTATGGTAGCGCTAAAGGCGGAGTTGTTGCGTAATGCGCTTACTGAAGAGCGTAATGTCCATGTCGATATTAAACCGTCGTATTTCTATAACTCGGAAGAACGCTGGGATTTGACCTCACAGGGTATAGATATAGAGCCATCGAGGATAAGTGTAAACAACTTCTTTATCGCCCGCCCCGATCAGCGCCTTGTGGTGGATGGTGTTATGTCGCAATCGCTCAACGACTCGATACGCTTAACTCTCAACAACTTCGATATCTCAGGATTATCGGTCTTTACTAATCGTATAGGCTATAGACTTAGCGGTGTATCTAATGGTTACGCTGTGGCTAAGTCGGCATTTAGTCACCCTGAGGTTGAGGCCTCTATTGCAATAGATAGTTTAAGTGTAAATGGCATAGATGTATCTCCACAACTTATAACCTCTACTTGGGAAAAGAGGGCTAATCGCGCTCATATTGTTGTCCGTGATAGAGGGCTTGATAAGAGAGTTGTGGATGGTTATTACGATCCAAGTAAGAATAGTTATTCTGCAGATATGACGATAGCGAATGCCGATGTAGCGTTGCTAAAACCATATTTGAAGAGTGTGTTGACAGATATGGTGGGTAAGATTGATATCTTTGCCAACATCTCGGGTACAGGTCGTAAGGCAGTACTTTCTGGTAGTATGCTCGCAAACAATTTTGCTGCTACAGTGGGTTATACTAAGGCTCGATATAGAGTACCATTAGCGAAGTTCACGATGGAGAATAACCATATCCTTGCATCTCGTATTCCGCTCTATGATAGTGATGGTAATATGGGGCATCTAAGCATGGATGTCAATCTTGAGCACTTGAAGAATGTGAGCTATGATATCAAAGCCGAGGTAAACAAAACGTTGGTGTTGAATACCACAGCGAGCGATAATGATACCTTCTACGGTCGTATCTTTGCTACGGGAGATGCTACAATCAGGGGCGATAGGCGAGGAACGAAGATGAATATCGACGTTACGAGTGCCGATAACTCGAAGTTCTATTTGCCATTACAGCGCAAGGAGAATGTGTCGTATGCTAACTTTGTGAAGTTTGTAGAGCCTGATATCGAGAAGATTGATTCGATAGACTTCCTAACGCGTCTGATGATGGCGCACGAAAGACGTAGTAGGGCGGAGAGTACTCCTGAGAAGCTGATGGATATAGATATGAACATCAACGTCTTGCCAAATATCGATATGCAGCTTGTTATCGATCCGACAATGGGAGATATCATCAAGGCAAAGGGATCAGGAGAGTTGAGTATGCATATTGTGCCAGAGGCTGATATCTTCGAGATGAATGGCGATATCAAGATTTCGGAGGGTACATACCTCTTTACCTTGCAGAATATCATCAACAAGCTCTTTACCGTTGTGCCAGGCTCGTCGATACATTGGAACGGAGATCCTAAGGCGGCGGAGGTGAATATCGATGCTGTCTATAGCACTAAGGCGTCGCTCAGTCCGTTGATTGGTAGCTCGGTGCAAGGCTTCGATACTTCGCATGCTGTGCCTGTGGATTGCTATATCACTCTTACTGGCAAGCTAACCTCGCCAACGCCAACATTCGATATCAAAGTTCCGAATGTTGCGCCCGAGATTCAGACCATCGTGCAGTCTGCATTGAACGATCAGCATGCCATCGCTACGCAGATGTTCTGGCTCTTGACAGCAAATAGCTTTTCCGCAGATGATACTGGCGTTACGGGAGCCTCGCTCTCTGCAACAACGGGTTTTGAGCTGTTGTCAAATCAGCTAAGTAACTGGCTCTCGGGCGAGGATTACAATATCATACTACGCTATCGCCCACGCAATAATATATCGGGCGATGAGGTAGACTTTGGCTTCTCGAAGAGTTGGTTCAACAACCGCCTTATTGTGGAGTTGGAGGGTGGATATCTCTCGGATGCCTCGGCGCAGGCTATGCAGAAGGCATCGAACTTTGTGGGCGAAGCCTTTATCACATGGCTTATCGACCCTGAGGGAGTGCTACGCTTTAGAGGATTTACCCAGACTATCGACCGTTATGGTGAGAACCAAGGTATGCAGGAGTCGGGTATCGGCTTCTACTACAACGAGAGCTTTAACACCTTTGCAGAACTTATGCAAAGTCTCAAAAAACGTTTTGGTAGAAAGAGTGAGCCTTTAAAGGATGCTACAAATTTTACCGCGGATGGAGTGGAGCCGAGTGAATAAGATGGTAATAATACAGCGCTATAGGCGTTAGTTAGATAGAGTAGAACGCGAAATATTGCAAATAGAAATTAATAAATAATTAAAAATTTTACTGTTATGAACATCTTAACTACTAATCCGTTGGCACAGGGTGCCGAGGAACTTGCACAGGCAAATGTTGAAACACTTGAGGCGATCGAGGGTGCTACTGAGGCCGCCGAGAGCCTATCTATTGGCTTTTGGGAGCTATTCATGCATGGCGGTTGGCTTATGTGGGTGCTTGTATTGTTGGCTGCAGTGATGATCTTTATCTTCGTAGAGCGCTTTATCGCGATACGTAAGGCGACAACTCTTGATAATAACTTTATGAACCGCATCCGCGACTTTATCTCTCAGGGTAACATTAATGCAGCAATCGACCTTTGTCGTCGTACAGACTCTCCAGTAGCTCGTATGATTGAGAAGGGTATCGATCGTATCGGTCGCCCTATGGCAGATATTCAGACATCGATTGAGAATGTTGCAAACGTTGAGGTTGCAAAACTTGAGTCTGGTCTTCCATGGTTGGCATCTATCTCTGGTGGTGCGCCAATGATTGGTTTCCTTGGTACTGTAGTGGGTATGGTGCAGGTCTTTATCTCGATGTCTGCTAATACATCTGGTGCTATTGAGCTCGCACAGCTCTCTGAGGGTATGTACGTTGCAATGGTAACTACCGTAGGTGGTTTGATCGTTGGTATCCCATCATATTTCGCGCACAACTACCTCGTGGCTCGTATTGAGCGCCTAATTTTTAGAATGGAGGCTACCACAATCGCCTTTATGGATATTCTAAACCAGCCAGTACAAAAATAGTTGAGTTATGGCAATAAAGCGAAGTTCTAAGATAGATTCGTCGTTTTCATCGTCGTCGATGACCGACCTTATCTTCTTGTTGTTGGTCTTCTTTATTATGGCCACAACGCTTATTAATCCGAATAATGCTGTCAAGCTAACCCTACCATCATCGTCAAGTTCTGAGGGTGATCCATCGATTATCACATTGTCGATTGTGGGCGATAGCAGCAGCCCTTCGGGTTTCCAGTATGTAATTAATCGTGGTGAGAAATATACCGATATCAACGAAGTGGAGAGCGCATTGCGTCAGCACTATTCGGAGTATTCTGATCGCCCTATGGAGGAGCGACCATATATCTCACTACGTTGTGATGAGAAGGTTACTGTTGATGTGTTGGTGGATGTTATCGACCTTACACGTGAGCAGAAATATAAAATGGTACTTGCCACAAAGAATAGATAATGGAGTATTATAATCAAACCGATCGCAAAGCACGTCGTAATGCTTTGGTAATAACTATTTTGTTATTGCTATTGTTGGCAGGCTTCCTTAGTAAGGCAGTCTTAGAGGTGCATCTAACAAAGAAAGAGCTTTCACCAGTCGAGATTGTACTCGATGAGTTTGAGGAGTTCGAGGAGGAACCACAGAAACCACCACAGGAGCAGGAGTCTTCTACAGATGTGCGCTACGAAAGAACTACAGCACATGTAGAGGAGGCCTCTATTGAGCAGCATGAGCAGACTGAGGGTGCTAAACCCGAGACGCAGACAATAAATACGAATGCGCTGTTTAAGCCAGTTGTTGGAAATGTAGAGGAGCTTCAGGCAGAGGGTAACCGTCTTGCTTCAAATGGCGAGGAGGAGTCGCACCGTGGAGATATGGGAGGTTACAACCTTCTTGATAGCGACCAACTTGACGAGGGTCTTTATGGTCGTGGTCTCAGAGAGGGATTACCTAAACCTCGTACAGCGTTTAATATGTCGGGTCGTGTGGTAGTCTATGTGCATATCAATAGCGATGGCGATGTTATATCTGCTGTTGTTGAGCAGCGTGGTACTACAACCTCGGACCCTACACTGCACGACTTGGCTGTTGAGGCTGCGTTGAAGGCTAAGTTTAAGTCGAGCGATATGGCTGTGCAGAGTGGTAGAATAACATACGATTTTAAGGTTGAGTAATGAGACGAGGAGTACTACTCCTGCTTAGTATTGTGGCTCTTCTGATGTCATCGCCATTGTATGCCGACGAGCCGAAGGGTGCAGATATTGAGTTTACGGAGAAGATTATCGACTTGGGAGTACTTGCGCAGGATGATGATAAGCAGTTGCTTAGAGTCTCGTTTCGCAGTACGGGAGATGTACCTTTGGTTATTACCGAGGTGCGTACGAGTTGTTCGTGTACGACAATAAAGTACAATCGCAAGCCAGTGATGCCGGGAGAAGAGAGTGTTCTCAACATTACGGTAGACCCCAAGAAGGCACCTAAAGGTAACTTTTACAGGGTATTGCAGGTTTATTCTACTGCTGTGAGCGGTGTGCAAAATATTACATTAAAAGCAGAGATTGAGTAAGTTATGAAGATTAAAAGAGTTGTTTTCAACCCATTTAGAGAGAATACATACGTAGTATGGGATGCTACAAAGGAGGCTGTTGTTATCGATGCGGGCAATATGTCTGAGGCAGAGAATGCAATGCTTAAAGAGTTGATTGCCTCGCTTGAGCTAAAGCCTGTGATGGCGGTAAATACACACGGTCACTTCGATCATACGCAGGGCGTAAAGTGGCTTAAGGAGGAGTATGGCGTTAAGTTCGCTTGCTCATCGAAGGATAAGTTCCTTATCGATGCATCGTCTGGCGGTATGGTCTATGGCTTGAAGTGTAACGAGGTGCCAGAGATTGATATCGACCTTGATGCTAACGCGAGCGTAAAGTTCGGAGATACAGAGTTGCGTGTTATCAAGACTCCTGGACATACCCCAGGTCATGTTGTATTATTCAACGAGACGGAGAGAGTGTTGTTTACGGGCGATACGCTCTTTAAGGAGAGCATTGGTCGTACCGACCTGCCTGGTGGCGACTACTCGTGGATTATGAAGTCTATCTTGGAGGAGGTGGTGCCTCTTGGCGATGATGTTGTTATCTATCCAGGTCATGAAGATAGCTCTACCATCGGTCATGAGACTCTCTACAACCCATTTATTACAGAGGTGCTAAATAACGAAATTAACTACAAAGGCTAATTTATGCGTATAGATATTATATCTGTAGTACCAGAGTTGTTGTCTTCGCCACTTAATGAGTCTATACTCAAGCGTGCACAGGAGTCGGGACATGCCGAAATATATGTTCATAACCTTCGCGACTACACTGATGATAAGCGTCGCACTGTTGATGACTACCCCTTTGGTGGCGAGGCTGGTATGGTAATGAAGATTGAGCCGGTGTTCCGTTGTATCGAGAAGCTAAAATCGGAGCGCGACTATGACGAGATTATCTTTACCTCGCCAGATGGTATTACCTACAATCAGCACGAGGCTAACCGCTTATCGCTGATGAAGAACATTATTATCCTATGTGGTCATTATAAGGGTATCGACTACCGTATCCGTGAGCATCTTATCACTCGTGAGATCTCGATTGGCGACTATGTGCTTACGGGTGGCGAGTTGGCAGCGTGCGTCATTGCCGACTCTGTTGTGCGTATTATTCCAGGGGCTATTGGCGACGAGGCTTCGGCTCTTACCGACTGCTTTCAGGATAACCTGCTTGCGCCACCAGTGTATACACGTCCTGCAGAGTTCAATGGTTGGAAGGTGCCGGATGTCTTGCTCTCGGGTAACTTTGCCGAGATTGAGAAGTGGCAGGACGAGCAGGCGTGGAGTCGTACGAAGGCTCTCCGCCCAGATCTTATTTTGGAAAAATAATATAGGTATAGATGCTACTACACGAAAAATTGAGAGATTTCAGGGTCGTTCTTGCTTCGGCATCGCCACGTCGTAGGGAACTTCTCTCGGCAACTGGTATAGAGTACACACTCGCTACGAAGTTTGAGTGCGATGAGTCGTATCCAGCCACGTTGGATGCCTTGGAGGTTGCCCCATATCTTTCGGCACTAAAGAGCGTAAACTATCCATACACGTTAAACTATAACGACATCCTAATTACGGCAGATACGGTTGTGGTGCTTAATGGCAGGGTGCTGGGTAAGCCTCAAAACGAGGTCGAGGCGTGCCAGATGCTTGCCGACCTCTCTGGCTCGAAGCATACTGTAGTTACGGGCGTTACCCTGCGCAGTGCCGAGCGTGAGCATACCTTTTCGTCGCGAAGCGAGGTGCGCTTTGCAGAACTTAGCCCCGAGCAGATAGAGTACTACGTTAAGAACTATCGCCCGATGGATAAGGCAGGCGCTTATGGTATTCAGGAGTGGATAGGCTATGTCGGTATCGAGAGCATCGAGGGCTCGTTCTATAATGTTATGGGTCTACCGGTGCAACGTCTATGTCGGGAGTTGGAGTGCTTTATCGAGGCATTGCCCTCTTGCTATTTGTAAAAATCTAAACATTAAATAATATGAAAAAAACGTTACTACTTTTTGCGTTGCTATGTGCAACATCATTCTCGGCAGTTGCCGATAAGGGTATGTGGCTACCGTCGCTTATCTCAAGCCGTATCAAGGATATGAAGTCTAAGGGCTTCAAGCTCTCTGCGGAGGATATCTATTCTATCAATGAGGCGTCGTTGAAGGATGCTGTTGTCTTGTTTGATGGCGGTTGTACTGGTGAGATTGTATCAGAGAAGGGTCTTCTTCTTACCAACCACCACTGCGGCTACGATGCTATTCAGGCACTCTCTTCTGTTGAGCATGACTATTTAACAAATGGCTTCTGGGCTAAGAATAACGATGAGGAGTTGTACTGCCCAGGCTTGAAGGTGCATATCCTTGTACGCATGGAGGAGGTTACCGACCGTCTTGCTGCGGGCGAAACAAAGGAGGAGATTGTCGCTAAGGCTCAGTCTGAGGGCGTGGGCTACACTGCAAAGGTGGAGTCTATGTACTATGGTAATATGGCATACCTCTTTATATATCGCGAGTTCAACGATGTTCGTCTTGTAGGTGCGCCTCCAACCACTATCGGTAAGTTTGGTGCAGATAATGATAACTGGATTTGGCCACGCCACACTGGCGACTTCTCGGTTTTCCGCATCTATGCTAACGAGAAGAATGAACCGTCTGAGTATAGCGCTGATAATAAGCCATATAAGCCAGCTCGCCACTTTGATATTTCAACTAAGGGTATCAACGAGGGCGACTTCACTATGATCTACGGTTTCCCAGGCAACACACAGGAGTATATTACTTCGGATGCTGTGAAGTATGTTGCAGAGATTTCGGATCCATTGAAGATTGATCTTCGCACTAAGCGCCTTGATATTATCGGTGATGCTCAGGCAAAGTCGCCAAAGACACGTATCCAGTATGCAGCAAAGCAGGCAAACATCGCTAACGCTTGGAAGAAGTGGCAGGGCGAGGTTAAGGGTATCAACCGTCTTGGTACTGCGACAAAGAAGATGGCTTATGAGGAGCGCTTCCGTGCTGAGAATCCAGATAAGGCATATCTTCTTGATTCACTATCGGCTGCCTATGCTCGTAATCAGGAGGGTTATTTCAACTATGAGTTGTACTCTGAGACTTTGCGTGGTATTGAGATTCAGAGTGCTGTACGCATCGCTCTAAATGAGAAGCTTAGCGATGCTGAGAAGCAGTCTATGGCAGAGCTATTCTATAAGGACTTCGATGTAAACGTAGACCGCAAGATTGCTATCGCGATGCTTAAGGAGTACGAGAAGTATGGTACATTTATCTCTGCGGAGTTGAAGTCTCTATTTGAGCAGTATGGTGGTGCTGAGGGTTATGCTAACTACCTCTACGACAACACTGCATTCGGTACTATCGAGGGCTTTAATGTGGAGACTGCTAAGAACGATCCAGTTGCAGAGTTTGTAGCTGCAATTGCTCCTATCCAGCAGCGTGTTAAGGCATATACATATCGCAACTTCTCTAACCATCCAGATATAGAGCGTTGGTTCCGTCCATATGTTAAGGCTTTGATGGAGTGGGATAAGGAGCGTGCCTTCTTCCCAGATGCAAACCTCACACTTCGTGTTGCTTATGGTAAGGTTGCAGGTTATGAGTACGCTGATGGCGAGTACCACCTTCCACAGACTACCCTTGAGGGTATTATTGAGAAGGACAACCCGGAGATCTACGACTATAACGTGCCACAGGCTCTCCGCGATGCCTACGCAACTAAAGATTATGGTCGTTGGGGTATTAATCTAAATGGTAAGTACACCGTACCAGTATGCTTTATTGCTACTAACCATACTACCGGTGGTAACTCTGGCTCTCCAGTCTTAAACAATAAGGGTCAGCTTATCGGTATCAACTTCGATCGTACATGGCTCTCTACCATGTCTGATATCGAGTTCGACGAGACTCTATGTCGTAATATCATCTGCGACATCCGTTATGTTCTCTTTGTTATTGACAAGGTAGGTGGAGCAGGATGGATTGTTGATGAAATCTTAGAGTAGTTTTGTTGTGATAAGGGGCACATCTGCTGCCGCTAACAAAAACAATACGGATGGGTAGTACGTTGAGTACAGCCCATCCGTATTTTTTTGCCGAGCGTAGTATCTGACCCCTCCTGACAAGAAAACCGGTCTCGCGTTTGGGAAAGGTGATTGATATTTTTTTAGAGACCGCAGAGAATTTTTTTCTGATGCACAGTTTCCCTGCTGTCTCTGTATTTTATGAAAACCTACCACCCATCAATGAGTTATATTTTTAAAGTGTTGAAAAACAGCCATTTCGAATGGGAAGTGGTAAAATTTGGATGAAAATTTATATCCGATTTTCTTGGCAATTTGTCAAAAAATACCTACATTTGCATTGAATAGCAATTATTTGAGAGGCTTACATAGCCGGATATGCACTGAAGTGTCGTTTGATTATGATGCTTTGGGTGGTGTATCTCACTTATAATCAGGCTTTAGGTTTTGAAAAATATTGCTTTTCAGACATAACGAAATAGAATTTACAATTATTTATTATTAACTTTTTACATTATGAAAAAGCTTTTATTGCTTGCTACATTGGTACTCGGCGTAGTATCGTGTATGAAGGATCAGCCTGTTGAGGCTGGTTTGACAGGTGACGGCAACATCGTGCTTTCTGTAGGTCTTCCTGCTGATGCTACTCGTGCTGCTGGTACTGATAGCGCTAAGGGTGCTATTGGCAACATTGACCTTGCTCAGTATGACATTCGCTACATCCTTGAGGTGTTCGATGCAAACAACACTTTGGCTAAGCGTGTTGAGAACTATGAGGACACTGCTACCGAGACAACATTTGAGTTGCGCCTTATCCCTGGTCGTCACTACTCATTCGTTGTATGGGCAGACTTCGTAGCTCAGGGCTCTGAGGATGCTCTTCACTACAATGCTGAGGATCTTCGTAACATCGAGATTATCGGCGATCAGAACGCTATGGACGAGAGCCGTGATGCCTACACAGGTATTTTCAGAACTTCTGACAACGATGGTCAGACATTCAGCAGCTCATCACAGATTAGCTTCGAGCTTAAGCGTCCATTCGCTAAGTTGCGCGTTGTAGCTAACGATATAGATGAGATTTACAGCTCTTTGGTTGGTGCAACTATCGAGTACACTGCCGATACTTACCAGAAGTATGATGCTCTTACAAAGCAGTCAAGCGAGCTTGCTACTAAAACAAAGAGTGTAGACTACACATCTGAGGCATACTTGTATGCTGGTGAGCCAACAACTGAGGGTGAGCAGACATTGTTTGCTGACTATATCCTTGGCACACAGAACGGTACTGTTCAGTTCATTATGACTGTTGAGGATAGCGTTCAGGCACTCCCTGCTGTTAACTTCAACACAGCAATTCCTGTTCAGACTAACTACCTTACAACCATTTATGGTCCTATCTTGACTGACCCAGGTAAGATTACTGTTGAGATCGTTGATGCTTTCGAGAACGAGGGTAACTTCGAGGAGTCTCCTTACTATCAGGAGACTGTTACAAATGGTGTTGAGCTTATCAAGGCCCTAATGGCTGGCAAAGAGGTTATCGCACTTAACAATATCACTGTTACTGCAGCTGACCTTGCTGAGGCTACACGCGCAGGCGCTGCCATCAACCCTGTAATCAACCTTAACGGTTTTACTATCACTATTGAGAACGAGAATGCAGATGCTCTTGTAAACCTTAATGGTGGTACTTTGACTGTAGAGGGTAATGGTAAAATCATTTCAACTACTGGTACTCTTGTTGAGGGTGATGTTGTTGTAACTGGTGAGGCTGAGGTTGAGGCTGAGGTTGCTGTAGATGATAATGGTAATAGCACTGTTAAGACTGGCGTTGAGGCACTTGCTTATGTTCTTGCTAATGGTGGCGAGTTTACTTTCACTGATAATCTTGAGGCTAAAGAGGTTATCGAGATTACGACAACAAAGCCTGTTGTTATTAATGGTGCAAACTTCACACTTACAACTAATGCAACTCGTGCTATCCGTGTAACACCATCTAAGGCTAATGTAACTATCAACGACCTTAACATCGTTGTTGCTACTGAGCGTGTTTATCCTAACGATGTTCGCGGTATTAGCATCGATCCAAATCTAAGCAATGTTGAGCTTACATTTAACAATTGCTCTGTAGACTTTACTCACAAAACAGGTAACGACTGGGCTTATGCAGTTAACGTATCTGGTAACGGTACTGGTCACAAGGTAACTATCAATGGTGGTACATACAATGGTGCAAATGTAGTTAATGTACACGGTGCAAATAACACTATCGTTGTAAAGAACGCTACTCTAACTTCATTGTATCCAAACAATGATACATACTATGGCTCTTGTATTTGGGTTCTTCAGAACCAGGGCTCTACGGTATATGCTGAGGGTAACACCTTCAATGGCAATAATGCTGTTGCATTCAACCTTGGTACAGGTACTACACTTGAGGAGAAGGACAACATTGACAACACAATGTATTATAGCAACGGTACTTGCTATGTAGGTAGCTCAGAAAAGTTCCAGAAGGCTATCGCTGAGGGCGCAAATAATATCGTTCTTGGCAAGGGTACATTCGATCTTCCATCATCACTAACTCAGACGGAGGGTACATTGACTATTAAGGGTCGCGGTAACGATGTAACAGTTCTTAACGGTGCTGTGAATACCAACGGTAATCATCCAGGAAACTATGCAAATGGTGTTGCATTGGAATTCGAGGGTCTTACTTTCAAGACTGCTAACAATGGCTACAATGGTGGTTTCGGTCACGCAGTATCTGTAACTTTCCGCGAGTCAAAGATCGTTGGTCAGTTTTATGCTCACAGTAGTGCGCCTCACTACTTCTACAATTGTACTATCGATCCATTGACAGGTTACCTCTATACTTACGGTTCTGACTGTGTATTCGAGGGTTGTACATTTGCTGCATCTGAGGGTAAGGCATTGCAGGTGTATAATGATTCTGCTACAGGCGAGAATACAGTAACTATCACTAATTGTGCTTTCGTTGCTGCAAAGCAGGCAACAACTTGGGATGGTAAGCCTGTAACTGGTATTGATATCAACTCTAATGGTGCTAAGTTTGAGGTTTACATCAACAACTGTACAACCACAGGCTTCCCTACAGGTTTGAATAGCAATAGCAACCTTTGGAATGTAAAGGATGCTGGTAAGGCTCACGCTAATGTATATGTTGACGGTGTACAGGTATGGTTTGCTGGTGGTATTGCTCCTGGTGTAATGTTGAATGAGGCAGGTGAGTATCTTATCATGAACGCAACTGGTATGTTCTGGTTTGCTAATGAGGTAAATGTTAACAATAATACTTTCAGTGGTAAGGTTGTTAAACTTGCTGAGAACATCAATCTTAACAATGTTGCTTGGACTCCTATCGGTCAGACTGGTGTAACTCAGTTTAAGGGTACATTTGATGGTAATAACAAAACTATTTCTAACCTTAAGATAGACACAACTGCTGAGAACGGTGAGTACTACTCAACAGGTATCTTCGGCTGGTTGCTTGCTGCTAAGGTTAAGAATGTAACTGTTGATGGCGCTTCAATTAAGGGTAATCACAATGTAGCTGCAATTGCTGGCTATCTTGAGTGGGATGGCTGTACAGTTGAGAATTGCCACGTTAAGAATGCAACTATCATTGGTAACTACAAGAATGATAATCTTGATGGTGACAAGTGTGGTGCAATTGTAGCTTACGCTGGTAATGCAAACACTTATGTTAAGGATTGTACAGCAACTGATTGTACTGTTACAGCATCACGCGACGCTGGTCAGATTGTTGGTGCAGGTAAGGAGGTGAATGTTACAAATTGCGTAGCAACAAATGTAACAGTCGCTCACAACGGTCAGGGTACAGGTAAGAATATCCGAAACGAGGTTATCGGTCGTCTATTGTAATCCGATATACGTTGATAATAAAACTTGCGCTCGGCGATACTGCCGAGCGCATTTTTTATAGATGTAGGGTTGGTTATCTCTTTTCGGGTGGGGTGATGGTGGCGGTGATATTCTCGCCCGACCATTGGTTAATCATATAGCGGTGCTTGAATGCTATGCGTGAGCCGTGCTTAACCTTAACATCAAACTCAAAAGGTGGTGCAAAGCGTACAACCTGTTCCTTAGGTAGAGTGTGTGGTATTATATATATATATAAGGTAAGAGTATCTGCCTCCATACTTGAAAGTAGAATATTGCGATTGGGGTTGTAGCCCTCGGGTCGTGTCTGCAGCTCAGCTCCTACGGGAGCTACCTCACTGCAGTGTTTGAGTACCTCTACCTTCTCGCCACCTTGCATAACATTTGCCATAACAACGATGTTATAGCGCCACAAATCTGGAAAATTGCTCTCTATAGAGATTGTAAAATTTGCCATTACCAAATAATTTTGCACAAAACTTTGCTACAAAAATAGTAATAATTTGCAGATTTTAGTTTTTTGTAGTAAATTTGCAAACTATTTGTGCTGAAATGGAGCAAATTGGATTGTATAGAATAGCCTATAAGGGGCTTAAGAATGGTAGTTATGACTTTGATTTTAAGGTAGATAACTCTCTTTTTGAGACGTTTGAGACCGAGGAAATCAAGGGCGGTGACTGCGATGTGCGCGTTGTGCTTAATCGTAGCGAGTCGATGTTGGAACTTAGCATTAGCATCGATGGCGAGGTTATTTGCGAGTGCGACCGCTGTTTGGAGGATTGTCCTATCGCTATTGAGTATGATGGGGACCTCGTTGTTAAGTTCTCGGACGAGAGTGACTACTACGATGGCGAGGTGATGTGGATATCTCCATCGGAGGATATGCTCGACCTTACGCAGTATATCTACGAGAGCATCGTGTTGTCGTTGCCATACAGTCGCGTACACGAGGAGGGCGAGTGCAATCCAGAGATGTTGGCTTCCTTTAGTGCAATCACAGAGGAGGAGTTAGAGGCTCTTGAGGCTAAGGCAGAGGAGGCAGATGTTGTTGGTCTTGACGACTACAACAAGGGCGTTCTCGAGGCGCTAAAGGAGCAAATGGAGCGTAAATAATAGAGTTTGCGATGCGGTTAATCCGTCTAACCGCTGAGCAGGGGTAAAGACAAACATAAAACTTAAAAACTATATTGTAATATGGCACATCCAAAACACAAAGTCTCTTCAACTCGTCGAGACAAGAGAAGAACTCACTACAAGGCTGTAGTTCCTACTGTAGTAACTTGCTCAAACTGCGGTTCAGCAGTACTTTACCACCGCGTATGCCCAGAGTGTGGTTTCTACCGCGGTAAGCTCGCTATCGAGAAGAAGGCTGAGTAGTCTTGTAGGAAGTTATGTTGGCTCGTGGCGTAGCGCCCGGAGCCTATAATACAACTTCTTAGAGAAGTGGGGCTATCCAAAAAGACTTGGACAGCCCCTTTGTTTTACCTACTCACTAACCCTAAATACAAAGAAATATGATTAGAATAGGTATCGACGCTATGGGTGGCGACTTCGCTCCCGAAGTAGCAATTGAGGGCGCAGTGATGTCTTTGCAGTATCTCGATAAGGAGAGTCGCATCGTTCTTTTTGGTAACAAGGAGCGCATTGTGGAACTTCTACACAAGCATAATTGCACTGTTGAGAAGTTCGATATTGTCGCGACTACACAGGTCATCGAGATGGGCGATCACCCAGCTAAGGCCTTTATCTCTAAGAGCGACTCAAGCATCAGCGTAGGTTTCAAGTACCTTGCTGAGGGTAAGGTTGACGGTTTCGCAAGTGCCGGTTCTACTGGCGCTATGATGGTGGGCTCGATGCAGGTCATCAAACCTATCGAGGGTGTTATTCGCCCTGTGCTTGCAACACTTATCCCTACCGTATCTGCTGAGCATGGTATCCGTCAGGCAGTGCTTATGGATGTGGGTCTAAATGTAGATGCTAAACCAGAGGTGTTGGCACAGTATGGTCTCCTTGGCTCAATATATGCAAAGTCTGCACTCAATATCGATAATCCACGTGTTGCACTCCTCAATATCGGTGAGGAAGAGGGTAAGGGTAATGCTCAGGCTAAGACCACTTACGACCTTATGAAGGAGGATAAGCGTTACAACTTCGTGGGTAACGTTGAGGCATCTTATATATTCACTGGCAAGATTGGCGATGTTGTTGTTGCTGATGCCTTTGTTGGTAACAGTCTTCTTAAGATGGCTGAGGCACTCTATCGCATCAACTTCAAGCTCGGTGGTGGTAAGCCACGCCTTAAGCTCGCGCTTCGTCCCATACTTGGTCGCCTAATCCCAAAGCTCTACTACCAGTTCGACTTCTGGGATGCTATGAATGCTGAGAGCATCGGTGGCCTTCAAGTTATGGGTATCAATGCCCCTGTTATGATTGGTCACGGTAGCTCATCTGCTCGTGCTATCTGCAGTATGATTCTATCCATGGAGCGTGATATTAAGAGTAATTTCCCAGCGAAGTTGCGTGAAGCTTTGAAGGACCACGAATAATAATTTCTTGAATTTCTTGTGATAAGGGGCACATCTTTGCCCCATCCCAAAAGTAAGAGGTCTGAGACTGTACGTTTAAGTACTATCCTCAGACCTCTTCTTTTGCGATAGAACAAATCTGACCCCTTCTGACAAGAAATTGGGTCGTGCTACTCGGAAGGTGGTTTTTTTGTTTCGCTCTGCGAGCGAACAGCTAAAAGCTGAGGAAGATTAAGAGAGGGCAGGGAGAGAAGGGAGGACAGAGAGGGCAGAGATTTATTTTAAATTGTGATACTCAGTTTCACTGCTCTCCCTGTTCTCCCTATTCTCTCCCTTATAAAACACTCGCGCGTAGCGCACCTTACAACAAAAAAACGACCCTCACAAGAGAGTCGTTTAGTTGGGCTACCTGGATTCGAACCAAGAATGACAGGACCAGAATCTGTAGTGTTACCATTACACCATAGCCCAATGTTTCTGTTTGACGGTGCAAAAGTAGAATATTATTTTGTATTTACAAAGAAAATTGCAAAAAAAATTCATATCTTTGTTAAGATTTTTGCAATTAATAGATAAAAACTAAATAAAACACACTGATTATGAAAAACATCAAGTCCCGTCTTATCATTATGAACTTCCTTCAGTTTGCTGTTTGGGGTTCATATCTAACATCTATGGGAGGCTATCTTTTTGCCGCAGGTTATGGCGAATTGATTGGTTGGTTCTACGCCATGCAGGGTATTGTCTCAATGTTCATGCCGGCAATTATGGGCATCATTGCCGATAAGTTGATTCCTGCGCAGCGACTCTTGGGTCTCTGCCATGGTATCGCAGCGATCTTTATCGCAGGTGCTGGCTACTGCGGACAGAACGATATGCTTTGGCCAATGTTCACGCTATACTCAATAAGCGTAGCATTCTACATGCCAACGCTTGCTCTCTCAAACTCTGTGGCATACACTGTACTTGAGCAGGGTGGCTACGACACTGTAAAGGCATTCCCTCCTATCCGTGTATTTGGAACTATCGGTTTCATCGTTGCAATGCTTGTGTGCGACTTTGCAGGCTTCCAGTCGAGTCCTGTGCAGTTCTTCCAGTGCGCGATTGTCGGCATTATCTTGGCTGTCTATGCACAGATGTTGCCTAACTGCCCAGTAAACCGTAGTCAGGAGGCTAAGAGCTTTGCTCAGCGCTTAGGTCTTGATGCCTTCAAGTTGTTCAAGAACAAGCAGATGGCGATGTTCTTCATCTTCTCGATGTTGTTGGGTGTGTCGTTGCAGATTACCAATGGCTTTGCAAACAGCTTTATCACATCATTCAAGAATATCCCAGAGTTTGCCAATACCTTTGGCGCTAACCATGCCAACGCCCTTATCTCGCTATCGCAGGTATCTGAGACATTGTGTATTTTGCTTATTCCATTCTGTCTAAAGCGCTTTGGTATTAAGCGAGTTATGCTTATTGCGATGTTTGCTTGGGTATTACGCTTCGGCCTCTTCGGTTTGGGTAACCCAGGCTCTGGTCTTTGGATGTTTATCCTATCAATGATTGTCTATGGCGTAGCCTTTGACTTCTTCAATATCTCTGGCTCGCTATATGTAAATGAGAATACCAGTGGCGAGATGCGCTCTTCTGCACAGGGTCTCTTTATGATTATGACCAACGGTATCGGTGCTACGGTAGGTACTCTTGGTGCGCAGGCTGTCGTTAACCGTCTTGTGCCAGCAACAGAGAGCCTTGATGGCGTTGTTGTCAATGGTCTAAGTGTTGTTGAGGGTTGGAGTACTACATGGCTTGCCTTTGCGGCTTATGCTCTTGTTGTAGCACTCTTGTTTATGGTACTCTTCCGTTATAAGCACGACAGAAACAAGCAGATGGATATCAACCACTAATTATGGCACAACAACCTTTAGCCGAGCGTCTGCGCCCTCAGGGATTAGATGACTATATCGGACAGCGACACCTTGTAGGCGATAATGGCGTATTCCGCAAGTTTATCGCCTCGGGTAGTGTGCCATCATTTATCTTGTGGGGACCTCCGGGTGTGGGTAAGACTACGCTCGCGAAGATTGTCGCCACAGTACTCGATAGACCATTCTACACGCTCTCGGCTGTAACGTCGGGCGTGAAGGATGTGCGCGAGGTTATCGAGAAGGCGAAGAATCAGCACTTGTTCAGTGCTCGCCCCGCCTTTCTCTTTATCGATGAGATTCACCGCTTCAATAAGTCTCAGCAGGACTCTCTGCTTGGCGCTGTGGAGCAGGGTATCGTAACGCTTATAGGTGCTACTACCGAGAATCCATCGTTCGAGGTTATATCGCCATTGCTTAGTCGCTGTCAGGTATATGTGCTTAAGCCTATGGACGATAGCGAGCTTAAGACACTTCTTGACCGTGCGCTAACTACGGATAAGGAGCTTCAAAAACGCAATATCGAGGTGCGCGAGACAGAGGCGTTGTTCCGCTTCTCGGGTGGCGATGCCCGCAAACTACTCAACATTCTCGATATCATCGTAGGTGCTTCGGATGGCGATATTGTTATTGATGATAAGCGTGTTACGGAGTGTTTGCAGCAGAACATCGCTCTTTACGATAAGTCAGGCGAGCAGCATTACGACGTAATATCCGCCTTTATTAAGTCGGTGCGTGGTAGCGACCCTAATGCTGCTATCTACTACCTCGCCCGTATGTTGGCAGGTGGCGAGGAGCCACGCTTTATTGCCCGCAGATTGGTAATCCTCGCATCCGAGGATATCGGTCTTGCAAACCCAAACGCGCTACTTTTGGCAAATGCTTGCTTCGACACGGTGCATAAGATTGGTATGCCTGAGGCGCGCATTACCCTTGCTGAAACCACGATATACTTGGCGACAAGTCCTAAGAGCAACTCTGCATATATGGCGATAAACAAGGCACTTGCAATGGTCGAACACGACACCACCAACCGTCCTGTGCCTCTGCATCTTCGAAATGCTCCAACAAAACTTATGGGCGATATGGGCTATGGTGCAGACTATAAGTATGCCCACGACTTTGCTGGCAACTTTGTACAGCAGGAGTTTCTGCCAGATTCGCTCTCGGGAAAACGCTTCTATGTGCCTAACGAGGGTAATGCGCAGGAGCAGAAGATTGCCGAGCGTATAAAGGCATTGTGGGGTGACAAGTATGCCAAGTAATGAGTGACAAAATGTCAGTCGTAGGAAAATTGTGGTGGCAAAGTTACTATTATACCGCTTTGGCATAGTGATTGCCATCAAAAACTTCAAAACAGAAAATATTATTAAAACATAAAAACGTATAAACTATGGCAGTTAGACCACTTTCAGATCGTGTATTGGTTAAGCCCAATCCAGCTGAGGAGAAGACCGCAGGCGGTCTATTTATTCCAGACACCGCAAAGGAGAAACCACTAATGGGTAAGGTTATCGCCGCAGGCCCAGGTACAGCAGAGATTGCTATGGAGGTAAAGGTTGGCGATACCGTTATGTATGGTAAGTACGCAGGTACTGAGCTTAACTACGAGGGCGAGAGCTATCTTGTGATGAAGCAGGCAGATATTATCGCAGTTATTGAGTAACGAATTTAGTAAAGAGTAATTAGTAATATGGCTAAGGAGATTAAATATAATGTTGAGGCGCGTGAGCTTTTGAAGGAGGGTGTAGATGCGCTATGTAATGCAGTGAAGGTAACACTCGGTCCTAAGGGTCGTAATGTTATCATCGACAAGAAGTTTGGTGCGCCACACGTTACTAAGGATGGTGTAACCGTAGCTAAGGAGGTTGAGTTGGAGGATACCTTTGCAAATATGGGTGCGCAGATGGTACGTGAGGTGGCATCTAAAACTAACGATGATGCAGGTGATGGTACAACAACTGCTACTGTTCTTGCACAGTCGCTTATCTCTGTAGGTATCAAGAACGTAACTGCAGGTGCTAACCCTATGGATCTCAAGCGCGGTATCGATGCTGCGGTAGAGAAGGTTGTGGCATCACTTAAGGAGCAGAGCCAGGTTGTAGGTTCGGACTTCGATAAGATTGAGCAGGTGGCAACAATCTCGGCTAACAACGACCATAAGATTGGTAAACTTATCGCAGAGGCTATGGCTAAGGTAAACAACGAGGGAGTTATCACCGTTGAGGAGGCTAAGGGTACAGAGACTCACGTTGACGTTGTTGAGGGTATGCAGTTCGATAGAGGTTATATCTCGGCATACTTCATCACCGACACCGAGAAGATGGAGGCACAGCTCGATAAGCCATATATCCTTATCACTGATAAGAAGGTATCTACAATGAAGGAGATTATGGGTATCCTTGAGCCAGTAGCTCAGTCTGGTCGCTCACTTCTTATCATCGCTGAGGATGTTGATGGCGAGGCTTTGTCTGCATTGGTAGTAAACAAGCTCCGTGGTACATTGAAGATTGCAGCTTGTAAGGCTCCAGGCTTTGGCGATCGTCGTAAGGAGATTTTGGAGGATATCGCAACACTTACAGGTGCAACCGTTATCTCTACCGACAAGGGTATGAAGATGGAGGATGCAGGTCTTGAGGCGTTGGGTACTGCAGATAAGGTAACTCTAAATAAGGAGAACACTACTATCGTAGACGGTGCTGGCTCTAAGGAGGCTATCGCTGCACGTGTACAGCAGATTCGTGCCTCTATCGAGAATGCTACTTCGGACTACGACCGCGAGAAGCTTCAGGAGCGCCTCGCTAAACTTGCTGGTGGTGTTGCAGTATTGTATGTAGGTGCTGCTACTGAGGTTGAGATGAAGGAGAAGAAGGATCGTGTTGACGATGCTTTGGCTGCTACACGTGCTGCTGTTGAGGAGGGTATCGTTCCTGGTGGTGGTGTTGCGTACATCCGCGCTGTTGAGTGCCTCGAGGGTCTTAAGGGCGAGAACGATGACCAGACAACTGGTATCCAGATTGTTAAGCGCGCTATCGAGGAGCCACTACGCCAGATTGTTGCTAATGCTGGTGGCGAGGGTTCAGTTGTTGTTAACAAGGTTAAGGAGGGTACTGGCTCATTCGGCTATAACGCTCGTGATGACCGCTACGAGGATATGCTTGCAGCGGGTATTATCGACCCAACTAAGGTCTCTCGTGTTGCTCTCGAGAATGCTGCATCTATCGCCTCTATGTTCCTCACTACCGAGTGTGTACTTGCAGAGAAGAAGGAGGATAGCCCACTTCAGAACCTTGCAGGAGCAGGAGCAGGTATGGGTGGTATGATGTAAATTTCACACGATAAGGCAGACATCTACTGCCGCTAACAAAAATAAATGCGAATGGGCAGTACGCTGTAGTACAGCCCATCCGCATTTTTTTTGCCGAGCGTTGTATCTGCAGCCTTCTCCTGAGAAATTGAATTTCTTGTGATAAGGGGTCATCTTCGACTCTTCAGTCAAACTGGCGAATGGGAAATACGCATAGTATGTCCCATCCGCCAGTTTTCGTGTCAGAGCCAAAAGAGAATTAGTAGAGAGTAATTAGTAATGGTTAAAAGGCGTTGCCTTTTTGAGAAAAAGAGACGAGAGGGACGAAAGAGAAGAAAGAGACGACAACGAAACAGAGTATCAAAAATTTTCTCTGCTGTCTCTGTTGTCTCTGCTGTCCCTGCTCTCTTCTAATAATTAATCTCGCACTCAGCGCACCACACCTTTCAGTTCTTACCTTACCCTTTTCAGTTCGAAAAAAAAGGCTGCCCGTTGGACAGCCATTATTGTTAGTATTGCTCCTTTTCGTTAGGGAAGTCGCGACTCTTAACATCGTCGACATAGTGCCCAACAGCCTCCGAGATGGCTGTGCCGAGGTCGGCATATCGACGTAGGAAGCGTGGCGAAAAGGCTTGTGTGATGCCCAACATATCGTGAGCGACAAGTACTTGTCCGTCAGTGTCGCCACCAGCACCGATACCGATAGTAGGAATGTGCAACTCCTGAGACACGCGCTTACCAAGCTCTGCAGGAATCTTCTCCAAGACAAGGGCAAAGCAACCAGCGTCCTCCAAAAGATGTGCATCGCGGATAAGCTTATCTGCCTCAGCCTCGCTCTTAGCGCGCACGTTGTATGTGCCGAACTTATGTATCGACTGTGGCATAAGTCCAAGGTGACCCATAACAGGGATGCCTGCCGAGAGGATGCGCTGGATGGACTCGATGACCTCCTCGCCACCCTCTAACTTCACAGCATCAGCCTCGGTCTCCTTCATAATACGGACTGCTGAGTCGAGGGCGAGCTTAGAATTGCCCTGGTATGTACCAAAAGGTAGGTCCACAACCACCAAGGCACGCTCCACAGCGCGAACAACTGACTTAGCGTGGTATATCATCATATCCAACGTGATAGGTAGGGTAGTCTCGAAACCTGCCATAACATTTGCTGCAGAGTCGCCAACAAGGATAACATCGATACCTGCTTGGTCGACAATCTTAGCCATAGAGTAGTCGTATGATGTAAGCATAGCAATCTTCTCGCCACGCTGTTTCATCTCAGTAAGGCGGAGCGTAGTAACCGCTCGCAATGTGCTTTCAACAGACATGTAACGTATGTTCTTTAGTTAGTTATGTGGGGCAAATGTAGGTAATTTCAACGAAATAAACAATCTATTGAAAAACTTTCTTATCTTTGTACGTGTTAGATAAATATAAAACCTAAATATAATGAAGAGAGTATTGCTACTACTAATAGCGCTTGTTGCGGTCATTGCCACCGCTGAGGCACAAGTGCGTACGGAGCAACTTTTAGAGCGCGGCTGGCGCTTTACGCGCGAGGATAGTGCGGAGTTCAGCGCTGTGGAGTATGACCATGCCAAGTGGCAGAGTGTTACCATACCTCACGACTGGGCTATATATGGACCATTCAGCATCAATAACGATAAACAGAATGTAGCTATCACGCAGGATGGTCAGAAAGAGGCTATGGAGCATGCCGGACGTACTGGTGGACTGCCTTTTGTGGGTGTCGGTTGGTATCGTTTGGAGTTCGAGGCTAAGGAGTTTACCGATGGTAAGTCGGCAACGCTGATATTTGATGGTGCTATGAGCGATGCGCATGTTTACCTTAATGGTGTGGAGGTAGGCTACTGGCCATATGGCTACAACTCTTTCCATATCGATATTACGGAGCATCTAAAGCCGAACCAGAAGAATATCCTTGCGGTACGTCTTGAAAACTTGCCCGATTCATCGCGTTGGTATCCTGGTGCGGGACTCTACAGAAATGTTCATCTTGTAATCACAGAGGATATTTATGTGCCGGTGTGGGGTACTCAGGTAACAACGCCACGAGTTACAAAGGAGCTTGCTGAAGTGGTGGTATGCACAAAGGTTGTATCGCCAGAGGGTACATCGCGCGACAATCTTCGTATCGTAACCGATATTGTAGACCCCAATGGTGCTTTGGTTGCTACTGCGGAGGCGCGCCTAAGCAAGTATGATAACAATCTCTTTGAGCAGCATATAGACCTTGCGAACCCAGAGCTATGGAGTGTAGATACGCCACTTCTATATAGAGCGAAGTCAAAGATTTACGATGGAGAAATACTTAAGGATGAGTACTCTACGCGTTTTGGTGTGCGCACCATAGAGATTGTGCCAGAGTATGGTATGTTTATCAATGGCGAGCCTCTGAAGTTTAAGGGTGTCTGCAACCACCACGACCTTGGCCCTTTGGGTGCTGCGGTAAATGATGCAGCAATACGTCGCCAGATTCGTATTATGAAGGATATGGGTTGCAATGCTATCCGTACCTCGCACAATATGCCAGCGCCAGAACTTGTCGAGGCGTGTGATGAGATGGGTATGATGCTTATGGTGGAGTCCTTTGACGAGTGGCGTACCGCTAAGGTTAAGAATGGCTATCACCGCCACTTTGAGGAGTGGGTGGAGCGCGATATGGTTAATCTGTTGCACCACTATCGTAACAACCCAAGTGTGGTGATGTGGTGCATCGGCAACGAGGTGCCAGATCAGGGCGACAAGATTTGGGGACCTAAGCTCTCGCGTATGTTGCAGGATATATGCCACCGCGAAGACCCTACACGCCCAGTGACAAATGGCATGGATCAGCCTGATAATGTGGTGTATAACAATATGGCGGCAGTGATGGATGTCGCAGGTTTTAACTACCGTCCATTCCGCTATGCTGATAACTACCTACGTCTGCCACAGCAGATAATACTTGGTTCGGAGACCGCATCTACGGTAAGTAGTCGTGGTGTGTACAAGTTCCCAGTGGAGCGTCGCTCTATGGCACGCTACGAGGATCATCAGGCATCGTCATACGATGTGGAGCATTGTGGTTGGTCGAATCTTCCCGAGGATGATTGGATTTGGCACGATGAGTTTAGTTGGGCTATTGGCGAGTTTGTATGGACTGGCTTCGACTACTTGGGCGAGCCTACGCCATACTATACAGATTGGCCAAGCCACTCGTCTCTGTTTGGTATTGTTGACCTTGCGGGTCTTCCGAAGGACCGATACTACCTCTACCGTAGCCACTGGAATAAAGAGGTGGAGACACTCCATATCCTTCCACACTGGAACTGGGAGGGTCGCGAAGGCGAGGTAACACCTATCTTCGTATATACCAACTACCCAAGTGCAGAACTCTTCATAAATGGCGTAAGTCAGGGTGTGCGCACTAAGGATACATCTATAAATGTGGAGAATAGTCGTGGTGCCGATGCTGAGCGTAATTTTGTGCGTCAGCAACGCTACCGCCTTATGTGGATGGATACTACCTATGAGCCAGGCGAGGTTAAGGTTGTGGCATACGACAGTAATGGCAATACTGTAGCCGAGCGCGTTATGTGCACTGCGGGCAAACCTTATCGCATCGTTTTGGAGGCTGACCGTAGCACTATCAATGCCGATGGCAGAGACCTCTCGTTTGTAACGGTTAAGGTCGTAGATAAGGATGGTAACCTATGCCCTAATGCCGATAACCTTATCAAGTATAGCGTTAAGGGCGAGGGCTTCTATCGTGCTGGTGCAAATGGTAACCCAGTATCGTTGGAACTCTTCCACGAGCCTCAGATGAAGCTCTTTAGCGGTATGATGACCGCCATTGTTCAGAGTACAGATAAGGCTGGCGAGATAACTCTTATAGCAACTGCAAAGGGACTTAAGTCGGCGAAGATTGTGATTAAAACCGAGTAATCTACGTAATAACAGAGAAGGGAGGGTCTTAAGTCGTATACCTAAGACTCTCCCTCTGTTATATCCTCTACTCTGCGGTTGCTATATGTTGTATATAGCGTACTCCAACTCTTCAGCGGTGGTTACTACCGTTGTGGCGCCTGCGTCGTATAGCTCCTCGGCAAAGCGGAAGCCCCACGAAACGCCTATAGAGTCAATTCCAGCAGCAGCGGCAGTGCGGATGTCGATGCCAGAGTCTCCAATCATAACAGCATCATGGCGCGCCACGCCCGCCTTACGGAGGATATTATGAATAATCTCTGGGTCTGGCTTTAGTGGTGCGCCCTCACGGTTGCCCTCGATAGCGATAAACTCTATGTCGCCAAAGAACTTTGCCACAAGTCTATCTGTGCCGTGCTGAAACTTATTCGATGCCACGGCTAACATAACACCCTGGTCTTGAAGCTTGTGAAGTAACTCTGGGATGCCATCGTAGGGGATGGTGTGGCGGTCGATGTTATCTACATAGTAGCGCCTAAATTGTGTTACGCACTCCTCTACATATTGCTCGTTCTGTGCAAGTTCTGCGGGTAGAGCTCTCTCAACAAGTCGCTTGATGCCACCACCGACCATCTGCCTATACTCGGCATTCGTATGTTCAGGAAGGTTGCGTGAGCGCATAACATAGTCGACTGCATCGGCAAGATCACCGATGGTATTAAGAAGTGTGCCGTCGAGGTCGAAGATAATAAGCTTTTTCATTCTCCAAAATTAAAAAACTCGCGGAGGTGATTATCCCCCGCGAGCATAGTATCTCTAATATGGCTATTAGAAGTGGTAAGCGATAGATACGCCTGAACCAACACCAAAGCCAACACCACCTACGATGTTAAGAGTAGGCTCAAGATCAAATGTTACGCTAACAGGAACATCATTGAACTTGATACCAAGCTGTGCAGAACCAACAACTGCAGCAGTTGTGAAACCACCACCAGTACCAACGTTAGCACCAACACCAGCATCAAAGAACCACTTACCAAGACCTGGAGTCCAGTCGAAGTTCTTAAGAGACCAGTTGTAGATACCAGTGATGCTTGTCCAGCCACCACCGAAACCGATGCGACCATCAATATGATTAGCCTTGCTAAGGTCGTACTGCGCTGTAATAGCAGTGCCTGCACCAAAGCGAACACCTACATTGCTAAACTGTGCTGATACAGCAGTCACGCAAAACATTGCTACCAATGCTACCAAAAATTTCTTCATAATTTTGAATGTTTTAGTTAATGAATTTGTTTTTACGAATACAAATATAGATTTTTTTTCTTAATGTCCAAAGAAAATATCGTAAAAAGTTCAACTAAAATATTCCGTTTGGTAGCGCAAGTCACAGCATATAGTGCAGTTATATGTGGCAATATTTCTCTACATTTTCGGCGGTTATCTTATCATCGCTTAGGATTATTAGACGTTCTACGACATTGTGCAACTCTCTGATATTTCCAGTCCATGGGCGCGACGTGAGCATATCAAGTGCCTTATTGTCGATAACTTTCGTAGTTATGTTATGGCGCGAGCATATCTCCTTTATAAAATACTCCACAAGCAGAGCTATATCGTCACGGCGTTCGCGCAAGGGTGGAACATCTATCTCTATCACGCTTAGGCGGTGGTAGAGGTCCTCACGAAAGTGCCCAAGGCGAATCTCGTTGCGAATATTTTTGTTCGTTGCAGCCACTACGCGTACATCTACAGCAATATCCTTATCGCCACCTACGCGTGTGATTTTGTTCTCCTGCAATGCTCGTAGTACCTTTGCCTGTGCCGAGAGCGACATATCGCCAATCTCATCCATAAAGAGTGTGCCACCGTCGGCAAGTTCGAATTTACCCTTGCGTTGTTTTACTGCAGAGGTAA
This sequence comes from Alistipes sp., assembly GCA_045634125.1. Classification (GTDB taxonomy): domain Bacteria; phylum Bacteroidota; class Bacteroidia; order Bacteroidales; family Rikenellaceae; genus Alistipes. Next base: position 61,498 of record JAZQZQ010000037.1, on the reverse strand, counting down.
AAGAACCCTTCTCGTGCCCAAAAAGCTCACTTTCGATAAGTTCTGCGGGTATGGCAGCGCAGTTGACCTCTACAAATGGTGCATCAGCGCGTAGACTTTGGTGGTGTAGCCAGCGCGCCACAAGCTCCTTGCCAGTACCGTTCTCGCCCAAAACCAAAACACGGGCATCTGAGGGTGCAACACGCTCAATCATATTGCGCACGTGGCATATAGCCTCCGAGTTGCCGATGATGGGTTGTGTGGCACAGTTCGTGCGTTTGGTGCAGTGGCGTGTGCGAACTTTGGTTGTGTGGGTGCTGCTACCGATACCTCGTAGGGTGGAGAGTAGACGGTTCATATCCGATGGCATTGTAAGATAGTCTATGGCTCCATGGCGCAGGGCATCTACTGCGGAGTCTATGTTTGGCTGGCGGGTGATGACAATCATTGGGACTCCTATATCCTCAAGTTCCATCTCGCCATCCACAATCGCAGCATCGAAATTATCTGTCGAGCACAGCTCGTTGGCGTTGTTGATGCTGGAGCTTTCGGCGGTTGCGAAGTTCTCGAATTGCAGACGTTCGCTAAGGGTGTTAAGTATGCTTTTGGAGCGCGAGAGAAGTAAAATTTTTGTCATAACTTGTATATGTAAATTATTTTTAGTTACTTTGTAGACTCATTATCTACATTATGTAGATATGAGAGGCGCAAGATGTGGACTTTATTTTAGAGTTGCAACCATTCTGTGCAATACGACCCAAATAGCAAGTTCTATTGGTCGTTAATAACTATCGTCGTAGCGCGAAATTATCAATGTTGAACAAATTTCATTATGAGAAAAAATTATAACTATACACGTCGTAAGCTCTTCTTGCCAGAGTATGGTAGACATATTCAGGAGATGGTAGACTCGTTGCTACTTATCGAGGATAGGCAGGAGCGCACACGACAGGCTAAGGCGGTGATTGCAGTTATGGGTAACCTTAATTCTACACTGCGCGATTCGGAGGACTTTAAGCATAAGCTCTGGGATCATCTCTTTATAATGTCGGACTTTAAGCTCGATGTCGACTCGCCATATGCAAAGCCGTCGCGCGAGGATTTGACAATCACACCAAAACGATTGCCATATCCTCAGACGCGCATTATGTTTAAGCACTATGGTAAGTATGCTCAGCGTTTTGTGCGTGTGATAAACGAGCAGGGGCTGTCTCAGGGCACAACGCAGGGTATGCTTGATATGGGACGCTACCTTAGAGCTAAGAGTTATGAGTACAACAACGAGCATCCTAAGAACGACTCTATCGTTCGCGATATGCGTCTTATGGCTGCTGGAGAGTTGGTGGTTGATATGTCGCAGCTTCTAAATATGCGTAGCGAGTACTGCAAGCAGCCACAGCGCAATAACCATAAGCGTAAAGGTGTGGCGCAGCGCAACAATGGTCGCAAGCAGCAGCGTGGCACCAAGCAACATCAACGTACAAAGTAGAGAAACCTAAAAAAGAATGAAGAGAGCTATATTTGCCATCGTATTGATGGTGGGCATACTTTCGTGTGCCACAGATAATAAGAGAGTAAACACAACTATTTCGGGTCGCTTTGTGGGTAGTGGTGTGGATAGTATCTATCTCGAGCGCATGTCGGACAACTTCTCCGAGCCTGAAAGCGTAGCTGTGGCGTGCTTGGAGGATAATGGAGCCTTTCGTTTCGAGTTGGCTATCGACGATGAGACCTCGCCACGCTTCTATAGAATAAGCACTAAAAATGGTGGTCGCCCTGTGACGTTGGTCGTTGCACCAGAGGATAATATCACGTTGGAGTCAGCAGGCGATATCTTTCTAAACTATACCGTTGCAGGCTCCGAGGAGTCGGCTCTTATCGCAGAGTTTAACCGTGGTTACTTCAAGGCGTGTGATCAACTCGCCCTTGTAGCTGAGCGCCTTGGTATGGGTGTCGCCTACACCGAGAGAGAGGCATATCGTTTGGCTACAGAGGCTATTCAGACGCAGATACGTTTTGTCGGTTCTCATCCAAATACTCTTGCTGCCTTTTATGCTATGCGCCATAATGTTGCGGAGCGCTATATACCGCAGCTCGATGGTTATGGCATCACGATTCTCCATTACCGCACCGTCTTGGAGGGTCTTACCTCTGCATATCCCGACTCGCCATATATCGCTATTATAGAGCGAGAGATTGCTGAGATGGAGGCGATGATTGACTTGGTGGATAATGTGAAAGTCGTATCGTATCCAGATATTGAGCTTGCGGATATGTACAAGACTAAGCATAAGCTCTCGTCATTGGAGGGAAAGGTGGTGTTGCTCTATTTCTGGACTTTGGAGAGTACACTATGTAATAACCTTAATGCTGAACTTAAGGAGCTATACAACAAATATAACGATGAGGGCTTCGAGGTTTATCATATCTCTGCCGATAGCGATGAGGCATTGTGGATAGAGGTTGTGCGCCAGCAGAAACACCCTTGGATTTCGGTATTTGGTGGTAATAGCATGGATGTCTTTTCGCTCTATAATGTTGTGAAGTTGCCAACAGCATACCTTATAGACCGTGATGGTAATATGTCGGTTGCGCCACTTAATATTAAGGCGTTGGAGCGCGAGATAAAGAGAGCTTTGTAGTATGATATACTTCGCATCGGACATACATCTCGGAGCGGGTAGCGTTGAGGAGGCTAAGCGTACTGAGCGTGCCTTTTGTCGTTGGCTTGATATGGTCTCAGTGGATGCTACAGAGATATATCTTCTTGGCGATATCTTCGACTTCTGGTTTGAGCATAATAGAGTCGCCCCTAAGGGCTTTGTGCGTGTGCTTGGTCGCCTTGCCGCGCTTACGGATAGGGGGATAAAGGTAGTGCTATTTACTGGTAATCACGATATGTGGTGCAGAGACTACCTTACTACGGAGTGCGGTATCGAGATATACACTAATCCTCGCATTATGGAGGTTGGTGGTAGGACTATGCATATTGCTCATGGTGATAATATGAATGTTGGCAACCAACCACTTCTAAAGGCGATGAACAGAATGTTCCGCTCGTCAACACTACGTTGGCTCTTTAGTTGGTTTATCCATCCTGATATGGCGTTGAAGTTTGGTCGCTGGTGGAGCGGAAAGTCGCGTAAGACGCATGGCAGGGAGCCTATATCAGTAGATATGCTCGACTACCTTACGGAGTATGCGCGTAGGCATCATAGCGAGGTGGGGCGTGCTGATAGCTATATCTTTGGACATATGCATCTTGCCCATCACACAACGATTGAGGATGGAGTTGAGGTATTCTACCTTAGCGACTGGTCGCGTGAGAGGGCTACATATGCCGTGATGGATGATGCTCAGAACGTGGAACTTAAAAGTTTTTCGATAGATGAAACAATATCTTGAACTACTTGATAAGATTTGTCGGGATGGTGTGGTGCGTGGCGACCGCACGGGTACTGGTACGAAGGGTATCTTTGGCTACCAGATGCGCTTCGATCTTAGTGAGGGCTTCCCGCTTGTAACCACCAAGAAGCTCTTTTTGAAGGGCGTGATATATGAGTTGTTGTGGTTTTTGCGTGGCGATACCAATATCAAGTACTTGGTGGATAATGGTGTACATATTTGGGATAGCGATGCTTTTCGTTACTACAACGAGCTATGTATCAAGCACGGTGTGTTGCCTGTGGATATGGATACCTTCCTTTCGGCAGTGGGTATTGAATCGCCTATTGATGGCTACCGATTTGGCGATCTGAATAACGTATATGGCTACCAGTGGCGTAGCTGGCCTACGGGCGATGGTGGTGCTATTGACCAGATTAAAAAGGTCATCGACACCATTAAGACAAACCCAAACTCGCGTCGTATGATTGTCTCAGCGTGGAATGTCGCCGATGTGGACAGCATGGCGCTGCCACCATGTCATACGATGTTCCAATTCTTCGTTGCCGAGGGACGATTGTCGTGCCAGCTCTATCAGCGCAGTGGCGATACCTTCCTTGGTGTCCCATTCAATATTGCGTCGTATGCCCTGCTAACGATGATGATAGCTAAGGAGTGCGGTCTTGAGCCAGGCGAGTTTATTCATACGTTGGGCGATGCTCATCTCTACCTCAACCATCAGGAGCAGGCCAAGGAACAGCTTAGCCGTGAGCCACGCCAGTTGCCAAAGATGCACCTAAACCCTGCTGTGGAGTCTATATTCGACTATAAGTATGAGGACTTTACTCTTGAAGGTTATGATCCACATCCAGCAATAAAAGCACCACTATCATTCTAATAAGTCGTCTAACAAGGTTATTTTGTCGTTACGCTCGCCATCAAAATGCTCATTTACACTTAAGTAAACTCCGCTTTTTCGGACTTCGCAAGCCTAAAACTAACACTTGTTATACAACTTATTTAAGTAAGAATAATAGAATATAAATATAGATTATGGTAAGTATAATTGTTGCCATTGCACAGAATGGAACTATAGGAGATAAGAATTCGTTGTTGTGGCATATTAAGGAGGATATGCGTTTCTTCCGCACTACGACTTCGGGTCATCCTGTGATTATGGGTCGCAAAACATTCGAGTCGTTAGGCTCAAAACCGCTCCCAAAGCGTACAAATATCGTTATCACACGCGCAGACCGCACATTTGAGGGTGCTTTGACGGCGCACTCCCTCGAGGAGGCTATCGCTATGGCTAAGGCGGAGGCTGGCGATGATGAGATCTTTGTTATGGGTGGTGCGCAGATATATGCCGAGGCACTCAATGCTGTTGATCGACTCTATATCACCCGTGTTGAGCGTGACTATGAGGGCGATACCTCGTTTCCTGCTATCGACTACTCTCAATGGCTACTAATCTCCGAGGAGCGTCACGAACGTGGCGAGGAGTTTGAGAGTCCGTTTGCGTTCCAAATATATAATAGAATTTAAGGAACTGAAAAGTAAGGTGCGCTTCGCGTGAATTTTATAAATGCGTTGAGATACCTTACCTTTCAGTTTTTTATATTGTCGTCGTGTTAGAGGCAAAAACTTACTACCTATGAAACGATTACTAATCCTGATTATGTGCTGTTGTTTGGGAGTTGTTGGATGCAAAAACGATAATGCAAACGATATTCCAAGCATCCCTGAATACGATTCGCCACTACTTGACTTTAGTGTTGAGGTGCCTACAAACGAGTTGTGGTATCTTGCCACAGCACCCGTAATAACACAAAATGCATTTAGCGATAGTGCTATGGTTGAGGTTTCAAACGAGTGGGACGAAACAATAGGCTTTGGTCGTATAACCTTTGATGGAGAGCTTACTACAATTAGTATGTTTGCATATAGTTGCAACGAGGCACTATCGGGGATTCGCCTACCAAAAAGCGTAAAAAAGATAGAGTCTAATGCCTTTGCAGAATGCGTAAACCTTGAATATGTCTATCTCAACGAGGGTTTAGAGGTTATTGAAGAGTATGCATTTAATGGCTGTAGTAAACTACAGCATATAACTACTCCAAAGAGCCTTACTGCTATCTTCCGTGGAGCATTTGCTTCGTGTAAGTCGTTGGAAGAGTTTACTATTACAAATAGCGTTACAACACTCGACTATGGAGTGTTTGAGGCGTGCGTTGGTCTAAAGAGTTTTAGTGGTAAGTATGCAACAAATGATGGTTATGCTCTTATTGTCGATGGCTCTCTTAAGGCTTTTGCTTTGGGGTGTGGTTTGGTGGAGTACGCAGTACCTGATGAGGTAGAGGAGATTGGTATGCTTGCCTTTGCTAATTCTATGCTCAGAAGCATAACTGTACCTGAGGATGTTGACATAGGTGAATATGCTTTTGCCTATAGCAAAGAGCTTGAGCGGGTACATCTGTCTCGTGGTGTCAAATTGAGTGGCGGGTATATTTTTGAGGGTTGTACTTCTCTCAGAGAGTTTAGTGGTGAGTATGCTACAAGCGACGGTCGTGCATTAATCTATGGTGAGCATCTCTTTTATGCCATTGGTCACCCTGCAATAGAGTATGTAGTGCCAGAGGAGGCTAAGGCGATAGGTCTTGGAGCATTTGCCTTTGCCCCATATTTGGAACGAGTAACGCTTCATAACGATATTATAGCAATCTGCGAGCAAGCATTTCGCAATTGTCAGGCACTAACAACGATAAACATTCCAGATAGTGTGGTGTCGCTATATGATAGCGCATTTACTAACTGTCAGCAACTTCGAGAGGTTACCATTGGCAGTGGTGTTGTGTCGATTCCTGTGATGTGTTTCCACCATTGTACAGCACTTGAGAGTATCTTTATACCTCGAAATGTTGAGGTTATTGAGTTTGGTGCGTTTTATGGCTGTGTCTCTCTTGAGAGTGTATATTGTGAGCCTGAGACACCACCTACAATGCGCACATATGGAGATATGCCGAACCAATATAATTATAGTTTTGATTATCAAGCTGATAACAGAAAGATATATGTGCCACATATAGCAGTAGATGCATACAAAGGTAACAACGGTTGGAGCCTACTCGCCGATAGTATCGAGGGATATACATTTTAGGGGAATGATGCTGAAAAATAGCGTTTTCAGTTTTTACCACTAATTACAAGTTACTTATTACTAACAAATAAAGGCACTTCATTTCGAGATGCCTTTATTTGTTAGTACATATAGTCGTACTGCGAGTAACTCTTATCGTACTTCAAGTCGGCAAGCGATGCTGCCTTAACACCGATGTTGAATGCCCAACTCTTGTGGTTGCCAAATGGAATCCACGAGAATGACATCTGCCAGCAGTGCAGATCGCGCGTGATGGATACCGATGTCATTGACATCTTGCGGGCGGTGAAGTCGTAACCCGAGTTGGCGGTAATCATCGTCTTTGCCGTAAGTTTGACGCTACCGTTGAAGTTTGCCGTCTGCTGGATATTCTTCTTGTATCCCGTCGTTCCATTATTTACATATTGTGCGCTATAGCTGATGCTATAGTTGAAACCGAAGTTCCACGGTATCGAGAAGTCGTAGTACTGTCCCGCCATCCATTGTCGTCGCATAGCGGGGTTGAGCGTGCCGTAAGGGTCGGACCACGAGTTGAAGTACTCGGCAGGGAAGGATGTGATATCGTTACCTGCTACCTGATTCTGATTCTCGCGCGAGCGGAAGGTGTAACCAAAACTCCAACTTGTACTCTGCACACGACCTGGAAGACCACGTCGCCACATCAACTTATCGTAGCGCACACCCTGTGGCGATACCTCGTAAGGGTCGAGCGTGGCGAGGAGTATGAGAGTCCTTTTGCCTTCCAAATTTACGATCGAGTGTAATTTTTTAATGAGCCACAATCTGTGGTATATCACCAACTTGAAACTGAAAAATATGGTGTGCAACGCACGAATTTTATAAACGTGCGTTGCTGACACCCTACTTTTCAGTTCTCTATTCTTACTTTAAACCCTAAAAACTACTCATCACCAATCTGAACTCGGACCTCAATAGAGAGACCGATTAGTGCGAGTCGTTCTCGAAGTTTTGGCAACTCCTCATCCATAAATTTCTTTCGTTCGAGTTGCTTGATATGGTCCCTTGCCCCCTCCGAGACAAAGAAACCTACACCACGGCGGTTGTAGATGATACCATCTGTCTCCAATCTCTCATAACTACGCATAACCGTATTAGGGTTAACACCGACATTTGATGCCATCTCCCTCACGGACATTATACGCTCGCACTCGCACCACTCTCCCGAGAGTATGCGCATGGCGATAAGTTCATATATCTGTCGCCATATAGGCTTCTCCTCTGTAAACTGCATCATAACCTACCACTTTACTTGTCGTTTGCAGAGCGCAACATAACTCAATGCATAGAAGAACACAGGGAGCAGGCAGAAGAGGGTTTTGCCAACAATCTCCACAGACTCAATATGTGCTTCGATATTTAGGAACAACTCATTATCAACTATCAAATACACAGCCGCATATACAAACAACACAACACCCACAAAAGTACCTAAATAGACAAGCACAAGACTTCTGCGCGCCATAATCGCAAGGAACAACGACGAGGATGCCAAGAGCTGCACAAAGACCCACAACGACCACTCAAAATAGACCTCATTAAAGTGAAGCGATATACTACTTCCAAGTGCTATCATAGAGCTATCATAGAGATTGAATGGCTCAGCCACAATAAATGCCAATACTGTAGCAACCATCGAGGCTATCGGAAATATTAGAGCAAGATTTACAACCATCGCCACCCAACGCTCCTCGTTCGATACGGGGAGTGTCATCGCAAGCGTCCTTGTACTACGGTCACGCATAAGCATCACCTCACGCACTGGAAATACTACAGCTGCCACGATATAGACAAAGTGCGACATTCCAGATACAACAGTCGCATCTCTGCTAAGCACAGCAAAAAAGAGTGGCACAGCAAACATACTCAAAACATTCCACATATAGTTCCTTGCCTGAACCGTATAGTTATAGCGCATATAGTTCGCTACACGACTTAATGAAAACTCTCTCATAGCATCTACTTTTTGAAGATTTCACACATAGCATCACGATTTGCCGTTGTGGCATTGAAGAGCAGTTCGATATTAAGTTGACTATCCTCCTCTGTCTCATTCAACGACACCGCCACATCACCAGCAATAGTACGCTCGGTATATATTACACTATCGCTCTCCTCTGCCTTACCGAACTTCAATCGACTACAGATATCCGCTGTTGTAGCATTTAGCACCACACCCTGCCCGTCAAGGATAACGATATTATCAAGCAACGACTCTACATCTGCAACCTGATGCGTAGAGATTACCACCATACGACTATCATCCACATAACCAGCCAACAGTCGACGGAAGATACTCTTAGATGGGATATCGAGACCATTAGTAGGCTCATCCATAAGTAACATCTTCACATTGCAAGCCAAAGCAAAGGCTATGTATGCCTTCTTGCGCTGACCCATAGATATTGAGTGCAGACGCTCACGTGGATCTACATTCAACTCCTGACAATAGTGGCGCATAGCACCCATATCGAAGCGAGGATAGAACGGTGAAACAATCTTTGCATAACGCTCCAACGACACATTAGGCAAATCAAACTCCTCGGGTATAATCATCAACTCGCGAAACATCTGTGGCTCACGCAACATCGGGTCAATGCCGTCAACAGACACACTCCCGCTGTCGGGACGCATAATACCACAGATAATCTTGAGCAATGTAGTCTTACCTATACCATTACAACCGAGCAATCCGTGGATATGCCCCTCGCCCAGCGTAAGCGAGATATTATTTAACACCTTACGACGCGAGGTGTAACCAAAATTTAGTGACTCCGTCTTAATCATAGTCGTCCATTTCATTAAAATTTAACCACCACACATAGTGTATCGCTATACTAATACACTGCAAAGGTATAAAGATTTTTTAAACATCCAAATATTTCGCCCTATTTTTTCATAAAAAACCCTTTATGTAGATATATAAATAGGTAATAGCAATTTCAAAGAAAAAACAGAGCATAAAATTTGGAACTCTGAAATATTAAAAATATATTTGCAGTGTATTACTTAAATAACACACGTTTAAAATATCAAATTGAGGAAAATTTTATAATGGATGTCACATTTTCGTTACTCATACGTTATATAATAAAACAGAGAATAATTATGAGAAGATTATCATCCCTACTTGTAGCAATGCTCCTACTGGGTATCAGCAGTACTATGGCGCAGAGATATAACATCAGAGGTCGTGTAGTTGATAGTAGTGCTACCCCTATAGCCTATGCTACGGTGGTGGTTTTGGATGAGAGCGTGCAGGTGGCAGGCGCTACAACAGATAGCGAGGGAGGCTTTAATGTTTCGCTTGAGGATGGCGATTATACGCTAAATATCAATTTTATAGGCTACACATCATACCAGCAGAACGTATCACTTAGAGCAAATATCGATTTAGGAGATATCGTGTTAGCCGAGAGTTCGGAGCAGATAGAGCAGGTGGTGGTCACCTCGCAGCTTATACGTCGCGAGGCTGATCGTTTTGTGGTGGATGTCGCCAACTCGCCGATAGCATTAGGTAAGGATGGCGAGGAGCTACTCAAGACTGCGCCGGGTGTGTGGATTCAGGATGATAAAATCTCGATAAACGGCTCATCGGGCTCGAAGATATATCTCAACGACCGCGAGGTGAGAATGAATGATGAGCAACTTATCGCCTACCTGCGTTCATTGCGCGCCGAGGATATCCAAAAAATCGAGGTTGTGCCGCAGTCGGGAGCCGATTATGATGCCTCATCATCGGGTGGTATCATCAAGATTTCGACCAAACGACGCATAGACTCCGGTCTTATGGGCTCGGTGTCGCTGGCGTACAATCGCGCTAATAGTGTACATCAGACAGCACCGTCGATATCACTAAATTACAATCGTGGCAAGGTAAACGCCTACGGTAACATATGGTTAGGTCGCAATAGTAGCGACTACAACACCTCGGAACATACCGACTACACATCTGGAACGATTATCGATGCTAACTCAAACCTATTTAATAGCTCCAACTGGAGTGGTGGTAACTTTGGTATTGTCTACGACCTCAACGACAAGCACTCTGTAGGTGGCGAGGTGCGTTTAAACAACTATGGTGGTGGTGGCACTACCGACACCCATACCCACTACGACTACAACGGTGCGATAGCAGATATCGCGGGCGCATACAGCAATAATTACCATAGCAAGATGGTTACAGCCACACTCAACTATATCTACAAACTTGACGACGCTGGCTCTACACTAAAGCTTATTGGCGACTATACCAACTCCAATATGCCAAACCATAACGACTATTTCGATACTACGACAACGCCTCTCTACTCGCGCGACTCCACCTATCGCGACAACTCTATGAGTCGCAATAGACTCGCCACAGCAACACTTGCGTTGGAGAAGGTGTTATCGCCAAAGGTAACACTCAAGGCGGGTGCGAAATATACATATAACAGCAATACAAATAGTGCTAAGTATGAATATCTTGCAGATGCCGAGAATAAACTTTGGGAGAGCAACACCGTGCGAGGCTACAACATTGGATATCGCGAGAACATAGGTGCTCTATACGCCATTGCTTCGGCACGCCTTGGTCGCCTGAGCATCGTGGGAGGTCTACGTGGCGAGTACACATCGTTTAGGGACAACACTGGCGAGGTGGAGCAAAACTACTTCGACCTCTTCCCTAACTTCAACCTCTCATACTCGCTTACTGAAGATGGCGCATACTCGCTTATCACGCAGTACTCGCGCACCATAAGCCGTCCATCGTTTTGGGCATTATCGCCTAACGAGACCAAGATTTCGGAGTATATGATACAGTGCGGCAACCCCAACCTTAAAGCCTCGTACAACAACCAGTTGTCGGTAACCGCAGTGCTAAAATACAAGTATACAATAACTGCTGGTATGTCGCTTATGCAGAACGCTATACAGCAGACCACAATCGTGGATAGCACAAACCCAGAACTACTTATTTTGAAGTATATCAATTACCCTACTATAAACAACCTCTTCTTTACAGCCAATATCCCTGTGCAGATAACTAAGTGGTGGGCAGCGAATTTGAATACTACGGGTATGTATATGGGACAGCGCATATATGCAGACGAGCCTTTGCGACGCAACTTTATGATGTTTGCAAATGCGCAGATGTCATTCACTCTGCCACGCAACTACTTTATCGAGATTAGCGGTATGTATGGTCACGGCATAGTGGCTGGAAATACTGAGATGAGCGATATGTACAATGCTGATATTATGGTTAAGAAGCGTCTGTTTGACAACAAGTTAACCATCAGCGCAGGTATACAGAATGTCATCACAAATAGCCAGCGTATAACCATCAAGGAGGCAACCTTCGAGCGCATTATGAATGTCGACCAACCTTGGCAGCAGCCTGCCATTAAGGTGCAGATATCATATAATTTCAACTCAGGTAAGAGCTTCCGCGCTAAGTCCGTCGAGAGTGGCTCTGCGGAGGATAGAGGACGAATCAGTAGTAATTAGTGATTAATCAATTGATAATAAAAAAGGCATCTCATTCCGAGATGCTTTTTTTTGTTGCACAATAGTCGTTGGCGTGTCTATGGAGCGATATGCGTAATGCGAGGAGTGTGAGAGTCCGTTTGTCTTTCTCCGCTACGATGTGGCGTAGCTTCCTATCTGCCTGTATGGGTTGTTGGGTGAATGGTTGAGAGGTCGTGGGCAAATGTTCTTAATGTTTGGCGCTTTATTCGCGAGAATAGCGTGTGTTATTGTGCAAATCTTCCAATTTGTGTAAATTTGCAAAAACGATATTGCTATGGTAGGAGGTATAGAACTACTCGAAAATGGGGATATAACAAGGAATCTTCGCTACCCTTTTAAGATAGAGAAGGTCACGCAGATTGTTATCACTGCAGGAGGATTATCCTGCATTGTGGATTTCCGCTCCTATACACTCAAAGCACCTGCTATGGCGATATTTCTCCCTGGTCAGGTTGTAGAGTCGTTGGATGTGGATGAGGAGTTTAAGGGGTTGGGTATGATTATAACTCCAGAGTTTACCGATTCGTTAAATCTCCCTGTTACTCTTCAGGAACGACTCTTTTTGAAACATACACAGTTTCATGCTATATCCCAGGAGGCCATAGATGCCTACCTATCATGCTATAGACAGGTGGCAGGTATCATGAAACAGGATGATAACCCCTATCAGGAGCAGATTATCAAGCACCTCTTTTCGGCATACTACTACGGTCTTGGCTACTATGTACATAGTGTTACGTCGACTGCAGAGACTATGACTCCGCAGCAGAATATGTGCGAGAGGTTTATTGGCTTGGTGGCGGAGCATTTTAAACAACATCGGGATATTGATTTCTATGCCGATAAGTTGTGTATATCAAAGAAGTATCTGTCGACGCTGCTCAAGGAGCATACGGGTATGACGGCATTTATGTGGATCGAGCAGTATGTTGTGCTGTATGCCAAGAGCTCTCTGTCGTCGACGAAGATGACTATTCAGCAGATTAGTGACGAACTTAACTTTCCGTCGCAGTCGGTATTTGGTAAGTATTTTAAAAGGGTGGAGGGTGTCTCCCCTAAAGCATACAGAGAGAGTGAATAAAAATTGTATTTTGTCGTTACGCTTGCCCTCAAAAATGCTCATTTACGCTCAGTAAACTCCGCTTTTTCGGGCTTCGCAAGCCTAAAACTACATCTTTTTATTCACTCTCTTAGTCTTGGGGCTGGCTAAGTTGCTTTTTAGTCAGCCTCTCTTTTTAACCAATCACTGCGAGGATATGGTCGCTTGAGATGTCAACGTACTTGCCATCTCTTATTACTATCTTCATATATCTGTGCCTTGAGTGTAGGTAGTTTAGCAGGAGTGTATTGGCAAATACATCTATCTCCTCTGGCGAACATATTGCTTCGTTGTACTCTATGGTAAGGCGATTCTTCCAGTACGATACTGCCACGATGCTCCACTTTTTTCGGTTTGAGCGTCGGTATTTGGGGTTGCAGATGGTAGGTGGTGGAGTTATGATGTTATTCATCAGAATACTCTTGCCACCAACCTCTACAACTCGTTTGTTAAGATGAGGCAGAGCCTCGAAGGTCTGCCTGAGGCTATACATAAGACAGGTGTGGTGCGGTAATTCTGAAAATAGAATATCGATACTACCCATACCTATCTTGACTGCTTTACCTCCTCGATTCTCTTCTCGGCAGCCTCCTGACGAGCCTTAGCCTCCTGCATCTGCTCTTCGTACTCCCTCTCTTCTATAGCCTTGCGTGTCTCGCAGCTGTTCATTGCCTTATGCTCCTCAAATGATGCCTTTGCCTCCAATTTGTGTGCCTTGAAGTTGGCCTTGTCAATCTCGTGCTGACGGCGAGTACTCTCCTTCATATCGTTGAAGGCGCGCTTGAAGAAGCCAATCTTCTCTTTCACTGGCTCCTGAGCATATGACTCTGCAGCCGAACCCAATAATAGTGTAGAGATACACATCAACCTAATAACACTCTTCATCTTCTCTATTTGTTTGTTTGATTACTATCCTCTTCTACTTCGAGAAAGCGTTTTACGAACTTATCTTCAATCTTCTGATATGTTCCTACAACGGCATCTTCGATGTTTTGGTATGCGCCGACAACGCCCTCTTCAATCTTCTGATATGCGTCTACGGCCTTATCCTCGATTTTTGTCCTCTTAGGTCTTAGCTTCTCCATAATGCTTATCTGTTAGAATGTGTATCCTATACTAAGTTTTACGATGTTTGCCTTTGTGTGATTGAGAGAACCCCAACAACCCAACTGATGCTCATAGCCCACCTTAAGAGAGAATCTCGCAATATCGACACCTACGGCAGGGTTGATGAATAGGCTTGCTCCAGAGTCGGAAATATCTGCTATAGCACCACCTCTAAGGTCGATAAATGGAGTTACAAAACTCCTCATAAATGAGTACTTAACATCGGCAAACATAGGTGTATAGTATTTAGCATCCCACTTGGACTCTGGCTGGTATGCCCCCTCGGTATTGCTACTCTTGGTGTTTTTATCAGCCTTTGTTAATGCAGCACTAAATCCTACACCACCACCTATATATAGACCATTGCCGAAACTATATCCATGAGATGAACTTATGTTCCAGCACTTTGAGTTATCCCAACCAAGTTCCACGTCGGCACGGTAGCCTGTGCGGAAGCCTACATTTGTCATATATCTATCCTCTTGCTCCATACGATTTACTACTCGCTGTAGTCGCTTTAAATCGCGCTTGGATAGATCCTCCTTAGTGTTGATTGTGATTGTGGTGTTGTCCCCATCTTTGCGTACTTCGATACGCTCCTCTACGCTCTGCGCTGAGAGCGATGCGCCACTAAATGCTATGGCGCAGATAATTGTGATGATCCTCCTCATAATCTTAGTGTTTTAAATTCGCAGCAAAGGTATGGCAACAAATTTTTATGGATAAAGCATATCTGCCTTCGAGTTGGGCAGATATTCCGAAAATGAGGGGCGGGCTGAATTGACTGCAAAACTTATTGGTATATTCTACCAATTAAGCGGTGTATATTACAAAAAAGGCGTGTTCCATAAATTCAATAGAACACGCCCTATGGGGATATTATTACATATTAGTACATATAGTCGTACTGCGAGTAACTCTTATCGTACTTCAAGTCGGCAAGAGATGCTGCCTTAACGCCGATATTGAACGCCCAGCTCTTGTGGTTACCGAATGGAATCCATGAGAAGGACATCTGCCAGCAGTGCAGATCTCGCGTGATAGATACCGAGGTCATTGACATCTTGCGGGCAGTAAAGTCGTAACCCGAGTTAGCGGTAATCATCGTCTTGGCGGTGAGCTTGACGCTACCATTGAAGTTCGCGGTCTGCTGTATATTCTTCTTATAACCCGTAGTACCATTGTTTACATATTGGGCACTATAACTAATGCTATAATTGAAACCGAAGTTCCACGGTATCGAGAAATCGTAGTATTGTCCCGCCATCCATTGTCGTCGCATTGCGGGGTTGAGTGTACCATAAGGGTCGGACCACGAGTTAAAGTACTCGGCAGGGAATGATGTGATATCGTTACCCGCCACCGTATTCTGATTCTCGCGCGAACGGAAGGTATAACCAAAGCTCCAGCTTGTATTCTGCACACGACCCGGTAGACCGCGCCTCCACATCAGTTTATCGTAGCGCACACCCTGTGGCGATACCTCGTATGGGTCAAGGGTAAGTGATAGGTTGAGCGCAACATTTTGGTAGATGGTGCTTCGTAGCTGTACAGGCAAGTTCGACAAGCGCATAGAGTCGGCAAGGAAGTTATACGAACCACTGATAGAGATCTGGTCGATAATCTTGACCTTCTTTACCGTATCCTTAGTGCGTACCTTAGCCTCCAATGACTGCGAGAGACCGAAGGTCAATGATAGCTGCTCGCCGCTACCAGGGACACCATAGGCGTTATCGGTAAATGGAGAGTATACCTTGAACTTACCCGTTGTATCGGTCTGCACCGCCTCATAGAAGCCATAGCGTTGACGACTAAAGTCAGGAGCGTAACTAAAACCGATATTAGGGGTGATAGTATGACGTACTGCCTGCAACTTACGCGTAGGCTTCTTAGCCACGTATGTACCATATACTGTGGTGTTTGCCGATACCGATGCATTGTAGTTATAGAGTCGCCAGAAGCCATACTCAGGCTCCAACGTCTCAAGCGTTTTAGTCTCGTTGTTCCACTCTTGGCTTACCTTCTTGAAGTACCAGCGCTCGGTATAGTTGAACGATGGGCTAAGGTTGATGTAGTTAAAGAGTGAGAGTGATGTTGAGATAGGTATTGTGTGCTGAATACCATTCTTCATATTGCGTAGTGTCTCTTCGGTAAAGACCTTATCCTCGGTGGTATTCACAGAGTTTGTCATCTTCATCGAGTAGCTCATCTTAATCTTCTCGTACCAGCGTGCCTTACCGATAGCCTCCTTACGCTTTAGCGGGTTGAAGCTCGATACGTTGAAGGTAATGGTTGGCATCGTAACTGCAATAGTCTTATTCTTTGAGTTCTGTGATGCCGACATATTCAACGATAGCGAGAATGGTGTACCCTCCCAATTCTTTGAGTATGAGATTGAAGAGTTGGTCTGTGTTGCGAGGATATCGTTTACATTCGTCGCTGAGTAGCGGCTATAACCACTTGATGTGAGGTTTACCGATGCCGAGAATGTAGAGCCTGGATTTGCCTTAGCATCCTGCGAGTGCGACCACTGAATTTTGTAGTTGTTCTGCTCTACGAAGTCCGCCTCTCCCTTCTCACCAGTGCGTATCGCCGAGTACTGAAGGTTGAAGTTTCCACGATACTTGTATCGCTTAACGTATTGTGATACAGCTGAAATCTCCCAAGAGCCGAGGGTGTAGATACCGCCTCGGATGGCGAGGTCCATATGGTCGCTAAGGGCGAAGTACCAACCAATATCACGGATAAAGAAACCCTTGGCATCCTCACCGTATGTAGGCATCAAGATACCCGATTTAGGACCATTGTTGATAGGGAAGAAGGCCTCTGGGATACCAGGAAAGTAGATAGGCACATCCTCCATAACAAGGTAGGCGTAGCCCGTAACGATCTTCTTGCCAGGGATTACCTTCGCCTGTGTCATGGCAATATAGAAGTGTGGATGGTCGGTGCAGTCGCATGTCGTGTACTTACCACCTCCAATGTGGATAGACTCGTCGGGGTGCATCTTCACGCTGTTACCAATAAGCCAGCCATCGCCCTCCTGTGTCGCAATACCCTTAATCTTAGCCTTGCGTGAGTCGAGGTTGTAGGTAATGGTATCCATAGAATACGGTGTGCCGCCATCCGAGAACTCTGGATGTGTTGACGTTGGTCTGCCATCTATGGTGTCGGCAGGGTAACCATGAGCAAAGACATCCTTCGTGTGCATGTTTACACGCATATAGTCTGCCTTAAGAGTCATGCCCTGATATGTTACATCGCCCTCCTTGTAACTGTAAATTAGGTTGTTGCGTGCGTCGAACACGACAGAGTCAACCGCCTTACCCTCGATGATGTCGGTAAATGTTGCGCTTTTTGTACGACGACGTTCCGAGGTTGTGTCGCGCTGAGTAGTTGACACGGTTGCACTATCTCGGGTCTGGAAGAGACCGAGGCTTCCCGCTCCGGCACTTGTGATGCCAAAGGAGAGTACCGCAAAGACTGCAATAAGCAGTACAGAGGTTAGATATTTTAAGAATATATGTCTCAAATTTCAATAAATTTTTGTAACTTTGCCGACTGGGTCGGCAAAACACCTCAAAGGTGTAATTAACCCATTTTTGGTGCTGTATACAGCCTTTTGTTTTAGCTGGCGTAACAACTTGCAAAGGTAATAATTTTTTGCATAAAATTTATTATTTTATGAGAAATATCGTAATTGCGCTATCACTTCTATTGCTGCTTCCTCTGCTGGTGGAGAGAGGGGCTGTGCAGTGTCAGGCACAAACTGGGTATAAAAGGGTTGTTGTGCTTGATGCGGGACACGGTAATCCTCGCCCAGGTAAGGTGCAGAAGCAGGTGCGTGAGGCGGATTATGTTTTGGATGTGGCTAAGGAGGTGCGTGAGATACTCTCTACACGTGCCGAGTCGTTGGATGTATATCTCACTCGTAGCTGTGATTCGTCGTACCATGCTACGCAGTCGGTGGATAATCGTATGCGAGCAGAGTTTGCCAATAAGAAGGGGGCAGATCTCTATGTTGGCATCCATGCTAACGCCCATCAGAAGCCTACGGTAAATGGTTGCGAGGTGTGGGTGTTGACACTCAACGAGAAGCTTATGAATCAGAACGATAATGTCGCTGCGCGCTATGCTGACGAGGGTGATTTTATCGATGCTAAGGATTTGGATCGTAACTCTATGGGCTTTATGATGGCTGTGGCAAGACAACTTGAGAATGAGCCATATAGCCGCTATTTTGCAGAGGAGTGTTGCAAGAATATGTCGAGCTATGGTCTCAAGAATCTCGGTGTTAAGGCGGGTCCAGTCTTTACCGTATTGTACTATTTCGAGGGTCCAGGTGTAATTGTGGAGTTGGGTTATCTTACCAACGATGGCGATTATAACTATCTAACCTCAAAGGGGGCAAAGACAGAGATGGCAACAGCTATTGCCGATGCTATTATCGCCTATTTTAAGGCGTTGGATGGCAGCAGTGCCGAGGTGGTCGTCGAGACTGCGCCAGAGCCAGTGCAGAGCAGTGATGCGAAAGAACTTTCGGAGGGCTACACCATTCAGCTTATCTCGAGTATGCACTCGGTCGATGTAAACGACTATCAGTTTAAGGACTACAAGGGTAAGGTGAAGGAGTTGATAGGCACTGGAAAGTACAAATTTAAGTATTGCTATGGTGCATATGTTACTACTACCGAGGCGCAAGAGGTGTTAAAGAGTGTTAGGGAGACCTTCAAAGATGCCTATGTGGTCTACTTCCAGGGTGGTGAGATAGTTAAAAAGTAGGAGGAAGAGATAGATATGATATATCCAGCTAATTTTGAACAGCGCATAGGCTTTGACCGCATTCGCGAACAGGTAATGTCGCTATGCTCGATGCAGTCGGCACGTGAGGTTATAGCCTTGGAGGGCTTCTCTACATCTAAGCGAGAGGTGGAGGAGCGCTTGAAGCTTGCCGACCAGATGCGTGTGGTTATATCCATGGAGCATGGCGCAGATATTGGCGAGCAGGAGGATATTGCTACTATTGTTGATAAAATTGCAGTTGAGGGTTCGTATATCACTGAGGAGGAGGCTGCTATATTGCTACGTTCGCTGAAGTCGGCATCTTCGATAGTGGAGTTTATACTTTCTCGTAAGGAGGGACTATATCCCGACCTGCGACGTATAACCCTTGGTGTGGGGACATATCCCGAGCTTCAGCGTGCCATCGAGCGAGTGGTGGATGAAAAGGGCGAGGTGCGCTCCTCGGCATCGCCAGAGTTGCAGGATATACGTCGTGCAATACGCGAGCATGAAGGTATGGTGGCAAAGCGTCTGCAGCAGGTGTTGCAGAGAGCTAAGGCATCGGGTATTATTGAAGCGGATGCTATGCTTTCCATACGTGATGGACACGCTGTAATACCCGTATCGGCTGCCAACAAGCGCAAGATTGCTGGTTTTATCCATGATGAGTCGGCTACGGGTCGAACATTCTATGTCGAGCCGGTGGAGGTTGTGGAGCTAAACAACGAGCTGAAGGAGTTGGAGTATGCCGAGAAGCGAGAGATTGTCCGCATATTAACAGAGTTAACCGCAGTGTTGCGTCTTGATGTCGAGGGCTTGGCACGTATCGAGGAGTACCTAACGCGTATGGATACTTTGAGGGCTAAGGCGCGTTGGGCATTGGAGAATGGAGCAGCGATGCCTATAATCTCTACGGAGGGTCGTTTGTTGTTGCGTAAGGCTCGCCATCCGTTGTTGCAGCAGACTCTGCGTGCGCAGCGCAAGGAGATTGTGCCGCTTGATATGGAGCTTAATGCCGAGCGTAGAATTTTGGTTATCTCAGGACCGAATGCTGGTGGTAAGTCGGTATGTTTGAAGACTACGGGCTTGTTGCAATATATGGTGCAGTGCGGTTTCCTTGTACCGGTGTTGGAGAACTCGGAGTTCCCGCTCTTCAAGTCGCTGATGATAGATATTGGCGATCAGCAGTCTTTGGAGAATGATCTATCGACCTATTCATCGCACCTTGTGAATATGAAGGCGATGTTGCAGGAGGCCTCGGAGCAGACATTGATACTTATCGACGAGTTTGGTTCGGGTACTGAACCCACCATCGGTGGTGCTATCTCGGAGTCTATATTGGAGCATTTTGTGGAGTGTCGAAGCTATGGTGTTATCACCACGCACTATGCTAATATAAAGTACTTTGCATCGCGTAATGAGGGTGTGGCAAATGGCGCTATGTCCTTCGATGTTAAGAATATTCAGCCATTGTTTAGCCTTGAAATGGGTAAGCCTGGCAGCTCCTTTGCTATTGAGGTGGCGCGCAAAATCGGTCTTCCTGAGAATATCGTTCGCAAGGCTATGGATAAGGCTGGTGAGGATCATATAAACCTCGAAAAGCAGCTTCGCGAGATTGCCCGTGATAAGCGCTATTGGGCAGAGAAGCGCGACCGCATCCGCCAGACCGATAGAAAGGTGGAGCAGTTGGAGCAGACATATACCGATAGGTTGCAGGATATAAAGGAGGAGCGTCGTAGAATCTTGGAGAGTGCACGTCGTGAGGCTGAGGAGCTTATTGTGAATGCCAACCGCACTATCGAGAATACGATTCGTACTATCCGTGAGTCGCAGGCAGAGAAGGAGCTTACTCGCTTGGCTCGTAAGGAGTTAGTTAGCTTTGCAGAAGGTGTGGATAGTAGCGATAAGAGTGCCGATGAGCGTATTGAGCGTGAAATGGAACGCTTGGCACGTCGCAGGGAACGCAGAGAGAAGCGAGAGCAGAATGGTGGTGTGGTGGAGAAGCCACAGCAACAACCTAAACCTCAGACTATCGAGGTGGGTAGCAAGGTAAAGCTTGAGGGTCAGGCGACACCAGGTGTAGTGCAGCAGATAAAGGGTAAGAAGGCGCAGGTGGCATTTGGTCAGATGATGATTATGGTGGAGCTTTCGCGCCTAAGTGTTGTGTCCTCGTCGGAGTACCGCGCAGCTACACGTCCTACTACAGCTCGTACCGTTGTTTCGGTGGATATTCGCGAGCGCAAGCTCAACTTCCGCGATACGATAGATGTGCGCGGTATGCGCGCTTCGGAGGCGTTGGAGGCGGTTGAGGATTTGGTCGATGACGCATTGATGGTGGGAGTATCGACAGTAACTATTCTCCATGGTAAGGGTACTGGTGCGTTGAAGGAGGAGATACGTCGTTATTTGCGTACAGTTAGAGATGTGGCTACGGTGGCCGATGACCATGCCGATAGAGGTGGTGCAGGTATCACCATTGTAACATTTAAGCAGTAACTTAAAATATATAGGCTATGAACTATCTATTGTCTGAAATAGCCCACATCGTGGGTGGTAAGCACCGAGGTGCTGACGTTAGGGTGCGTAGCATAGCTACCGACTCTCGCAGTGTGGTCTCTTCTGAGGAGATTGCCTTTGCCGCTATTGATGGCAAGAATCACGATGGTCATCAGTTTATCGAGCGTATGGTGGCGCGTGGTGTCGAGGCCTTTATTACGGAGCGCGAGGTGGAGCTTAAGAATAAGCGTTGCGGTGTTGTGGTGGTAGAGTCTACATTGGCAGCATTGCAGCGTCTTGCTACCTACCATCGCGAGCAGTTTAAGGGTAGAGTAGTGGCCATCACAGGCTCTAATGGTAAGACAATAGTTAAGGAGTGGGCGTCGCGCTCAATGCCCGATAGTGTTCACTCGTTTGCTTCGCCTAAGAGTTATAACTCACAGCTTGGTGTGGCGCTCTCGTTGCTAATGCTTGAGGGTAGCGAGGAGGTTGCCATTATCGAGGCTGGTATCTCGCATCCAGGCGAGATGGAGCGCTTGGAGCGCATGATAAAGCCCGAGGTTGTTGTGGTAACTTCGATTGGCGATGCTCATTCGGCAAACTTCTCAAGCGAGGGTCAAAAAATTGATGAGAAGTTGCTCCTTGCTAAGCGAGCAAAAACAATAATATATAGTAGCGAGTATCCAGCTCTTGCGAAACGTATTAAGGAGCTGTACTCGGATAGGGAGTTAATCGATAGCAGTGCTGAATCCGAAGATTATGAGTTGGAGCTTAGCGATGCTCTGTCGGTGGATGCTATGCACGTATCGGCACTTATGCGCAAGTTAGGTTATGGTGTTGATGAGGCCATCTTCTCGGCTAAGGTTTCGATGCGTTTGGAGCTAAAGGAGGGTATCGACAACTCGATGATTATAGACGATAGCTACAACTCGGATATAAACTCTGTGGTTGTGGCACTTGATGCACTACACTTGCAGTCGATGGGTCGCAGGCGTGTGGCTGTGGTCTCGGATATACGCCAGAGCGGAATGACTAACGAGGTGCTCTACTCGCGCATTGCCGATGCTGTGCGCAGGGCAGGTGTTGACTACTTTATCGGTGTGGGCGAGAATATCTCGTCGTGCGCCTCGCTCTTCCCTCGTAACTCGGCATTCTACCACTCAACCGACGAACTTATCGAAAACTTCTCGCGTGAGCGCTGGTCTGACTCGGTGATTCTCTTGAAGGGTAGTCGTGATAGTCGTTTTGAGCGTATTACGCGCCTCTTGGAGCGTAGAACGCACACAACAACTTTGGAGGTCGATCTCTCGGCGATGAAGAAGAATTTGAACTACTTCCGTTCGCACCTTCCACAGCACCATCCTATTGTTGCGATGGTCAAGGCTGGAAGTTATGGTACGGGAGATGTTGAGGTAGCACGCATGTTGCAACATGAGGGCGTTAAGTACTTAGCTGTGGCCTTTGCCGATGAGGGTGTGTTGTTAAGGTCTAAGGGTATAACGATGCCTATAGTGGTGCTTAATGCCGATCAGGATAGCTTCGATGTGATGATAGCGCACGACCTTGAGCCAGAGATATATAGCTTCCACTCGTTGGATGCTTTCCGTCGTGCTGCGCACCATGTGCAGAGAGAGAACTACCCAATACATATCAAGCTCGATACTGGTATGCATCGTTTAGGTTTTGTGGAGGATGATATTGACCTTTTGGGTCGCGCCCTACACCACGACCACACTTTGCGTATTGCAACAATATTTTCGCACCTTAGTAGTGCCGATATGCCAGAAGAGGATAAGTTTACTGAGAGTCAGATTGAGCGCTTCGACTATATGAGTGCGCAGCTTATCGAGTGGCTAGACTACACTCCTCTGCGCCATATTGCTAACTCCGCAGCCATCATTCGCTTTCCATTCGCTACATTTGAGATGTGTCGCTTGGGCTTGGGTCTCTATGGCTATGGTTTCGAGCATAACGATTCACTTATACCTGTGGCTACGCTCTCGACGCGCATCGTGCAGATTAAGAGCCTTGCTAAAGGCGAGTCGGTGGGCTATGGTCGCAGTGCTAAGCTCGATAGCGAGAGGGTTATAGCGACAATACCAGTGGGCTATGCCGATGGCTTGGATCGCCACTTGGGCAATGGTCGTTGGAGAGTTAGGGTTGCGGGTAAGAGCGCGCCTATCATAGGTCGCGTGTGTATGGATAGCGCGATGATAGATATTACGGGTATCGAGGGTGTTGAGGTAGGCGATAAGGTAACGATATTTAGTGCCGAGAATGGTAACACCTTGGAGGATATGGCTAAAGTGTTGGATACCATTACCTACGAGATTATGACCTCTATTTCGTCGCGTGTAAAGCGCATATATACAGAAAGATAGAATGAGTAGCGGAATTATATATATGATACCATGTCCCATAAGTGATGAGCGTGCTGTGTGGGATGTATTGCCTAAGGCAAACCTCGATGTTATGAACTCGCTGGACTACTTCATTGTGGAGAATGTGCGCTCGGCACGACGATTTCTCTCGAAGGCGGGTGTGGAGCGTAGAATTGAGGAGTTGGAGTTTGTGGAGCTTAACGAGCATACACGCTCGGCACAGGATGTGGAGCGTATGCTAAAGCCAGTGTTGGAGGGTCGCTCTGCGGGTGTTATCTCCGAGGCTGGTGTGCCTGGTGTTGCCGACCCTGGTGCCGATGTTGTGGCTTTGGCGCATAGAAAGGGTGTTAGGGTAGTGCCATTGGTAGGTCCATCCTCAATTCTGATGGCTATTATGGCATCGGGACTTAATGGTCAGTCCTTTGCCTTCGTTGGCTACCTTCCAGTCAAGGAGCCAGAGCGCATCAAGCGCCTTAAGGAGTTGGAGCGCAGAGCTATGGGTGAGAATCAGGCTCAGCTCTTTATCGAGACCCCATATCGCAATATCAAGCTCTTTGATACGATGCTCAAGACCATGTCGCCAAAGCTAAAGCTTACAGTGGCGGTGGATATAACCTCGCCAGATGAGTTTATCAAGACCCGCACCATAGAGGAGTGGCGCAAGGCTGGTGTGCCAGATATGGCGAAGCGACCAACGATATTTTTGTTAGGCATATAATTTGCGCAATATAAGATAGAAGAATTAAAATAATAGATATATATGACAAAGCAAACATCTGAGAAAGAGAGAGATATAAATTTGGAGGAGGGTGCAGAGCAGACCGTCTCAAATTCGTCTCAGCAGGAGGGTACTGACAATGTGGCAGAGGATGTCGCACAGGGTGATGACAATGTGTCAGTTGAACCATCGTTGGAGGAGCAGATAGCAGCATGGCGTGATAAGTATCTTCGCTTGCAGGCTGAGTTCGATAATTTCCGCAAGCGCACCATCAAGGAGAAGATGGAGTTGGTGGAGCGTGGTTGCGAGGGTGCATGGAAGGCTATTCTCCCAATTCTTGACGATATGGAGCGTGCTATCACTGCATCGCACAAGAGCGACGATATCGAGGCTTTGCGTCAGGGCGAGGAGCTTGTAATGAAGAAGTTTGAGAGCGTTTTGCAGGGTGCGGGTATCACGGCTATCGACTGCGTGGATAAGCCATTTAACGAGGAGGAGCAGGAGGCTGTAGCACGTTTCGCTGCGGGCGAGGATAAGCGTGGCTTGGTTATCGACTGCGTGCAGCGCGGTTATAAGTTAGGAGAGCATGTTTTGCGCTACGCCAAAGTTGTTGTAGGCGAGTAATTTAGAAGCAGACTATGGCAGAAAAGAGAGATTATTATGAGGTGTTGGGCGTTGAGAAAAATGCCGATGCCGAGACTATAAAGAGGGCGTACCGCAAGGCGGCGATTAAGTACCACCCAGACAAGAATCCAGGAGATAAGGAGGCCGAGGATAAGTTTAAGGAGGCAGCTGAAGCCTACGACGTACTCTCTAATGAGGAGAAACGCGCTCGTTACGACCGCTTTGGTCATGCGGGTATGAATGGTGCTGGCGGTGCCGGAGGCTTTGGAGGCTTCGGTGGCGGTGGCTTCTCGATGGAGGATATTTTCGAGCAGTTTGGCGATATCTTCGGAGGTGCCTTTGGTGGTGGCTTCGGAGGCTTTGGTGGCGGTCGTTCGCGTCAGCGTCGCCAGAATCGCGGTACAGATATTCGCGTTACCGTAAAGCTTACACTGAAGGAGATTTCGGAGGGTGTAACCAAGAAACTTAAGATTAGCAAGAATATCGCCTGCTCGGAGTGTAGCGGTACGGGAGCTAAGAGTGGCTCGGGTTACTTCACTTGTACTAAGTGTGGTGGCTCGGGTTATGTGATTACTGTGCAGAACTCATTCTTCGGTCGTATGCAGACACAGAGCGTATGTCCCGACTGTCAGGGCGAGGGTCGCATCCTTAAGGAGCGATGCTCGAAGTGTGGCGGCGAGGGTACAGAGCGCGGTCAGGAGATTGTAGAGGTTAATATCCCAGCTGGCGTTGCTGAGGGTATGGCCTTGAAGGTTGAGGGCAAGGGTAATGCTGCTCGTAGAGGTGGCATCAATGGCGACTTGATTGTTGTAATCGAGGAGATCGACGACCCACAGCTTATGCGTGATGGCAACGACCTTGTACACACACTCAATATTACTGCTACAACAGCTATTCTTGGTGGCGAGGTTGAAGTTCCTACAATTGAGGGTCGTGTACGTATTAAGATTGCGCAGGGTACTCACGCGGGTAAGGTGTTACGCCTACGCGGTAAGGGTCTGCCATCAGTAAATGGTATGGGTCGTGGCGATATCAAGGTAATTGTTGATATCACTATTCCAACGGAGCTTACCAAGCAGGAGCGCGAGCTTGTTGAGAAGCTTGATAAGATGCCTCACTTTAAGCAACCAGAGAAACTTGAGAACCAGAATATTCTGGAGCGAATGAAGAGCTTCTTCAGAGGTTGAAGAGCGTCGATAAAAGATATTATTAACCGATTATTAAGATAGGATGTCGTTCTTTAGACCTCATAAGACGAAACCGCGACAGTTTAACTATATACCTCGTCATTACGACCCCGTTAAGGAGGAGCGTGATCGTAGGCGTAGGGAGCTTCATGGTACTTCTACGCAGGATGATGAGGAATATACGCCAGGTAAGTATATCCGTACTCAGCGTGAGGCGCGCGATGCCTCGCGTGGTGAGCGTACGGGCTACGAGGGCTTGGGTCGCATCGCTGCCATAGCTATAGTTATGGTGTTGGCGATGCTTATCTTCATACCTCGCTTTATGCGCTTTGTGGAGCGTGCCAACGAGGAGAAACTAATCCAGCAGGGTGTATCGGCGGGACGTGCTGTGGAGCGAGAGGATGATGGTACGGTGTCGATATTTCTTGATGAGCGTCATGGCGATATTGACTTTAGAGAGTTTGAGAGCCTTACGCCTGAGGCTTTGAACGAAATTGAGGAGTGGCAAAACTCCGTAGGTAAGATTACTATCTACGACGACGATGTCGAGATAGTGGATGGTAAGCGCGTAGAGTAGAGACCTTTAACGATAGAGCAGTATGAGTAGTAACACGATAATGCTTCTGCCCGAGATTGTGGCAAACCAGATTGCCGCGGGTGAGGTGGTGAATGGCCCAGCAAATGTAGTCAAGGAGATGATGGAGAACTCCTTGGATGCAGGTGCTACCTCTGTGTCGGTTAACTACCGTAATGGCGGCAAGGATCTCATTCAGATTATCGATAATGGCAAGGGTATGTCGAATGTCGATGCTCGTATGGCATTCGATAGACACGCTACCTCTAAGATTCGCTCAATAGAGGATGTCTATGCACTCCATACCTTCGGCTTTAGAGGCGAGGCATTAGCATCTATTGCTGCGGTAGCGGAGGTGGAGCTACGTACACGTCGCGAGGAGGATGAGCTTGGTACATTGACAGAGATTTCGGGCGGTACTTTCCGTTCTCAGAAGCCGGTTAGTTGCTCTAAGGGTTCGCAGTTTATGGTGCGTAACCTCTTCTACAATGTCCCTTCTCGCAGAAAGTTTATCGATGGCGACAACTCGCGCCTTAGCTCGCAGATAAAGAGCGAGTTTATGCGTGTTGCGCTATGCTATCCAGAGGTGGAGTTCGAGCTTCGCCAGAACGATGCACCAGTCTACTCGTTGCAACCTACAAACCGCAAGGGTCGTATTATTGATGTTGTAGGTAAGCATATCAAGCAGAATCTTCTTGATGTAGAGGTTGATACCTCGGTGGCACGTATCGAGGGTTTTGTGGGTCGTCCACAGGCATCCAAGAAGCGCAATAACGAGCAGTATCTATTCGTTAATGGACGATACTTCAATTCGGTTGCTATGCAACGTGCTATTGTGCGTGCATATGAGAAGCTTATTCCAGAGGGATGTATGCCCTCTTATTTCATATATATAACCGTCAATCCCGATATGGTGGATGTCAATGTCCATCCGCAGAAGACCACGGTTAAGTTTGCAGACCACGACCTTATCATTGAAATATTGCAGGCGGCAGTGCGCGAGACTCTGGCTAAGACTGGTGCAGTGCCTATGATGGACTTCTCGGATGAGCGTCGTATCGACATCCCAGTTTTGGGTCGGGCGGAGCGTCTCTATAGTGAGCCTCGCACCGCAACTAATAGCGCATATAACCCCTTCGACACGGAGTATATCGACCCTACAGCACCGATGCCTGATACACCATTTACGGGCTTCGATGTGCCATATGATGGCTCGATGCCACAATCAAAACCAAGAAATGTAGCACCCGTGGCTAAGGATAATGAACTCTATGACTATCCATCAGCATCGCGTATGGAGTCGGTAGTGGAGTATATCGACGAGGATGGCGCTGAGGCTGAGGATCAGGAGTTCGACTTTATCTCGTCGGCAGGTCTTAGTGCAGAGCGCAGGGAGTTTAGCGAGGTAATCTACGTTGGTGGTGGCTATGCTGTTGCTATATATGGTGGCTCGTTGGTATTGGTATCGTTGCGTAGAGCTAAGGAGCGCCTCTTGTACGAGGATATCGTCTGCTCTCTCGGTGCTGGTGCTGTGCCGGTGCAGAGAATGTTTTTTGCCGAGGAGTTGATACTATCGTTGGAGGAGTACGAGCGCTTGGAGAACTATGCTACGGAGTTTGCAGCTTTGGGCTTCGAGATTGAGTATCGTGGCGAGGGTGTTATCTCGGTGGCGGGTCGTCCTGCGGTTATAGATATGACAACACCTATCGATGAACTACTCTACGAGTTGCTACATAGCCTCGATATGGGCGAAAAATTGGGCGAGAGGGAGCGACGTCGCATGGCGGAGCTTATGGCACAGCGTGGTAGCCATAACTTTGGTGGTGGACTAAACTCTGCCACTGCTATGGAGCTGCTGCGTAGACTCTCGGAGTGCGATAACCCAAGTTTTACCTCTTCGGGATGCCCTATAATGGCTGAGTTGACTCTCGATGAGATAAAGGCTAAACTAACAAAGTAAAATGATGACTACATACCAGAACTCTATGTGGCGTACCCCTGCGGTAACAAACCTCTTAATCGCCAATATTGTAGCATACCTTGCGACGCAAGTGCTTAATACTGCGCAGATATATGGACTCTTTGCGTTGTTTCCAGTGGAGAGCTACTTCTTTAATTGGTGGCAGCCAGTAACCTATATGTTCCTGCATGGTGGTTTCTCGCACCTATTCTTCAATATGTTCGCGTTGTGGATGTTTGGTAGAGAGTTGGAGATGGAACTTGGTACTAAGCGCTTCCTTATCTACTACTTCGTATGTGGTGTGGGCGCTGCGCTTGTGCAACTCGGTATCGCCCAGATCGATATTATGCACCTTTCGGATACGCCAGTGCTTCTGTGGGACTACTTGCGTACACCTACGCTCGGAGCCTCGGGTGCAATTTTTGGTTTGTTGCTCGCCTTTGGTATGTTACACCCCAACGCAACGATTATGCTCCTTATACCACCAATCCCTATGAAGGCGAAGTGGTTTGTGGTGCTATATGGTCTGCTTGAGTTGTTGCTTATCGTTCTTCAGGCACAAGATGGAGTGGCACACTTTGCTCACCTCGGCGGTATGTTTTTTGGCTGGTTGTTGCTTGTGTTGTGGAACCGTCGAGATAGAAATCGAATATACTATAACTAACACCAACGAACTACTATGGTAAGACGTAGCGATAAATATAATAGCGAACCCTTTGGTACGCCCAAAAGACGTAGTAATGATGGCTCGGCAGTAGGAGCGCTTTTAGCTATAGTACTATTTGTTGTTACAGTATCGCTCTCGGTGGTGCTTTTAATAGCATATCTAACACCTCATGTAGCCCCATCAACCTTTGGATCACTTACCATCGTAGGTATCTTCGCACCTATATTATATATTGGAGAGGTAATCTGTCTGCTCTGTTGGATGATTATGGGTCGTTGGAAGATTGTGGGCGTTGTGGCGCTGCTCCTTGTACCCGGACTCTTCCACATCTCGGACTTCTATAATGTGGTATATATGCGTCAGGTGGAGCAGAAGCCAAGTCGTGGCTCATTTACACTTATGAGCTACAATGTACGTGGCTTTAGAAATGACAGTTCATCGCGGGCTGTGGATAATCACGTTGCATACTTCGAGTCTCAGGAACTTGCCGATATAGTATGCTTTCAAGAGTATGCGCTCGATATCCCTAATGTGGAGCGCATAGACTCGCTTTTTAATGCTCGTCAGAATAGACTCTACGTGAAGGATGTTGTAGAGTCGGGCGAGGTAGTGTTACGCACCTATAGCCGTTTCCCAATTGTCGGCTCAGGTTCGCTCTCAGGCGAGGGTCGCGGAACATCGCTCTGGGTAGATGTCATTGTTGGTAAGAATGATACATTGAGAGTCTTTAACAATCACCTCCATTCGATGAATATATCGTCGGAGGATAGCTCTGATATCGAGCATGGTAAGATTCTTAACGATGGCGATCGTATGCAGAGTATTGTCGATCGTATCGCTAAGAACTCCTCTATCCGTGCTGAGTATGTCGATACTCTGCGCACTATTGTTGATAGTAGCCCATACCGCAATATTATATGTGGAGATTTTAACGATACCCCTATGTCATATGTCTACGGTGAGTTGAAGGATGGTTATGTCGATGCCTTTGAGCAGTGTGGTAGTGGCTATGGATATACATTCAGACCAATGCATGGTACATTGCGTATCGACTATATACTCTTTTCGCAAGAACTCGAGGCAGAGAGTTATCTCGCCGATAAAAGCAATGAACTATCGGATCACTTGCCGATTACGGCACGATTAAAGATTCGTCCTAAGGAGCAGAAGAAATAGTGGAGGAGTGATAAAAAGATGAAATATTTTGCAAGTTAGAATTATTATTCTTAACTTTGCGCGCTATTATTAACTAATTTAACTTTTGTAACAATGCCAAAAATGAAAACAAATGCCGCTGCAAAGAAGCGTTTTTCTTTCACCGGCACAGGTAAGATTAAGCGTAAGCACGCTTATCACAGTCACATCCTGACAAAAAAGACTAACAAGCGTAAGCGTAACCTTTGCTACTCAGGTATCGTATCTCCAGCTGATGAGGCTAAGATCAAGCAGTTGCTCGTAAAGTAATTTAGGGCAATAAAGTAGTAGTACATTTAAGATTTAATTTTATTAACAAAACGGAGCGCCGTAGCCCCAAAGAGTGGGAGAGAATCACACCGCTACCAGCTCTATCAAAAACTTTAAACTATGCCACGTTCAGTCAACGCTGTTGCGTCACGCGCAAGAAGAAAGAAGGTTTTGAAACTTGCCAAGGGTAACTTTGGTTCAAGGGGAAACGTATGGACAGTTGCGAAAAATACTGTCGAGAAGGGTTTGCAGTTTGCCTATGCACACCGTCGCGAGAAGAAGAGAAATTATCGTTCATTGTGGATTGTTCGTATTAATGCTGCAGTTCGTATGTACGGTATGACTTATTCAGAGTTTATTGGTAAGATGAACGCTAAGGGTATCGCTCTTAACCGTAAGGTTTTGGCTGACCTTGCACTCAACGAGCCAAAGGCATTTGAGGCAATCGTTAATGCAGTTAAATAGTTTCCTTACTATATAAGGAGAGAGGGGGTATCATTCGATAACCCCCTCTTTGTTTTGTCTTGTTGGTTCTTTTGACATCTGTCTTTAGTTTGAAATACTCATTTACGCAGAGTAACTCAGTTAGTGATGTCAGATCTTTAGGATATAAAGACAAAGAGACAAAACGATGTTGGGTATCGACTTGTCCGCGACTATCATTCTGTCTCTCTGTCTTGATGTCGATTACTAATTGCTCTCTACTAATTGAAATTAGTTTACTACCTCAGCATTTACCTTAACGTAGTTATATCCCATGCGGCGGAGCTGCACTGCAACGCCAGCATCGAACATTACCTTTGTTGTGCGGGCGAATACATGGAATGCCATAACGCTCTGAGCCTCGACCTGCTCCTTACGAATAAGCGATAGGGCGCGCTCGGCAGTAGAGCGGATTAGATTCTCTAACTTATCTGCACCCTCGCTACCAAGGGGCAAACATAGAAGTATCTCGGTGATATACTCATCCATTTCGTCGAAGCCACGTGGCTCGGTAAACATCTTGTGGAAGTCCTCCACGTTCTCATAGCGGTTCCACTCCTTATCCCATAGCACCGCTGCGCCCATGCCCTCGTACATAGCCCACGCAATAGCTACAAGTGGATACTTCGCAATCTCAGGCACAGCATCTGCCATATAGGATGGTGCAGAGCTCTTCCATTTATCCTTCAACTCCTCGACCTCAAGAAGCTGTCCCTCCAACTCTTTCTGCTGAGTGAGGAACTCTGTAACCATCTTACGTAGTCCCTCCTCGTATTTATTGAGTAGTTCGTGTTGCTGTTCGTTCATCTTGTATCGTTACTTTTTTCGTTTTGTTGTCTTCTTTTTTACCGACCATCCGAAGTGTCCGAGCATCTTGCCTAACGAGAAGTATTCGCCATGCGAGTAGACTATAGGGTGAGCCTTTTCTAGACTGAATTTGCCCGTCTCCTCGTCAATATATCGTTTGTCGGCAAGTATTCCTACTACATCTGCGATAAACATATCGTGTGAGCCGAGTTCTACAACCTGACGTACCTTGCAGCATATCGAGAGTGGCGACTCGGCGATTATAGGGGCGGAGATATACTCGTTCTCCATCGGTGTAAGCCCCGTAGCTTCCCACTTATTGTTATCCTTGCCAGAGCGCACACCGCACCAGTCTGTTGCACGTGCCATCTCCTCTGTTGTAAGGTTTATGGCGAACTCTCCCGTGCGACGGATTATGTCGTAGGAGTGTCGCTCCTTGCGCACCGAGATATAGCACATAGGCGGATTTGTACATACCGTGCCTGTCCATGCTATGGTGAGCATATTATACTCTTCGGGTGTAGTGCCACACGACACCAACACCGCAGGTAGCGGGTAGATAAGTGTGCCAGGCTTCCACGCCTCCTTACTAAACTTCTCCGTCATATCCTGTATCCTCCTTTAGGTTTGGCTTTAGTGCT
Source organism: Alistipes sp. (assembly GCA_045634125.1). Lineage (GTDB taxonomy): Bacteria > Bacteroidota > Bacteroidia > Bacteroidales > Rikenellaceae > Alistipes. Next base: position 28,456 of record JAZQZQ010000037.1, on the reverse strand, counting down.
GCCTCTACGGCAAGTTCGTCGCAGCGGTTGTTCTCCACTGTTGAGGCATGTCCCTTTACCCATATAAAACGCACTTGATGTCGGCGGTAGACACGCAAGAAACGCATCCAGAGGTCTGGGTTTTTCTTTCCTGCGAAGCCTTTGCGCTCCCAGCCAAATACCCAGCGCTGGTTTACGGCATCCACCACATACTTCGAGTCGGAGTATATGGTTACTATTGAGCCGTCGTACTTGAGAGCCTCCAATGCCACGCACACAGCCATAAGCTCCATACGGTTGTTTGTCGTTAGTCGAAAACCTTCGGATAGCTCCTTGCGGTGTATGCCCGACATAAGCACCACGCCGTAGCCACCTGGACCAGGGTTGCCACGCGCGGCGCCATCGGTATATATGGTAATCTCAGCCGCCATTACTGGAGTGCTGCGATTTGCTCTTTGAGTGCTGCAATCTTAGCCTCTGCATCGGCCTGCTTAGCACGCTCGTTGGCTACTACCTTCTCAGGAGCTGATGACACGAAGCGCTCGTTCGAAAGCTTCTTCATTACAGAGTTAAGGAAGCCCTCGTAGTACTCGAGGTCTGCTGTGAGCTTCTTAATCTCCTCCTCCTTGTTGATGTTGCCCTCCATAGGTACGAAGTACTGTGTAGTCTTCACGATGAAGGCTGCAGCAGTAGGATCCTTCTCCTCTACGGCGTTGATGGCGCTGATGTTACCCATCTTAGCAATCACAGATGCATACTCTGCTGGGAAGTTCTCGTCGGCAATGTAGTTGAGTGTCAACGCCTCCTTCTGAGCGATATTCTTCTGCTTACGGATATTACGGATGGCAGTGATCACCTCCTCAGCAAGACCAAAGCGATTTAGAATCTGCTCGTTAGCCTTGCGCTCGGCCTCAGGCTGACGTGCAATCACGATAGAGCATACGCCCTCCTCTGGACGCAAGTCCTGCCAAATCTCCTCCGTAACGAATGGCATAAATGGGTGCATTAGGCGTAGGAGCTGGTCGAAGTAGTGCTTTGTGCGTGCGAGGGTTGCTGAGTCGATAGGAGCCTGATATGCTGGCTTTACCATCTCGAGGTACCAGCCGCTGAAGTCGTCCCAGAAGAGACGATACAACTCTGTGAATGCCTCAGAGATACGGTACTGCTCCATATCGTGGTTGATGCGCTCAATACGCTCGAGCATAACCTCGTCAAACCATGCTATAGCAGCCTTCGATGACTCTGGTTGAGCGATAGTGCTATCCTCAGCCCACATATTTACAAGACGGTAGGCGTTCCAAATCTTGTTGCAGAAGTTACGACCCTGTTCACATAGAGCCTCGTCGAACATTACATCGTTACCCGCAGATGTCGACATAAGCATAGCTACACGCATACCATCGGCGCCATACTTAGCGATGAGGTCGAGTGGGTCTGGAGAGTTACCGAGCTGCTTCGACATCTTACGTCCGAGCTTGTCGCGTACGATACCAGTGAAGTATACGTTGCGGAATGGCATTTCGCCGCGCCACTCGTAGCCCGCCATGATCATACGTGCTACCCAGAAGAAGATGATATCTGGACCAGTTACGAGGTCGTTTGTAGGGTAGTAGTACTCGATCTCAGGGTTATTAGGGTTGCGAATACCGTCGAATACCGATATAGGCCACAACCACGATGAGAACCAAGTGTCGAGGACATCCTCATCCTGACGTAGGTCCGCCATTGTGAGCGATGCATCTTTCTCCTGTGCGAGAGCCAATGCCTCCTCGGCTGTCTCAGCTACTACATAGCCACCCTTCGGTAGGTAGTATGCAGGGATGCGCTGACCCCACCATAGCTGACGTGAGATACACCAGTCCTTGATGTTCTCCATCCAGTGGCGGTATGTATTTTTATATTTTGCAGGTACAAACTTGATGATATCCTCGAGTACTGCAGCTGTTGCAGGCTTTGCAAGCTCGTCCATAGATAGGAACCACTGCATTGAGAGCTTAGGCTCGATAGCTACACCTGTACGCTCTGAGTAGCCCACGTTGTTTGTGTAAGGCTCAACCTTCTCAAGGAGGTCTGCTGCTCGGAGGTCGTCCTCGATGACACGACGACACTCGAAGCGCTCCATGCCAACGTACATACCCACCTTGTCGTTGATAGTGCCGTTGTCGTTGAAGATGTCGATTGACTCCAAGCCGAACTTCTCGCCAAGCATATAGTCGTTTACGTCGTGCGCAGGAGTTACCTTCAAAGCACCAGTACCGAACTCGAGGTCTACATACTCGTCGCGGATAACTGGGATTGAACGACCTACAAGAGGTACGATAACGCGAGCATCCTGAGCAAGATCCTTGTATCGCTCGTCGTTAGGGTTTACGCAGAGGGCAGTATCGCCGAGAATGGTCTCAGGACGTGTTGTAGCCACCACGATATAGTTCTCTGAGCCCTCAATCTTGTAACGTAGGTAATAGAGCTTACCATTCGACTCCTTGTATATTACCTCCTCATCCGATAGGGCTGTTTGAGCCGATGGATCCCAGTTTACCATACGTACACCGCGGTAGATGCGACCCTTGCGATATAGGTCTACGAAGACCTTGATAACGCCTGCCGAGCGAGGCTCGTCCATTGTGAAGCATGTGCGCTCCCAGTCGCACGAAGCACCGAGCTTACGCAACTGCTGTAGGATGATGCCACCGTGCTTCTCCTTCCACTCCCAGGCGTGCTTTAGGAACTCCTCGCGTGTAAGTGATGCCTTGTCGATGCCCTCAGCCTTTAGCTTTGCCACCACCTTAGCCTCTGTTGCGATAGATGCGTGGTCGGTACCTGGCACCCAGCAGGCGTTCTTGCCCTGCATACGCGCACGACGCACCAATACATCCTGAAGGGTGTTGTTGAGCATATGACCCATATGGAGCATACCTGTTACGTTTGGTGGTGGAATTACGATAGTATAAGGCTCGCGAGCATCTGGCTCCGAGTGAAATAGATTCTCCTTAATCCAGAAGTCGTACCACTTCTGCTCGATTAGTTCGGGTGAATACTTGTCTGCTAACTGCATAATAAAGGTGTGTTCTATAAATTTGTAAATAATTATCGTTACTTATATCTGTCCGTGTGCGTATGCGCGCAACGAGTATTATCGGGCAAAGATAGAAAAAAAAACTCAAAACTGAAAACTGAAAAGTGAACTTTGCGATTAAGGTGAGCGCAGGGAGCGCAGGGAGAGCAGGGAGCGCAGAGAGAGCAGAGAGCGCAGAGAGAGCAGAGAGAGCAGAGAGAGCAGAGAGAGCAGGGAGAGCAGGGAGAGCAGAGAGAGCAGAGAGAGCAGGGAGAGCAGGGAGAGCAGGGAGAGCAGAGAGAGCAGGGAGAATTATTGATACTCGAGTTTCGTTGTTGTCTCTTTCGTCCCTGTTGTCTCAAAAATCAATTTTCTGCCCAAAATTTTCAGCATACTTTTTTTCTCCATTCATCCTTGAAAAATAACCACTCATCGGCGGATTGTTTATAAAATTGTTGAAAAAATGGATGAAATTTTTTCGCAAATTATTTTGTAGTTCGCTTAAAATCACATACATTTGCTCCGATTATCATGGTATAAAGGTCGTGTTTTCTTGTAAAAAGGTCAAGAGGATACGCGGATAATTAGTTGTGATAATCGTGTAAAGTAGTGAACTTAAGCAACTTAAATATTAAATTTAAACTTAAAATGAAAAAGCAAACAATCTTTAATGAGGAGTATGTAGCTCCAGAGTTTGAGGTCATCTCAACAATGGTTGAGGCTGGCTTTGCTCTCTCAGTAGACATTCCAGATGCTGAGGAGGACAATTTTGGTGATTTCTAAAAACTATTGCAACTATGAAAAATTTGTTTAAGAATTTGATGCTTGTTGCAGTAGCTGCAATGGCATTCACTGCTTGTTCACAGGATGTTAACGAGGTGAACAAGATTGAGAGAGTAACTCGTTATGAGTTCACAGCGAACATCGCTGACGACACTCGTTCTGGCTTCGCTGAGAAGGAGGAGGGTGCAACAGCTTACAAGTCTGAGTGGTTTGGCAACGAGACACTTAAGCTTTTCGTAACTGATTACCAAGGCTATTATGTAGAGACCACAGCCACTGTTAACACAGAGGGTGAGTTCACTCTTGAGTTGGAGAACGCTCCTGAGTCATTCTTTATTACAGCTGTTTCACCTGCTGAGTCTTGGGTAAGCGAGAACACTGCTAATATCCCAGCAGTGCAGACTCCACTTGCAAACTCTGTAGATCCTAAGGCTCACTTGTTGCAGGCTCAGGCAGTTCCTGTGTCTGGTGCTTCTGCTCACCTTGGTATGAACCATATGGCTGCTTATGGTAAGATGACTGTAAATGGTGTAGATTTCGATATCGACCACGTTGTTGTTGATCTTAAGGGTACTTTCTATGGCTATGACCGTGAGCTCTCTTACACTATCAACGCTACTAACGTAGAGAACAACACATTCTGGTTTGCTACTGAGCCAATCGATGTTGCTGAGTTCACTGTTACAGCATACGACGCTGAGGGCAAAGCAGTTACTAAGACTGTTGACGTAGCAGAGGCTGGCAAGACAATGTCATTCGCTTACGGTCGCGTTGGTACATTCTCTGTTTCTGGTCTTGAGAAGCCTGCTGAGAAGATTGACTCTACATACGCATATGTTTATGAGGGTGCTGTTGAGTACAATGATGTATCATATATGTTTGTAGCTGATGATAATAGTGGTGTGCGTATTGACTTTGTAGGTATTATTGAGAATAAGACTATCCCTGCTGGTACATATACATTCTCTACTTCATATGGTATGTATCCTAACTGGAGCTACTATTACCTTGATGTAGATGGTTGGGGCTCAACTAAGCTCAAGTATGGTCAGGCAGTTGTATCTGTTGAGGACGGTCAGTATAAGATTGTGTTCACTAACCTTGCAGATGGCAATGCAAATGTTGTTGTTGAGAAGTTTACATTCAAGGGAGAGCTTCCTGGTCTTGATATTCCAGATCCACGCGCTAAGCTTGCAACTCCTGAGCTAAGCTATACAAATGAGGATAAGGTTGTTACTCTCTCTTGGAATGCTATTGAGAACGTTGAGTACTACTCTGTAGAGTGCGATAGCGATGCTATTGCTGATTTCACTACTACTGAGACATCTGCAACTATCACTCTTCCTGAGTATGGTGCTTACAAGTTCTCTGTAACAGCTAAGGTAGCAGATAACAATGAGAACTATAAGAGCTCAGATGTAGCAACAGTTATGGTCGTTGTTAAGGATCCTAATGCTTGGGCTGATTATGAGATGACAAGTGTTGCTGTATCAGGTAGCTATGTAACATTGACTGATGCTAACGACAACCGTGTAACCATCTTTATGAACAGTGCTGACCGTATCGGTAATGGTATTAAGCTTGGCAACTACTCATATATTTATAGCGAGACTCCAGCGGTAGGTCAGTTTGGTGTATATGTTGTTGCTTACGATGGTGCATACAAGTGGAGCTATCAGATTGGTAGCGGTTCAATGAGCGTTGAGGAGGTTAATGGTGAGTACAAGATTTTGATCACTGTTGATGGTATTCGCTTTGGCTATATCGGTACAGAGGCTTTGGGTGCTCCTATCACCGGTCCTACCATCATCGCTGAACTTGATACATTGTCGTTCGTTCAGGCAGGTGGTGAGAAGACAGTAAACCTCGTTTTGGCAAATCTTACAGAGGATGTTACTGTAACTTCTACAAACGATCACTTTACTGCATCTGTTAGCGGTAGCGTTCTTACTGTTGTTGCTCCTGAGAATACTGTTGAGGCAGTGCAGGAGGCTATAATCACTCTTTCAGCAAATGGTGTTTCTGCAACTGTTTCAGTTGAGCAGGAGGCTTACAATCCTAATGCTGTAGCAGCGGATGGTTCGGAGTCTAATCCTTATACATTTACTTCAGTTGCTTCAAATGGTTTCTTCTTGAATTTCGAGGGTGCTGAGAATGGTGCATCATTGCAGTTGGATCGTCAAAATTCTGATGTTAACCAGATGTCTAACTATGATGGACCATTTGCGCTCAACTATACAGCAATCATCTATGGAGGTAGCGGTAACATTTATACTGTTGGCGGAAATACATACTCTTACGCTCAGTTTGCACCATATTCAACGTTGGAGGTAACAAAGGCAAACGGTAACTGGACATGTAAGCTCAAGATGAGTGTCGATGGAGGTGCTACATTTACGTACTATACATATACAGGACAAATTGCTAATCAGGCTTACTAGTATTATAGTATAAACAACTCTTCTTTTCAGAGCCTTCCAATCGGGAGGCTCTGATTTTTCCTTTTCAGGGCGGTCTTCGGATCGCCCTGAATTTTTTTTGAGGGGGAGTTTCGCTCAGGGAGCGAACAGATGAAACTGAAGACAACAGGGAGAGCAGGGAGAGTTAGAGAGAGTAGGGAGAGTAGGGAGAGTAGGGAGAGTTAGAGAGAGCAGAGAGATTAAGAGAGAACAGAGAGAGCAGAGAGGACGGTGAGAAGATATTTAATTTGATAGCCTGTTTATTGTTATCTCTTTTGTTTTCAAAATAAATTTTGTCATTAATTTTGTCTTGTTAGACTTTTATTACTAACTTCGTCGAAAATATTATGCCATGCAAACGAATGATAAAATAATCTGGAACTCAAAGTATTCAAATCTTCTTTGTTATCAGAAGACTGTTATAATCTACGATCTTACCTTTCACTTCTGCAGTCGCTTTGTGGATAAGCGCGACCGCACCTATGACCAGATGATACAAGCAGCCCGCTCGGGTAAGCAAAATATAGTGGAGGGACACGCAGATATGTCCACATCAAAGGAGAGCGGTTTGAAACTATTTAATATTGCGAGAGGTAGTCTCTTAGAACTATTGGAGGATTATAAAGATTATCTGAGGGTGCGTGGTATGCGATTGTGGGAGGATAACTCTGAGGAGATGAAGACAATGTCAAAATTGGGCGTCGAGCATAGTGATTCTCAGTTTTTTGTCAATCTTGCAGAGAGTCGCACAGATGAGGTTGTCGCAAATATGGCTGTAGTGCTTATTAGACAGGCAATCACGCTCATTACTAAGTATATAGATAAGGTGAGTGAGAACTTTGCAAAGGTGGGTGGTTTTAGAGAGCGAATGACGCAAATAAGACTTAATGCAAGAAACAGAAGATAATAATCAATAGTATTCGGAGTTTTCTTTTTTAGAGACTCCGTTTTTTTGCAACAAAATTAGAACCTCCCTGCTCTCCCTTAATCTCTCTGCCCTCCCTTAATCTCCCTTAAATACCCCTACTAATTGGAAAAATCAAGATTTTTCCCTATATTTGCAAGGTAAAGCGTAAAACAACTAATAAAACTATAAAACTATGCAAGAACAACAGCCTAAAACTTCGCTCCCAGAGAACGCATATCGCGAACTTAAGCAGGGCGAGGAGTACAACCCAGTGATGGGTGCTAAGGAGATGCCAGTGGAGGTAACTCCTTACTCTGTAACCATCGGTATTCTTATGGCGGTGCTATTCTCGGCTGCCGCAGCATACCTCGGTCTTAAAGTCGGTCAGGTATTCGAGGCGGCTATTCCTATCGCCATCATCGCAGTAGGTCTTGGACAGATGCGTGGCAAGAAGAATATGCTCGGTCAGAACGTTATCATTCAGTCTATCGGAGCATCGTCGGGCGTTATCGTGGCGGGTGCAATCTTTACACTCCCTGCGCTCTATATTCTCGGTCTTGATGCGCAGTTCTATCAGGTATTCCTATCATCGTTGCTCGGTGGTATTCTCGGTATCGTATTGCTAATTCCTTTCCGCAAGTACTTCGTAAAGGAGATGCACGGCAAGTACCCATTCCCAGAGGCTACAGCGACTACTGAGGTGCTCGTATCGGGCGAGAAGGGTGGCTCACAGGCTAAGATTCTTGTGGCTGCGGGTCTTATCGGTGGTCTCTACGATTTCGTAGTATCTACATTTGGCGCGTGGGTATCGGCGCTATCAACACAGATGTGGGGCTGGGGTCAGGCTTTGGCTGCAAAGGTTAAGCTAACCTTCGGTCTTAACACCTCGGCTGCGGTACTCGGTCTTGGTTATATCATCGGTCTTAAGTATGCCCTTATCATCACAGCAGGCTCAGCGCTTGTATGGTTCTTTATCGTGCCTTTGGTAGGCTCGTTCGAGAATGTGGTAGATGCGCAGGCTATGGTGGCGATGCTCGGTATCACAAACGAGAATATCATCGCTAATCCATCGTTGCTCTTTACACCTGAGAACCTTTACACCTACATCGGTCGTCCTATCGGTATCGGTGGTATCGCGATGGCAGGTCTTATCGGTATCGTGCGTCAGGCGGGCATCATCAAGAGTGCCTTGGGTCTTGCAGTGAGCGAGTTCAGCGGTAAGAAGACTGCGGCAGACGAGCCACGCACACAGAAGGATATCTCGATGAAGGTTATCCTCTCGATCCTTATCGCAGCACTTGCAGCAACGCTCTTCTTCTTCCAGTTTGGCGTGCTTGGCAACTGGATGCAGACAGCCGTGGCTTTGGCTATCGTATTCGTCATTGCATTCCTCTTCACTACCGTAGCTGCGAACGCTATCGCTATCGTGGGTTCAAACCCAGTATCGGGTATGACACTTATGACACTTATCCTATCGTCGTTGGTGCTTGTATCTGTAGGTCTTGAGGGCGAGTCGGGTATGATTGCAGCGCTCGTTATCGGTGGCGTGGTTTGTACAGCTCTCTCTATGGCGGGTGGCTTTATAACAGACCTTAAGATTGGCTACTGGCTCGGTACAACACCTAAGAAGCAGCAGACTTGGAAGTTCGTAGGTACATTCGTATCGGCAGCAACAGTGGCAGGTGTGATGATTATCATGAACGAGACATATGGCTTTGTAGGTGAGAATGCCCTTGTTGCACCTCAGGCAAATGCGATGGCGGCAGTTATCCAGCCTCTTATGATGGGTGGTGTAACTCCATGGTTGCTCTATGGTATCGGTGCAGGTCTTATCCTTGTATTGACACTTATCAATGTGCCAGCATTGCCATTCGCACTTGGTATGTTTATCCCTATGAACCTAAATGCTCCACTCGTTGTCGGTGGTCTTGTATCGTGGGCTGTTAACCGCCACAAGAACCCTGAGCAGGCTAAGGCTAATAACAACCGCGGTACTCTTATCGCATCAGGTTTCATCGCTGGTGGTGCTCTTATGGGTGTTGTAAGTGCTATCCTCGCATTCCTCGGTTGCGACTGGGTACTCACTGGCTGGGCAGACTCTATGGGCGCTGTTTACCTCGGTATCTTCGCATACGTGGCAATTATCGCTTACTTTATCTGGCACTCGCGTAGAGCCAAGATCGACGAATAACTTACGAACTGAAAACTGAAAACTGAAAAGTGTGGTGTCTGCGACGCCGATTTATAAAACTTATGCGAAGCATACCTTACCTTTCAGTTTTCACCTTTCACTTTTAACTTTGAATATTATGGATCTAAAAGAACGTTTCCTAAAATATGTATCGTTCGACACGCAGTCGGACGAGTCAAGCACATCGTTTCCATCTACCGATAAGCAGTTGGTGTTGCTCCGCCACCTTAAGGAGGAGCTCGAGACTATAGGTCTTAAGGAGGTAACAATGGACGAGTATGGCTACGTTATGGCGACACTCCCTGCAACTAAAGGCATGGAGAAAGCACCTGTAATCGGCTTTATCTCGCACGTGGATACTGCCCCAGATATGAGTGGTGCAAACGTTAAGCCTCAGGTTTTAGCGAATTACAACGGTAAGGATATTCTCCTCGGCAACGATGTGTGGATGCGCGTTGAGGAGTTCCCAGAGCTATCATTCTTCAAGGGTCATACACTTATTCACACCGACGGCACTACGCTTCTCGGTGCTGACGACAAGGCGGGTGTTGCCGAGATTATGACAGCTATGGAGTGGCTTATAGCGCACCCAGAGGTGGCACACGGCAAGATTCGCGTGGGCTTCACCCCAGACGAGGAGATTGGTCGCGGTGTAGACTACTTCGACGTTAAGAAGTTCGCAGCCGACTTCGCATACACCATGGATGGTGGTATGGAGGGCGAGTTGGAGTACGAGAACTTCAACGCGGCAGGTGCAAAGATTACTATCGCAGGTCGTAATGTACACCCAGGTATGGCGAAGAACAAGATGATCAACGCAATTGACATCGCAACTGAGCTTAACGGTATGCTTCCTGCGGACCAGCGTCCACAGTTTACAGAGCATTACGAGGGTTTCTTCCACTGCGTGGGCATCAAGGGTAGCGTTGAGGAGGCGGAGATTAACTATATCATTCGCGATCACGACACCGAGAAGTTCGAGCAGAAGAAGCAACTTATGGAGAGCGTGGTAGAGTTCCTGCAGCGCAAGTATGGCGAGAAGGTGTTGACACTCAATATGCGCGACCAGTACTACAATATGCGTAAGATGGTCGAGCCGCACCCACAGGTTATCGAGAAGGCTAAGCGCGCTATGATTGAGGCGGGCGTTAAGCCTCTTGTGAAGCCTATTCGCGGTGGTACCGATGGCTCTCGTCTCTCATTCATGGGTCTGCCTTGCCCTAACCTCTTTACGGGCGGTATGAACTTCCACGGACGCTACGAGTATGCCTCGCTAACAACGATGCAGAAGGCGATGAATACTATTATCAACCTTGCACGTATCTGGGCAGAGTAATTTCTTCCGATAAGGCAGACATCTACTGCCGCTAACAAAATATGTCTGCAATGGGCAGTACGCCCAAGTACAGCCCATCGCAGCCAATTTTGCCGAGCGTTGTATATGCAGCCTTCTCAAAAGAAATTATGTCGTGCAGACCTGAATGTTGGTTTTCGTTGCTCTTGGTGAGGCGACAACAAAGGTTGTAGGGTTGTGTGATATTCTATGTTACTATTTACTAATTAGATTATGAATAACCAATACGGATATATGAGAGTGGCGGCAGCGGTGCCTCGCGTCCATATCGCTGATGCTCACCGCAACGCAGAGGGCGCTCTCAAGATTATGCAGGATGCCTTCAACGAGGGCGTCGAGATTGTAGTGATGCCAGAGCTATCGTTGGTGGGATACACCTGTGGCGATATGGTGCTTCAGAATAAGTTGCTTACTGATGCCGAGCGTGCCTTGGAGTGGCTTATGCAGGAGTGTGCAGACATCCCTACCATCGGTATCGTGGGCTTGCCAGTGGTCTTCGCTGACCGCCTATATAACTGTGCCGCAGTCTTCGGACAGGGTCAGTTGTGGGGTATCGTGCCTAAGAGCTATATCCCTAACTACGGTGAGTTCTCGGAGCTTCGCTGGTGGGTATCGGGATACTCGATTAAGGATCGTATGATTCGTTTCGCGGGTCAGGAGGCTCCATTTGGTAGCGACCTATTGTTCGACCTTCATGGCGTGGAGTTCGGTGTTGAGATCTGTGAGGATATGTGGGTACCAGTGCCACCATCATCAATGCAGGCGGTGCAGGGAGCAAAGCTTCTGTTCAATCTTTCGGCATCTCCAGAGTCGGTGCGTAAGCACGACTACCTTCTATCGCTTATCGCGGAGCAGTCGTCGCGTACTATGGCAGCATATATCTACGCTTCGTCGGGTCATGGCGAGTCGTCGAGCGACTTGGTATTTGCGGGTAATGCCGTTGTGGCGGAGCTTGGTCGTGTCTTGGGCGTAAGTAAGCGCTTTGTGCGTAACGACCGTATGGTTATCTCGGATATCGACGTAGAGTATATCTCTACACGTCGTACTGCGCGTAACACATTCTACTACCCTGAGGCTCCTGAGATGCGTGTTGTGGAGGTATGTGTTGACGAAATTATGCATCATGGCGATTTGCGTCGTCATATAGAGCCTATCTACTTTGTGCCAGAGGATGAGGCTGCACGTGCGGCACACTGCAAGGAGGTATTTGCTATCCAGAGCGCAGGTCTTGCGCAGCGTCTTGAGCATACCAATTGCAATAAGGTTATCCTTGGTATCTCTGGTGGCCTGGATTCTACATTGGCGTTGCTTGCTGTATGCGATACCTTCGATTTGCTTGGTCTTGACCGTAAGGGCATAATAGGTGTTACAATGCCAGGCTTCGGCACGACAGACCGTACATACCAGAATGCTCTATCAATGATTAAGGAACTTGGCTGTACACTTCGTGAGATTCCTATCAAGGATGCTTGTATGCAGCACTTCAAGGATATAGGTTTGGATGTGGACGAGCGTTCTGTGGCATACGAGAACTCTCAAGCACGTGAGCGTACACAGATCCTTATGGACGTGGCGAATATGTGTGGCGGTATGGTTGTCGGTACTGGCGATATGAGTGAGTTGGCACTCGGCTGGGCAACATATAATGGCGACCAGATGTCTATGTATGGCATTAACTCATCAGTGCCTAAGACCCTTGTTAAGCATATGGTGGATTGGTATGCTAATAACCGTGCTGAGGGTGTGTTGCGTGATGCTCTTCTCGACGTTGTAGCTACACCAGTAAGCCCAGAGTTACTTCCAGCAACCGAGTCTGGCGAGATTGCACAGAAGACCGAGGATGTTGTAGGTCCATACGAGCTTCACGACTTCTTCCTATATTGTACATTGCGTCGTCGTTATGCTCCTGCAAAGATTGTTATGCTTGCAACTCTTGCCTTCGAGGGTACATACTCTAAGGCTGAGATTGTGAAGTGGTTAAAGGTCTTCTTCCGTCGTTTCTTCTCGCAGCAGTTTAAGCGTTCAGCAATGCCTGATGGCCCTAAGGTGGGTGCTGTCGGTCTCTCACCACGTGGCGATTTGCATATGCCATCGGATGCTCATGAGCGAGCTTGGGTGCGTGAGATTGAGGAGGTCGAGCGCGAGTTGGATAATATCTAATTACTCCTAAGATGCGAAAACTACTATTTGTGATACTATGTGTTGTAGGTCTCGGTGTTAGCACCGAGGCCTCTGCACAGATAGATTTGGGTAAGGCTCTCGGCACTCTTCTTAACGAGGCTGCTGCTGTGCAATCTGCCCCTGACCACTACGCCACCTTGCGCGAGAATGCACCTACTAAGGGTAAGGTTCTCGGCTCATGGCACTATCTCTCTGCACGTGTGGAGTATTTAGGTGTCAACTCTCTTGCCTCTATGGCTATACCGCAGCTCGAAACCTTTGTACTTGCAGAGTTAAAGCGTAACGGTATCGTTGAAGGGTGCTGTTCCCTCACACTTAATCGCAACGGCGTAGCTGTTATAGGCACTCTCGATCAAGTATATGAGGGTAATTACTCCTATGACCAAGCTACTGCAAAGATTAAAGCCACTTACACCTACAATAACCATACTTATAAGGTATCAGGTTATCTCAAGACAGTATCTTCGCGAATTGCAGTACTTATTGATATGCGAGATATTCTTCGTGAACTTGCAGTTATCCGACCATCACTTGCTAAAGATGAGAATTTTATCATGATTAAGAGTGTGGTGGATTCGTTTGGAGATATATATTTGAGTGTATTATTCGGAAGGTAGTTTTGCGTGTCTTGTTGGCGATTTTGGCATCTGTCTTTAGTTTGAAATGCTCGTTTACGTTAAGTAAACTCCGCTTTGGGGGATTGTACTATAAATAAGGCTGTCCAGTTTGTATTGGACAGCCTTTTACATATAATCTCGCGCGAAGCGCACCATATTTTTACTTTTCACTGTGTTGAAGCACAGCTTCAGCATATATCATATCCTCTGGGGTGGTGAGCTTGATATTTGAGCGTTCGCCCTTGAAGAGGTTTATCTTCACGCCTAACGACTCCACGACTGTGGCATCATCTGTAAAGCGTGCATCAAACTCCTGCTTATAGGCGTGGCGTAGGATATCGCCACGAAATACTTGCGGTGTCTGCACTATGCGGAGCAACGAGCGAGATATGACCTTCGACTCCTCGCCCTCCACTATGCGGTATGAATCTACAGCATCCACTACGGGGATAACAGCATCACACTTTTCCACTTCGAGCATAGTACCGATGATAAGACGCTTGCTTACTAATGCCCTCACACCATCGTGGATAGCAATATACTCTACCTCCTCAGAGAGAGCCTTTATACCATTCTTTACTGAGTCAAAGCGCTCTTTACCGCCACATACTATGCGGTGGGGTGCAACCTCAAAGCGTGCTGTAAGGTTGCGCCAAAGTGGTATATGCTCCTCTGGTAGTACAACGACTATTTCTGCACCTGGCAGAGCTTCATGGAATGTATTTATGGTGCGTGCCACAACTGGCTCGCCACCAAGAATCATAAACTGCTTAGGTAGTGACGACTGCATACGACTACCAGAGCCACCAGCTACAATTATTACTCCTCGCTTTGCCATATTAGCTTCTTTCCAAACCCTAAGGTGTTATCCGTAAGTTTCATCATCGTAGGCGTCACCATCCATAGCGATAGCGGTGCTACCGTGGCATATGGAAAACGTTTGATATATGTTGTATGGGCTTTGCTATCGCCACGCTGAGCTTTGCCCACGATTTGCAGACCTTGAATACGACCCACAACGCGAGTCTCGAGTGCAATAGAGAGTGCTACATTGGAATTCTTCTCCATCTCCTTACCATGACGTGTAGAGGTGTCTGAGGTAAATATAAAGAGGTTGCGCTCTTTGTCGTATGCATAGAAGCAGTTAGCTACATAAGGCATACCCTCGCTATTTGTGGTAGCAAGGGTAAGCAGATGATGTTTGCGTATGAATTTTAGGAAGTTATCCTCCATATTACTCGCTCTTTGATGTAGGGAATATATCCTGCTCGGTAATTGCGCCACCTACAATCTCTTTGCCATCAAGCTCGGCAATAACTCTGTCGCGTACAACTTCGAAGTCAGCCTTGTGTGCTGATGATATAGGCTCGGCAGGCTCTTGTACCATCTTAAGGGGATCTATAGGAGTGCCGTTCTTCTTGATGCGGAAGTCAAGGTGTGGACCTGTAGATGCTCCTGTAGAGCCTACATATCCGATAAGCTGACCCTGCGATACACGAGTACCAACCGAGATACCCTTAGCAAAGCTCTTAAGGTGTAGGTAGCCAGTCTCCATACCGCCTGCGTGCTTGATTTTGATGGTGTTACCACCGCCACCCTTATCCCAGCCACGGAATGTTACAGTACCATCTGCCACAGAGTGTACTGGTGTTCCAGCAGGTGCGGCGTAGTCTACGCCATGGTGTGGTCTATATACCTTATAAACTGGGTGTAAGCGCGCCTTTGAGAACTTTGAACTGATGCGTGTGTACTTCAATGGAGCTTTAAGGAATTGCTTGCGTAGCGACTCTCCATTAGCCTCCCAATAGCGTAGCTTGCCATCCTGAGCATATGGAATTGCGTAGTACTGCTTGCTGCCATGGATAAACTCTGCGCCCCAGATGCGTCCGATACCTACGCTCTCGCCATCAATCATCTTCTCATCGTAGACAACCTTGAACGAGTCGCCAGCTTGTATGCCGAAGAAATCGACAGTCCACTGATAGATATCCTCGAACTCGGCAGCGAGGGCATATGGTAGATTCTGCTCCATGATAGTACCCCATAGCGACGATGTAATCGATGCCTCGCAACGCTTGCGTATAAGCTCTACAGGACGTGAGCCAAGTGTAACGCTGATACTGTCGCCCACGAAGCCAAAGACCACATAATCGATAGTGTTTTTGTGGTACACGATATAATCTAATGCGCTATGCTCGCCGAGTGAGTCGGTATAGCTACGTGTAAATGTGGTGTATGCATTGTCGGCACGTATCTTTTTAAGTGGGAATATCTCTTTAGATGCCTTATCCAAGCGATCTACAGTTACTGCAGAGATGCCACGACGACCAAGAATGCCACCTACGGTCTCTCCCATACGCACAGTGTCGTTGGCAATTTCGTAGCCCTTGATATCAATGCCATATAGATATGTTGGCTCTACAACCTCGTCGACAACTATATTTCCGCTCTTTGTTTCGGCAGAGCCACCGCCACACCCTACAACTAAAAGCAATAGTAGGAGCGCAGATAGATGCTTGAAAATCCTCATAATGTACAAAGATATAAAATATTTTGCTTAATTGTGTCGTTAAAGTGGTAAAAAGTGGGATAAAGCTGCAAAATACTCATATTTATTTGGCACTTATGAAAATAAGTGCTACCTTTGACCAGATTGTGAGATTATCTGTCAAGACAATTTGACCGAATATAGGCAATGTGGTTTTGATATGTAGTCTTAAGAATTGTTTGAAGATGAAGTTTATTGCGGGCATATTATCGTGGATCTATCGAATGGTTATCACCCTTCGTCATTGCCTCTATGATTGGGGCGTGAAGAAGAGTTATAGCTTTGATATTCCTGTGGTCTGTGTGGGTAACATCACCGTAGGTGGTACGGGAAAGACCCCAACTGCCGAGTACCTGCTAGCTGCGCTTAAACCTCACTATAACGTCGCTATTCTCTCACGAGGTTATGGCCGTCGAACTAAGGGCTACAGAGAGGTGCAAGTAGATGATAACTATGCAGATGTGGGCGATGAGCCTCTACTTCTTAAACTCAAATTTAGCGAGAATGTCATTGTGGTATGCGAGGATAGAGTTGCTGGTATCGAGCGTATTCGTAAGGAGCATCCAGAGGTTACACTTATCGTTATGGATGATGGTTTCCAGCACCGCAGCGTTAAGGCTAAAGTAAATATTATCCTTGTTGACTCTACGCGCCCAATAGAGGGGGATAGCATGCTTCCATTGGGTCGCTTGCGAGACCTCCCATCACGTCTTAGTGCTGCGCATATTTTTATCGTAACTAAGTGCTCAGAGACGATGACTCCAATCGATAAGCGATTGTGGTATAATAAATTGCGTTCTATAGCATATCAGAAGGTATACTTTACGCGTATCAATAGTCCGATGATTGAGCCTCTCTTCTACTTTGCTGAGCGTGAGGAGGTAAATTATGGTCAGCGAGCAATCCTTATGACGGGTATTGGTAATCCGCGCCCATTTATTGCAGACGCTGAGTCTAAGTTTAATGTTGTGGATAAGCTTATCTTCCACGACCATCACGACTTTACAGCCGAGGATATGCGTAAGCTATACGATAAGCTACGCAATAACCCTCGTGCTGTGATTATTATGACCGAGAAGGATGCAGTGCGCCTCCGTCGCGCACGACTTCCAGAGCAGCTTATGCGTGCGATGTACTATCAGCCTATATCGTTGAAGTTTGTCGAGGGACCCGATCAGGACTTCTTGGGTTGTCTTATCAAGGATATTCGACAAGTCGATAAACAGGATAACGCTCAGCGTGAGCAAGGTGCAGAATAATATAAAACGAATTATATCATGGTAAATAAGGTAATATTGGTTGGTAACGTGGGTCTCGATCCAGAGGTACGAACACTCGAAACAGGTGTTAAGGTCGCTCGTGTGCGCTTGGCTACAAGTGAGCGCATCTACAACCGCCAGACAAACGAGACAACAGAGCATACTGAGTGGCATACTATAACTTTATGGCGCAACTTTGCAGAGGTCGTTGACAAGTATGTGCGTAAGGGCTCTCAGCTCTATATCGAGGGTAGCTTGCGTACTCGTGAGTGGGAGCGTGATGGTGTTAAACACTATGCTACTGAGATTGTTGCTAACGAGATGAAGCTCCTTGGTCGTCGTCCAGAGGGTACACAGCCAACAGGTTATGCTCAGCAACAACCAAGCTGTCAGCAGCCGGCATATCAGACCCCACAGCAACCTGCATATCAGGCTCCTCAGTCTCCACAGCAAGTGTCAGAGGCTCCATTTATTCCGCAGGATAGTGCGGATGATTTGCCTTTTTAGCAATTTCTTGTGATAAGGGGTAACATCTTTGCCCCATCCCAAAAGTAAGATCCCTCGGGCTGTACGTTAGAGTACTGTCCCGAGGGAATCTTCTTTTGAGATAGAGCAAATTTGACCTCCTTCTGACAAGAAATTGGGTGTGGGGTTTTGAATGTCGTGCTTTGTTAAAAGCTTTTGGCTTTTTGAAGGGGTAGAAGGGCTTAAAGGGTATTTCCGTTTTATATTTACACTTGGTGCTATAAACAAAATCAAACATCAGCGCGCGAACCCCCTCACTTTTAACTTTACACACTCTCTCGTTTCCTTTTGAGTGTTATCGATTGTGTTTGATTTTATGCATATATGCAGAAAAAAGGAGGATATCGCTTGATATATAGAGTATTCTTCGGAAAATTTTGTTAAATTTGTGCGCTATAGCATATAAACTATGGTCTGGAAAATAGGAAAACAAACATTATAAACAACAAAACATTATGAGAAAAATTTTTACAAGCATGAAGGCTATAGTAACCTCAATGGTTATTATGGCAGTCGTTGCAGGCTCTGTATCGTGTACATATGACGATACTGCAGTGTGGAACGAGATTAATAAGATTAAGAAGGAGATCGTGCAGTTGCGTTCAGATCTTGACGACGTTCTTAGCATCGTGAGTGGTCTTGAGAAGGGCGATCTTGCTATCCGTAAGGTTGAGCAGAAGGGCGACGGTAGCCAGGTGATAACCCTCTCTAATGGCAAGCAGATTACAATTTACCCTAAGGGTGGTGGTCTTGCAGATGTTATCACAACTGTAATGGTTGACGGTGTTCGTTACTGGGCAATTTATGATGTTAATGGTGAGGCAAATGCAATCTATGTTAATGGAAGTATGGTATCTGTAGCTGTTACACCTATGACTCAGGTTACAGATGGTGGTATCGAGGTTTCATTCGATGGTGGTAACACATGGATTCTTACTGGTTATACAGAGTCTATTACCGATACGATTATTGCTAACGTAGAGGTTGTTTACTCAGATTGGCAGACAGATGCTGATGGTAATCCATTGGGTCTATACTGCGTTGTAACATTCTCTGATGGTACAACCATGAAGGTTGGTATGCAGAATGGTAAGCTTGTGCTTGCTTCAGACTCAATGTTTGTGTCATACGGCAACACTGGCGTATTCTACATCGAGATTCAGGATGCTGTAGACTATATCATCCAGGCTCCAGAGGGTTGGATGTGTGATGCTGAGCTTAAGGTTAAGCAGGAGCGCATGACTCTGAGCGTTACAGCTCCTACATTGGAGGATATCAATGCAGGTAAGGCTGAGTCATCGGCTATCGTGAAGGTTATGGTTGTCTTTAACAATGGCTCTTCAGCTATTGCAAGTCTTCGTGTCTCTACTAATCCTGCAACTGTGAAGTTCACTAAGGAGGGTCTATATCTTGATGCTGGTTATGGCGCGAACTACCTTGTTGGTGGTTTGGTGAGCAAGGCTGCTTTCGAGGCAAACTTAGCAACTTATTTGACATACGCAAATGAGCATATCAACGGTACAACTCATAATGAGATCCACGACTTCTCATTTATGGAGACAAGTTCTCTATACATCCCTTATACTGACTTGATTTCTAAGTTGACTGGCGGTAACGAGTACTACTTCTGGTATGCAGCTCCTAACACTGCTGAGGATGGTAGCCTATATATCGAGGAGAAGGATGTATGTTCTATCCTTTACAAGCACGTTGTTCCTGAGTTGAAGGTTTCAAAGAACGGCTTCTTCGACTTTAATGTTACATTCAAGGTTGCTGGTTACGATGAGAATCACGACTATATGTTGGGTCTTTGCCCAGTAGCAGATTTCAACGCTGAGGAGATCGTTTCTTACTACAGAGACTATCCAGAGGAGTTCTATGCTGCATTCTCTACTGCGGAGTACAAGGGTGAGTTGGTGTCATTTGTAGATCCTTATGGTACACAGCTTGATCCAGCTTCTGAGTATGTACTTTGGTACATCAACGAGAATGCTTTCCCTAATATTCTTGAGTCTGATGTATACACTTGGAACCTCACTACAGCTGCATTTGCTGAGGGCGGCTCTGTAGAGACCAATGTAAGCAATGTTGTTATTGAGTACACATCTGTTAGTATGACTCTTAACAGCGAGGGCCATATCGCAATGTACTACAACCTAATGCCTTCATATATGGCTTCTGCTTACGCTAATGATCAGGCTATTATCAACATGCTTACAACTGAGGGTATGAGGACCTACTCATCTGAGGCTGTAGATGTAGAGTTTACTGGTGCTGAGGCTGATACTAAGCTTACTCTCTTTGCTGTGGCTGTAGATGCTAATGGTAAGTATGGTAAGGTTCTTCAGCAGGAGTACACTACTAAGGGTTTTGTATACAACGACCTATCACTTACTGTTGAGCTTCTTGACTATAAGATCGACAACTCTTGTATCTCTGTAGCTTGCGAGGGCGCTGAGAAGTATGTATATGTTTGCGCTCAGACTAACAGCGACGAGTGGACTAAGATCTATGGTGGCTCAAAGAAGAAGGCTGGTGAGTATATGATTGAGTTTGCTGGCAATAGCCGCATCTGCGATACTTCTGATGAGAAGTTTGCTCTTGTAGATGGTTGCATATGCTTGTCTAGCCTCGAGATGGGTGTTGAGTATGCTGTTGTAGTTATGGCTGTAGATGCTGAGGGTGGCTACTCTGCGCCACAGGCTGTATACTTCGAGCCTATTGCAAACATCGGTACTGTTGTAAAGCGTACAGACGAGAACTGGGAGGTTGGTAAGCCTTCGATCAAGGTTCTTGAGTATGATCACAACCCACACCTCTTCACAATGTTCTCTTGGGAGTTTATCCCAGGTCCTCACACACGCGCTTACGTAGCTGCTTTGTGGCCATCTAACTTCGTAAACGATGAGCTTGGTACAAATGTAAATACTGTTGAGAAGCTTATCGCAGAGATTATTTCATCTTGCGATACAGGTACTATGAGCGAGGCTGGTATCAGCGCTGAGTGGCAGGAGTCTGGTATCTACGTTCGTGAGTGGACTGAGTGGGAGGATCTCGATGGTGACGGCTACCTTGAGGTGGTTGAGAAGAGCGAGGAGCGCGAGGGTGCATACCACTTCTTCCCATACGGTAAAGAGGATTTTAGTTACATCTACGTTACTTGGGTAGGTGAGGATGGTAACTTCCACGAGCCATTCGCTATCAATCCTAAGAATAGCAAGGAGGTTGATATTTGGACTGGTAACGCTTTGTAATTTCTTGTGATAAGCCGTAATCTGCGGCACATCCCAAAAGCTACCATCCAGGGCTGTACTATTAGTACTATCCCTGGATGGTTTCTTTTGCGATGCACCACATCTCACGACTTCTGACAAGAAATTAGGTTGTGGTGCTTTGGAAAGTTTGTGTTGTTAAAAGGCGTTACCTTTTTTGATAAGGGCCTAAAGGGTCCTAAAGGGGAATAAAATAATTAGTAATGAGTAGAGAGTAATTAGTAATAGTTAAAAGGCGCTGCCTTTTTATATTTTACCCTTTAAGCCCTTTTCTGCCTCTTTCAGCCCTTTGGTATTAGACGCAGTTATCACCTCCGCGCGAAGTGCACCACACCTCACTGTTCTCAGTTTAAACATAAAGCGCAGCCCGAAGACTGCGCTCTATTACTAATTAGTACCTTACTCTTTCCACATCATAATTGTTGACTGGAAGGTGTTCTCTTCAGTTACAATAGGACTCCACGTGTTGTCGGTTTCGTAGAGCTGAATAATGTATACATCTTTGCTGCTTATCTGTAGCGCACCCTTAGGGATAACCTCGCCACCATACAACTTGCCATTCTCGAACTTTACTCGCACTATAGCTTCAAGATTTTTATCCATCTGAGCAGGAATAAAGGTATAGATAAAATTCTGTGTTAGCTCCTCTATAATGTTTGTGCGCTCAGCATTATCGTAACCTGTCATTACACCATTGTACCAACCTGCATTCTGGCTATCTTCAATATCGCCATACTCAATATTGTAGTAGACTTTATTTGCAGTGTCGTAGTTATACCACAGTGTGTTTTTGATGCTATCTAATCGCTGGAATACCTTTGTGTCATCAACGAAATCTGAGCAGGCTACCAAACCCAATGCTATTGTTGTGCATATCAAGTATTTAATCTTTGCCATAACTATATGTTTTTATAACTATTATAAACTCTTTGCGCAAAGATACAAAGTTTTATAAATAAAATCTATCTTGCCGACCAAAAAATGGTGTTTTGAGTGAAAAAATGTGGAGTTATGGTTGGTGGTTGGAAAAAAATCACTACCTTTGCGAGCCTTTTGTGCGTACGCGTATGATGCGCGATGTGCGGGGGTGTGAATTATTTATTAACATTTTAACGAGCGATTGTATCGCAAAAACTATTTCCATTATGGAGCAGAAGAATTTTGCAGCGAATGAGAATTTCGACTGGAACGCATTTGAGAACGACCTTAACCTTTACGGTGGCCAGTCAAAGGAGGCTATCACTGAGGCTTATGGTAACACAATGTCAAATGTTGCAGTAGGTGAGGTTGTTGAGGGTACTGTTACCGAGATCAACAAGCGCGAGGTTACTGTAAACATCGGCTACAAGTCTGAGGGTCTTATCGCAGCAACAGAGTTCCGCTACAACCCAGAGTTGACAGTTGGCGAGAAGGTAGAGGTTTACGTTGAGTCAGTTGAGGACAAGGGTGGTCAGTTGGCACTCTCACACAAGAAGGCTCGTCAGCTCAAGAGCTGGGATCGTGTAAACGAGGCTTTGAACAATGACGAGATCATCAAGGGTTATGTTAAGTGTCGCACTAAGGGCGGTATGATTGTCGATGTATTCGGCATCGAGGCATTCTTGCCAGGCTCACAGATCGACGTTAAGCCTATCCGCGACTACGATGTATATGTAGACAAGACTATGGAGTTCAAGGTTGTTAAGATCAACCAGGAGTTCCGCAACGTTGTTGTATCTCACAAGGCTCTTATCGAGGCTGAGCTTGAGGCACAGAAGCAGGTTATCATGTCTAAGCTTGAGAAGGGTCAGATCCTTGAGGGTACTGTTAAGAACATCACTACTTACGGTGTATTCATCGACCTTGGTGGCGTAGATGGTCTTATCCACATCACAGATCTTTCTTGGGGTCGTGTAAACCACCCAGAGGAGGTTGTTACTTTGGACGAGAAGCTTCAGGTTGTTATCCTTGACTTCGATGAGACAAAGAAGCGTATTGCACTTGGTCTTAAGCAGCTTACAGCTCACCCATGGGAGGCTCTTAGCGCAGAGCTTAACGTAGGTGATAAGATTAAGGGTAAGGTAGTTGTTGTTACTGACTACGGTGCATTCGTAGAGGTAGCACCAGGTGTTGAGGGTCTTATCCACGTATCTGAGATGTCTTGGAGCCAGCCATTGCGTTCAGCTCAGGAGTTCATGAAGGTTGGTGATGAGATCGAGGCTGTTCTTCTTACACTTGATCGTGAGGAGCGCAAGATGTCTTTGGGTATCAAGCAGCTTACTCCAGATCCATGGGCTGAGATCGAGAACAAGTATCCTGTAGGTACAAAGTGTACTGCACGTGTACGTAACTTCTCTAACTTCGGCGTATTCGTTGAGATCGAGGATGGTATCGAGGGTCTTGTACACATCTCTGACCTCTCTTGGACTAAGAAGGTTAAGCACCCATCAGAGTTCACACAGGTAGGTGCTGAGCTTGAGGTTGTAGTTCTTGAGATCAACAAGGAGAACCGTCGTCTTTCACTTGGTCACAAGCAGCTTGAGGAGAACCCATGGAACGGTTTCGAGAGCCAGTTCGGCGTAGATAGCGTACACCAGGGTACTGTTACTGAGGCTAACGACAAGGGTGTTGTAGTATCTTTGGGTGAGAACATTGAGGGCTTCTGCCCAGCTCGCCACGCAGTTAAGGAGGATGGTGCTACTTTGAAGGTTGGCGAGACTGCTGATTTCAAGGTATTGGAGTTCTCTAAGGCTACAAAGCGTATCACTCTTTCACACAGCCGTATCTTCGAGGAGGCTAAGCGTGAGGCTGTAGCTGCTGAGAAGGCAGAGCGTCGTGCTGCTGCAGATGCTGCTAAGGCAAGCGTTAAGAAGATCAACGCTCAGGTTGAGAAGACAACCCTTGGCGATATCGCAGGTTTGGCAGAGTTGAAGGCTCAGATGGAGAATAAGTAATCCATTTTGAATTTCTTGTGATAAGCCGCAATCTGCGGCACATTCCTAAAAGTAAACCACTCAGGGCTGTGGGTCAAACTACTATCCCTGAGTGGTTTCTTTTGTGATGCACCACATCTCACGACTTCTGACAAGAAATATTTCTTGTGATAAGAGGTCATTCTCGACCTCTCAATCATTACCCCAAATGGGAAATACGTCAAGTATGTCCCATCTGGGGTAATTTCTTTATCGAGGCCAAGCCTAACCCCTTCTGACAAGAAATTAGGTCGTGCTACCCTGAGAGTTTGTGTCTGTTTCGCTTGTTCCAAGCGACAGCTGCGCTGAAGGACCAAAAGGGACTAAAGCGTCCAAAGAGGACCAAAAGGGTATTGCAGATTAAGGCAACCCTTAATGACCTTTTATGCTCCGTTCTGCCCTTTTATGATTTCGTATGAATGCATCATTATCTACAAAAAATAGCCTACCCAAAACGGATAGGCTAATTTATATATAAGGTATAAAGACTACTTCTTCGACTTGATATACTCGTCAATAGCCTTAGCAGCCTTACGACCGGCACCCATAGCGAGGATTACGGTTGCGGCGCCGGTTACGGCATCGCCACCAGCGAAGACGCCCTCGCGTGATGTTGTACCTACCTCGTCAGCCTCGATACAGCCACGGCGGTTGATGTTTAGACCTCCAGTTGTAGATGCGATAAGTGGGTTTGGAGATGTTCCAAGTGCCATAATCACAACATCGCAGTCGATAGTAAAGTCTGAGCCAGCCTTCTCCTGTGGTGAGCGACGACCTGATGCATCAGGCTCGCCAAGCTCCATCTCCACGCAGTTGATGCCCGTTACCCAGCCATCCTCAGAGCCGAGGATGCGAGTAGGGTTGGTGAGCATGCGGAACTCGATGCCCTCCTCCTTGGCGTGGTGCACCTCCTCCTTACGGGCTGGAAGCTCTGCCTCGCCACGGCGGTAGACAATAACAGCCTCTGCGCCAAGACGCTTAGCAGTACGCACTGCATCCATAGCAACATTACCACCACCTACAACAACGACCTTACGGCCGACATATACTGGAGTCTCCGACACCTCAGGATTCCAAGCGCCCATCAAGTTTACGCGTGTAAGGAACTCGTTAGCCGAGAGTACACCATTGAGGTTCTCGCCCTCGATGCCCATAAAGCGTGGAAGACCTGCGCCTGAGCCTATAAAGACTGCATCGTAACCCTCCTGGTCGAGCAATGCGTCGATAGTCATAGTGCGACCGATGATAACGTCGGTCTCGAACTTAACACCGAGCTTCTTAACCTCGTTAATCTCGCGAGCTACAACTCTATCCTTAGGCAAGCGGAACTCTGGAATACCATATGACAATACGCCTCCCAAGCGGTGTAGTGCCTCAAACACATCAACCTTATAGCCGAGCTTAGCCAAGTCGCTCGCGCAAGCCAAGCCCGCAGGACCACTACCTACAACAGCTACACGCTTACCGTTAGGCTCGATTACAGGAGCCTCGACCTCGTCGCTATGCTCCAACGACCAGTCGCCCACGAAGCGCTCCAACTTGCCGATAGCCACAGGCTCGCCCTTGATGCCAAGAACGCAAGAGCCCTCACACTGCGACTCCTGAGGACATACGCGGCCACAGATCGAAGGCAACGAGCTATCTACGTGGATAGTATCCGCAGCAGCGCGAATATCGCCCTCGCTGAGGTGGTGGATAAAGGTTGGGATATTGATATTTACAGGGCAGGCAGCAACGCAACGAGGATTCTTGCAGTTGAGGCATCGTGAAGCCTCCAAAAGAGCCTCCTCCTGGTTATAGCCGTAGCATACCTCCTCAAAATTGGTGGCACGCACCTTTGGGTCTTGTTCGCGTACAGCAACGCGTGCTATCTTATTCGCCATGACATTTACATTTATGTTCGTGATTCTCTGATGCTGTTCTCTCCTGGTTGCGGTACATACCCTGACGGCGTATAGCCTCGTCAAAGTCTACCAAATGACCGTCGAACTCAGGACCATCTACGCAGGTGAAGAGTGTCTTGCCACCTACAGATACGCGGCAAGCACCACACATACCCGTACCATCTACCATTAGTGCGTTTAGCGATACGGTAGTCTTGAGATTCCAAGGCTTTGTGGTGAGGCATACAAACTTCATCATAATCATAGGGCCGATGCAGATGCACTCGTCATACTGACGACCCTCAGTCTCTACAAGCTCCTTCATAAGACCTGTTACCATGCCCTTGAAGCCCTCTGTTCCGTCGTCGGTAGCAATATGTACGTTAGCAATTTTCTTCATCTCCTCGATGTAGATAAGCATGTCCTTAGTCTTAGAGCCGATGATAACATCGCACTTCACACCATGCTCATAGAGCCATTTAACCTGTGGATATACCGGTGCTGTACCAACACCGCCAGCTACAAATAGGTACTTGCGCGACTTAAGCTCCTCTGGCTTGAGGTGTATAAACTCTGATGGGCGACCCAATGGACCTGCGAAGTCCACCAACGAATCACCTTCATTTAGGGCGCAAATCTTACGTGTGGACATACCGATAGTCTGTGTAACGATGGTTACAGTACCCGCCTCGGTGTCATAGTCGGCGATGGTAAGCGGAATGCGCTCGCCATTCTCAGTAGCACGAACGATGACAAACTGTCCTGGTAGGGCAGCGCGTGCCACGCGCTCGGCAGCAATCTTCATCTGATAGATATTCTCTGCGAGCTTGCGTTTTTCAACAATCTTAAACATCTTTTTAGTTTTATTTTAGGTATCAATCAATTATTGCGTTAACCTTAATGCTCTGCATTGGTCTCGTTGGGTCGTTAGTGATAATACGTAGACGCTCCGAGTATAACCCCTCTATCGCTGTAATACGCTCTGTATAAAGCCTTATGCGCAGTTCTGCGCTCTTGCCCGACTCGATAGTGTAGCTCGATGCCACGCACTCCAACGCCTCGGATGTAGACTCTATACGACGCACACTTAGGGGTGATGCTCCGCTGTTTACAATGGTTACCACCTCCTCTAAAACCTCATTGTCGCTATTTATTTCCCCAAATTTAATGATTTTTTTCGAAATATCTACACGCGGGGCGGAAATATCATCTACCAGACTAAAATTATCTGTCACTATTGCTTCGCAACTAAGAGGGTAGTGTGCCTCGGTATTGCCTATTTTTATATGCATCTTGTCACTGATAGTTCCGTAGATATTCTCGCTCTGCGGTATTGTGTAGCATAGTGTTATATCGCCTGTAGCGCCCGCAGGGATGGTTTCGGGATAGTTGATGCTTAGAAGCCCCGACTGCTCGATATGCTCTATGCTTATATTGAGCGGATGTTGCGAGGTGTTGACGTAGCCTATATGCTCTTCTGCAGTGTTGCCATGTTCTATGTAGCCAAAGGCGTGGAAGTTGTGGCGCAGACGTAATCCCTCGCCCATATCAAAGGGGTATATCTCATCTATCGTGCGCTCACGCTCTTGTACGTAGCCTTTGAGTAGGAGTGTTATCACTTGCTCCGAGTCGGATGTGGTAACGAAGATATGCTTGTCTATACGTCCTGGGCGGTTGTAGGGGTCAAACTGTACCGTAAGCTCGAATGATGCGTGTGGTGCAATCACATCCTTTGTGTAGGATGCAGAAGTGCAACCACACGAGGTGGTGATATTGGTAATGTATATCTCCTTGTCGCTAATGTTTGTTGCTGTAAATAGACACTGCACCTTGCCACCATCTTCGCGAATATGTCCAAAGTCGTAACTAAGATTGGCGAACTGCAAGCCACTCTCTCCGCTCTGTGCGTATGTTGCTACGGAGCAAAAGAGCAATGCCACTATTATATATATATGTTCTGCAAGTTTCATAATACAAATATACTCCTTTTTTGCGATATATCAAATTGCTAATAAAAGCAAGTTTTCACGTGCTATAGCCTGCAAATTTTAGGAAAAAATACGTGATTTTATAGGAAAATGCATTTTTTTTGTAAAATTTTTGCAAAAAAGTTTGCAGAATAAAAAATAATGTCTACCTTTGCACCGCAATCGAAAGATAACGGTTCTTTACAAAAGCCTGAATAGCTCAGTCGGTTAGAGCACATGACTGTTAATCATGGGGTCCTAGGTTCAAGTCCTTGTTCAGGCGCTAAAGTGCATGGGATGCACACTAAAAGGTGATAAGCCAAACTGTTGTGGAAACACAGATAAGGTAGATGAGGTCAAGCTTCAAAATGATGACAAGACCCTTTGAAAAAACTTATGAAAAAGTTTGGAGATTAGAAAATAATAACTACCTTTGCAGTCCCAAGCCTTACAAATCGGGAGTTTAGCTCAGCTGGTTCAGAGCATCTGCCTTACAAGCAGAGGGTCGGCGGTTCGAATCCGTCA
>JAZQZQ010000036.1:0-19030 GCA_045634125.1 Alistipes sp. | reverse complement strand
TTATATTATATTATATTATATTATATTATATTATATTATATTATATTATATTATATTATATTATATTATATTATATATTATTCTCAGTATCTATATATCTGTTTCCACCACACTGAGGATAAGTATATCTCGTACTGAGTCCTCTATACTTCTCAAGTATATATCTATATGTATTCATTGATATAATATATATATTATTTGATACTCTCTCTGTTCTGTTCGTTCGTTCGAATTAATAGGGAAAACGAACGAACGCGAACAACACTAATTCTCGCTTTGACCGCTAAAACCACTAATAAAATAAGTGAGGGTGCTCAGCGGACTGAACACCCTCCTTAGATTGATTTACTTCTCTATCTTACTATAGCTCAACCAATGACTCACCCGTCATCTCGGCAGGCTTAGCAAGACCCATAAGATCGAGAACAGTAGGTGCCACATCGGCAAGAATACCACTCTTTACACTCTTTACTCTATCCGATACAACTACGATAGGTACTGGGTTGAGCGAGTGTGCGGTGTTAGGTGTGCCATCAGCATTAACAGCGTTGTCGGCATTACCGTGGTCGGCAATCTGCACAACCTCGTAACCATTAGCCTTAGCAGCCTCCACAACATCCTTAACGCACTCATCCACAGCCTTAACAGCCTTCTCAATAGCCTCGTATACGCCAGTATGACCCACCATATCGCCATTTGCGAAGTTAAGGCAGATGAAGTCGTACTTCTGCTCGCCAAGAGCCTCTACCAACTTATCCTTAACCTCGTATGCCGACATCTCTGGCTGAAGATCGTATGTAGCAACCTTAGGCGATGCCACCAAGATACGCTCCTCGTTCTCGAACTTATCCTCGCGACCACCGTTAAGGAAGAAGGTAACGTGTGCATACTTCTCTGTCTCAGCGATACGCAACTGGTTAAGACCCTGCGATGCGATATACTCTCCAATGGTGTTTGCTACGTTCTCCTTATCGAACAAGATATGCAAGCCCTGGAACTTAGCATCGTAAGGAGTCATACAGCAGTAGTATAAAGGCATAGTGTGCATACCCTCAGCCTCCATATCCTCCTGTGTAAGTACGATAGTAAGCTCCTTAGCGCGGTCGTTACGGTAGTTGAAGAAGATAACCACGTCATTAGGCTTGATTGTTCCGATAGCATTGCCATCAGCATCTACATTCACGATAGGCTTAATAAACTCATCGGTAACGCCCTCAGCATAAGACTTCTCCACAGCCTCTACCATATTTGTCGCCTTCTCACCAGTTCCATTTACAAGCTGGTCATAAGCAATCTTAACACGCTCCCAGCGCTTATCGCGATCCATGGCATAGTAGCGACCGATGATAGATGCAATCTTACCTGTAGACTTTGCCATATGCTCCTCCAAAGCAGCGATGAAGCCCTTACCACTGCGTGGGTCAGTATCACGACCATCCATAAAGCAGTGAACATAGGTGTTCTCGATATTGTAGTGCTTAGCTATATCGCACAACTTGAATAGGTGTTCCAACGATGAGTGTACACCACCATCAGATACAAGACCCATAAAGTGAACATTCACGCCATTAGCCTTAGCATATTCGAAGGCGGCAACAACCTCCTTATTCTCAAGAATAGAGTTGTCGCGGCAAGCACGGTTAATCTTAACAAGGTCCTGATATACTACACGACCAGCACCGATATTAAGGTGTCCTACCTCTGAGTTACCCATCTGACCATCTGGAAGACCTACATTCTCGCCATCAGTCTTAAGCTCCGCGTGTGGATACTTAGCTGTCATAGCGTTAATATACTCTGGGTTGGTTGAGTAGATAACATCTGACTTGCTCTTATCGCCATTACCCCAACCATCCAATATCATCAATAAAACTTTCTTATTCATAGCCTCTTTCTTCTCGTTATATTACTTCTTACTTCACATTAGCCATAATCATCTCGACAGCCTTCTCTATAGCAGCCTGAACGCCATCTACGTTCTTACCACCAGCAGTAGCATAGTGCTTCTGACCACCGCCACCACCATTCATCAACTTTGCAGCCTCGCGAACGGTAGCACCTGCATCAGCACCCATAGCAACCATATCGTCAGAGAGCATAACACTAAGTGTTGGCTTGCCCTCAAACACATTGCCTATAACCATAACCAAACGCTCCGAAACGCGCTGACGAACAGCAAATGCCAAATCTTTCAATACCTCCCCAGAGTAGTTTGTAGAGAGTTTAATGAGCTTAACGCCATTAGTCTCTGTTGCCTCCGCAGCGATACTCTGAGCCAAAGCCACAACCTTCTCCTTACGCATATCCTCTACCTCGCGGTTAAGAGCAGCATTATTCTCCATAACCTTCTCTACAGCCTGCACGAGCTTAGGGCTACGTACAATCTGCTCGATAGACGAGATAGTATCCTGAGCCTCGTACACCATAGCCTCGGCAACTTCGCCAGTAACAGCCTCTATACGGCGCACACCTGCCGAGATAGCACTCTCCGATACGATCTTGAACATACCGATAGTACCTGTAGCCGATGTGTGAGTACCACCACAAAGCTCAGTCGAAGGACCGAAGGTAACCATACGCACCTTATCGCCATACTTCTCACCAAAGAGCATAATAGCACCCGCTGCCTCAGCCTCAGCCATTGTAGCCTCACGGTTCTCGATAAGTGGGTAGTTAGAGCGTACAAGACGGTTTACAAGGCGCTCAACCTCACGAATTTCCTCAGTTGTAACCTTCTGGAAGTGAGAGAAGTCAAAACGTAGTCCCTGAGGTGTTACCATAGAACCCTTCTGCTCAACATGTGTGCCAAGTACGGTACGCAAAGCGTAATCCACGAGGTGTGTTGCAGTGTGGTTGTTGGCAGCCTGCTGACGAGCCTCTGTATTTACCACAGCGCGGAACTCTGCCGATGGATTCTCAGGAAGATGCTTAGCAATGTGGATGATAAGACCATTCTCCTTCTCGGTAGCGATAATCTCAATCTTCTCGTTTGCGCTCTCAATATAACCTATATCACCAATCTGACCACCAGAGTTACCATAGAATGGAGTCTGGTCGAATACGAGCTGATATACCTCGTTGTTCTTGCTCTTTACACGGCGGTAGCGAGCGATGCGGATGTTAGCCTCAAGATTGTCGTAGCCGATAAACTCACTCTCCGAGATAGCCATTACCTCCTGCCAGTCGTCGATATCCTGTGATGCAGCGTTACGTGAGCGCTCCTTCTGAATCTGAAGTTCCTTCTCGAACTCCTCGATATCTACCGTTACACCCTGCTCCTTAGCGATAAGTTCCGTAAGGTCGATAGGGAAACCGTATGTGTCGTACAATACAAAGGCATCCTTACCCGAAATCTTACCGTTAGCCGACTTCTTAATAACGCCCTCCAAAAGGTTAATACCTGTAGCGAGGGTACGAAGGAATGAGTTCTCCTCCTCCTCGATAACACGCTCGATAAGAGTCTGCTGAGCTACAAGTTCTGGGAACTGGTGTCCCATCTGCTTAACAAGACCATCTACCAACTTGCAGATAAATGGCTGTGTGAAGCCAAGATAAGTATAACCATAGCGCACTGCACGACGCAAGATGCGACGGATAACATAACCCGCCTTAGCATTTGCAGGAAGCTGACCATCTGCAATAGAGAACGAGATAGCTCGAAGGTGGTCTGCGATAACACGCATAGCCACGTCGCACTGCTCATTCTTGCCATACTCCTTACCTGAAAGCGCTGCGATGCGAGCGATTGTAGGCTGGAATATGTCTGTATCGTAGTTCGACTTCTTGCCCTGAAGAATCATACATAGACGCTCGAAGCCCATACCTGTATCTACATTCTTCGCAGGTAATGACTCCAATGAACCGTTAGCCTTACGGTTGTACTGCATAAATACAAGGTTCCATATCTCGATAACCTGAGGGTGGCTCATATTAACCATCTCGCGACCAGGAATCTTCGCTACCTCCTCATCGTCGCGTAGGTCGAAGTGGATCTCGCTACATGGACCACAAGGACCAGTCTCACCCATCTCCCAGAAGTTATCCTTCTTGTTGCCACGGATGATGTGATCCTCTGGAAGATACTGCTTCCAGTAATCGTATGCCTCCTGATCGAAGGCTACGCCATCCTCCTCGCTACCCTCGAATACGGTAGCATACATACGACTTTTGTCGAGCTTGTACACCTCGGTAAGCAACTCCCACGCCCAGTCGATAGCCTCCTTCTTAAAGTAGTCGCCATACGACCAGTTACCAAGCATCTCAAACATGGTGTGGTGGTAAGTATCATGACCTACCTCCTCCAAGTCGTTGTGCTTACCTGATACGCGCAAACACTTCTGGGTATCTGCCACGCGAGGCCACTTGCGAGGTGCGTTACCAAGGAATATATCCTTAAACTGGTTCATACCAGCGTTGGTAAACATAAGTGTTGGGTCGTTCTTTACGACCATCGGAGCAGATGCCACAATCTCATGACCCTTGCTCTTGAAAAAGTCCAAAAAGGCTTGTCTTGCTTTGTTCGATTCCATATATATTAAATTTTATTTTATACCTATATTTTATAGCGGTTGCAAAATTACACAATTTACTTTAATTTTGCATCGTTAAATGTGATATTTTTAATATTTTTTATTTTTAACAATGAGAGGTCTCAAAACTGAGCGCAAAATATCGAATATTCGGGGATGGAGACGTGGCTATAGAATACTCTTTCGTCTGCTTGTGGCGTTGCTCATAGCTGCAGTAAGCCAACTTTTTGTATCAACATATTTCGACACTCCAAAAAAGAATAAGATTCACCGCGACAACCATCGTGTGATGGTGGAGTATAATATCCTTTTAGAGAAGATTCATTCGGCAGAATATACACTTGCGGATGTCAAGCATCGTGATCAATATGTTTACCGCCCATTATTAGGTATCGATACCTTAAATCTACCTAAAGTATATTCAGAGTATAACGATTCTAAATATACAGAATTTAAGGACGTTGAGTATGGAGATAAGATAGTTGACGGTTGGCGAGATTTAGACCGTTTAACACGTAAGATATACTACGCATCGCTATCGTTAGACGACACACAGGAACTTGCGGAGAATAAGGAGGAATTCTCAACTGTAATCCCTGCGATATGGCCTATTGACCGCACAAAGCTTAAGAATGTGAGCAGTCTTTATGGTATGCGTGCCCATCCACGCTACGGAACATGGCGTATGCACGAGGGTGTCGACCTATCAGCACCGAAGGGAACTCCAGTCTATGCGACGGGCAATGGTGTAGTGCTTCGTGCAGGTTGGCAGCCAGGTTATGGGTATCTTATCGAGCTAAATCATGGTTTTGGTTACAAAACGCGCTATGGCCATCTATCAAAGATGCATGTGCGCGCTGGAGATAGCGTTACACGTGGTCAGGTGATAGCTGATGTAGGTAATACGGGTGTCTCTTCTGGCTCTCATCTACACTATGAGGTACGCTTTAGAAATAAAACCGTAAACCCTATACACTACTTTAATAAGGATATGTCGCCAGAGGCATACATCGACCTAATGCAACAACTTGAGGTATCCGCTACAAATAATTGATACTATGAGAAATAATGTCTATAATATATGTAAAAATATTACCGAGCGACGCTTCTTCCCGTTGGCGATACGCTTCTTTGTATGGGTTGGTCTTGTACTGTTTTGGTGGATTATATTGGCGCACACCGTAGATATGCCATCCGAGCATAAGTTGCGACACTCCACCGATGCACTGAAGAGAGAGTATAAGATAATGTCGGAACGCTACGATTCTCTTGCGCACATTATTGACAACGTAGTAAGACGTGATGAGAATGTCTTTCGCAAACTCTTCGAGTCAAATCCTTATGATTTAAGTGCGGATCTTGAGAACGAGCGTATTTCGTTATATGAGCAGCTTACACATATGGATAATACCGATCTAATGGATGTATTAGATAGTCGTATGCAAGATGCTAATAAAAAGGCGAATATGGTACTTAAGTCGAGTGAAAGCATGAAGCAAAATATATCAACAGAGTATCTATCAATTGATTGTGTGCCAGCAATTCAACCTGTCAACAATAAGCAGTTAACCCTTCTTGCAGCGGGTAAAAAACCTTTAATTAACCCATTCCATCGCACTATGCGTGAACATCATGGCGTTGATTACTTAATACCAGAAGGCACTGCTGTATTTGCCACTGCTGACGGAACGGTTAAATCTCTATCGGAGAAGAACTCATCGCATGGTAAGGCGATAACTATAGACCATGAAAATGGTTACGAAACATCATATAGCCATCTACTCGACATTCGTGTTCGTAAGGGGCAGAAGATTAAGCGAGGCGACATCATCGCACTTTCGGGTAATAGTGGTCTCTCGTTTGTACCGCATTTGCACTATGAGGTGCGCTATCGCGACACTCGCGTAGATCCTGTGCATTACTTCTTCTTGGAACTTACCCCAGAGGAGTACCAACGTATCATTCGTATTGCTTTATCAAGCATGCAATCATTTGATTAGTATGGCTCAATTAAAGTTAATTCTACTCGATTTCGACGGAACTTTAGTCGATACAAAAGATGCTAATGCTGGGGCATATATCGAGGCATTAGCAGAGGTCGGTGTCGCCATTGATAAGCAGGAGTATCTTGACAAATACTTCGGCATGCGCTGTATAGAGTTTATGCGCAGTGTAGGGCTTAAGAGCGACGAAGAGATATGCGCAGTGCGTCGTCGTAAGATCGAGCTATACCCAAATTACTTCCACACTACAAGACTAAACACTCCACTTTGGGAGTGGTGTCAGATGATGCGAAACTTAGGAGTAAAAGTATGGATAGTATCTACTGGTCATATAGATAACATTACTAATATAATGCGATACTTGAAGTTATCAGATGGTATTGATGGTATTATAACTGGAGACGATGTCGAGCGTCCAAAGCCCTATCCAGATTGCTTTCTTAAAGCGATGAATATTGTTGGTGCAACGCCTGCTGAGACCATTATCTTCGAGGACTCGGTGTATGGTTTGCAGAGTGCAAAGGATAGCGGCGCTACCTTTGTAAAGATAAATATGTAAAAGATTTGGATAGTTGGCAAATTATTTATACTTTTATGGACTAAATTAAAACCGTAAAAGTATGAAGAAGTTTATTGTTGTAATACTCTCATTATTCACCATCACAACTATCTCTGCACAGCAGAAGGAGTATCTTGCTCCATTCACTACATTAGACGTAGATGCCCCAATTAGACTTACGCTTGTAAAGGTTAAGGAGCATGAGGCTCCATACATTATCTACGATACAAAGGGCGTTGAGAACTCTAAGTTTACATTCGAAGTAAAGAATAAGAAGTTCAAGGTTCGCGAACGCTATGATTCTAATCGAAATTCTGTTACGGAGGTTACCATAGGTTTTACTTCACTTACAGACATATCCATATCGAGAGCCGATGCAACGGTGGAGAGTGTACTAACATCACAGCTACTTGATATTTATGTTTCGCACAACGCCCACTTCTCTGCTGAGGTCGACGTCCTCGATATTATGGTCAACGCCTCGGGTAAGAGTCGCATCGAGCTCGGTGGTAAGACCCAGTATCACACCGCAGATGTAACCTCAGCACAGTATAACGCCTATCACATGGAGTCAACATCTACGGTTGTAGAGTCTTCACACAATGGTGTGGCTCGTGTCAATGCTAATGAGCGTTTGGAGCTTAGGACAGCTACTGGAGGTAAGATTTACTACTACTCTCAGCCAGTTATATTTCGCAGCGTTATAACTGCATTGGGTGGCGAGATAACACTTGCTAAGTAATTGATATCCAAATATGACAACCTTTCAGTCAGAGTTGGCGCAAGCTCTTCTCAGACGGCACTCCAACGATCTTTCGGAGTTAGTCGTGCTATTCCCTTCACTGCGTGCAAGAGTCTTCTTCAACGATGCTCTCAATGCGCTTGTGGATAGACCTATATGGCAACCAACGTGGTCTACCATCGACGAGATTATGGAACGTGGCTCGGGGCTGGTACGTGGCGAACGCATACGTCTTATTAGCGAGCTATTTAAGGTTTACTCAAAGTACCATCCTTTGGAGAGCTTCGACCGCTTCTACTTTTGGGGCGATATGCTTATTTCGGACTTTGATATGATTGACAAATATCTTGTTGATGCCGATAAGCTACTTCGAAATATTGAGGATATCAAGGAGATTGAGGCGGATGTTACTTATCTAACTAAGGAACAGGAGCGTATCCTTAGCTTTTGGAGTAGTATTGGTCCCGAGATATCGCTAACCGAACAGAAACGCCACTTTCTAAAAGTATGGCGTTCGTTGCCAGCTATTTACAAGGAGTACCGCAAACAACTATTTGAGTTGGGTATCGGATATCCAGGTATGATATATCGTGCCACAGCAGAACGTATTAAGCGTGGTGAGAGCATTGAACTACTACCTAAGCGCTACGTGTTGGCTGGTTTTAATGCCCTATCTAAGAGTGAGGAGATATTGTTTAACCATCTTGCTCACAGTGAGTATGGTGCAGAATTCTACTGGGACTATGACGACTATTATGTTGCTAACCGCGATCACGAGGCCGGTCTATTCATGCGAGGCAACCTCTCTAACCACCCTGCTACAGAGCCTATATCGCACGACAATTTCTCGACGATTAAGAAACAAATGTGTGTTACCGCCTGCGCATCTAACATTGTGCAAGTTAAACATATATCAAACATAATTAATGCGATACCTAAGGAGGAGTTAGATAAGCGTACAGCAATTGTCCTTACCGACGAGAATCTGCTTATACCGCTACTTCACTCTCTTCCGGAGTCTGTCGATAGCGTCAATGTTACGATGGGTTATCCCATTAAGACAACCCTTGCATACACCTTTGTAGAGCGACTGTTTGCCCTTCAGTCACACAGCCGAGCCAATGATGGTGTTGCAAAGTTCTACTACGCGGATGTTCTGGAGTTGTTGTCTCACCCATATATTGTGGATAGTCGCAGAGAGTTATGTTTAAAGCTATCCAGTGATATCACTGCCAATAGAATTACATCGGTAGACTCTGCAATGTTTGCAGATGATAGTTTACTAAGTACTATATTTGGCTGCAAATGTAACGATTGGAAGTCGTTATCTCAATATATTTGTAGGATATTATCAGCTCTCCTTGATGCACAGCAAGAGATGTCTGCAGAACATATCGAGTATCTGAATATTGTACATGAGGAGATACGCAAAACGACGCTATCGCTTGAGAATTGCGATATAGAGACACCTATTGAGGTCTATACCTCGTTATTGCGTCGCCATCTGCAGGGTGTAACCATTCCATTTGAGGGCGAGCCTATAGAGGGTCTTCAAATTATGGGAATCTTGGAGACTAGAAATATTGAGTTTAAGAATGTTATAATACTCTCGATGACAGATGCCAACTTCCCAGGCAACCGCACCGAGCAACCATCATTTATACCCTACTCGCTACGTTTGGCGTATGGTATGCCTACACCCGAGGAGCACGAGGCAATGTACGCCTACTACTTCTATCGACTTATACAGCGCGCCGAGCGCGTTGATATGCTCTATTGTTCACGTGCCGACGAGAAGAGCACTGGTGAGCAGAGCCGCTACATATATCAGCTTGAGTATGAGTCGCCATACCGCATCGAAAAACAATCTGTTGGCGTAGATCTTAAATTGGAAGATGTAAAGCCTATAACCGTAGCTAAAGGCGAGAAGGAGATGGCAATACTCAATCGCTACTTAACACCAGATAGTGGCTACACACTCTCTCCAACGGCGCTATTTAGATATATTGAGTGTCCGCTAAAGTTTTACTTTGCCACTATAGCACACATTAAAACACCAGACGAAATATCGAGCAAAATTGATGCGCTAACCTTTGGAAATATCCTGCACGAGACTATGCAGGCATTATATACACCCCTTGTCGAAACAAAGGATACAAAGAATAAAATCGCAGAACTCTGCAACAAGAGTACTGTTGAGCAGGCTGTTGATAAGACCATTGCTCGACTACTGCAAGGGGATGAGAGTGCTACCATCGAGGCGTTTTCGGGCGATACCTTGCTTGTGAGGGATATTATCATCAAGTACATATATGATGGAATTATGCGCTACGACAGCTCGCGCGAGGAGTTCACCATTGTAGGATTGGAGGATCCCGTGGAATTGAGTTTCCCTATTTCTAATGGTCGCTTAGTAAACCTTTCAGGTCGCGCCGATAGAATTGATAGACTTAAGGATGGGACTTTGCAAATTATTGATTATAAGAGTGGAAATAAACCGCACTTAGAGTTTAATGGTATATCTACACTCTTTAATGGTGCGCCACATGAGCGTATATCCAATATCTTTCAGACTCTTCTCTACTCGATGATGTTACAGCGTAAGTGTAAGCATAAGGTTGAATCGTGTCCATCACTTTTCTACGCTTCACAGATGCTTTCGGATGAGTATTCGCCATTTATTGTCGACAAGGGTAGCAATGGTAAGATTGAGAAGTATAGCGATGTTAGCCAGATATTCGAGCAGGAACTAACAAGGATGTTTGAGGAGCTTTTCAATCCAGATATCCCATTTGAGCAGGTCGAGGATACTGATGCTTGCACCTATTGTGATTACAAAAAGATATGCGGACGATGAAGCGTGCAAAGATATTAAGTGCGAGCGCTGGCTCGGGAAAGACATACCAGCTTACGCTAAAGTATATGTGCGATGTGATTATCCATCCAGAGCGCTATCGCAACATCCTTGCTGTAACCTTTACAAATAAAGCTACAGAGGAGATGAAGTCGCGTATCTTGCGTGAAATACACACTTTAGCATCAGGTAATAATAGCCCATATTTGGACGATATTATGCGTGAACTCAGCATTAGCGAGGCGCAAATACGCGAGGGTGCAAAGCGAGCAAGAACACGTATTTTGCACGACTTCTCTCGTTTTACAATTCTTACCATAGACCGCTTCTTTCAGCGCATATTGCGTGCATTTATAAAGGAGTTAAGCCTTGATCTAAATTATAATATCGAACTCGATACCAATCTACTCCTTGAGCGTAGTACAGACGCACTTGTGGAGAGCATTGCTACAGATGAGCAATTGCGCAAGTGGTTGTTGGAGTTCGCCGAGGAGCGTATCAACGATGGCACGCGCTGGGATATGCGTAGCGATCTAAGAAGCCTCGGTAGCGAGCTATTTAAGGAGAATGGTGCGAAGCGTATCAACCCACAGCTTAACAAAACGACGTTGCGCGAGAGGGTAAATGCAGTTATTGCCGAGGGCGATCAGTACCGTAAGCGACTAAAGGAGTTGGGCGAGAGCGCTCTTGCAACGATGCAAAAACAGGGCGTTTCGGCAGAGGAGTTCAAGGGGGGCTCGCGTAGTTTTACCTTCTCGTTTGCAAAGTATGCCG
Organism: Alistipes sp.; assembly: GCA_045634125.1. Classification (GTDB taxonomy): domain Bacteria; phylum Bacteroidota; class Bacteroidia; order Bacteroidales; family Rikenellaceae; genus Alistipes. The sequence continues at coordinate 7,569 of JAZQZQ010000036.1, read as the reverse complement.
AGGGAGAGCTAAAACCTCCTACAGCAACGATGATTAAGGCGTCAGAGTCTATCACAGAGTGGTACACAAAGAGCGCATCGGGCAATGTTAAAACAGTTGCCGAGTTGCTTATGCCGACACTTCAAGAGATATGCCTATGCTACGATGAGGGCATCAAGAAGATAAACACTGCGAAACTCATTCGTGATAACTACCGTAGTTTTGCACTTCTTGCCGATCTTAAGGAGAGGGTCAACGACATCTGCAACGAGGAGAATATTATGGTACTTAGTAAGACTAAGGATATTCTCTCGAAGTTTATTGATGACAACAACGCTCCGTTTATCTACGAGAAGGTGGGTAGTCGCTACGACCACTATATGATTGATGAGTTCCAGGATACCTCTGTGCGTGAGTGGCGCAATATGCTACCACTTTTGCGAGAGGCGCTTGCTTCGAATCCAGAATCTTCTGTCTTTATCGTGGGCGATATTAAGCAGTCTATCTACCGTTGGCGCGGTGGCGATTGGCGACTGCTAAATAGCGATGCCATGCAGGATTTAGGCGAGGAGAATATCTCTTTGGAACATTTGCAGAAGAACTACCGCAGTCTACCAAATGTTGTAAAGTTTAATAACGCATTGATATCAAAGGTTGTGGCTAAGGATAATGATTTTCTTAACGCATCTCTTAACAATGCACTAAGAAATAGCAAGATAGAGCCAACAACTCACACATCGCTTTACAATATAATGCTCAACGCCTATAGCGACTATGAGCAGATACCGGCCAAGCAAGGCGAGAGTGGCTATGCTGAGGTTGTAGCCTTTGACAGCTCCACCACAGACTCGCCATTTATTGATGCCATCGAGTCCGCCATTGCGCGCGGTTATCGCTATGGCGACATCCTGATTCTTGTGCGCGGTAATACCGATGCTAAAAAGGTGGCTGATGCTCTCTTTGCATATAAATACGAGAAGTTTACCTCGAAGGGAGAATCTGGCTTCAACATCCTTACCCCCGCCTCTTTAACATTGGAGAGTTGTGATATTGCAGAGTTCGTAACCTCAGTAATGCGTCTTGCTATTGACCCAAGTAACGATATTGAGCGTGGTGTCTACAACCGTTTCCTTAATATGCCACTCGATCACACCTTTAACAAAGAGGAACTTGCGTGGTTGCATCAAGCGGCACATCTATCGCCATTGGAGGCATTTGAGAGTATTGTATCGCGCTTCGAACTACACAAGCGTAAGGAGTCTATCGCCTTTCTGCAAGCTATGCACGAGCAGATACTCGCCTTCAGTTCACAGCGCGTAGTAGATATTCAGTACTACCTAAAGTGGTGGGAGGAGCGTGGCAAGCACGAGGCGATTACGGTAGAGATGACCGATGACACCATCGAGATTACTACTATACACAAATCTAAGGGTCTAGAGCGACAAATTGTTATCATACCATACTCGCGTTGGGATATGACCCCACGCGCATCACTACGTCCTATTGTCTGGGCTAAGGCTAACGATGAAGAGATCTCGACTGAGGTTGGCGACTTCCCTATTATCTATGGCTCTACGATGGAGAACTCCAACTTCTCGGAGGAGTACTACAAAGAGTTAGTTATGAGCCATGTTGACGGAGTTAACCTGCTCTATGTGGCTATAACACGCGCCTCACGCGAGCTATATATCTATGTACCCACATCGTTAAACTCAAGTAGCAAGAGTGGCGAGAATATTAATACTACAGCACCACTAATTCTCGATGCTGCAAAGAGCATCTGTCCTGAGCCTATAAGTCTGCAAAGGGATGGCGAGGAAGTGGCACTTGTCTACACCTATGGCAAGCCTACAGCAAGCGAAAGCAATAGAAGAAGGGAGAGCAAGAGCGATATTCTACTTGAGGAGTATGTATCGCATAAGCCAACTCTTAAGGTGCGCTACCCATCGCACAGATGCATCGAGGAGGGGCTAACAAATGATAGCAAGGCTCTAAGCGAGGGTATCCGTCTTCATAGGCTCTTCGAGAAGGCGATAACCGAGCAGGACTTGCGCAATGCGGTAAAACGCATGTCGCTCGACTGCCTTATAGATACCGAGCAAGCCGAGTCGCTTAACTCCAAAATTAGCGATGTCCTTACGGATAGACGTGTTAAGGAGTGGTTCTCTACGGAATGGGACTCTGTGAAGTGTGAGTGTGCTATCATCGCAGATGGCGATGTGCGTCGTCCCGATAGAGTTATGATTGCGGGCGAGAGAGTGGTGGTCGTTGATTATAAATTTGGCGATAAGCGTAGTAATACCTATCGTAAACAGATGACAGAATATATGCATCTACTCGGAGCAATGGGTAGGTATAGCCAAATTGAGGGATATGTCTGGTATATATCGCTTGGCGAAATTGAGTGTGTAGAACTATAAAACTATGATATGATAAAATACAAACAAGCTATTCTAAAGAATGGTCTTACGATACTTGTAAATCGCGACAGAGCATCGAAGCTTGTGGCTGTAAATATACTATACAAGGTTGGTGCTCGCAATGAAGCAGAGGATAAGACTGGTTTTGCGCATCTCTTTGAACATCTAATGTTTCGCGGAACACACGATGTTCCGGAGTTTGACGTTCCGGTGCAGATGGCGTGTGGTGAGAATAACGCCTTTACAAATAACGACTATACAGACTTCTATATCACACTACCTAAGGAGAATATCTCTACAGCGCTGTGGTTGGAGAGTGATCGCATGCGCAACCTTAACCTTAGCCACGAGGCGTGTGAGACGGAGAAGATGGTTGTTATCGATGAGTTTAAGCAACGCTATCTAAATCAGCCATATGGCGACCAATCGCCATTGCTCTATGATATGTGCTATAAGGTCCACCCTTATCGCTGGACTACAATAGGTATATCGCCAGAGCATATCGAGCGTGCCACGTTGGAGGATGTACACACCTTCTACAATCGTCACTATCGTCCATCGCAAGCAATACTCTCGATTTCGGCAGATATAGACGAGGATGAGATGATAGCCCTTGCTACGGAGTATTTCGAAGATATCATAGACAATGGTGGAGATATTGCTCCAGTACCGCAGGAGCCAGTGCAGACCGAGCCACGACGCTTGGAGGTCGAGCGCGATGTACCTGCTACGGATGTTATCATTGCCTTTCATATGGGCGACCGCCTATCTCGAGAGTTCTTCCTCGGCGATTTGAGTTCAGATTTATTGGCAGGTGGAGAATCTTCACGTTTGGTAAATCGCCTGGTTAAGGAGCGAGGACTCTTTACTGCAGTAAATGCCTATATCACAGGTAGTCTCGATGCTGGTCTCTTTGTTATCAAGGGTCGTCTAATGCCTACTACAACCGAGCAGGAGGCCGAAGAGGCTTTGTGGGGAGAGCTACGAGAGCTTATGCAGGGTAATATCTCAGATTATGAATTGGAGAAGGTCAAAAACAAGTTCGAAGCGAATATGCTTATGGGCGAGATAAATGTAATGAACAAGGCTATGAACTTGGGTTTCTATGCTATGACTGGAGATCTTGAGCTAATAAACAAAGAGGCAGATATCTACCGTTCGATAACACGTGAAGAGGTGGCAGAGTTCGCCACTAAGGTCTTCACTCTACAGAACTCGTCAACACTAATATACCGTTCAAAGAGATGATACAGCAACCAGATATAGTTATCCCCGATAGTGTGGAGATGCCAGCAACAGAGTGTCGCACAACAAAAAATGGCGTTAAGATATATACGCTCAACTCCGAAGATTTCGAGGTGGTGCGTTTCAGTTTCATCTTTCGCTCAGGAACATCAATGCAACAGAAGCCCTTTACAGCATCAGCAACGGTAAATATGCTTAGCGAGGGCAGTCTCTCGATGACAGGTCAGGAGATAGCCGAGAAACTCGATTTCTATGGTTCGAACTACGATGCTACTATAGATCGAGACTATACCTATATCTCCTTTGTATCGCTATCGAAGTTCTTCCGCGAGACTGCTGATGTGGCGCGAGAGATAATACTTCATCCAGCGTTTAATACCAAGGAGTTATGTGTCTACTGTTCTAAGCGTAAGCAGGGGCTTACAATCGAACGACAGAAGATAGATGTGCAGTCGCGCGAACTCTTTGGCAAGGCACTCTTTGGCGAGCATCATCCATACGGTATAACAAGCCACGAGAACGCCTACGACGATATTACACGCGAGGATTTGGTAACATTATACAATACGCTATATACCGCAAAAAACTGCTTTGTGGTGTGCAGTGGCAGAGTTACAGACGAGGTACTTAATACCGTAGAGCAGATCGTTGATGTCCTACCTGTGGGTAGTGGACGTGAGGTCGTCTTCCCCGAGATTAAGACTACTCATAAGGTATTTAAGGAGGATGAATCGTCGCTACTCTCCTCGATACGCATCGGCAGGTTACTCTTTCCGCGGCGTCATCCCGACTTTGTAGGTATGCAAGTTGTTGCGACAACGCTTGGTGGCTACTTTGGCTCACGCCTAATGCAGAACCTACGCGAGGAGCATGGCTACACCTATGGCGTTATGGCTGCGATGGTAAACTTCGAGCGCGAGGGCTATCTTGCTATCGCTACACAGGTGGCACGTGAACACCGCGACGATGCCCTACGAGAGATACACTACGAGATTGAGCGTCTGCGCAACGAGTTAATGTCGGAGGAGGAGTTGCAAATGGTCAAGAATATGATGATTGGCGAGATACTGCGTATTCTTGATGGACCTTTCGGTATTGCTGATGTAACTATTGAGAATATTATGTGTGGCTACGATAACAACGCTACCGAGGAGAGTGTACAGCGAATACTTGCCATCACACCAGAGGATATTCAGCAGTTGGCATCGAAGTATCTTAAAGATGAAGATTTAGTAGAGGTTGTGGTTGGTTAAAATATGATAAACAAAGAGTTACAACAATATATAGAGAAACATATCCTGCCGCTATATGATAAGCATGATGCAGCCCATAAACGCGACCACGCAGAGACGGTTATCAGCCAAAGCATTGAACTTGCTCGCAACTACAACGTGGATATGAATATGGTCTACACCATAGCCGCCTACCATGATACGGGTATCATATATGGCAGGGAGCAGCACCATACGGAGTCTAAGCGCATACTTCTTGAGGATAGCAAGCTTGAGCGCTGGTTTACACCCGAAGAGCGTGCAATTATGGGCGATGCTGTGGAGGATCATCGTGCATCCTCAAAATCGGAGCCTCGCACCATATATGGCCGTATCGTTGCCGAGGCTGACCGCATTATCGAGCCACATAGTATTATTCGTCGCACGATACAGTTTACCCTTACTCACCACCCCGAACTCGATAGAGAGGAGGGGTATATCCGTATGGTGGAACATCTTGACGAGAAGTATAACTATGGTGGCTACCTACGCCTTTGGATTGAGGAGTCGGAGAATGGACGCAGATTAGAGGAACTAAGACAAATCATTGCCAATAAGGAGCTATTGCGCACAATTTACGAGGAGATATACAACGAGGAGATAGAAATTAAGTTCGGTTTGTAAATACGCTAAAAAATACTTATATTTGCAATCAAACTAACTAAAACTATAATATTATGGGACTACTACAAGAGTTTAAGACCTTTGCTCTAAAGGGAAATGTTGTTGATATGGCAGTCGGTGTTATCATCGGTGGTGCTTTTGGCAAGATTGTAACCTCGTTGGTTAACGATATCATTATGCCTCCGGTTGGTGTGTTACTTGGTGATAAGAACTTTGCTGACCTCGCTGTAACGCTAAAGCCTGCTACTGAGGACGTTGATGCTGTATTGTGGAAGTATGGTTCATTCCTTCAGGTGTGCGTTGATTTCCTTATTATTGCAATGAGTATCTTCGTGATGATTAAGGTTATCAACAAGCTCACATCACTCCGTAGCAAAGAGGAGGAGGAGGCAGCAGCTGCTGCACCTGCTCCAGAGCCAGTACCATCTAAGGAGGAGGTACTTCTTACTGAGATTCGCGACTTGCTAAAGGAGAGAAAGTAACCTTCAATATTTGATTTACAGGTTGCTAAAACAAGCTAAATCGCTTATATACAACCTTTTTACACCAAATTTCGCCTTTCGTTAATTGCGGAAGGCGATTTTGTTTTATACCCTATATAAACAATGCCTCTGATGAGTGTTGTTCGTTTAGAAAAATTTTCTTAAATTTGTAGTGCTATTGGATAAATAGCAGACATATAGAAAGTGTTTTCGCAGTCCTAAAATGGAAATGTGGAAGTTTTCAGAACTAAAGGATGAACGAATAGCACTCATTTCTTGTATAGCTATGTGGCTGTACACGTTCTGTGTACATATACCTCATACTATCCAAGTGTGGGGCATTGTATCGTTTGTTTTAGTTCGGGTCTTTCCACAACCTCCATTTTAATAGACGAAAATCAACTCCACACTTTCTTTTTATATACATTTCCATTTTGGAGTTGGGTGGTTTTAAGCGCAATTATTAACTTAAAACATAAATGCTTATGACACAAACCAAACAGCAATACTATCTCGCGCCCGAATTTGAGGTGCTGGATGTTGAAATTGAGCAGGGTTTCGCTGCCTCAAATTTGGAAGACCCAGAGGAGAACCCAGAACAGGATTGGTAACAAACAAAAAAAAATTACACTATGAGAAAACTTTTACTAATGGTGTGTGCGCTATTTGGTTTTATGGCGTGTACACAAAACCCTATCGAGGAGCAGTCAGCTATTCGTACCGATGCCCCTGAGACTCTTAGAGTCGGTTTCGAGGATAACGAAACCCGTATTCAGCTTAACGAAGCACAGAAGACCGTGTGGACTAAGGGAGACCTTGTATCGGTATTCTATCGCTCAGATGCTAACCAGAAGTGGCAATATCAGGGTGAGACAGGCGAGCGTGTTGGCGACCTAAAGCGTGTGGATGCTGGTACTGCAACCGAGTCTACGAAGCGCGTCGTTGTGGTATATCCATACAATGAGAATTACTATATCAATACTGAAACATATAATGTTCAGGCATCGTTGCCCGCTGTACAGAACTATTTGAAGGATAGCTATGGCACAAATGGCAATATCATGATTTCGTCGAGCGAGTATAACCAGTTCTCACTCAAGAGTGTCTGCGGTTGGCTTAAGTTGCAACTTACAGGTAATGGCGAGGTTGTTAAGAGCATCAAGTTCCGCGGTAACGATGACGAGCAGGTAGCAGGCGAGTTGTATATAAACTCTGCAGATGCAACTGCTATGCTCGCATCAGATATGGGTGACACTGATGATAACAATGCTGGTGGCAACCTTGTATTTGACGATACTATCCTTACGGAGGTTGTTTTGGATTGTGGCGATGGCGTAACACTTGGCAAGAGTGCTACGGCATTCTATATCGCCCTACCTCCTCAGACATTTGCTAATGGTTTTACTATAGAGATTGAGGACACCGATGGCTATGCTATGGAGCAGTCAACAGCAAAGACCTTTGTTGTTGAGCGTAACACTATTAGCCCTATGGCGGCTCTTGAGTTTGTCAACCCCAACCGTCCCACCCAACCCACCCCTGCAAACA
>JAZQZQ010000035.1:0-8960 GCA_045634125.1 Alistipes sp. | reverse complement strand
ATCACTACCGCCAAATTTGAATGGTGTGAAAGGAAACACCGTATTCTCGTTGTGGTTATGCGAGTTATAAATCATGGCGACACAAGCTCGAATAGCCTTGATGATATTACTCTTGCCCGAAGCATTTGCACCGTAAATGGCAGCCGTCTTTAACAGACGAACGCTCTTGTGCTTAAAGGTATTTCCTGCCAAAGCCCTTGCCTTTTTGGTCTGGATGTTTGTTGCCTGCATATCCAACACCACTTCATCCATAATGGAGAAGAAGTTACTTAAACGAATCTCTAATATCATTTTAACCTCAGTTTTTACAATTCTTTTGCAAATATAGCAATTAAAATGCTAAAAATGTCATTTTGCAAAGATTTTTTAATGAAAACAGCCTTAATACACCAACTTTCTTTGCAAAGTCCGCAAAAGGCGGGGTTGTATTTATATGAAAGGTTATGATTTTTGAGTCTGAAATTTTACTTATAATCCGCCAAATCTCGATTTTTTAAGGCGATTTGGCAAATTATAATAGATTTTCTAGGCAAATTGTTATTCGATTGTTGATGGCGTGTTCAGTTGATTTAGGGCATATGATGCCGCCTCGAAAGTATCAAAACAACTATTATAACCTGTATTTTAGTCTGTTTTTTAACCGTATTTTACTGACTGATAAGTTATTATATTTTCATTATAAGTACTTGAAAGAACTAAAAAATATAAGGAACCCTTTGGGGACTCCTTATATTTTTTAGTTCTTTTGTGATCTCGGCGGGATTCGAACCCACGACCCACAGCTTAGAAGGCTGTTGCTCTATCCAGCTGAGCTACGAGACCATCCTTTTCTTGGCAAATCACGCCTCCATGAAATGGGTATATGGCGCATTTGCGGTGCAAAAGTAAGCAAAATATATTGATTTGCAAAATTTTTGTTACTCCTCGGGTACAATTTTGTCGATTGCGCTGCGGGTCATTTCATAATCAAACCCCAAGCCCATACCGTAGCGGAGTAGTTTGCCACGTAGTTCATAGCTGTTTGTCGCCTTTGTAGTACGCATCTTGCGCTCCAATTTCGCGGTTAGTTGTTCGAGTTGAGCATCGCTATCAAGAGTGGCAAGCGAGGTGTTAATAATCTCTTTGTCGATACCCTTTTGGCGTAGTTGGAATGCTATCTTGCGCGCACCCCAGCCAGCAAGATGGCTCTTCTCGCGCACATAGGCTTCGGTATAGCGTTTATCGTCGATAAAGCGTTGTGTAATAAGTTGTTGTAGTACTACGTTGCGCTCGCCTTCGGGTACTCCCCAGCCACGCATAAGGCGTAGTGCATCGCCCGATGATTTCTCGGCGCGGGCGCACAGACGCATCAGCGATTGCAGGGCTTGCGCTGCGCTCTTAGGCTTCTTTTCGCGTGGTTGCTTATCTATCGTAGTGTCGCGCATATCATTCTCGGTTTACCTCTAAAGTCCTCGCGTAGTGTTACGTCGCTATATCCCTCATCTTTGAGCATTGCAATCATCTCATGGGCAAGAAGTTCGTATATCTCAAAATAGAGTTTTCCATCTCGCTTCAATATCTTTTTTGAGGTTCGGGCTATAGACCGGTAGAAGAGTAGCGGGTCGTTGTCTGGTACAAAGAGTGCAGTAGATGGCTCATAATCAAGCACATTTTTGCATATTCGCTTCTCGTCTGACTGTGGTATATATGGCGGATTTGAGACCACAACATCGAACTTCTCATTAAAGATAGTATCGAAATTGGCAAGGGCATTGCCCTCTACAAATACCACATTTGGGGCATATCGTGTGCCATTGTCGCGGGCAATGGTGAGTGCCTCTGGTGAGATATCCATCGCCCAAACTTGGCTACTTGCCACCTCTCTGCTAAGTGCTATGGCTATAGCTCCTGAGCCTGTGCCGATATCGAGGATTGTAGCGCCTTTATCTGTTTCGGATGCTATCCACTCCACAAGCTCCTCTGTCTCGGGGCGTGGTATAAGCACACCCTCACTAACCCTAAGCTCTATATCTCGAAAGTCAGCATAGCCGATGATATATTGCACTGGTCGCCAACTGCGAAGCTCGGTGATAATAGTGTCTATGTTGTTTATGATTAGCTCTTTGTTTGGCTCAATGATAAGGTCGTTACGCGAAATATTACCCTTTGCAAGGATCAACATCTCGGCAATCTGTCTTGCCTCGCCCTCGTCGTAGAGTTCGCTGGCAGTGCGATATAGTAGGTTGTATATTTCGCGACGTGTAGCCATCTCTAAGCTCTTAATAGAAAATCAGCAAGGGCTACTGCCACCATAGCCTCCACAACGACAACTGCTCGACGTGCAATGCAGGCGTCGTGTCGACCACCTATAGTAAGTGGGGTAGTGGTATCGTTCTCGAAGTTATAGGTATCCTGTGCCTTAGCAATGCTTGGCGTAGGCTTTATCGCGACACGCAGGGTGATGTCGTTGCCATTTGTAATACCGCCATTTATGCCACCTTCGTTATTTGTGTGTGTTGTGCCTAAGGCATCAATAATTAAGTCGTTGCGCTCTGAACCTCGCTTTGCGCTACCTGCAAAGCCATCACCGAATTCTACACCCTTAACTCCTGGTATAGAGAAGAGTAAGTGTGATATTACACTTTCTACAGAGTCGAAGAATGGCTCGCCAAGAGTTGGTTTGATACCCTTGACACCGCACTCTACAACACCACCTACGGAGTCGCCTTCGCGAGCGGCAGTAGTGATAATATCGTTAAATTGCGAACTATCGCTAACGCCATTTACAGCGACTAAACGAGTGGTAAAGCTTACCTCTTTTAATATCTCTTTGGCTACTACGCCCGCAGCTACAAGAGCTACGGTCATACGTCCTGATGCCATACCGCCACCCGCTATATCTGCATCGTTGCCATACTTGCGCAGTTGCACAAGGTCGGCGTGCGAAGGGCGCGGATGGACTTTTAAATTTGAGTAGTCGCCAGAGCGCTTATCGCTGTTTTTGAAAGAGATAGTGATTGCCTCGCCCGTAGTTTTGCCCTCAGGGCTAAGACCCTCGATAATAGGAGTGTCCTCCTCTTTGCGTGCTGTTTCGCCCGAAAGCGATGGTCGTCGACGATCGATGTCGGCACGAAACATCTCCTCGGAGAGTGCAATGCCCTTAGGCGCACCTTCGATGATGATGCCTACGTTCTCGGCATGTGATGCGCCGAAGATGGTGATGCGAAATATATTGCCAAAGCTATTACTCATTACTCTGACCTTTCAACGATGCCATATCCTCGAAGAAGGATGGGTAGCTCTTAGATACGCACTCTCGGTTTCTGATGTTTAGTGGCTTCTCAAGGCGTAGCTCAGTTATTGCCAATGACATAGCAATACGATGGTCGTCGTGGCTGTCTACATCAGCATTGTGTGGTTCTCCACCTACGATGCGCATCTGGTCGGTTTCGTAGTCGAGTTCTATGTCGATGCCAATTTTGCCATACTCGCTACGTAGCACCTCACCTCTATCGCTCTCCTTGCCTCTAAGGCGTGATATGCCCTTGATGATAGATACACCCTTTGATGCTGCTGCAAGGGCTACAATTGCTGGGAATAGGTCGGGACACTGCGTGGCGTCGAAGTCAAATGCCTCCAATTCGCGGTGGGCTACCGTGATGCTGTTCTCCTCGATTATGATTGATGCTCCAGCACGCTCCAAAGCGCGACATATTGCAGTGTCTGCTTGGCGTGAGAGCATAGATATATTGCGTATGGTAACCTCGCCAGCGATAGCTGCGGCAACCATGATTGCGGCAGCACTACTCCAATCGCTCTCGATTGCATAATCGACACCTTTATATTGTTGCCCAGCCTCGATGTAGAACTGGGTGTAGTCCCCCTCGTTGTACATCACATTCACGCCAAAGCGTTCGATGGTGTCGAGAGTCATATTTATATATGGGGTAGATACTGCGCCTTTAACCTCGATGGTTGTGTCGCGTTCCGCCATAGGGAGCGCTATAAGTAGACCTGTAACGAACTGTGATGACATTGAGCCATCAACTAACACCTTACCACCGTGCATAGGACCACATACCTCGATAGGTAGACGACCACCGCCATCACGTACCGTTACACCAAGCTCTTTCAAAGGCTCTACCATCATAGACATAGGTCTATGGCGTAAAGTACCCTCGCCCTCGATTGTAATAGGGGTGTTGTGGAGTGCTGCGATAGGAGTAAATAGTCTTGCTGCAAGTCCCGATTCGCCAACGTTGAGTAGATCTGTTTTGGGGGAGATACCGCCCTCGATAGTGAGTGTGTTGTCGTCGACAATCTCTACTTTGGCGCCTAAAGCCTCGATGGCGGCTATTGCAGAGCGTGTGTCGCTACATAATTCGATACCACGGAGTGTGGTGCGACCCGAGGCGAGCAGTGCTACAGCCAGGGCGCGTTGTGCATAACTTTTAGAGCAAGGTGGTATTACTTCACCGTGAAGTCTATTCCCTAAAGGGATCGTGCAATCATCCATATATTATAGTATCTATTTGTCTTCTTCCCCGTCCTCCTCGTTTTGCTGAGGAATATGACCCAAGGCGCGCAATGCCTCCTCGCGCTCGCGCTCCTCCTGCTCACGCTGCTTGCGCTTCATCTGTGGCGATGTGCGAAGCTCGAAGTTGCGACCAAGATATACGCGACGTACCATTTCGTCGTTAGCCAAATCCTCCGCAGTACCAGTCTTTAGAATCTTGCCCTCATATAGAAGATATGTACGGTCAGTAATAGCAAGGGTCTCATCGACGTTGTGGTCGGTGATAATAACACCGATATTCTTATCCTTAAGCGTTCCTACGATACTCTGAATATCCTCCACCGCAATAGGGTCTACACCTGCAAATGGCTCGTCAAGGAGAATAAAGGCAGGGTTGATAGCCACAGCACGGGCAATCTCGGTGCGACGACGCTCACCACCTGAAAGCTGATTACCGTAGCTCTTGCGCACTTTCTGTAGGCGGAACTCTTCGATAAGGTTCTCCACGCGCTCACGCTGATACTCCTTTGAATAGTTTGTCATCTCCAATACGGCTTTGATATTATCTTCAACCGAGAGGTGACGGAATACCGATGCCTCCTGCGCCAAGTAACCCACACCCATCTGTGCGCGTCGGTATACAGGCAGAGCTGTGATATCTGTAACCAAGCCTTCGTTGTTTTCGAGGAATATGCGTCCCTCGTTAGGCTTGATAAGACCTACGATCATATAGAAGGTTGTTGTCTTACCGGCACCGTTAGGACCAAGCAGACCCACGATCTCTCCCTGGTTAACATCGATTGAGACGTGATTCACGACAGTACGTGATTTATAGGATTTTACTAACTCGCTTGTAAAAAGTCGCATCTTCGTATTACAAAATTTTGTAAGTTTTTTGCAAAGTTATTACAATTTTACAAAAAAATATATTATATTTGGGTAAATTTTTGACACTAACAGAAATTATGGATACCGAAAAGGGAGGAATATTACACGAAAAGCTACGCGAATACTTCGGTTTTTCTTCGTTCAAAGGCAATCAAGAGGCGGTTATTAAGAACGTTCTTGATGGCAAAGACACCTTTGTACTTATGCCTACGGGTGGCGGTAAATCGTTGTGCTACCAGCTTCCAGCACTTATTATGGATGGCGTGGCTATTGTTATCTCACCACTGATTGCCCTTATGAAGAATCAGGTGGATGCTATGCGCACCTTCTCTACAGAGTCAGGTATTGCACACTTCCTCAATTCTTCGCTTAATAAGACGGCTATTGCTCAGGTAAGGCAGGATGTCCTTGAAGGACGTACGAAGTTGCTATACTTTGCCCCTGAGTCTTTGACCAAGGAGGATAACATCGCTTTCTTGCGCAAGATAAAGATCTCGTTCTACGCTATCGACGAGGCACACTGTATCTCGGAGTGGGGTCATGACTTCCGCCCTGAGTACCGTCGCATACGCCCAATTATAAATGATATAGGTACGGCACCTCTTATCGCTCTTACAGCAACAGCTACACCTAAGGTGCAGATGGATATTCAGAAGAACCTCGGTATGACCGATGCAACGGTATTCCGTTCATCGTTCAACCGACCAAATCTATACTACGAACTACGCCCAAAGAATAATATCGACCACGATATCATCCGCTTTATCAAGCAGCACGATGGTAAAAGCGGTATTATCTACTGTCTAAGCCGTAAGAAGGTTGAGGACTTGGCGGAGTTGTTGGTAGCTAATGGCATTAAGGCGTTGGCATATCATGCAGGTATGGATGCTCAGACACGTGCCGACAACCAGGATGCCTTCCTTCACGAGAGGGTAGATGTCATTGTGGCGACTATTGCCTTCGGTATGGGTATCGATAAGCCAGATGTTCGATATGTTATCCACTACGATATTCCAAAGTCGTTGGAGGGATACTATCAGGAGACTGGTCGCGCGGGTCGTGATGGTGGCGAGGGTCATTGCTTGACATATTATAGCTATAAGGATATTCAGAAGCTCGAGAAGTTTATGCAGGGTAAGCCTGTTGCCGAGCAGGAGATTGGCAAGTTGCTTCTTCTTGAGACCGTATCGTATGCCGAGAGTTCGATGTGTCGTCGTCGCTCATTGTTGCACTACTTCGGTGAAATCTATGGCGAGGCTAATTGTGGCTCGTGCGATAACTGTTGCAATCCTAAGCCAAAAGTTGAGGCTAAGCGCGAGATGGTGCTTGCACTCGAAGCGTTGGAGGATATTGGCGATAAGTTCAAGATTGACCACCTTGTAACCGTGCTTATGGGTAAGGTTACTGCTATGGTCAAGAGCTACGGACATAATAAGTCGGAGTTCTTCGGTGCTGGCGAGGAGAAGGATGCCCGTTTCTGGAATGCTGTGATACGTCAGGGTCTTATTATGGGACTCATAGATAAGAATATCGAGAACTATGGTCTTATATCTGTAAACGACAAGGGTAGAGCCTTCATAGATAAGCCTATGTCGGTAACTATAACTCTCGACCACGACTACGACTCTGATGATGAGAATGCAGTGGCTGGAGGACCGATGAAGGGTGGCGGTGCTGCCGATGAGGAGTTGTACGCTATGCTTAAGGATTTGCGTCGTAGCGTTGCTGCACATAATAATTTGCCACCTTATGTTATCTTCCAGGATCCATCGTTGGAGGAGATGTCTATCCAGTATCCTATCACTATCGAGGAGCTACAGACAATCTCGGGTGTTGGTGCTGGTAAGGCACAGAAGTTCGGTGCAGAGTTTATCAAGCTTATCAAGACCTACGTTGAGGAGAAGGAGATTATTCGCCCTCAGGATCTTGTTGTTAAGGGTGTTGCGAATAAGGCTAATAATAAGATTTTCATCATCCAGTCTATCGACCGAAAGATGGACTTCGAGGATATTGCACACGCCAAGAACCTCGAAATGGATGAGTTGCTTACTGAGATTGAGTCTATTGTAAACTCGGGTACGCGCCTCGATATCCAGTACTACCTAAATAAGATTATGGAGGAGGATAAGGTTGAGGATATCTACCTATATTTTAAGGAGGATGCCGAGACCGACTCATTGGAGGATGCCTACGAGGAGCTTGGCTCGGAGTATAGCGAGGAGGAGATTCGCCTTGTGCGCATTAAGTTTATATCGGAGGTTGCGAACTAAGAGGGGGACTAATGGCAGAGGTAAGAGCAAAAAAGGCATTAGGTCAGCACTTCTTAACCGACCTGAACATCGCGCGTAAGATTGCAACAGCGCTATCTGGTGGCACGGCAGATGCTCCCGATAAAGTGTTGGAGGTTGGATGCGGTATGGGTGTGTTAACCCAGTTTCTGCTCCAGCGCGACGATGTTGTTACTTACGGTGCCGAGATTGATAGCGAGTCGGTGGAGTATCTCCACGCTCACTATCCAGAGTTTGCGCCACGCCTTACGGAGGGCGACTTCCTAAAGATGGATTTGAAGGCTACCTATGGCGATAGATTAAAGATTATCGGTAACTTCCCATATAATATATCGTCGCAGATATTCTTCAAAGTGTTGGAGAATAGGGATATTGTTCCTGAGTGCGTGGGTATGATTCAGAAGGAGGTTGCTGTGCGCCTTGCTGAGCCTCCAGGCTCTAAGGAGTATGGCATCCTAAGCGTGCTGTTGCAGGCTTGGTACGATATAGAGTACCTCTTTACCGTTGGCGAAAAGGTCTTTAACCCACCCCCAAAGGTTAAGAGTGCTGTTATCCGCCTTGTAAGAAATGGTGTTGCGAAGCTCGACTGCGATGAACAGCTCTTTATCAAGGTCGTCAAGGCGTCGTTTGGTCAGCGCCGCAAGATGATACGCAACTCGCTAAAGTCAGCCTTTGGCAACTTCGGCGGCAATGAACACCGCTTCTTTACTATGCGTGCCGAGCAACTATCAGTTGCAGACTTCGTGGAGCTAACTAACTGGGTTGCTGAGAATAGATAACCGCTATCATATTATACTTACTATAAATCGCCTTTCGCATTCTTGCGGGAGGCGTTTTTTTTGTATATCTTTTCCAAATCCTATATGGCGGTTTGCTCAATTGTAAATTTTTGCTTAATTTTGTCTATCAGTAGACAAATAATTAAAACTCTATACACTATGAAAAAACTATTTTTACTACTTGCCCTTTTGGGTATGGTTGTCGTCGGCTGCTCTAAGGATGAGGTCGATAAAGGCAATGACAACAAAACAGAGCAACCTAATGAGAATGATGGGGGCGATGAGAACGATATCCCTGAAAATATCTTCTTTGGACTCGATAAGGAGAGTGTTACCATCTCTCCAGACGGCGGAAGTGTGGATGTAGTTGTATATAGCAACTATAAGTGGGAGATTTCGGGTACAAGCGATTGGTGTACACTATCAGTAAAGAGCGGTGATGCTAATGAGGATGGTCAGAAAGTTACCTTCTCTGCAGATATGACCTATGACGATAGAGAGGCTACCTTC
>JAZQZQ010000034.1:0-9087 GCA_045634125.1 Alistipes sp. | reverse complement strand
ACCCGCACCACGAACTAACTGAAAGGTGAAAACTGAAAAGTCAAAAGTTAAAACTGAATTTTTGATTTTAGAGGAGTAGATTTGTTCTATCGTATAAATAAAATATCGCGGGATAGTACCAAAGCGTACAGCCCGCGATATCTTGTATAGGATAGGACAAAGATGCCCTATATAAATCGGAAATTAAAAGTTGTAACCCTCAATTGAAGACTCATACTCACTCCAACCCTCGGCACTCTTATACGCCTCTACCGACTCCATAGGCACATAAATCTTACGATCAGAGGCGTTGTCGTCAAAAGCAGACCAATACCATACTTCAGATTCTTCTTCATAGCTTAGTTTTAAAGTTACCGAAGGCGGTACAACAGCCTTGCAATATACACTTGTTAGGCTTTCACACCACTCGAATGCAAGAGCTCCAATTGTAGTTACGCTATCAGGAATAGTTATACTTGTAAGGCTATTGCAACCATAGAATGCATTATATCCAATCGTAGTTACGCTATCAGGAATAGTTACACTTGTAAGGCTGCTGCAACCAGAGAATGCATAATCTCCAATCGTAGTTATGCTATCAGGAATAGTTACACTTGTAAGGCTGCGACACTCATAGAATGCCATATCATCAATCGTAGTTACGCTATCAGGAATAGTTACACTTGTAAGGCTGCTGCAATAATAGAATGCACAATATCCAATCGTAGTTACGATATCAGGAATAGTTACACTTGTAAGGCTACTGCAACCATCGAATGTATAATCTCCAATTGTTGTTACACTATCAGGAATAGTTACACTTGTAAGGCTGCTGCAATTTCGGAATGCACCACCTCCAATCGTAGTTACGCTATCCGGAATAGTTATACTTGTAAGGCTGCTGCAACTATAGAATGCATCATCTCCAATCATAGTTACGCTATCAGGAATAGTATATTCTGTAGCGCCACATCCAATGGCAAAAGAGTTAAGCACACCATCAACAATAAGGCATCGACCATCCTCGGATGCAAACTTACCCATAAACTCTTGTAGACTACTACAAAGAGCGAATACGCCCTCTCCAATTGTAGTTACGCTATCACCAATAGTTACACTTGTAAGGCTAGTGCAACTATTGAATGCAGAATTTCCAATCGTAGTTACGCTATCACCAATAGTTACACTTGTAAGACTCTCGCAACCATCGAATGCATAATCTCCAATCGTAGTTACGCTATTAGGAATAGTTATACTTGTAAGGCTGCTGCAATTTTCGAATGCACTCTCTCCAATCGTAGTTACGCTATCAGGAATAGTTACACTTGTAAGGCTGTCGCAATTACAGAATGTACAATATCCAATCTCCGTTACGCTATTACCAATAGTTACACTTGTAAGGCTGCTGCAATTATAGAATGTATAATTTCCAATCGTAGTTACGTTATCAGGAATAGTTACACTTGTAAGGCTGTCGCAAAGAAAGAATGCAGCCTCTCCAATCGTAGTTACGCTATCAGGAATAGTTACACTTGTAAGGCTGCTGCAATCATAGAATGCAGCCTCTCCAATCGTAGTTACGCTATAAGGGATAGCGTATTCAGTTAGTCCCGCAGGAGCAAAAGAATTAAGTGTACCATCAATAATCAATATTCTACCATTATCCTCTGCAAACTTACCCTTAAACTCTTTTAGTCCATTACAACCAGCGAATGCACCTCCTCCAATCGAAGTTACACTATAAGGAATAGTTACACTTGTAAGGTCGTAGCAATAAGAGAATGCCGAATTTCCAATCGTAGTTACGCTATCTGGAATAGTTACACTTGTAAGGTCGTAGCAATAATGGAATGCACTATTTCCAATCGTAGTTACACTATCAGGGATAGTTACACTTGTAAGGCTGCTGCAATAACAGAATGCCTCCTTTCCAATCGTAGTTACATCGCCATCAAACTCTATTATACCCTTGCCATCAACATAAGTGTTAGAAACAATATTGACCCCAAAGGTTGTAATGGCGTCAGCATACTCATTATTCTCTCCACTATATGGCTCAACAATCTTGCCATCGGTAGAGGTGTACCAAATCTGATTGTTAGCGATAGTAGTAACTGATGAATCATCTCTACCGAGAAAATCATCGAGTTTCTCATCTATCATCTCGCACGACAAAGCAACGAATGAGAGTAGTAGTAGTGTAAATAATCTCTTCATACTATTTGTGTTTGTTAATAATTTGCAAATGGTTTGTAATACAAAGTTAGTGAAATAATCAAAACAAACAACCTATTAATGTTATATAATATATAAATAGGTGTAGCAGTTGATGGATAAGAATAATTAGGAAGGTGGTATTTTGCTACAATCAATAGATTATTTAATTACAAGTGGTAAAAAAGAGGAAGTTAGTGTTGCAAAATCGAAAATAATTACTACCTTTGCACCGCATTATGCACAAAAACTAATTAATTTATTAAACGTATGAACAATTACGAAACCGTTTTCATTGTCACTCCCGTCCTTTCAGAGGCACAGGTAAAGGAGGTTGCTGACAAATTCCAGGGCGTAATCACCGAGAACGGCGGTCAGATTGTGAATGTGGAGAACTGGGGCTTGAAGAAGCTTGCATACCCTATTCAGAAGAAGACTACCGGTTTCTACTTCCTTGTAGAGTTCACTGGTGAGGGCTCAATCATCAACACTCTCGAGACTCAGTATCGTCGCGACGAGCGTGTTATCCGTTTCTTAACTTTCAAGCAGGACAAGTTCGCTGTTGAGTACTCTCAGAAGCGTCGCGCTAAGCTTGCTAACAAATCACAGGAGGAGTAAACTATGGCAGAGAACACACAGCAGGGTGCATCTGAGATTCGTTATCTCAACCCAGTATCAGTTGATGTTAAGAAGAAGAAGTACTGTCGCTTTAAGAAGCTCGGTATTAAGTATGTAGACTATAAGGACGGTGAGTTCTTGAAGAAGTTCCTTAACGAGCAGGGTAAGATTTTGCCTCGTCGCCTCACTGGTACTTCTCAGAAGTTCCAGAAGAAGGTAGCTCAGGCAGTTAAGCGTGCTCGCCACTTGGCTATTCTTCCATTCGTAACCGATAATATGAAATAATAAAGAGGAGGAGAGACTATGGAAGTAATTCTTATCAAAGACGTAGAGAACTTGGGCTACGCAAACAACATCGTTAACGTACGTCCTGGCTATGCTAACAACTACTTGATTCCTCAGGGTTTCGCTAAGGCTGCTACAGCTTCTGCAAAGAAGGTATTGGCTGAGAACCTTCCCCAGCGCGCACACAAGCATGCTAAGATCCTTGCTGATGCTCAGGCTTTGGCTGAGACTATCAACAACCTTCACCTCACTCTTACAGCTAAGGCTGAGGAGGAGAAGATCTTCGGTGCTATCACAGCTGCTGACCTTGCTGCTGCATTGCAGGAGAAGGGTATCGAGGTTGATCGCAAGAACATCACTGTAGACTCAGTTAAGACTCTTGGTGAGTTCGAGGCCACTGCGAAGCTTCACCGCGAGGTTAAGGCTACTATCAAGTTCGCTGTTGTTGCAGAGTAACACACAACTTAGATATTACATAAGAGTTGTCCATCGGGCAGCTCTTATTTTTTATATTTAGCGCCATAAAAGCCGGAATTGCACACTTCTAAGCATACAATAATTCAATATATTGTTCGTTATATCAAAAATATTGTGTAACTTTGTGCGCTTATGCGCATAAGCGTAAAAATTTGGAAGTGATGAGACGTCTTTTTGGATATATTGTAGCATTCGTATCTGTTGCGGTTATCGCCATCTCTTGTAGCGTTGTTAATGAGGCTATCAAGACTGGCGACCCTCAGTATGTCTATGATCAGGCACTTATGCTATACAATACCGAGAAGTGGGACAAGGCATCTACCCTATTCCAGACATGCCGACACGTTTACATGGGTACGCCTCGCGAGGACTCGCTATCGTTCTACAACGCGCGATGCAAGTTTAAGTTACATGATTGGGATGAGGCATCAATGGCGCTCGACGAGTATCGTCGCAAGTTTGCCCGCAGTCCATTTATCGAGGAGGCTGAGGGTATGTATGCGCTATGTTACTACTACATGTCGCCAACACCAGAGCGTGATCAAACAGTAACATCTCAGGCTATCATCGCCATCACAGAGTTTATGTCGCGCTATCCCGAGTCAAAGAATATCGACCAGTTTAACGAGATGCTAAACGAACTATCGGGCAGATTGATGGAGAAGAGCTACCTAAACGCCTACACCTACTTCAAAATTGGCAAGTACAAGTCGGCAATTGTAGCCTTTAAGAATGCGATGAAGCAGTATCCAGAGTCGCCATATCTCGAAGATATGATGTACTACACAACAGTATCGGCGTATCGATTGGCATCGAACTCTGTGGAGTCAAAGCAGTTGGATAGATACCTTGCAATGCTCGACCACTACTACTCGTTTATCGGAGAGTATCCCGAGTCGAAGCACGGCAAAGAGTTGGCTCGAATGGCTAAGGATGCCCGCAACTTTATCGACAAAAATCGCAAAACAGAAGATAACGTATAAAACAATATAAGCTATGGAGATTAAGAAGAACGTTCCAAGTAACACAGTAACTCGCAAGTTGGTTGACCTCGACACACCTACAGGTAACATCTACGAGAGCATCAACATCATTGCGCGTCGCGCTAACCAGATTGCTACAGAGCTTAAGACTGAGCTCAACCGCAAACTTGCAGATTTCTCTGCGCCATCTGATAACTCTGTAGAGGAGACCTTCGAAAACCGCGAGCAGATTGAGATTTCACGCTACTACGAGCGTCTACCAAAGCCTGCTCTTATCGCTACTGAGGAGTTCCTCGATGGCGAGGTTTACTTCCGTCATGGAAATAAGTAGTAGCAATGCTCAACGGTAAACATATTATACTCGGTATAACTGGCAGCATAGCAGCATACAAGGCAGCTATGCTGTGCCGTCTTTTAGTGAAAGAGGGTGCCGAGGTGAGAGTGGTAATGACTCCGCTTGCAAAGCAGTTTATCACACCACTTACTATGGCTACGCTATCGAAGCATCCTATCCTCGTGGAGTTCTTCAACCCTGAGAATGGCGAGTGGAACTCTCACGTATCGCTCGGCGAGTGGGCAGACATGCTCCTTATAGCACCTGCCACAGCAAATACACTCGCTAAGATGGTTACTGGCATTGCCGACAATCTACTTTTAACAACCTATCTTTCAGCACGTTCAAAAGTGGCTGTTGCTCCTGCTATGGACCTTGATATGTACGCACACGTTACCACACAGCATAATTTGCAGACTCTTGCAGAGCGCGGTGTTGCTATCATCGAGCCACAGGCGGGCGAGTTGGCAAGCGGTCTTGTGGGTAAGGGTCGCATGGCAGAGCCTGAGGATATTGTAGAGCAGGTAAAGGCAATCTTTGCCGAGGGCTTAAAAAAAAAGAGCTTAGAGGGTAAGCGATATATCGTTACCGCGGGCGCTACAATCGAGGCTATCGATCCCGTACGCTATATTACAAACCACTCTACTGGCAAAATGGGTTATGCCATTGCCGAAGAGTTGGCCATGCGTGGCGCTGAGGTAAGCCTTATCAGCGGTCGCACTACCCTCCCTACACCTAAGGGAGTTAAACGCATCGACGTACTCTCGGCAGAGGATATGTACAACGCTGCGGTTAAGGAGTGGGAGAATGCCGATGGTGGTGTTATGTGTGCCGCAGTTGCAGACTACACACCAGTTGCTGTTGCTGATCGCAAGTTGAAGAAATCTGACGACGATATGCGCATCGAGCTTAAGCGCACAAAGGATATCGCTAAGGAGTTGGGCGCAGCGAAGGGCAACAGAATATTGGTTGGGTTCGCCCTTGAGACCGACAACGAGGAGGCTAATGCCGAGGGTAAGCTACAGCGTAAGAACTTCGATTTCGTAGTTCTTAACTCACTGCAGGATGCTGGTGCAGGCTTCCGTGGCGACACAAATAAGGTAACACTTATCGACCGCAATGGCAGCGAGGAGCATCCTTTGATGTCAAAGCGCGATGTTGCGAAGGTTATCGTTGACAAAATCGAAAATATCAAAAGATAAATATGCTTAAGAGCCTAACAATAGAGAATTATGCACTTATCGATTCACTCTCTGTAGAGTGGAACGAGCATCTTAACATCATCACAGGTGAGACGGGTGCCGGTAAGTCTATTTTGTTGGGCGCATTGGGTCTGTTGTTGGGTGCTAAGAACGAGGGCAATGCCACTAAGGATTTGGAGCGCAACTGCGTTATAGAGGCAATATTCAACATCGAGGGTCTTGGTTTGGAGGAGTTTTTCGAGGAGAATGATCTCGACTACGATAGCGAGATATCTATCCGTAGAATAATCACTCCTGCGGGTAAGAGTCGCTCATTTGTTGGAGATATGCCAGTACAGTTGACAACGCTTAAGGAGCTTGGCGCACAGCTTGTCGACATCCACTCACAGCACCAAAATCTAATCCTTGCATCGGAGAGTTTTAGAATCTCCACTCTCGACACCATCGCGCAGAATAAGCCACTTTTGGAGGAGTACACCACCCTTCTTAGCTCGTTTGACAAGCTCCATGTAGAGTATCGTACGATGGCAGAGAATATGGAGTCGGCACGTAAAGATGAGGAGTGGTTACGCTATACTGTAGAGGAGCTACGCGCTGCAAAACTTAAGGAGAACGAGCAGAGCGAGACAGAGCAAAAGTTAGCAATATTGGAAAGCGCAGACAATATCAATGAGGCGCTTATTACACTACGCAACACCCTTGATGATGAAGAGGTTGGAGCAATTATCTCACTTAGTCGTTCAGAAAGAGAGCTTTCATCACTTGGAGAGAAATACCCTACTGGCGTTGCTATTGCTGAGCGCCTAAAGTCGGTCGTTGCCGAGCTTAAAGACCTTAGTGCCACTGCGAGCGACGAGGTTGAACGTTTGGATGCAGATCCTGAGACTTTGCAGAAGCTAAGTGATAGGCTTAACACCATCTACTCGTTGGAGATGAAGCATCGTGCAGAGTCGTACGATGACCTACTACATAAGTTCAAGGAGTTTGAGGCACGCCTTGCAACTATCGATAATAGCGATACTGCATTGAAGGAGCTTAAGTCTCGTATCGAGGCTCTTGAGTGCGAGTGTCGCGAGGTGGCAGATAGACTTAGCAAGAGTCGTAAGGAGGTATGCAGTGTGCTTGAGCAGCATATCATCACAACTCTCAACCAACTCGGTATGGCAGATGTACGCTTTAACGTGGAGATAACTCCTACTGCGGAGTTTACACCACTTGGCACAGATAGCGTTGCCTATATGTTCAGCGCAAACCCAACGACTAAGCCTGCTCCCGTGGAGCGCATAGCATCGGGTGGTGAGCTTTCGCGCATTATGCTATCGTTGAAGTCGTTGCTTGCCGAGCGTAAAAAGTTACCTACGGTAATATTTGATGAGATTGACACTGGCGTATCAGGTCGCATTGCCGATGCTATGGGTAGTATTATCGCAGGACTATCCGAGAATATGCAGATTATCGATATCACCCATCTGCCTCAGGTTGCCTCGAAGAGTGGCGCACACTTTGTGGTATATAAGGAGGAGGGTCGCACAAATATCCGTCGTCTAAGCACGAAGGAGCGTGTTGATGAGATTGCCAAGATGCTCTCGGGCAGCGAAATCACAGAACACGCCCGCAAACAAGCAAAAATCCTCTTGGGCTAACCAAGAGGATTTTTAGTATCAACTTTTGTAATAATACGATGTGGTGTAAAATTATTTTTATATCTTTGTATTACAAACCATTTGCAAATTATTAACTACCATAAACTACTATGAAACGATTATTTACTTTGCTACTTATCTCCTTTGCCGCACTGTCGTGCGAGATGGTAGATGAGAAACTCGATGACCTGCTCGGCAAGCGCGATTGGGTTGTCTTTGCTGAGGGTACAGAACTTACCGCCAATGTTCCAAGCAAGCAGACTGTGCTAAACTACAAATTTGAGTCTACACTCGACTGGGAGGTAAAGACCGATGCCGAGTGGCTTGAGATTGACCCAATGAGTGGCAAGGCGGGCAAGGATATCAAAATCCAAATCAAAGTCTTGCATAATAAGGATAAGGAGGGTCGCACAGGCTATGCTGACCTAACACTCTCAAACGATGAGAGTTACCGCATCACCATTAACCAGGCTGGCGAGGGTGATGAGAATGAGGATATTGTCGTAGATATTCCTAACAATCAGATTTGGTACACATCAATTGATGGCGAGATTGTGGAGCCAAACGACCCGATGGCATTTAATGTTTCAATTAAATCCAACATTTATGAGGATGGTAAGGGTGTTATTACCTTTGATGGCGAGGTAACAGAGGTTGGAGAGTTGGCTTTCTATGGTTGTAACGATTGCACAACAAACTGCTATAACCTCACATCATTTATTCTTCCACAGAGTGTTACTTCAATTGGCAATCACGCTTTTGATGGTTGTCGTAATCTTCAAAGTGTAACCATTAGTGATAATGTTACCCATATTGGAGAAGCCGCGTTTATATGTTGCGCAGGACTCAAAGAGTTTAATAGTAAGTATGCATCAGAGGATGGTAGATGTTTAATTATTGATGGCACACTTAATTCATTTGCTCCTGCAGGACTTACGGAATATACTATCCCAAATAGTGTAACTACAATTGGAAGACAGGCATTCTATAATTGCAGCAGCCTTGAAAGTGTAACTATTGGTGAAGGTGTCGAAACTGTTGGTGGTTACGCATTTTTTAATTGCCCCAACCTTAACGCTGTGCATATCACAGATCTTGCAGTGTGGTGCAATATTGATTTTATTAACCCACTTACAGATGGAAACGTGAACTTCGCAGCTAATCCATTATGCTATGCTGGCAGTTTATATCTTAATGGCGAGTTGGTTACTGACTTGGTTATTCCTGATGGGGTAACAGAGGTGCGAATTATCTCATTTGTTAATTGTAGTAGCCTAACAAATGTAACTATTCCAGATAGTGTAACTACAATTGGAGATTGTGCATTCTATGGTTGCAGTAGCCTAACAAGT
>JAZQZQ010000033.1:0-52613 GCA_045634125.1 Alistipes sp. | reverse complement strand
CCCCCTACCCAAGCCCCACGACCCAATTTCTTGTCAGAAGGGCGCCGAGTGCTACACTCGGCGAAAAAGGCGACGATGGGTAGTACTTGACGTACGTCCCATTGTCGCCTTTTTTGTTAGGGGACGCAATCGACCCCTTATCACAAGAAATTAATTAGTTGCACTTAGAGTATCCACACGCCATACAAGTTAGACAACCATTCTGATATGCCATATTCTCCTGACCGCACTGTGGACAGCGACCTTTACCGCGAGTACCATCCTTGATGTACTGCTTAAGAGCGCGCTCAACACCATTCTTCCAAGTGTTGATAGTCTCAGAATCGAGATGCAGACCATCTACGAGCTGTACAACCTTATCAATAGGCATACCATAGCGGAGAACACCTGAGATAAGCTTAGCGTAGTTCCAGAACTCCTCGTCGAAGAGACGTGAGATACCACCGATGGTATTTACATAGCCATAACGATCCTGATACTGGAAGTCATAACGCTTGCTACCATTAGCCTCAGTAACCTTAAGAATGTTACCCTGATGGATAGTCTTAGGGATATACATTGCATCCTCCTCGATCTTACCTGTAAAGATCTCATATGGACGATCATCCTGCTTACCTACGAAGGCGATCCAATCCTCCTTACCGTTCTTGAAGCGCACGATATCTGCAGGGATAGACTCTGGACGACGGATAGTCTGCTCACTTGAACACTTCTTCTCTGCGCCCTTATCCTTAACATCGAGCAATACACCATCACGACAACCATCACGATATACGGTAATACCCTTACAACCAGACTCCCAAGCTGTGCGGTATACATCTGCTACAAGCTCCTCAGTAACCTCGTTAGGGAGGTTTACGGTTACAGAGATTGAGTGGTCAACCCACTTCTGGATAGCACCCTGCATCTTAACCTTAGCAACCCAATCGATATCGTTTGCTGTAGCCTTGTAGTATGGCGATGCCATAAGCCACTCGTTAAGCTCCTCCTCAGAGATATTCTGTAGACGAGTTGTGTCGTAGCCATTAATCTCAAGCCACTTAACAAACTGGTGATGGAAGACGTAGTACTCGATAAACTTCTCACCAGTCTCGTCAACGAACGATGCAACCTGCTCCTTATCCGATGGGTTAATCTTTCTACGGCGCTTGTACACTGGGCGGAAGACTGGCTCGATACCAGATGTTGTCTGCGACATAAGAGATGTTGTACCTGTAGGCGCAATAGTAAGCATCGCGATATTACGACGACCATACTTCTTCATCTCGTCAGCCAACTCTGGCGCAGCCTCCAAGATACGTGAAATCATAGGGTTACCCTGCTCCTTCTCGAAGTTGAAGACACCGAAGGCACCACGCTCCTTAGCCATATTTACTGATGCACGGTAAGCCTCAACAGCCAAAGTCTTGTGTACGTTTACTGCAAAGTCGATAGCCTCATCTGAACCATAGCGTAGACCAAGTGCCGCCAACATATCGCCCTCAGCAGTGATACCAAGACCTGTACGACGACCCTTAAGTGCCATATCCTTAATCTTATGCCATAGCTCAAGCTCAACACGACGAACATCATCCTCCTCAGGGTCTGAGTCAATCTTGTTGATGATAAGCTCTACCTTCTCCAACTCCAAGTCGATAATATCATCCATCAAGCGCATAGCCATAGCCACATGCTTCTTGAAGAGGTCGAAGTTGAACTTTGCCTCCTTAGTAAATGGAGCATCAACATAGCTTAGTAGGTTTAACGCCAAGAGACGACAGCTATCGTATGGGCACAATGGGATCTCACCGCATGGGTTTGTAGATACTGTGCGGAAGCCCTGGTCAGCATAGCAATCTGGCACACTCTCACGGATGATAGTATCCCAGAACAATACACCTGGCTCGGCAGACTTCCAAGCGTTGTGGATAATCTTGTCCCAAAGCTTCTTTGCGTCGATATCCTTCTTGTATAGAGGCTCCGCAGCACCGATAGGGAACTGCTGACGGTAGCTTACACCCGCCATTGCGGCGCGCATAAACTCATCGTCGATCTTAATAGATACGTTCGCACCTGTAACCTTACCAGTGTCTACCTTAGCATCGATAAACTTCTCAGCATCTGGGTGCTTGATAAGCAACGAAAGCATCAAGGCTCCACGACGACCATCCTGCGCAACCTCACGTGTAGAATTTGAGTAGCGCTCCATAAAAGGCACAATACCAGTTGATGTAAGGGCAGAGTTGAGTACTGGACTACCTGCAGGGCGGATGTGTGAAAGGTCATGACCTACACCACCGCGACGCTTCATCAATTGAACCTGCTCCTCATCCATACGGAAGATACCACCATAAGAGTCAGCAGGATTCTTATGACCGATAACAAAGCAGTTTGACAACGATGCCACCTGCATATTGTTACCAATACCTGTCATAGGACCGCCCTGAGGAATTACATAGCGGAAGTGGTCGAGAAGTTCGAAAATCTGAGCCTCGCTAAGAGGGTTAGGATAGTTGTTCTCAATACGCGACAACTCCTTAGCAATACGGTTGTGCATATCGGTAGGTGTTGTCTCGTAAATGTTGCCAAACGAATCCTTGAGCGCATACTTGCTTACCCACACCTGCGCTGCGAGGTCATCACCTGCGAAATAGACCTTTGATGCGGCTACTGCATCCTCATATTTCACAGTGTTAAGCTGTTCATTTTTAGACTTTTGAGTCATAACTGTAATATTTTATTATTTCTTTGTTTTCTCAACCACGCCATACATAAGCACCCCATCTACAAAAAATGAGGCTTATTCAGGCATACAAAATTACTACTTTTTATCGAGACTACCGCCCCCGAAACTATATTTTTTCGACACTTTTTTCACAAAAAATAAAAAGGCGCGCCACAGCTATCTGTAGCGCACATAACATCCTCTGGACGGAGAAAAACAGAACTTACCTATACTCTATACGGAAGTAGTCGAGCAACGCCTTGTAGTTATCCTGTGCAGTTAGACAGGTATCTCGAAGATACTCCCTTATTTGTGGCCACTGCTGCAAGCCACGATAGTAGTAGAGTTTTAGTTGGTCTGTGATTATAAACGGTACAATCCCATTTGCCAAGCACTCCTTAAACATTATCAATCGACCCACGCGACCATTACCATCCTGAAATGGATGTATAGCCTCAAAACGCTGATGTAGGTCTATTATATCATCCAAACATTTAGTTTTCAACGCATTATACTCTCGTATAAGAATATACATCTCCTGCTTCACACGCTCTGGCGGAGTAGTTTCATTTCCACCCACCTCATTTGGCAGACGCTTATACTCGCCTACGGCAAACCACTCCTTGCGACTATCAGATGTTCCAGCCTTAAGCACCGCGTGCAGCTCTTTAATAAGAGTCTCCGAAAGCCTCTGCTCGGCACGCTCAATAATCATATCAACGCAACGGAAGTGATTTGCGGTCTCTATAATATCATCAACTCTCAAGTTCTCGTTTGCAAAGCCAATCGTATTGGTTTCGAAGATATATCGTGTCTGGTCGTGCGTAAGACGGCTACCCTCAATATGGTTGGAGTTGTATGTAAGGTCTATCTGCGTGCGGTGGTATATACCGCCACTTAATCGCGCCTCTTTCTGCTCTCGCAAAGCGATAAGAAGTGGCGACTGCTTACGCTTGTGCGAACTGCGCTGTGGTAGTAACGCATCCTTCGGAAGGCTCCAAGTCTTGCCAATAAGCACAGCACCCTCTATCTTACCCACAGCACAATAGTTTCGAGCAGTGCGCTCCGAAATACCATATTTATTGGCAAACTCCACAACTGATATATACTCCATAACCAATCTATCGGCAAGTTTAGTTTATAATCACGATGCAAATATAGCAAAATTTGCCGATATCGGCAAATTTTGGATGGTTGAATAAGTTTTCTACAGGTAAATAGTTGCTAATACAAAAATGTTTTGTTAATTTTGTATTGTCGGAGCTACGCCTTCGGCTGACATATTATTGATGAAAGTGTATTAGCTTTTATCCTTGACGCGAAATCTGGAAAATTTCACATTGACCAAGGAAAGCAACATACTCATCGCTCCGTATTGCATAGTCTGGGGTGTTCTATACCCTGTGCTCAATACGAGTGTGGGGTATTGTTTATTTGGTCATAGGTATTCCAGAACCTCGCGTCAGATAGACTAATCATCTCCACACTTTCTTTTTTATACTAACCCGCCATTGGAGGTGTAGCGGACACAAACAACTTATATATTATGAAAAGAGCAACATCTATTATCTCCGCGTTTTGCTTGGGACTATTTATCAGTATCGGCATCTTGGCCTGCGCTGTGGATGACTATGCTACGCCTAATGCAAATAATCCATCATCAGATTTACGGCTATGCAAGATGGAAAAAAATTATAGTTCAGGATATACACACATAAATATATCATACGGAAATGATGGGCGAATATCAACTATAACATATATTGATCACTCTACTTATGAAGCCGATCCAAGTCACGATGAAATCATATGTAATTTAACATACCATCAAAACAAGATAACACTTTCAGGTTTTAAAAATGATATAGATTTTATTTTTAACAACGAGCTACAGTCTTATTCAGCTGAAACAATAAACAATCAAGTATTTCACTGTATTTCAATATTCGATCTATTTTAACAGACCAAATAATAGGCGACAGAATCAAACAACTGTCGCCTATTTAGTTTTATAATCTCGCGCGAAGCGCACCACACTTTTCAGTTTTGAGGCAAAACTTTGTAATGCCTCGACTTTGCTACGGTTCGGTATAACAAGTAAACTTGTTCTACTCTCGCCTTAATCGCAAAATTCACCTTTCAGTTTTCACTTTAACCAAATGAAACAGCCCCACGCCGCAC
Source organism: Alistipes sp. (assembly GCA_045634125.1). Classification (GTDB taxonomy): domain Bacteria; phylum Bacteroidota; class Bacteroidia; order Bacteroidales; family Rikenellaceae; genus Alistipes. The sequence continues at coordinate 47,728 of JAZQZQ010000033.1, read as the reverse complement.
AATGCCGAGATAACACCTACACCAGCGCCGAGGAGTATATCCTGTGGAAAGTGGCACGCGAGGTATATGCGTGAGTAGCAGACAAGTAGAGCTACGACTATCATCAACAGAGTAAACCACTTGCGCCTAAGCACCATTGCCGATAATATTGCTATAGCCCAAATAGTTGCCGAGTGTCCCGATACCGTACCAAACTTATTACCCGTATAGTAACCATTCGTGAAGAACTCCAACCCCTCTGTCGTATGCATAGGACGTGGTCTGGCAGGGAACGAGGGCAACAAATCGGCAAGGATACCCTGATGCTTAAAGATGCCTGATACTATATCTGCAAGACCTACAGCTACACCTATTGCTACTGCAAAAGCAAGCATACCGCGCCACGAATAACGTCGCCATACCATATATATAATAAGGAGGTACAATGGCATCCATATCGCGATGCCAGAGATCTTGGTCATCACCATATCAAGCCACTGCGGACCATCAAAATTAAGCCACTCAAAAAAGCACCAATCCCAAGTTACGTTATTCATATTTTAGAAAGCTGCATACATCGGCAGACCACCGCCTGCGCCAACACTAAGTTCTAACATTGCATTGCACTGCATAACAAGCCATATAACCACCACCATAACACACCACTCTCCAACAAAGCCTAAGCGTGTGATACCGCAAGCGCAAATATCGTTGAACGTTCGTGGCAGGAAGTGCATAACATAGCCCACCACCATAAGCACCATCGCTACAGCCGAACTCTCAACCATAGGCATAAACTCCGCAAACGAAAAGTTATTCGAAATGCGCCACAACATTGTTTGCACCTCGGTCATATCCGATGCAGTAAAGAGCAACCAGCCAAATGCAACCAAATTAAAGGTAAAGAGTGTCGCTACTACACGTTGCATAAAGCCCATATCTCGACCCAATGTCTTTGCCTGTGGCACAATCCTTAGCCATAACTTATGGAGCGCCAACGCTACACCATGCAACAAGCCCCAAACCACAAATGTCATACCTACACCGTGCCATAGGCCACCAAGGAACATCGTTATTATAAGGTTAAGGTATGTGCGGAAAACGCCTTTACGGTTACCTCCCAACGGTATATAAAGGTATTCCCTCAACCAAGTAGATAGCGAGATATGCCATCTGCGCCAAAACTCTGTAATGGTGGCCGACTTATAGGGCGCATCAAAGTTATCAGGGAGCCTAAAACCAAGCATAAGAGCCACACCCTGCGCTATATCCGAGTAACCCGAAAAGTCGCAATATATCTGCAACGTGAAGCCATAAATAGCCATAAGTGCCACCATACCACCCTCGCCCAACTCTCCGGCAAAGGCTGGAGCAACAAAGAGCAGACCTAACGCCTTAGCGATAATAGCATACTTAACTAAACCGCGTGCTACAAGTATCACAGCACGACCGAAGTCGTCGCGCGAGACCACCACATCACGAGCCTCAATCTGTGGAATAAACTCCTTTGCCTTAACCAATGGACCTAAGAACATCTTAGGAAAGAACGACAACAAAAATAGGTAGCTGCCAAAGCTTTTAAGAGGCAATATAGTGCCACGCGCAATATCTACAACATATGCAATCGATTGAAACACAAAGAATGATACTCCCGCAGGCACCACCACGCTCTGCCAATCGAGCGTACCCGAGCCATAAAGGTTATTGATGCAATCTACAAAGAAGTTTGTTGCCTTGAAATATGTGAGTATCGCAACGTTTATAGTAACACTCAGCGCCACCCACCACTTTGTTCTCTTGCCCGCATCGCGCGCCCTACCAACACAACGACCTATTAAGAAGTCGCTCAGCGCAACACCCAATAATAACAATAGATATATACCCGAGAGTTTGTAGTAGAAGTACAACGAGAAGAGTACTACATACCATGTACGCAGACTACCACGATGACGTACCACCACGTAGCCCAAAGCAAATATTAAAAAGGCAAAGAGAAAGAAGCCTGTGGTTAGTGTTAATGGGTTAGCAGCATCAAAGACAAGCATCGACAATAGGCGCTGCCACACATCCACTGCAAAGGTAAACAACTCCGTCATCGCTACTCATTTAGTGTTTGTTCTACGCCCTTAATAATTGGCTGCACCGCATCTATCTGCGACTGCAAATATCGCTCTGCTCTCTCCCTGCGCTGGCGCTCCAGCATCTCCTGATGCTGACGTTCCAAGGAATCGAGACGCAACTGCTCAGCCTCACATCTCTCCAACTCCGTATGCGTCATACTTATTATCGCAGCAGCAAGCTCTTTAGCAATACGTCTACCACCCTGGAAATTAATATGTGTATAATCTTTTGCTGCCCATCCATTTGCCACAAACTTAGGCATACCGCCCAACTGTGACATAGCCTTCGATGTGTTCCAGAAGGCAACCTTACAGCTATCCGCCGCAGCACGTTGGTAAGATGTCAGCGCATCTACCGAACCTATAGGCTCATATTTCACACTCTCCTCATTCTTGACCCAGCGGTCACTGACTCCCATAACTACAATTGCTGCATTAGGGAAGCAACGCTCGGCATATGCGATCATATCGCGCAACTGATCACGATAGCGAGAGTAGCCACGCTGACCCTTCTGCATAATATTTAGTCCATACTGCAACACAACCAAATCGTAGCCAAGCATTTCATCTGCCTGACGGTTAATCTTGGCACTTGTACCAAAAATTGCATGACCATTATTGCTACGCACTGAGAAGTTATCCACCATAACTCCGCCATCACCCTCCAACGACGCTCCATAGCATAAGATATTACCCATATCTACCCTAACGCGCACCGATGAGATTGGCATCTCAACATATACCTCACGAAGATAGTCGGCACCCTCGATATCGAAACTATGCGACAGCGAATCATTTACCTCCACCGTTATACGACTGCTATCACGGCTATAGAGCAACACGCGCGCCCTTGTACAAGAATCCAGCGTTGGGAAGACATCCGTAACGCCCCAGCGTGTCGTAGCACCCGCCTTACCACTCGCCAAATATCCCGATACGAAGAACATATCTTTTGCGTTTTCTGGCAACGACTTAGGCTTCATCACGCTATATGCCGTCCAGCCCGACGATGCTCGCTTAACACTCTTACGCACCGTTGTAAATGGTATATCACACGCTACAAAGCCGACACCACGACCACCAAACGTCTCCTGCATAATGGCTCTAAAGTCCGAAGTGAGAATATCGCCCTCAATAAAAGAGTCACCCATAAAGGCAATACGCACATCTTCGCCATTAGCCAACTTCTGTATAAAACGGTCGAGGTTGCTATGCTCCAACGTATCGAAATCCTCAATTGCGACAATATCTCTTTCGCTATCAAGAGCTATCTCATCGCTACGAAACGTACGACGACGCTCCTTTGCAACCGAAGACTCTATCCACTCATATCTTACCGCAGGCAACTCTGGCAGAGTATCGACCTCAACAATCTGTTCCTCTATGAGCGTTGCAAGCTCCATCTCCAGGCGCTTGATATCTGCGATATACTCCTCAGCACCATCGGGATCAAGGCTCTCATCCCTAAGATCAGACATAATATCCACACGCGCACAGCGCATACCAAATAGTTCAAACGGAGGTATTATGCCGAGCGCCACAACGCCCAACACAACAAACAGCGTAAACCACCACACGCGCGATGAATAATCCTCTCTTCTCATATCAAGTCGTTATCTTCTTCTTGTTACAAGAGCAACATAATAGAGCAGTGTAGCAATAGCACTCAATGCCGCCACCAAATATGTACGTGCCGCCCACATAAGCGCCTCACGCGAAGAGTTTATATCTTTGCTATCTACCATGCCATGCGTCTGCAACCACGCCAAAGCGCGGTACGATGCGTTGTACTCCACAGGTAGCGTCACTATGGCAAATACCGCAGACATCGCAATCAACGCAATGCCCAACCAGCATAACAAGGCGCTTCCCGTAACCGACATCAAGGCGATACCGAGTAGAATAACCCATGTAGCAATGCTCGAAGAGAAGTTTACCAACGGTACAAGGCGTGAGCGCAAACGCACAGGAGCATATCCCGTAGCGTGCTGCACAGCATGACCGCACTCGTGCGCTGCCACAGACACCGCAGTAATAGAACGCGAATAGTAGACATCGTCGCTAAGGTTTACTGTCATCGAGATAGGGTTGAAGTGGTCGGTAAGATGACCCTTAACATGGGTAACTTGCACATTGTAGATACCGTTATCGTGAAGCATCTTCTCGGCAACCTCCTTACCACTAAGTCCAAGTGGCGATGGCTGCTCGGAGTAACGCGCCATAACCGAACGCAAACGTGTCTGCACGATAAAGCCCACGATACCCACCACAATCATCAGCACTACAGCCGTTGAGTATGAAAAACCCGCTGCGTATCCCATAGCATCGGGGTTGTATGACGAAAATACGTGAATCATATTCAATTATATCAATGTATAGATATAGACAATGTAGACAATTAAAAAGATAAGTCCCTCTATGCGGGTAATGCGCTTATCGCCAATAAATAGGGCTGATAGTAGCAACATTACCGCTGTAGCCACCACAACGTAGATATCTGTCATCGAGACACCATTCATAACTAGTGGTGTTACCGTCGAACAAGCGCCCAAAATAAGAAGGATATTTGCGATATTCGAGCCGATGATATTACCCAAAGCAATAGATGGACTACCCTTGAATATAGATGCGAGACTCGCTGCCAACTCCGGAAGCGATGTGCCCACAGCAACTAACGATATAGCAATTACAGCCTCTGAGACGCCCCACGCCTTAGCGATATTTGTAGCCGAGCCAACGAAGAGGTCGCCACCATAGATAAGACCTGCCAAGCCCGCAATAATCCATACCAAGATGCGCAAGCCCGACATCTCCTTCTCGCCATCATCTTCGCTCTCCGCCATTGCCTTTCTATCGTTACGAATCGAGTATATAATCATCGCAACGTATGCTACCAACAACAAAATACCCTCGATGCGGTTTATCGCAGCCGAGGTAGAGGTCACTAATAGCAACACCAACGATACACCGAGATTCATCGGCACGTCGCGTCTCACATTGCTCTTTGTAAAGAGTATCGGAGAGAATATTGCGCACACACCAAGAATTAGGAGCGTATTGGCAATATTTGAACCTACAACATTTCCTATCGCCATATCGCCATAACCTTCAACTGCCGATATCATACTCACCGCCATCTCTGGCATCGATGTACCTACAGCCACCACTGTAAGACCAACTATAAACTCTGGGATATGCATACGTCGCGCCAAGGCTACAGAGCCATCAGTAAGCAACATAGCACCCACAACAATCAGCGTTAAAGCAACTACCAAAAATAGATAATCCATAATTTCGATTAATAACTTGCAAATGTAGTAAAAAGGTCTAAATAATCAACCAGCCGATACTACTTATTATTAATATTTAAGCCCGTAAGTTGCGCTATGGCTCTACGCCCCTCCTCGCCTAAAGATAACGAGTAATCGTTGACAAAGAGTTCAATGTGGCTATCTATAACCGCATCATCTAACTCTTGGGCATGCTGCTTTATGTAGTCGCGTGAAAGTGTCGGATGTTCAAAGGCATAGGCTATGCTTCGATGCAACAACGCCTCGAACTCGCTGATTGTACCCTCATCCAACTTTCTCGATGCCACAATAGCACCTAAAGGAAGTGGCAAGGATGTGCGACGCTCCCACTCGATACCGAGGTCTGCCACAAGCTCCAAATTGGACTTATGATAGACAAAACGGCCCTCATGTATCAAGACTCCACCATCATACTCGCCACGCTCCACACTCGCGGCAATCTCCGAGAAGAGACGTGGTGTGCGACTCTCAATTTCAGGAAACAGACTCTTAACCAAAGCATTAGCTGTGGTATGCTCGCCTGGCACAACGATATGACGCAGCGGTGCAGTCTCGCCCTTACGCCTTACAAGCAGTGGACCATTACCACGTCCCAATGCCGAGCCACTATCGAGCAATATATATCGATCATATATGGCTGGTAGTAGCGCTGTACTACACTTTGTAATATCATATCTCTGCTCTAATGCCGCAGCATTGAGTTGCTCGATATCGAGATATGTTACCTCAAATTCAAAGTCTCCACAGTCGATACGACGGTTAACTATCGCATCGAACATAAAGGTATCATTTGGACATGGCGATATCGCCAATCTTATTACTCTACTCACTTCTCTCTACTCTTTTTAGCGCTAATGCCAACGCCTCCAACGCCTCTTTTATGCTCCACTTCTTAAACTCATCGCCTACACGATTGGATATGGCGCGAACTTGCATCACTTTCAACCCCATCGCTTCAGCCATGGCAAAGAGCACGGCACCCTCCATATTCTCAATCTCAGCGCCGCGCAACGCACTATCTCCTCTGCTTACGGTATTTGACCTTACGGATCTTAAGTCGGTACGAGGCTCGTTTGCATACTCTACAATAAAGCGCTCAGGCAGTTCGGCACATCGCTCCGATACCACCTCAACAACTTCGCCAACAGTCACAGCATCGCCATAGGCACCCGCAATACCTGCAAGAATATAACAGACATCGCGCCCATACATAGGCACGATACGCGCAAGTGTTGCAGCTGTTGCCGCCTCGCCAACACCCGATATTACCACCCGAGCCTCAGGCATCTGCTCACGAAAGGGCGTCGCCTCCAGCTCGGTAGGAAAGAGATAGATGTTCATACTTTTATAATTAGGAATTAGTAATTAATAAAGAGTTGTAATCTCTATTCCAGATTACTCTCTACCAATTACTAATTAAAAAGCATTATTAGTTCTATAACCCAATTTGTTGTCAGAAGGGGTCATATACGTTAGCTGCTCGAAGACTGAAAAAGCGGAGTTTACTTGACGTAAATGAGCATTTTTCAGACAAGGCAGATGACGTAGATGGCCCCTTATCACAACAAATTACTTATACGATACCCTCAACATTACCGTCCTCAGCCAAGTGAATATTATTTGCCTGAGGTGTCTTGCTAAGACCTGGCATACGCATAATATCACCTGCAAGAGCCACTACAAAGCCACTACCTGCATTAAGCTCGATATCCTTGATATTAATCTCGAAGCCCTCAACAGAGCCGTAGCGCTTAGCATCTGCACTGAAAGAGAACTGTGTCTTTGCAATACATACAGGGAGGTTACCCATACCCCACTTCTCGAGCAAAGCAATCTCCTTCTGAGCCTTAGGACCAAATACTACGCTACCAGCACCGTAGATATTCTTCGCAACCTTAGTAATCTTCTCCTTGATAGAGTCCTCAAGGTTGTATGCGTAGTTGATAGGCTTAGATGGCTCTGTCTCGATAAGCTCAACAGCAGCACGTGCCAAGTCTGCAGCACCTGCACCACCCTCAGCATATGCATTGTTGATTACGCAACGTACACCCAAGTCCTCGCAGTGTTGCATAACCATTGCAATCTCCTCGTCGGTATCGCTTGCGAAACGGTTGAAGCATACCAAGACGGTCTGACCGAACTTCTTAAGGTTTGCCACGTGGCGGTCAAGGTTAGCAAAACCCTGCTTAAGGCCCTCTGCGTTAGGCAACTTAATCTCTGTCTCTGGCACACCACCGTGCATCTTAAGTGCAAGCGTAGATGCTACAAGAACAGTCAAGTCTGGCTTAAGGTCTGCCTGACGACACTTGATATCGAGGAACTTCTCAGCACCAAGGTCGGCTCCGAAACCTGCCTCAGTTACGGTGTACTCGGCATGCGACATCGCCATCTTAGTTGCGATAACAGAGTTACAGCCGTGTGCGATATTCGCAAAAGGACCACCGTGGATAATTACTGGGTTATGCTCGGTTGTCTGCACAAGGTTAGGGTTAATAGCATCCTTCAAAAGTGCCACCACAGCACCTGTAATACCGAGGTCATTAACAGTAAATGGAGTGTCATCATAGCGCACACCAAGAACGATACGACCTATACGCACGTACAAATCCTCGACACTGCGTGCAAGACACAAGATTGCCATAATCTCCGATGCAGGGGTTATGTCGAAGCCCGTCTCTGTAGGGATACCATTTGCAGAGCCACCAAGACCCGATACGATGTTACGCAACGAGCGGTCGTTCATATCGAGCACACGACGCCACATTACCTTCTTCAAACCCACCTGCTGCGAGCGGTTGTGGTAGAGGTAGTTATCCAACAAGGCTGCAATAAGGTTGTTTGCCGATGTGATCGCGTGGAAGTCGCCAGTGAAATGGAGGTTGATATCCTCGGATGGCAACACCTGAGCATAACCACCACCTGTAGCACCACCCTTCATACCGAAGCATGGACCCAACGATGGCTCTCGTAGGGCAATAATAGCATTCTTACCAATGTGGTTAAGACCCATACCAATACCGATGCTTACTGTGGTCTTACCTACACCCGCCTTTGTAGCAGTGATAGCTGTAACGAGGATAAGGTGGTTCTTCTTAACCTTATTATCGTCGATTAGCTTATATGGCACTTTGGCAATATACTTACCATAGTTGAATACCTCCTCATCTGGAAATCCAACACGTGCTGCGATCTCGCGGATGTTCTCAAGTTTCGTTTCGCGAGCAATTTCGATATCTGTCTTCATCTTCTCCATAGTTATTATTTAGCTCTATTTTAACACTCAGCCACCTAACAAATGGCCTTGCCTACATTATTATTTGCTGCAAAAATAGAGCAACTATTTCAATCTATCAAATAGATATTATCGAACAATATATCTAATACATCAATATATCATCGATAATATCACTATGAGTAGAGAGATTGCAAGCCCTGTATTCTGGATTACTCCTTGCCAATTACAGCCTCCAACTCCTCTACGGTCAATGGAAGGAGCTTATCGCCAATAAAGCGGCTACCAGTCTCTGTTACAAGGACATCATCCTCGATACGGATACCGCCGAAGTTGCGATATGCATCCAATGCCTCATAGTTTACAATACCCTGGAACTTACCCTCTGCACGGCACTTATCAATAAGCGCAGGGATAAAGTAGATACCTGGCTCGTCAGACATAACGGTACCTGGCTCTACACGCCATGAGCCACGATGGATACATGTTGCCGACTTAGCAGCACGCTCAGCAACGGTAGAGAAGTCGAACGAACGCTCACCGATATTCTCCAAATCGTGAACATCCATACCCATACCGTGACCAAGACCGTGAGGCATAAACATATACAAAGCACCTGCATCAACAGCATCCTCAGCAGTAGACTTAATAAGACCTACGCCCTTCAAGCCCTCAGCCAACGATAGGTATGACGCACGATGAATATCTGGATACATAGTACCTGGCTTAATCATATCCTTAACTTCGCTATGAGCGCGAAGCACGATATTATATATATCCTTCTGCACATCGGTAAACTTACCATTTACAGGATATGTACGAGTGTGGTCTGAGCAGTAGCCCTCAACAGACTCGCCACCACCATCTACCAACAACAAGCGACCAGACTCCAACACGCCATCGTGATTGTGGTTATGTAGAATCTCGCCATGCTGAGTTACAATAGTTGGGAACGATACGCCCTGACCATACGACTTTGCAATACCCTCCAAACGACCAGCAATCTCGCGCTCCACAACACCTGGACGACACATACGCATCGCAGTAATATGCATCTGGTAGCCAATCTTAAATGCGCGCTCCAAAGCCTCAATCTCCTCTGCCGACTTCTTCTCACGCATCTCAGCTACAGCAAACATCAAGTCCAAAGACTTGCGCTCGTGAAGCATATCGAGGCGAATACCAAGCATCTCTGCCATCGAAATCTTTAGCTCCGCACGGTATGGAGGTAGATAGTGTACTGGGCGGTTCTGCTCGATAGCCTTGCGCAACACGGTGCGAATATCTGCCAATGGGAACGCCTTCTCAACACCCACTTCTGCCCCCTGCTCTGCGATTGTAGGCATAGGACCTGTCCAGATGATATCCTCAACAGTAAAGTCATCGCCAAAGAGCATTGCCTCGCCAGACTCTGCATCGATAAGACCTATCAACGATGGCACATCCAAACCGAAGTAGTAACGGAATGTAGAGTCCTGACGGAAATAGTATGTGTTATTAGGATAGTTGTTAGGCACCTCAGGGTTTCCTGGTAGAAGAATCAAACCCTTGCCCACTCTGCGCGCCAACTCGGCACGACGGCTAATATAAGTCTCTTTACTAAACATAGTATTTATAGTTTTAAGTTATTGATATCTAATTTATTATATAGGCACAAACATTTATTAAAGAAACCAGACGCCTCAAATACTTTATCCTTTTTACTGCACCACCTCTTTACCAACCGCAATTTTGTTGTCAGAAGGGTTGCAGATGTGGTAGCGAGTCGCAGTCCGATAAAGCGGAGCATACTGAAGCGTATGTGAGCATTTAGCGGACAAGCTCGATGCCGCAGATGCGCCCTTATCACAACAAAATTACCTTTTGACCTCTTTGTATACCTTATCTCCTCTGCGCACCTCACTTACAGTCTTTAGCGACATATAGTCCCCCTGCTTAGCACTCTGGGCTGGAAGCTCTTTGACCATGATGCCATCGGCGTTCTGCTCCACGACACCTGTCTTCTCTCCCATAAAGAGTAGCGCATCACCCTCTTGCACCTCGCAAGCCTCAACAAGCACCTCGGCGACACCGATACGCTTGAAGTAGTTGGTAACCTTACCCATATAGACCTTCTTCAAGGTTGCCGAAGAGCCATAGTGCTGACTATGCTCAACCATAGTCTTAGCAGCGTAGTAGCCACCCCAGAAGTCGCGGTTAAAGACAGTGCGCAGCTTCTCCTTAAGTGGCGCAACGCTCTCCTCGTTATACTCGCCAGCCTCCAAGAGCTTAAGTGCCGCATCGTAGCTCTCCACAACACGCTTGACATACTCGCCACCGCGAGCACGACCCTCAATCTTTAGGACACGCACACCAGCATTGATAAAGGTGTCGAGGAAGTCGATAGTACACAAATCCTTTGGCGAAAGTACATACTGTCCATCAATATCGAGCTGCTGACCGCTATCCTTATCCGTGATAGTGTACTTACGACGACATATCTGACGACAAGCACCACGATTTGCCGAGTGGTGCGACTCATGCTCCGAAAGGTAACACTTACCCGACATCGACATACACATCGCGCCATGCGCAAACATCTCAATCTTAACCAACTCACCCGCAGGGCCACAGATATTCTGCTCCTTAATCTGCTTCGAAATCTCGGCAATCTGCTCCAACGACAACTCACGTGCCAACACCACAACATCTGCCCACTGCGCAAAGAACTTAACGGCAGTGATATTCGAAATATTGCTCTGGGTAGAGATATGCACCTCAATACCCACCTCGCGGGCATAGAGTATCGCTGCAAGGTCAGTAGCGATGATGGCATCGATACCCTCTGTTTTAGCTCTGTCAATAATGCGACGCATTACCTCCATCTCATCATCGTAGATAACGATATTTACCGTAAGGTAGGTCTTGACACCCGCAGCGTGAGCGATACGCACAATCTCTGCAAGGTCATCGAGGGTAAAGTTTACCGATGATGCTGCACGCATATTTAGCTGCTCAACACCAAAATATACCGAATCAGCACCCGCAGCAATAGCTGCATTCAACGACTCATAGGAGCCTACTGGCGCCATTATCTCTATATCCTTTCTTGAAATCATAGTAGACGTTTTACTTTTTACGACCCATCAAGTTACGAGCGAACTCTGCCAAGCTCTCAGTACGCTCGCCAGCGACAGACAAAGTATCAAGCACAGCCAAAGCGCGCTCAAAACGCAACTCTATCTGCTGCTCAGCCACACGCTTAACATCAAGTTTCTCGTACAAACTCTTAACAAGCGCAATTTTCTCCTCGTTCGAGATATCCTTGCGAAGATGCGTTGTGGTAAGAATCTCACGCTCTTCTGCCGAGGCACGATTCAACGCCTGCACCATTAGGAAGGTCTTCTTACCCTCCAAAATATCGCCACCAATCTTCTTGCCGAGAGCTGTATCGCCAAAGCTATCCAATACATCATCCTGCAACTGGAAAGCAAGACCAAGCTCCGTAGCAAAGCGGTAGACCTTTTTGATATCATCCTCCGAAGCACCCGCCATCGTAGCACCAATCATCGCAGAGCCAGAGAGCAACGCTGAGGTCTTACGCTCGATCATCTGCATATACTCCTCAACCGACACCTTCGACATAGTCTCGAAGTCCATATCATACTGCTGACCCTCACAGACCTCAAGCGCCATATCCGAGAAGATGCTCATCACCTTAGGCAGACGCTCCGACGATATTTTTGCAAGCAACTTATAGGCAGTGATAAGCATAGCATCACCCGAGAGGAGCGCCACATTACCGCCCCACTTAGCATATACCGAAGGCTTACCACGACGCACATCTGCATTATCCATAATATCGTCGTGCAGAAGGGTAAAGTTATGGAAAATCTCTACTGCCAAGGCTGCAGGCATTGAGTCCTCAACACTACCACCAAAAGCCTCAGCAGTGATAAGAAGCAAGACTGGACGCAGACGCTTACCGCCCCCCGACATTGAGTAGATAATCGGAGTATAGAGCAACACTGGCTCCTCGGGAATCCTTAGCTGAGCAAGTGCCGACTCGAAGAGTTCCAACATTTCATTGTTCGTACGGGTCATAATATTCTTATTCTTAAAATATGGCTCAAAAATACATTTTTTTTTGGAATAATTGAAATTATTTTGATAACTTTGACCAATTATTTACACAAAACTAATACGCTATGATGAAAAAATATGCTATGGGTATCGACATTGGCGGTACCAATACAGCCTTTGGTCTTGTCGACGAGGATGGAAATGTGATTGCTGAAGGCAAGATCTCAACAGAGAAATATCGTTTTTTTGATGACTATCAGCCATACGTCGAAGCTCTCGCTTCTGCGATGAAGACTCTTATCGCTTCACAGCCAGAATGCAATCTTATTGGCATCGGTGTTGGTGCACCTAATGCAAATATCCACACAGGTCTTATCGAGACCCCTGCAAACCTTTGGAAGTTCGAGGATCCTAATGATAGCCGCCCAGATTCAATCCGAATCTTCAACTTTGTTGAAGACCTTGGCAAGCACTTTGGCGGAGTTAAGGTTATGATTACCAACGATGCTAATGCTGCCGCTATCGGCGAGATGGTATTTGGTAACGCTCGCGGCATGAAGGATTTTGCAATGATTACTCTCGGCACAGGTCTTGGCTCAGGTATCGTTTGCAATGGCGAGATGGTGTATGGTCACGACGGTTTTGCAGGCGAATATGGTCATATTGCTGCTGAGTCACGCGAGACTGGTCGTGTATGTGGCTGCGGTCGTAGAGGCTGTTTGGAGGCATACGTATCTGCCACTGGTATCAAGCGTACAGCCTTTGAGTTAATGGCAACCATGACATGCGAGAGTGAGCTACGCTCTATCCCTTACGACAAGTTCGAGGCTAAGATGCTTTCGGATGCTGCCGACAAGAACGACCCTATCGCATTGGAGGCCTTCGAGCGCACTGGCAAATACCTCGGTTTGGCACTTGCAGACCTTACTGCTACAACATCCCCTGAGGCAATCATCCTCTTCGGTGGTTTGGCAAATGCTGGCGACTATATTATGCGCCCTACACACAAGTATATGGAGGAGAATCAGCTTACCGTATTTAAGAATAAGGTTAAGCTTCTTATGAGTGGTATCCAGGATAAGAATGTAGCCATTTTGGGTGGCGCAGCACTTATATGGAAACAACATCTCGAGGCAGTTATCGAGAACTACTAATAGACCCCACAATTTACACAAACGAAGAGTGTCCAAGCAAAAGTTTGGATACTCTTCATTTTTATAGCCCATACCGAGATTTCACACTATCATAAAATTCTGATATAGTTAGCATTATCGCACTCTCAAGAACTCCTCCAAGATCCTCATTTTTATAACTATCAAAGAGCTTTAACGAGGGCGACAGACGCAGATAGGAGGAGATTATTGGCGGAATACGCTTATCCATCTGTCGCATCTGCGAGAGCAGTATCTTATAATTATCTTGCGCAGTATCGCCTATAAAAATTTCACTATATTTACGACGACTTAAACCCACCTTAAAAGACTCTCTTGCCACCATAAGTCGCCCCCTTACGGGCGATGTGTGCCGCATATACCCCACCAACATATTTCGCGCCTTTGTACCTAACGAATCATAGAGCGTAACACGACCAAAGAGATACTCCGCAGACTCCCGCTTTACCACCTGTGCAAGCCCCTCCCACAAAGCATCCAACGCATAGATAGTAAGTGCGTTACCACCACACTGATAACGTGGCGACACGAATGACCGTCCAAGCTCTATACCTCGTGGAAGATACTCCTTAACAAAGAGATCAGATAGCAACATATAGCGACTTAGCGAAATACTCTCCACCCTTGCACTACGACCCACAGCATAACGATAACCACCTACAATCTCGCCCCGCTCCCTATCCCAGACAACAAGCTGACGATACGTTCCATCTCTATCAGCATCACTCCCCACAACGCCATCATCCAGCTCAACTCCCACACTGAAGTAAGACTCTTTGCGAAGTCTACACACCTCCGCCAAAACTGCGGGCGAAGTACCACCATCCACAGAGTATATATCTGCGCTACAATGAGTTGCACGACCAAGAGAAATAGCCCGTTCCAATTCCTCACAAAGGACGCGGTTTTTAGCCATAAAAACTTTCACTTTTTAGTTCAATTTTTACAAAATTTTTCCTATCTTAGCACCATTATTTTTTACTATGTAAAAACAGACTCAAAATGAGCATCGAAACATACCATATACCCGTTATGCTTGAGGAGTGTATCGAGGCCCTCGATATCAACCCAAATGGCACCTACGTCGACCTAACGATGGGAGGCGGTGGACACACCCGCGAGATCCTTGCCCACCTTGGTGCAAAGGGTCATCTCTACTCGTTAGATCAAGACCCAGATGCTGTGAGCAACGCACCGCAGGATGAGCGCCACACCTTCGTAGCATCCAACTTCCGCTTTGTGCGTGGAGCACTACGCCATAGGGGCGTGGAGCAGGTTGATGGCATCCTTGCCGATTTGGGAGTCTCGTCGCACCACTTCGATGCCAAGCACCGTGGCTTTTCGTTCCGTGGCGACGCCCCACTCGATATGCGCATGAACACTCGCGAGGGTCGCACAGCCGCCGATATTGTGAATACATACACAAATGATGCCTTAGCTAAAATATTTGCGGAGTATGGCGAGTTGGACACTACTTGGAAGATAGCAAACTGCATTGAGCGCGCCCGAGCAGAGAAACCAATCACAACGACAGCGGAACTTGTCGAAGCAGTGAAACCTTGTACACCTCCTAAGGATGAAGCTAAGTTCCTAACAAAACTCTTTCAGGCACTCCGCATCGAGCTTAATGGCGAGATGGAGGCTCTTAAGATGGCGTTGGAGCAGAGCCTAAAACTCCTTAAACCAGGCGGTCGTCTTGTTGTGATGTCGTACCACTCGTTAGAGGATAGAATCGTCAAAAACTTTATGCGCAGTGGCAACACTGAGGGCATTATCGAAAAGGATTTCTTTGGTCGCGCCACAACACCATTTAAGGTTATAACACGTAAGGCGATAGTGCCATCGAACGAGGAGATAGAGCTAAATCCACGCTCACGCAGCGCTAAGCTACGTGTAGCAGAGCGAATTAACAATTAGAAGTATGCACTATAACGAGGAGAACACGCAGGAGCGCGTACGTCGTGAGGTGGTAATCCTTACCGACGAGCAGAGCCACACCTCAAACCACGAAGAGGAGCCAAGCGACGAGGAGGATGAGGATGACCAGCGGGAGAGTCATACCCCATGGCTGATGATTACCACGGGTAAAATTCTCACTGAGGGATCGCTACCCCATCATAGGTATTTCATCGCTATAGCTGTAATGTGCTTCTTCAGCATCTTCCTAACCTACATGTCGCTCAATGCCGATCGTGAGTATCGCCAGCGCGAGAAGTACGCCTCGGTACTTCATGAGCGAGCTGTGCTAAAGGAGGAGCTACGATACAGTCTCTCTTCGAAGAGTGCAGTAATATCGCGCCTCAAGCGACACAATATTGAACTTATTGAACTATCGAAAGATAGCCGAATTATAGAGAAGTAATGAGCGAGCGCAAACCATATACTAACGACCCAAACAACGGTAAGCAGAGAGCAAGAGCCACAAAGCGCGATATCATATCTCGCGTTAAGTCGCTGTATAGCATAATCTTCATCTTTGCTCTCGCCGTTACCGTGCGTCTATTGTGGATTATCCTTTTTAGCCCCTCTGTTATCCACAATGCCGAGGTTATGGACGAGGGTATCTATCGCACTACGAAGATTAAGGCGCATCGCGGAACTATCTTTTCACGCGATGGCGAGCCGTTAGCAATATCGAGTCTACGTTACAGTGTCATTCTCGACTTTGGCGCTGAGGGTATGATTACTGCCGACTCGCTAAGCTATCTAAAGAATGTCGACCAGCTATCCAAACTCCTTGCCGAGCACTTCAACGAGGCTGATGCTCGCGAGAATGGCTACAAATATAAGAGCGCTACGGAGTATCGCAAAATCTTGATTAACGAGCGTTGGCGCGAGGGTAAGAAGCGCAGAGCCTACAAGATACTACCTCGTACCATTACAATCGACGAGTGGCATATGATGAAGCGCTCATATCCTATCTTCGATGGCAAGATGGGTATGGTCTTCGGCGCTACACCAGATAATAAACGTCTATACCCTTCGGGCGATATCGCTCGCCAGACTATTGGTCGCTACGACACGATTGTGGTAAACGGCAGAAAGGTCGCAGGCTCCGGACTTGAGCTACAATATAACGACTACCTCAATGGTGTCGATGGTAAGGTGAAGGAGCAGTGGATAGCACACGACTTTTGGGCGCGAATTCACGATAAAAATAACATTGAAGTTCAGGATGGCGCTAATGTCATCACAACGATAGATGCCGGCATACAGCGTGTTGCACACGAGAGACTTGACAGCATGCTACGCAAGGAGCAAGCATCCTTTGGCGTAGCAATAGTTATGGAAGTGGCAACTGGAAATATCCTCTCAATGGTAAATCTTGGTTCGGGCAGAGAGCGTGGTGCATCATACAGCGAGCGTGTCAACAACCATGCCCTCAAGACTGCGATAAGCCCAGGCTCAACAATGAAACTCGCAACGACAATGGCGCTTCTCGAGATTGGAGGATACACTATTGATACTAAAGTCAACACCGAACATTCGCGACCTGGACATAAAGTTGTTGTTGGTAAAACCCCTATCGAGGACTCGCACGACGTGGCGGGCAAAGAGAGCGATGGCAGAGTAACGCTTAAGGATGCCTTTGCGCACTCCTCAAATGTCTACTTTGCGAAGGCTGTATACGAGCGATTTAAGGATAACCCTGCCGAATACACAGACTTCCTTGCAAAGCTTAAGTTCAACGATTACATTGGTCTAGAGCAATATGGCGAGGTGCGTGGTCGCCTTATTACTGCCGACAGCCCAGAGTGGAACACCCGTGGTAGCACCTCAACACGTCTTCCACGCCTGGCTTATGGTTATGAGATGGATGTGCCACCAATACATATGATCACATTCTACAACGGTGTCGCTAACAGAGGTCGTATGGTTGCACCACGCTTGGTGGACCGCATTGAGCGCGATGGCGAAGTAGTAGAGAGAATGCCTATCGTTCCTCTTGTGGAGAAGATGTGTTCTGAGAATACGATTAGGCAACTCGACAGCTGTCTTGCTGCATCAGCACGACGCTCAGAGTATAAATTTAAGGATTTGGCTATACCTTTTGGTTGTAAGACTGGTACCGCACAGATGTGGAGTACCTTTATCAGCGACAGCCGTATCGACTACGAGCAGATGAAGAATGGTATCAACGGTAAAGAGGACAACTACTATTACGGCTCGATAATATGCACAATGCCAGTAGATAAGCCTCGCTACACCATCCTTGTAGGTGTCTGCAAGCAGGTAACACCTGAGAGTCCACGATACTTTGGTATCGACCTCGCAGGACCCGTAGCATCGGATATTATGGAATACATCTACACCAATGACCCATCGCTACACTACGTTCTCGAGAAATCTGAGGTTTGCCATAAGCCCAAAACTATAAAGGCAGGTAAGAGCAAAAATATCAAGAGTGTAAGCAAAGCGCTATCTATGCCTATCACAAGTAGTGGCGATGATAGCGGTACTTGGGCTAAGAGCATAGTCTCTAACGATGGAAGCTCAACATTAACCGCCATAGAGATAGGTGAGAGCCGCGTACCAGATGTACGTGGCATGGGACTTTCGGATGCACTATACCTCCTGGAAAGCTGCGGACTTAGGGTTACACACACAGGTAGTGGCGCGGTTAAGAGCCAAAGCATACCCGCAGGTAAAGAGATAAACAAAGATGATTTAACGATACACCTCAACTTGGGCAAATAGACCCATAAAGAGTTTAAGACGATATGAAACGACTTAGTGAACTACTCGACGATGTTCGAGTTTTAGAGATAGAGAATCCTCTCAACCCCGAGATTGCGGGATTGGAGTACGACTCACGACGTGTAGAGGCAGGCACCTGCTTTATCGCTGTTATGGGCGTAGCAAACGATGGACATAGCTATATCGACTCAGCCATAGAGCGCGGAGCGAAGGCTATCATCTGCCAGAAGATGCCCGAGAGACGCATTGAGGGCATATCATACGTTGTTGTTGAGGATAGCAATGTCGCTATGGCAGCTATGGCAGCAACGATATATGACCATCCATCCGAGGAGCTACGCTTGGTGGGTGTAACTGGCACTAACGGTAAGACAACAACAGCGACACTGCTATACGATATGTTTACCACTATGGGGTATAAGGTAGGTCTTATCTCGACAGTGGTATACCGCATTGGCGAGCAGCGTATCGAGTCGACACACACCACCCCCGATGCTATACGACTAAACAAGATGATGCGCGAGATGGTAGATCAGGGTTGCGAGTACTGCTTTATGGAGGTATCATCACACTCCGTGGCACAGCACCGCATCGATGGGTTGAAGTTCGTGGGCGCACTCTTTACCAACCTTACCCACGACCATCTCGACTATCACGGCACATATAAGGAGTATATCCGTGCAAAGAAGGGCTTTTTCGATATGCTCGGCAAGGAGAACTGGGCTGTGGTCAACATCGACGATAGAAATGGCGAGGTAATGCTCCAAAACTGCGCGGCAAAGCACTACCGCCTATCGTTACGCTCGATGGCGGACTACAACACAAAGATTTTGGAGATGCTACCTAACGGTATGTTGCTACATATCAACGGTAGAGAGCTATGGGTAAAGTTCACCGGTCGCTTCAACGCCTACAATCTTACCACAGTATATGCTGCAGCAACACTGCTTGGTGTCGATGAAATGGATGTTCTTACCACCCTATCAAATCTTCTTCCAGTAAGTGGTCGCTTCGAAACTATTACCGCAAAGGATGGCACAATGGCAATCGTGGACTACGCCCACACGCCTGATGCCTTGGAGAATGTTTTGGAGACCATTGAGGAGCTACGTCGTGGCAACCAGAAGCTATATGTGGTATGTGGCTGCGGTGGCGACAGAGATCGTACAAAGCGACCAGAGATGGCAAGCGTAGCGGTACGCTATGCCACAATGGCGATATTCACCTCCGACAACCCACGCACAGAGAACCCAGAGGCTATCCTCGACGATATGGTTGCGGGCGTTACAGGAGTTTCGAACTATCTACGCATCAGCGACCGTCGTGAGGCGATACGCACAGCTTCGACCTTAGCTAAGGCGGGCGATATTATCCTTGTTGCCGGTAAGGGTCATGAAGACTACCAGATTATTGGCACAGTAAAGCACCACTTCGACGACCGCGAAGAGGTGGCAAAAACCTTCGATGAAAGACACAACAATTAACTTTTATAGACTACTATAGACTATGTTCTACAAACTCTTTGAATATTTGAACGAAAATACAACACTACCGGGTATGCGTGTGGGAGAGTATCTCTCCTTCCGCTCGGCAGCAGCAATCATAACATCGTTGCTTATCTCCATCTTCTTCGGCAAGCGTATCATTCGTTTCTTGCGTCGTCAGCAGATTGGCGAGGAGATTCGCGACCTCGGCTTGCAGGGTCAGTTGGAGAAGCGTGGCACACCTACAATGGGCGGTATCATCATCATCCTTGCAATGGTTGTGCCAGTGTTGTTCTTTGGCGACCTTAGCAATGTCTACATTCAGCTTATGCTTATCTCAACGCTATGGCTCGGCTTCATCGGTGGATTGGATGACTATATCAAGGTCTTCCGCCACAACAAGGAGGGTCTAAATGGTCGCTTTAAGATTGTTGGTCAGGTAGGCCTAGGTATCATTGTGGGTACTACGATGTGGCTCTCGGATGATATCGTTATCCACGAGAAGATTTTTGAGACTAAACAATACACCATCACAGATGTAACCACTGGCGAGGTTGTAAACGACTATACCCAGCGACATGTTATTAGCACCACTCCAGAAAAGACAACAAAGACATCTATTCCATTCCTTAAGGATACGATGCTCGACTACAATGTTATCACTGGTGGCAACGATACCCTCGCTTGGTTGCTCTATATTGTAGTTGCGATATTTGTTATCACCGCAGTATCCAATGGAGCAAACCTTACCGATGGTATCGATGGTCTGCTTACGGGCGTCTCCGTGCCTATAGTTCTGGTGCTTGGTATCTTGGCATACCTCTCAGGGCACATCATCTATTCGGACTACCTCAACATCATGTATATCCCCGATAGTGGAGAGTTGACCGTCTTTGCAGCAGCCTTTGCTGGTGCGTTGGTTGGTTTCTTGTGGTACAATTCATTCCCTGCGCAGATATTTATGGGCGATACTGGCTCACTTACTATTGGCGGTATCATCGCAGTATTTGCCCTCTGCATCCGCAAGGAGTTGCTTCTACCTCTATTGTGCGGTATCTTCCTTGTGGAGGCGCTATCGGTAATGGTGCAGGTGGGATACTTCAAATACACCAAGAAAAAGTACGGCGAGGGTCGACGTATTTTCCTCATGTCGCCACTACACCACCACTATCAGAAGAAGGGACTCTTTGAGACTAAGATTATGATGCGTTTCTTCATCATATCACTGCTTCTTGCAGCCTTCACACTTGTAACACTAAAGATGCAATAATTATTAACTTAAATAAATTTCGTTTTATGAAACACTACCTATTGCTTATTGTCGCTATCGTAGGCACAGCATTGTCCTCGTTTGCACAATGTCCTGACAATGAGATTTGGTACTCTACCATTGATGGTCAGCAGATAGATTTTAGCAGCCACCATGGTGTTGTATCACACACCTACGTTGGTAATAGTGGCGTAATTAGCTTCAGCCACAATATTGAGATTATATCTGCAGATCGATATGCTGCGGGCGAGAATAGCATCTACTTCACAGATTGTAAAAATCTCAAAGACATTGCCCTTCCAAACAACATTAGGGAAATTGGCTACAAGGCTTTTGCAGGTTGTGAGAACCTACAGAGCATTATCATTCCTAATGGAGTTGCAAAGATTGGCGAGGATGCTTTTGATGGCTGTAGTTCATTACAGAGCATCATCATACCTGAGGGTATTGAGTATATCGGCGGTAGAGCCTTCCGTAACTGTACATCGCTTCAGAACATTACCCTTCCTAATGGTATTGAGTATATCCGTGATGGCGCATTTGAGGGCTGTACCTCACTTAAGCATTTTAGTAGCGAGTATGCATCTGCAGATGGCATGTCACTCATTGTTAACGGCACTCTTGCAGCCTTTGCATTTGGTAATGGTGTAACAGAGTACATCATCCCTGATAGTGTTACTCGTATCGGACAGTCTACATTCGATGGCTGCACCGCTCTTCAAAAAATCATCATTCCTAATGGTGTAACAGAGATTCGAGGTAATGCGTTCCGTGGTTGTAGCAACCTCACTTCTATCACAGTTCCAGATAGCGTAACTGCCATCGGCGAAAATGCTTTTGCTGGTTGTAGTTCGCTACAGAGCATCGTTATTCCTGATGGGGTTGTAGAGATCAAGGCTGGCACATTTCGTGATTGTAGCAGTATCAAGGAGATTAGGCTTCCTAACAGTATCGACCATGTTTGGGATGGTGCTTTTGCTGGTTGTAAAAAGCTTCGCAAATTTAGTGGAGCTTTTGCATCTGACAATGGTTATGCATTGATTGTTAATGGCACACTTAAGGCTTTTGCAATCGATAGTGGCGCTACGCGTTACTCAATTCCAAGCAACGTTACTAAGATTGGTGAGATGGCATTTGGCGGTTGCCCAACACTGCAAAATATTGTAATGACCGACAACGTAACAGATATTAAGGATTACGCCTTCAGCAACTGTACAGCACTGACCTCTATTGTATTCCCTGATAGTGTTGTTAAAATGGGAGACGAGGTGCTTAGTGGCTGTACAAACCTTGAGAGCGTAACCTTCTCTGCTGGTTTGAAGAATCTTGACGAGGATACACTTCTTGGTTGCAAATCACTTAAGAATATCAAAGGAAACTTTGCATCTGAAGATGGTCATGCGCTTATTATTAATGGCACAATGGTAGCATATACGACAAATTGTGGCAATGTATCATACACCATTCCCAACAATGTAACAAAACTCCGTAATTACATCTTCGATGGTTGTACAACACTCCAGAGTGTTACCATATCTGATAGTGTAACAGAGATTGAAAACAGGGCTTTTGCCAACTGTCCAAATATCACAAGTTTTCATGGCAAGTATGCCTCTATTGATGGTCGCTCAATCATCATGAATGGCACACTTAAGATTTTCGCCTCAAATGGTGTTAGCGATTATGCTATTCAGGATGGCGTAACCTCCATTGGTGATGAGGCATTCTACGGTTGCCCTGAGCTTCAAAACATCACTATTCCAAATAGCGTTACCACTATTGGAAACTCTGCCTTTGAGCAGTGTAATGCAATTCGTAGCATAAAGATTCCTGGTAGCGTAACCACCATTGGCAGCCGCGCCTTCTATGATTGCGGTTTGCTTGACAACATCACAATCGAGAATGGCATAACAACTATCTGCGAGGATGCATTCAGCGGGTTCTTCGGCAAATTAAACATAAACAGTAATATCTTAGATGCTGAGTGGTTTGATGGCTGTACATTTACCGATGTAACTATTGGTGAGTGCATTTCAGAGATTACTTCAGGTACCTTCCTAAACTTTGATGGCAAGCTTACCGTTGAGTGCAATTCATTCAACCCTGAGTGGTTTAATCTTGCACAGATAGCCCAACTTACTATCGGTGCCAATGTTTCAGAGAATAAGGTTGGAGCATACTCAACTTTTGATGGCAAGTTGATTATCAATAGCAATAGTTTCAAGTCTGAGTGGTTTGACCTTAGCCTTGTACCAGAGATTGTTATCACAGAGAATATCGTAACTATCGCAGAGAATACCTTCCGTGACTACGTAGGTAGCGTAACCATTAATTGCGATATAACAAACCCGGCATGGTTTGATGGTGCAAAGATTAGCGCCATTACCATTGGCAAGGATGTCAAGAATATCTGCGGTGGTGCATTTGTAAATTGCGAGAACCTCCACACATTTAATAGCGAGTATGCTTCAGAAGATGGTCGCTCACTTATCAAAGATGGTCGTCTTATCGCATTTATTCCTACAGATCTTACGGAGTACACTATTCCATATGGTGTTACGGAGATTCATAAGGAGGTATTCAAGAATTGTACAAATCTCTTCCATATTGTCATTCCAGACTCTGTGGAGACAATAAACAGCGAAGCATTCCTCAACTGCACATCGTTGGCATCGTTTACAATTCCAAATAGTGTAAAAAAGATTGGAGCGTCAGCATTCTCAGGTTGCAACTTGCTTACATACATTACCCTCAGTGAGAACCTAGAAAAGATTTCCGAAGGTATGTTTGCAGAGTGCCATGTGCTTGCAGAGATTACTGTCCCAAATTCTGTAACCGAGATTGAAAAGGGTGCATTCCTCAACTGTACCGCACTACATACTGCAATTATAGGCGATGGTGTTACAACTATTTGTGAGGATGCCTTTGCTAACTGTGCGACACTCCAGGGCATTACTCTTGGTAAGAGTGTTAGTTTTATTGGCAAGCGTGCATTCCATAAGTGCAACAATATATTGGGTATGATTTGTACTTCTCAGACGCCTCCTGCCGTTGAGCATCTTATCCTTCCAGACACAGTAAAAGTATATGTTCCACAAAAGAGTGCAAAGGTATATAAGAAGGCTATTGGCTGGAGCAACTACGCAAAACAGATTAAGCGAATCAAAGAGTAATATGCTTAGACCTGGGTACTTGGAGGGTTATCCCCCCTCCAAGCGCCCCTTTTAATAAAAGAAATATGAAACGAAAAATAGCAGTCTTAGGTGGTGGCATTTCAGGCTACGGTTCAGCAATATTGGCTAAGAAAAAGGGCTTCGATGTATTCCTTTCAGATATGGGCAAGATTGCCGATAGGTTTAAGCAGCGCCTTGATGAGTGGAGTGTAGAGTACGAGGAGGGTCAGCATACAGTGGAGCGCATCTTGGATGCTAACGAGGTAGTAAAGTCGCCAGGTATTCCCGACACAGCACCCATAGTATGCAAGATACGTGAGCGTGGCATCCCCGTAATCTCTGAGATAGAGTTTGCAGCACGTTATAAGGGCGTGGCAAAGACGATATGTATCACCGGCTCTAACGGTAAGACTACAACCACATCACTAATCTACAAGATTATGGTGGATGCAGGTCGTAAGGTATCGCTCGGAGGTAACATTGGCGAGAGTTTCGCCTACTCCATCGCTACAGACCGCTATTTCTGGCACGTCTTGGAGCTTAGTTCCTTCCAGCTCGATGGTTGCTATAAGTTTAAGGCAGATATCGGTGTGCTGATGAATATCACGCCCGACCACTTAGACCGCTACGACTATAAATTGGAGAACTACGCACGCTCAAAAATGCGTATTACGCAGAATCAGACCTCATCGGACTACTTTATCTACTCTGCCGATGATGAGACCACACAGCAGATGCTCTCGGAGATGGACAACGATCTCCGCGCACGTCAGCTACCATTTGCTATCAACACCGCTATAGCAAGTGGTGATGGTGATGCCGTGCTTGAGGGTCATACCTTCACTGCTACGGTAGGCAATAAGTCAGTTACCATTGACACCCGTAATATGCAGATTCAGGGTATGCACAACATCTACAACGCTATGGCGGCAGCATTGGCAACGCTCTCAGCTGGTGTGGATCCGAAGGTCATCAAGCGTTCGATATACTCATTCTCGCCCGTAGAGCATCGTCTTGAGCCTGCCGGCAAGCATAACGATATCGAGTGGATAAACGACTCTAAGGCTACAAACGTCGACTCTGTGTGGTATGCCTTGGAGAGCATGACACACCCAACGGTATGGATTGCAGGTGGTACGGACAAAGGTAACGACTACACCCCACTTAAGGAGTTTGCACGTCGAAAGGTTAAGGCTCTCGTATGTATGGGTCTTGACAATGAGAAGCTAAAGCGTGAGTTTGCGGGTATCGTACCTATAATCCGCGACTGCAACACCTTCGAAGATGCCATGAAGGCGGCTGAGGAGGTTGCAACAGCTGGAGATAGCGTACTTTTATCACCAGCCTGCGCGAGCTTCGATCTCTTCAAGAACTACGAGCATCGCGGTTCAGAGTTCAAGCGTTGGGTAAAGGAAAATGTTCTAACAAATGAGTAATAGCAGGGATAATAGACCAACTATTGATAGTCGTCATATCTTCGAAGGCGACCGCACACTGTGGATAATATACGCAGTGCTAATCATCGTATCCATCCTTGTAGTCTACTCCTCGACAGCGAAGATGGCGTACAACACTACATCGCATTTTACAACCACAGAATCCCTACGACAGCAGCTGATGTATGTCTTAGTGATGTCGCTGCCGATGATCTTTATTGCACACAAGATAAACTACAACGTCTACCGTTACACCACACGTATAGGCTACTGGCTCTTTATAGGCTTGACGATAGCGACATACGTCGTGGGTGCTACAACAAATGGTGCTGCGCGTTGGCTACCAATAGGACCTATCCAGTTCCAACCATCGGAGGGACTCAAGATATTCACAATCTTGATGCTCGCCCGTTGCATGGAGCGCAAGCAGGATGTGATTACCAAGATTAAACTTCTGCCAACATCTTTCAGACTACGAAGCCCCGAGCAACAGAAGATTATCCACGAGAATACCATACCTATCCTCGGACCTATCGTTATGTCGTGCTTGGTTATTGCGCCTGCACACATCTCCTCCGCAGCGATTGTAGGTATGGTGTCGATTATCATGCTCTACATTGGTCGTGTACCTAAGTGGGAGATCTTCAAATTCGGTTCGTTGGCTGTTATAGGCGCTGTTGTAGCATTCTCGCTACTCTCTCTTATAGGCTTAGGTCGCGGTAGCACTGCCG
Source organism: Alistipes sp. (assembly GCA_045634125.1). Taxonomy (GTDB): domain Bacteria; phylum Bacteroidota; class Bacteroidia; order Bacteroidales; family Rikenellaceae; genus Alistipes. The sequence goes on along the minus strand of JAZQZQ010000033.1, from coordinate 21,060 downwards.
GAGGTCGTTTCTCCACTTGGATTACCGAGTGGACAACAGATGGCAAGAAGGATTACGTCTATGAATTCTCCGATACAGAGTGTGCAATGATAGCCATCCACAACGGAGGCTTTATTGGCGAGGGCGCAGGACATAGCACCTCACGCGCTGTGGTTATCCATCCAGAGAGCGACTATGCATACGCATTCTTCGCTTCGGAGTATGGCTTTGTGGCAGCTATAGTGCTGATGTTGCTCTACCTATGGATTACCTTCCGCGCCATTGAGATATGCCGACGCTGCCATACAGCATTCCTAACCTTTATGACTGCGGGCTTAGGACTGCTTATAACCTGTCAGGCGATGCTACATATCCTTGTGCAGGTAAACTTTCTACCAGAGACTGGACAGACTCTCCCATTTATCTCTCGCGGAGGATCGTCGCTGATGTTTATGTCTATTGCATTAGGTATGATTATAAGTGTTAGCCGCATACCCGAGAAAAAGAAGAAGATATGAGTGATATACGATTAGATAAATACCTATGGGCAGTGCGAGTCTTCAAGACACGCAGCGATGCTGCCGATGCCATACGCCAAAACCGCGTTATGGTCAACGACGCCTACGCCAAGCCCTCGCGCGAGGTTAAGGTGGGCGATATGATTTCTGTGCGCAAAGAGCGCGTAACGTATAGCTATAAGGTACTTGACTTGGTATCGAGTCGCCAGCCCGCTAAGAACGTGCCTATGTACTGTCTTAACTGCACACCGCAAGAGGAGCTTGACAAGCTTAACGTTCCGCGCGAGACGATTTTCGTCTTCCGCGACCGCGGTACTGGTCGCCCTACGAAGAAGGAGCGCCGCGATATAGATGCCCTTATGGATGGATTCTACATCGACGACGATGCGTTTATTGATGATGATGACGAATAAATTACAAACAATATAAAACAGACAGACTATGGAATATAATTTTAAGGCCATTGAGCAAAAGTGGCAGCAGAAGTGGCAGGAGGAGGGTACCTACCGTGTCGAGGTAGACCCATCACGCCCAAAGTTCTATGTACTCGATATGTTCCCATACCCATCAGGTGCGGGTCTTCACGTGGGACACCCGCTCGGATATATCGCATCGGACATCTACTCGCGCTATAAGCGCCAGTCAGGCTTCAACGTTCTCCACCCTATGGGTTACGACGCCTTTGGTCTTCCTGCGGAGCAGTACGCCATCCAGACAGGTCAGCACCCTGCTGTTACCACTGAGGAGAATATCGCACGCTACCGTTCTCAGTTGGACAAGATTGGTTTCTCGTACGACTGGTCCCGCGAGGTGCGCACCTGCGATCCTGAGTACTACCACTGGACACAATGGGCCTTTTTGAAGATGTTTGACCACTGGTACAACAACGCTACCCAGAAAGCGGAGCCTATCACAGCCCTTGTAGCTCACTTCGAAGCACACGGTAGCGCAGGCATCGATGTTGCCCAGACTGCAGCGTTGAACTTCACTGCAGAAGAGTGGCGCGCGATGAACGAGGCTGAGCGCGAGCAGACACTTCAGAACTACCGCTTGGCATTCCGTGCCGACACTATGGTAAACTGGTGTCCAGCTTTGGGTACTGTTCTTGCTAACGACGAGGTTAAAGAGGGTCTATCCGTTCGTGGTGGCCACCCTGTTGAGCAGAAGCGCATGAAGCAGTGGTTGTTGCGTGTTACAGCATACGCACAGCGTATGTTGGACGGTCTTGAGAAGTTGGAGTGGAGCGAGTCGTTGAAGGAGATTCAGCGCAACTGGATCGGTCGCTCTGTGGGTGCACAGGTATTTTTCGATGTTGCGGGCTCGGATCGCAAGTTGGAGATCTTCACCACACGTCCTGACACTATCTATGGCGTAAGCTTTATGGTTATTGCCCCTGAGCACGAGTGGGTATCGGAGCTTACAACAGAGGAGAACCGCGAGGCTGTAGAGGCATATATCGCCGAGACTAAGCGTCGCTCGGAGCGTGAGCGTATCGCTGACACTAAGCGTGTTAGCGGTGTTAAGACCGGCTCATATGCAATCAACCCATTCACTGGCAAGCAGATTCCTATCTATATTTCAGACTATGTGCTTTCGGGCTACGGTACAGGTGCTATTATGGCTGTTCCTGCGCACGACTCACGCGACTACGCCTTTGCTCGCCACTTCGGCTTGGAGATTGTTCCAGTTGTTGAGGGTGGTAATCTTGAGGTTGAGTCATACGATGCTAAGGAGGGTACGCTTATCAACTCGGATATCATCAACGGTATGGACGTAAAGGAGGCTATCGAGTTTATGTTCGCTGAGATTGAGCGCCGTGGCTTGGGTAAGCGCCTTGTTAACTACCGTTTGCGCGATGCTATCTTCTCACGCCAGCGCTACTGGGGCGAGCCATTCCCTATCTACTATAAGGATGATGTGGCATACCGTCTTAAGGATGAGCAGCTACCATTGTGCCTACCAGCAATCAAGGACTTCGGCCCTACTGCCGAGGGCGAGCCACCATTGGCACGCGTTGATGGCTGGTGCAACGATGAGGGCTACGCCTTCGAGCTATCTACGATGCCAGGCTTCGCCGGCTCATCAGCCTACTATCTCCGCTATATGGACCCACGCAACAATGAGGGTCTTGTGGGCAAGGAGGCTAACGAGTACTGGCGTAATGTAGACCTCTACGTGGGTGGTATCGAGCACGCTACAGGTCATTTGATGTACTCTCGCTTCTGGAATATGTTCCTCTACGACTTGGGCTATGTATGCGAGTCGGAGCCATTCAAGAAGTTGGTTAACCAGGGTATGATTCAGGGTCGCTCGAACTTCGTTTACCGCGTTGTGGGCACTAATAAGTTCGTGTCGTTGGGTCTTAAGGGCGAGTACGATACTCAGGAGATCCACGTCGATGTAAATATCGTTAAGAACGATGTTCTCGACCTTGATGCCTTCCGTGCTTGGCGCCCAGAGTTTGCCGATGCTGAGTTTATCTTGGAAGATGGCAAGTATATCTGCGGTTGGGCTATTGAGAAGATGTCGAAGTCTATGTTCAATGTTGTGAACCCAGACTATATTGTTGATGCCTACGGTGCCGACACCTTGCGTATGTACGAGATGTTCCTCGGTCCTTTGGAGCAGTCTAAGCCTTGGGATACAAATGGTATCGATGGTGTTCACAAGTTCTTGCGCCGCTTCTGGTCGAAGTTCTACAACCGCGATGGCAAGTTCTTGGTTAACGAGGATAAGGCTACCCCTGCGGAGCTTAAGAGCCTACATAAGACCATTAAGAAGGTACGCGAGGATATCGAGAACTTCTCATTCAACACCTCTGTTGCGGCCTTTATGATCTGCCTCAACGAGCTTGGCGACTGCTCTAAGCGCGAGATTTTGGAGCCATTGACCGCCCTTATCGCACCATTCGCACCACATATCGCCGAGGAGTTGTGGCACGCTATGGGCCACCAGACTACTGTTTGCGATGCAAGCTTCCCAGAGTTCAAGGCGGAGTACTTGGTTGAGAACTCATTTGAGTACCCTGTTATGATTAATGGTAAGTTGCGCTTCAAGCAGGAGTACGCACTCGATATGACCGACCAGGATATCGTTGCACATATCGTTACTACCGATGGTGCTCAGAAGTGGCTTGAGGGCAAGCAGCCAAAGAAGATTATCGTTGTTAAGGGTAAGATTATCAATATTGTGATGTAATCCTTACCAAGTACAAATTTGGAGGGTGTCTAACATTTATGGTTGACACCCTCTTTTTCACGAAAGGTTGTATTACAACGGTAGATTGCCACAGAATTGCACCTAAGGGCTGTCCGCACCATTACCGTTTGTGCTTGCAATTCTTCGCAATGACGAATTTATATAAACCGTCATACCGAGGGAGGGCAAGTATGAGGTTTGGGAGAACGATACGATTCTATGCCCGACCGTGGGTATCTACCGCTGTTTTAGTACTTTGAGGAACGATACAATTAACAAGAATTTTATGAGACAATTTATATCACTTTCTATTTTTGCGGGTCTGCTGATAGGTATTGCGGGTCTTGTATTCCTGCACGTCGGGGGCTTGGGCGGAGCTATTTTATTTGCCTTTGGTCTTATGACGGTCACTATCAGCAAGGCAGAACTCTTTACTGGCAAGGCTGGCTACCTGCCATATAGGGAGTCAGCACAACTTATACCTATGGTGTTGCTCAATGCTGTTGGATGTCTTCTAACGGCCTATATAGCATCGTATAACACAAGCGAGACTGTAGCCACTACCCTCGATACGATTATGGCGGCACGCGAGGCGGCATCGTGGCATATGATACTTGCAACCTCTATCGGCACGGGTATTATCGTAACGCTTGCGGTGTATGGTGTACGCAAGGGCACCTACCTACCACTACTCTATGGCGTGCCTGTGTTTATTATGTGCGGACTACCCCACTCTATTGCCGATGCCTTCTACTACTGGGTGGCAATCCTTAATGGCGACTTTGCAATGTGGATTGTTTATGCTTGGCTATGGTCTGTTGTAGGCAACTATATAGGTTGCAACCTACCCCGCTGGTTTATGGGAGAAAGGTTTGAAGCATAGGCAACGAAAGAGGGGAATAAATTAATTATTCCCCTCTCTCCTTATGTCTAATCTTCTGAACTACCACTCTACTACCTCCTCTATCACAAGGCTCTCGAAGCTAGCTCGTGATGCCTGCGATGGGTGCATATAGTCAAGGAAGTCCTGTGCGTTACCGCGATTTTCGTATGTTATAGATATAGGCTCTGTGCGGTATAGGTTGCTTATGTTACCATTCTCGTCCACAGCCACAGCACAACATACATACTCAGTACCGTATGCCACAAAGTTATTCACGATAGGCGAAGTCTTAGGCGTACCACTCAATAGCGATGCCAAGAGAGCCTCGTCACTGACATTTGCCACCTGTGCGCTCTTATAAGCTGCACGATAGTAGTATGCAGCTGCTGGCTCAGCCTCCACACGCCAAGAGAAGATTGTGTCATACGATGTGAGGTCGGCATAGTTGCTATCGAGAGCAGCCACCTCCTTGGTGTCGTAGTGACCAACAACGGTTATCGACACTGCGATATCAGCGATTACCTCCTCAGGTGTTGCGAACTCATAGCGGAATAGCTCTGTTGTTACCACACCGCCCTCGCAGCCAAATGCAGCGATCAGATACTCGGTGTTAGGCTCGAGACCTGTCATAGGGTACTCAAGGTCGCCATATATTGCGAAGTCGTCGCCGTAGTTTGTGAGGTAGTAGTCTATAATCTCCTGATCGGTCATATGGTCGAAATACTCCTTTGTGAAGCAAGCGAGTAGATATGGGTCGTAGGTTGTTGTAGTAACACATATAGTTACATCGCGAGGTTTGATATCCTTTACAGATATGGTAAGGATATTATCCGACTTACCCACCTCCTCAGTCTGGAATAGCACGACTGTAGGGTAGCCATATACCAAACCGCTATCAGCGATAGGCACTACAGCGAGTAGATACTGGGTGTTTGCATCGAAGCTCTCAGTAACGGAGATAGGGCCAGAATATGTAAACTGATCCAATGTAGCCTCCAACGAGAAGCCATAACGGAGATAGACGCTAAGATTCTGATACCATATATCGATTGCAACGCTCTTCAACTCCTCGTTTGTAGGATTCTGCGACTCTACAATCGAAGCTACAGGCTCAGCAAAGATGAAGTAGCGACCATCATAGGTCAAAGGATCAATAGCGATATCTACTGATGTACCATTAACCTCAGCTGAAGCGCTAAGCTCTACCTCGATAGGTGTAGACTCGAGTGTTGTGCCACGCACCTGAATAAACTCAGTTGCAGGCACTGGAAGGCCATCAACAAACTCCACACCATAGGCATAAACCACGAACTCCTCACCTGGAGGTATACCATTGATAGTCATATCATTGATATCGCCCTGATTTATATAATACTCATACATAAGCTCCTCGACGCTCTCGTTAAAGGCCTCAGCCTCGGCGATAATCATCTGTAGATCGTATGCGATAATCTGCTCAGGAGTCTCCAAGCCGAGAGCAGCGAGGTTCTTGCCAGTCTCGTTGATGTAGATATACTCCATCTCCTTGTCCTGAGGGATAATATCGAAGGTGTAAGATAGCTCTGTTACATTCTTAATCTCGATTGCGATAGCAGCTGGCTTTTCTGGGGTCTCAGGGTTCTCAGGTGTTTCTGGATTTTCAGGCACAACTGGCTCTGGCGCTGGATCGGTACACGATAGCGACAGCGAAAGAACTGCGATTAATGCAGTTAGTCGTAGGAATAGTGTCTTCATATTTTCTGTTTTTAAATTGTTATCTAAGTAACAAAGGTAGTAAAAAGATAACAAATTGCAAAAAATAGAGAACATATCTACCCAAAGAGGCATATGTTTATACTATCGAGGTCATTCTGAACGCAGTGAAGAATATCGCGGATAGTAACACCATTCGACTGACTTACAGGCCTTGAGACCCTTCGCTTAGGTTCAGGATGACAAAGCACAAAAAATCGGAGCCTCCCCGTGGGGAAGCTCCGAAGAGTTAGATTAGTTCTTTTACCATATTACTGGATAGCACCAGTGAATACACCTGTGTAAGGCTGACCGTTAGTAAGAACTAGATCAAATGTAATAGTGTAAGTACCGTCACCGTTAGCCTTAACATCTACAGAACCGCTCTGAAGATATGCACTTGTACCAGACTGGTAACCACCATACTCTACATAGCAACCATTAAGATACATTGTACCTGGGGCAGTAGCAGTTTCAGAAGATGACTCAACTGTATAAGTGCAGTCAACCAATGGACAATCGTTTAGTGAAACAACGATAACATTCTTACCATTTGGATCTTCAAATGCTACGTCACAATAACCTGACGATGGAGAATATTTTTTCAAGGATAGAGTTAGGTTCTCTGTAGTTGGAATCTCTTCCTCCTTGAAACAATCGCAAGCCTCTGGAGCGATCAAACCCTCGATAGCACCTGTATAAGTGTACTCGATAGTAGTATAATTAGTATACTCGTATACAGACATTGTTACAGTGTATACACCATTCTCGTAAGCTACGTTACAAGCAGATGCGTAAGCATTCTCGCCATTATACTTAACAACGCTGATGTAATGTGGATTCTGCCAGTCGTTATTCTGCCAAGCACCCAAGTGTAGGTACTGGTCACCGTTAGTGTTGAAACGAACAACTACCTGATCACCATTCTCAAAACCGAATGTTACATCATAAGGATTGAAACCGTTGAAAGTAGTGTCAGTTACCAAAGCTGCTGTAGCAAAAGGATCGAATACCTCCGGCTGATCAGGCTCTACAGGAGCAGCATTCTTGTTGAATACATACTCTGCAATACCCTTAAGCTTCAAAACGATCTGGTCGTCAGTAACTGTCAACTTAGAGTCGTTATAGCTAGTCTCTGATACGATTACGAAACCATCCCAACCACCGTACATAACATTAAGTGCATTGTAGCAGTAGTTGTAAGTACCGTTCAAAATTGCGCCTGTAGCAGCGTCTGCATAAGACCAGTACAAACCAAGGCGGAATGTCTCACCATTTGCGCAAGTGATGTCGTAAACGAAGTCACCACCACCTGTAGAAGGGTCATCATCAAGCTCATAAGAACGAGCTACATACTCAAATGAAGTAATCTCAACCTGTGGAAGCTGTGGCTCTACATATACGAACTCCTTCTGGATTACTACGTACTCACCGTTAGAGTTGATAGCAAGCATTACAAGAGTGATAGGGTTGTCGATACCGTAGTATGAAGACTTAGAAGCCTCAAGATAAGTTGTGTACTCATCGAAGGTTACAGTGTAAGCGTAATAGTTGTAAGGATCCATAAGGTCTGCAACAGCCTCCTCTGGATCAAGGAATGCCTCGCTATACCAAGCGTACATTACAGACTTAACGTCCTCTGCAAATGTTACATTTACATTGATCTCTTTCTCATCGTGTGAAACTACCTCGAACTCAGCACCTGCCTCGAACTCACCAGCTACAAGACCAGCAGTTGCGAAAGTACCGTATATGCGGAGGTTCTCAGCTACGAAGATGTGCTGGTAAATCTCCATCTGGTCCTTAGCGTTGAATGGATATACGAAGAAGTAGTACTCAGTGTCAACCAAAAGCTGTGGAGCCCACTCAGTCATAGACATAGATGCAAGCTCAGAAAGGTTGTAAGTAGCATCAAGGTGATCACCAGCAAGAAGTGCACCTGCGCTCATTACACCGTAAGCATTAACATACTCAGCGATGAACTCCTCAGCTGAAGCGTACATACCGTAAGATAGGTACTCCTCAACCTCCGCAACGCTCAACCAACCTACTGCGAAGTAGTCGAAACCAGCCAAGTTGAAGTTTACAGTAACATCGTTCCACTTCTCTGAACCCTCTACGACCTGAGCATCAACCAAAACCTTAGTGTACTCAGCCATAATAGCGTTTGTCAATACTGGGTGTGTAACGTAGTCTACCATCTCAGCGTCAAGAGACAAGAAGATTACATAAGACTCGCCCAACTCGAAGTTGTATGTAGGCCAGAAAGCACCTGCAAGCTGCTCAACTGAGAACTCAAGAACCTCCTTCTCATAAACGCCCTCCTCGTACTGCTGAAGCTCGAGGATGTTGCCAAGACCTGTACCACGCTGTGTAGCTGCGCAAGAAAGGTACTCGTAATTCCAATCATCAAAGTCGTTTACAAGGGTCTTATCACCATTCTGCTCGTAAAGAGCCTTAGGCATAACACCAATCCAGAAATCAGCGAAGTCAGTGAACTTCTCACCCCAGTAGTTCTCCTGCTCAAGAGCGATAGTGTTAACGATAGTGATGTTACCGTTAGCGTCAACGTTCAAAGTAAGCTCAGCAAGAGTTACGTCTACCTTCAATACCTTACAAGCACCAGCTGCTGTGTTGAAGTGTACAGATACAACACCCTCCTTAGCTGCGAAGCCAGCCTTAACCAACTCAGCAGATGGAGCGTTGATGTTCAAAACGTAATCAGTACCACCAACTGCCAATACGCCGAAATCATCGTCGTAATCTGGCTCCTCAGGTGCTACGTACTCCTCAACTGTAGCTGACCAACCGAATGGCTGATTCATTACATTGATGTCAGCAACTGCATCGTTTACAGTGAACTGAACTGCCTTAGGAGCACCTGATACTACGTAAACTGCAGAACGAGTAGCCTCACACTCGATAAGCTCAGCAACTGCGCCTGTGAACTCAGTGCCATCAGCAAATACGATAGTTACAGTACCGTCCTCGTTAGTAACAACCTCCGTTACAAGGCAAGCAGCGTCAGCTGTAACAGCTACCCATGTCTCACCATCAGCGCTGATCTCCAAAACGCCGTTCTCAGTGCGATACTGAAGACCCTCGCACTCAGCAAGAACAGTGAAAGACTCACCGTTAGACAAAGTAACAACTGTGTTACCTGCCTCATCAGTAGTAACGCCAGTAATAACAGTTAGACCGTTGATAAGGCTCTCAATTGCCTCAGTGTCCAAACCGTTTACCTTCTCGGTCAAAGCTGCAAGGTCCTTCTCAACCTTGTCAACACGCTTTGTAAGAGCTGTATCATCGTACATACAAGATACAGACAATGTCATAGCAGCCACAACTGCGAGTGCTACAACAGACTTGAGGTTTGCAAAAATCTTCCTCATAGTGCTAAAGTTTTTAAGTTAATAAATTAGTTAATTTTAAGTGTCTAAAATCACGAAGTGGGGACAAAATCCCCTATTGCTTATGCAAATGTAAGCAAAAATTTTTGAATTACGCAAGTTTTTTTCAATTTTCTTGCATAAATAATCAGATAATGCATTATATATGCACATATATATGAAAAATATTATTCAACACCATCGCCCAAGCATCCCCGCAAAACCACTAAACAACAGCAAGTTTCGTTGATATAATTAGGGAATTGGTGGGTAGGGTTTTATAAACGTGCAAAACAGAAAAATATTGCCCGACCTTACGGATCGGGCAATATATTATATATATAGGTAGTACCTTACTCTGCTACAACAATCGACTTAGCAGTAGCAACGCAAGCAGCTGCCTTACCAGAAGCTGCGTTTAGCTCATTAACCAACGCGCGAAGCTCCTCGATATCCCCTGCACCCTCAAGGATTGGGGTAAATAGCTCACGGCTCATCAAGCCTGGGTTACCAGACTTATCAACAGCATATGCTACAATAGTCTGTGCAGTTTCCCAAGCACAAGTGTAGAACATATATGGCTGCTTAACAGATACAGCATCCCAGTAGCCAGCAACAATCTTCCAAATATATGCATCGGTAATCTCCTGAAGATCGGTTGCGTCGCTCTCTGTCAAGTAAGAGAAGAGCGAACGAGCATTATCAAGATCGCCAAACTCTACAGCTACGATAGCCTTAGTCTCAGTAGCTGCAGCGTTGCCAAAGATAGTACCAGCCTCATCACGACCTGAGTAGTACTTTATAGTGATAGATGGACGTGCCTCACCCAAGCTCTTTGTAGTAACGACATTGTCGAAAGTATGAAGCTTAGCCACATGACCGGTATTAACATCAAGAGCTGCAACGTATGCCATATAGGTAGTGCCTGGCGCAAGATCATTTACAGGGACATTGTCGTAGCTACCACGGTAGTAGTTTGAAGACAACAACTGAGCCATTGTGTAGCTTGGACCATAGTATGCCTGGTAATCAGCAAAAAGCTGATCGATAGAGGCATTGTACTCGTTGATAGTAGCCTCAGCATCGAAGACCTCCTTAGTAGCGATACCCATAAAGTAGTAGGTAGTGTTGTTAGATGCCGCAACATTGAGAGTAAAGCCGTATGGCGATACTGAAGCCTGGTTCACAGTAATATCGAAGGTAGTATTCTCGGCTGGCTCTGCTGGCAATGTGCGGAAGGTAACCATAGTAGGCTCAGTAGTGATACCTGCACCTGGAGCATAACCAAAGGCGATAACGAAGTAATCGGTATCTGGAGCATCGAGAGTCATCTTATATGGGCTACCTGGACCACCAGTGTAGTCCTGGATACCTGTGTAAGGCATATATGGCTGGATGGTCTTGAGAACCTCCTCAGCTGAAGACTTACCGTCCCACTGACCAATCTGCCAGTAGAAATACTGATTCAAGTCTGAAGGAATAACCTTGATTGCAGCACGCATAGGCTCGATGTCGGTTACCTGAATATCGAAAGTCAAATCAACCTCGCCGATATCGTTTGTTGTAAAGGTTGGAGTATAAACAGGCGATGCAAGTGTGATGTTTGCACTATCGCCAACAAGATCAATAACAACACCTGCAACGATATGTGTATACTCAGTATTGTAAGTCAAGTATGAGACATTGAAAGTCTTTGAAGGGTATGACTCAGAGCAGATATGGAAGGTCTCGTTGATAGCCTCCTTAATGCTCTTACCAGCGCCCATCAACTGCTCAAGCTGAGCGGTGTACATACCTTCAATGATAGTCTCAGCAGTATAACCATATGACAAATACTCATTATACTGCGCAGTTGACATAAGTGTATAGTACCAAATAGCGCTCTTGTTAGATGGAGTTACGGTAATAGTAGCGTCAGTACCATTAACCACAGTCTCGATATCAAAAGTAACATCTACAGTTGGAGCCTCAGCAGTAGTGAACTTGTGCTTGAACAAACCAGTAGTAGCCTTACACTCACCAGTAGTGTCAACACCAAAAACAACAAGATAGTAGTCGCTGTTTGCAGCAAGGTTAGAGTATGAAGGAGTTGAGATGCCCTGATCAACAAACTGCTCTAAATACTGAGACAAGGTCATACCGATAGAAGAGGCCTCGGCCTTAAGTTCCTGGAAGAGGTTCTCAACGAAAAAGCGTTCCTTGATAGACTCAAAGGTCGTTGCATCATAAAGAACACTCAAATAGTCTGCATTATCAACACTTGGTGTGATGATGAAGCTCGCTGAGAGGTGAGTAATCTCGTCAGACTGGATGTCGAAAGTAAGCTCTGTAGGCTCGCTTGGAGTAGGCTTAGGAGCAGGCTTATCAACCTCATCGCCACCACAAGCAACCATAGTTAGTGAAAACACCGACAAAAGCGCTATCACCCAATTAAGTTTTTTCATAGTTTTAGTCGTTAGTTATATTGTTATTTACTCAAATCTTCTTCAAAAGCCGCTATTACATAGTACCTGTCCAGTTGAGCGTAATCTTATTCTGCTTTGGAGCATCATCGTATGCATCGATAACAATGTTGTAGTAGCCATCAGCAAGCTTAGTGATAGTGATAGTACCATCGTACAACGACGCCTGAGATACACACAAGCCATCCTTGTAGACCATAAACAACGATCCCAAAAGCAAATCTGAGACATCAGATACGCGGAAACCTGGAACAAATACACCTGGACGGAAATCTGGCTTTGTAGAATCCTCAGCAGTAAAGCCCGAAGCGACATAGGTTCCAGAGATATCTGTTGCAGAGTCTGAAATAAGGTCAAGAACAACGTATGTACCATACTTCATACCATCGTAGCATACAAACTCAATACCCCAGTTAGTATAGCCACAGCCCCAGTAATCGCCGTAGTTCTGGAATGATGCGCGGCAGTTAGATACATCGATAACGGTATCCTGCTTTAGGCTCGACACATAATCGGTGATCTCATATGGAGGTGTAAGCGAGTATGTGCCCTCAAAGCTTACGTGAAACTCCTTCTCAGCAGTTAGAGCAACAAGCTCTATCTTATTACCGCGAACGCTAAGCGAAGCATCTACAAAGTTGTAACCCCAAGCCTCGCCAGAGCTGTCAATCCAAGTGTAGTCGGTATTACCCACGTTCACAATGGTAAACTCATCGTATGCCAATGATGGATCGAAACGATAGTCGCCGTCTGGAAGAGTGATATTCTCTGTCTTATCGGTAAGTGGTGCGATAACATCCAAACGGAAATACTCGCCACCAATAATAGTTTCGCCATTTACAAAACCATTCTTTGTGATGATAATCCAGTAGTGACCTACACCAGGTGCGAGATCCTCAGCATAATAGTTACCGACAAGCTGGTTAGCTGCAACATTAACAACCTCAAGTTGTACAGCTTCTGCAGCCTCCTGAACAACCTTCACACGAACAAAATTGTTACCATAGGTGATGATTACATATGCCTCACGCGCCTCAGAAGCGGTATTCTCAGCAACACGGATGCGTATATAACCCGGAGTATTAGAATTGATAGCATCAATCATCTGAGGGTTGTCTGTTGTAGCCTCAACAGTGCCATCGCCCGTGATGTCGTAACTGATCTGAAAGTTGCCACCCTCAGCTTCAACATTAATAACATCTGGCGATGTCAAGGTAAGACCCTGAGTTGGCGCAGGTGCTGGTGTTTGCTCATTTGGATTTAGAATCTCGCATGATGCCAACGAGAAGACCATAATGGCTATCAAAGCCACCGAAAATAGTTTTTTCATAGCTATATTAAAATTTTTATAATTTGCAGAGTATTCAACATTGCAAAAATAATAAAAATATCCTAAACTACAACAACTCAACATCGATATTAAAGGCGGTGATACTGATAGTATAAAAAAAATATCGTGAAGGAGTATATACTCCCCCACGATATCTTGAATGGGTTGGAACTCGCGCCCCTTTGAAAGATGAATTACATCTTCTTACCCACGTTTGTCTTCTTTGCGCCCTTAGCAGCAGAAGCCTTAGCTGCAGCCTTTGGAGCAGCAGTCTTTGCTGTCTTCTTCTCTGCTACAACAGTTGCATCCTCAGTTGCATCTGTTGACTTCTTGCGTGAACGACGTGTCTTAGGCTTAGCCTCTGCAACAGGAGCAGCAGCCTCACGACCGAATGTGTAAGTCTCGTTGAAATCAACGAACTCGATGATACACATATCAGCACCATCACCAAGACGGAAACCAGTCTTAAGGATACGAGTGTAACCACCTGGACGCTCCATGATCTTAGGAGCGATTGTGCGGAACAACTCAGTAACTGCCTCCTTCTGCTTCAAATATGAGAATACCACACGACGTGAGTGAGTAGTGTCCTCCTTAGACTTTGTTACCAATGGCTCAATAAACTTCTGTACAGCCTTAGCCTTAGCAACAGTTGTCTGAATACGCTTGTGCAGGATGAGCGATACAGCCATATTTGAAAGCATTGCCTTACGATGGCCCGCCTGTCTGCCAAGATGATTAAAATTCTTATTGTGTCTCATAATTAATCTTTATCAAGTTTGTAGATAGATACATCCATACCGAACTTAAGGTTGAGAGTTGCCAACAACTCATCGAGCTCTGTAAGAGACTTCTTACCGAAGTTACGAAACTTCAAAAGCTCGTTGCGGTGAAGTTTAACAAGATCACCAACAGTCTCAACATCAGCAGCCTTCAAGCAGTTGAGCGCACGAACACTCAAATCCTGATCAGCAAGCCTTGTCTTGAGCAACTGGCGCATATGCAATACGCTCTCGTCGAACTCCTCAACACCCTGCTGCTCCTCCTTATCGAGAGTAATCTTCTCGTCAGAGAACAACATAAAGTGCTGAATAAGAATCTTAGCAGCCTCCTTCAACGCATCCTTCGGATGAATCGAGCCGTCGGTAGTAATCTCCAAATTCAACTTCTCGTAGTCGGTCTTCTGCTCGACACGGTAGTCCTCGATAGAGTACTTAACGTTCTTAATAGGAGTGAAGATCGAGTCGATAGGAAGGGTATCAACATCCTTCTCAATGCCCGCATTCTCCTCTGATGGTACATAACCACGACCCTTACCAATAGTAATGGTCAACTGCATCTTTGTACCTGGAGCAAGGTGGCAAATCACCAACTCTGGGTTCAAAACCTTGAAGAACGATAGGTAGTTAGAGATATAACCTGCAGTAAGCTCTGTTACACCTGCAACATTGATAGAGACCTTCTCAGCCTCCTCGTTATCTACTGTGCGGATGAAACGTACCTGCTTGAGATTAAGGATAATCTCCAACATACCCTCCATCACACCGGGAACGGCGGCGAACTCATTGTTCACACCGGCAACCTTCACGGTCGTGATAGCATAGCCCTCCAACGACGAGAGCAACACACGGCGCAAAGCGTTTCCGACTGTCATACCATAGCCAGGCTCCAAAGGACGGAACTCAAATCTGCCGAACGATGAAGTCGACTCCAGCATGATGACCTTTTCAGGTTTTTGGAATGCTAATATTGCCATAATATTGAATTTGTTTGTAAATTACTACTTAGAGTACAACTCGACGATAAGCTGCTCCTTGATGTTCTCTGGAATCTCCTCACGCTCTGGGGTCTGAAGGAACTTACCGCTCATAGAAGCGTTATCCCACTCCAACCATGCATAACGGCTACGTGATGAACCAGCCAATGCATCAGTGATAACCTCCAAAGTCTTAGACTTCTCACGAACTGAAACTACATCGCCTACCTTCAATGAGTAAGAAGGGATATTTACTACGTTACCGTTAACGCAGATGTGGCGGTGTGAAACAAGCTGACGCGCAGCAGCACGTGTAGGAGCAATACCCAAACGATATACTACGTTGTCCAAACGGCACTCCAAAAGCTTCAACAAGTTCTCACCTGTGATACCGCCCATACGTGCAGCAGCCTCATAAGTGCGTGCGAACTGCTTCTCCAAAATACCGTAAGTATACTTTGCCTTCTGCTTCTCAGAAAGCTGCTCGCCATACTCAGAGTTCTTCTTACGCTTGCGAGCAAGACCGTGCTGTCCAGGAGGGAAGTTACGCTTCTCAAGAACTTTGTCAGCACCGTAAATAGCCTCGCCAAAACGACGGGCAATCTTCGACTTTGGTCCAATATATCTTGCCATAATTGTTTTTAATTTTTAATGTAAAGTAAAGTTTTACTAATCTGCTTAGTCTTACTGTCAATCGGTAAATATTCCCTAAAGAGAATTATACGCGACGACGGTTAGGAGCGCGGCAGCCATTGTGTGGCAATGGAGTAACGTCGATGATCTCCATAACCTCGATACCAGCACCGTGGATGGTACGAACTGCAGACTCACGACCCTGACCAGGACCCTTAACGTAAACCTTAACCTTACGCAAACCCATATCGTAAGCAACCTTAGCGCAGTCAGCTGCTGCTGTCTGTGCTGCGTATGGTGTGTTCTTCTTAGAACCACGGAAGCCCATCTTACCTGCTGATGACCAGCTGATGACCTCACCCACCTCGTTAGTAATGGTTACGATCACGTTGTTGAAGGTAGAGTGCACAAAAGCCATACCCTGTGCAGAAACCTTAACAACCTTCTTCTTAACTGTACCAGTTTTCTTTGCCATAACTCTCTAATATTACTTAGTTGCCTTTTTCTTGTTTCCTACAGTCTTCTTCTTACCGTTACGTGTACGAGCATTGTTCTTTGTGCTCTGACCACGAACTGGAAGACCCAAACGGTGACGGATACCACGGTAGCAACCGATATCCATCAATCGCTTAATGTTGAGCTGAACAACTGAGCGGCACTCGCCCTCAACCTTAATGCCCATCTCTGCAATTGCGCTACGAATTGCACCGACCTGATCGTCAGTCCAATCCTGAACCTTAATGTCGCGGCTAACGCCTACTTTATCAAGGATCTTCTGCGCTGTAGAACGACCAATACCATAGATATAGGTCAAGCCGATCTCACCACGCTTATTTTTTGGTAAATCAACACCTACTATACGTGCCATAAATGTTTCTTTTCGTTAATTTCGGTTTGTTAAACTAAAAATTATCCCTGGCGCATTTTGAACTTAGGATTCTTCTTGCAAATCACATAGAGCTTACCCTTGCGACGAACAATCTTACAATCCTCGCTTCTCTTCTTAATTGATGCTCTTACTTTCATAACCGAAGCATTCTTAATTATTTGTACCTAAAAGATATTCGACCCTTACTCAAATCATAAGGTGTCATTTCTACTTTTACCTTATCTCCTGGTAAGATCTTAATGTAGTGCATACGCATCTTACCTGAGATATGAGCCGTGATAACGTGTCCGTTATCCAATTCCACCCTGAACATTGCGTTTGACAACGCCTCAATGATGGTTCCGTCTCGTTCAATAGCAGTCTGTTTTGCCATAAGATTTTACTGTTTAATAGCCTCTTCGATGATACTGAAATCTGTCAAGATATCTGGGTCATCCTTACCCACAGCCACCGCGTACTCGTAGTGCGCTGCCGGCTTTCGATCCTTGGTGCGGACAGTCCAACCATCACGCTCAAAGACCACTCGTCTATCTCCCATCGTAATCATCGGCTCGATGCAAATTACCATACCCTCTTTCAATAATGGTCCTCTACCTCTTGCACCATAGTTAGGAACGCCTGGCTCCTCGTGCATCTTTCTGCCTAAGCCATGACCCTCCAACTCGCGCACTACGCCAAAGCCGAAACTCTCAGCGTAATCCTGCACGGCTGCCGATATATCGCCTACGCGATTACCCGCCTTAGCCTGTGCCGCACCTCTACGCAGAGCCTCCTTGGTGACCTCCAACAACTGTCGAACCTCGTCGCTGACAGTGCCTACAGCAAATGTATATGCTGAATCACCTACAAACCCCTTCATAAAGGTACCTAAATCAACCGATACGATGTCGCCCTCCTTTATGACATAATCTGATGGAATACCGTGAACCACCTGCTCGTTAATCGAGATTGTCGATGCAGCTGGGTAGCCCTGGTAGCCAAGAAAAGCTGGTACTGCTCCGTTGTCGCGAATAAACTTCTCGGCGATATCGTTAAGCTGACGTGCTGTAACACCTGGCTTAATATGTCGACCTACCTCAGCAAGCGCACGGCTTACAAGTATGTTATTCTCGCGGAGTATCTCAATCTCCTCTTTGGTCTTCAGATAAATCATCTCTCAAACTAATAAAGCGGCGGTGCCTTTGAAGCGTGCCTCTAAGGCACCGTCTCTTGTGGTAAACTATTAGTAGCGACCCTGAATGCGACCAGTCTTCATAAGACCGTCATAGTGACGCATTAACAAGTAGCTCTCAATCTGCTTTAGAGTATCAAGAACAACACCCACCATAATCAAGAGCGATGTACCTCCGAAGAAGTAAGCGAAGCCCTGAGTGATACCGAGTGACATGGCAATTGCTGGAAGAATTGTGATAATTGCCAAGAACACAGAACCTGGAAGGGTAATTCTTGTCATGATGTCATCGATATAGGTAACAGTACTCTTACCTGGCTTAACGCCTGGGATAAAGCCACCGTTACGCTTCATATCATCAGCCATCATTTGAGGGTTAACGATAATTGCAGTGTAGAAATAAGTAAATGCAATTACCAACACTACAAGCGTAAAGTTGTACCAGAAGCTGGTGATGTCAAGCCACTGACCACCCCAAATCAAACCTGGGATGAACATAAGTGCCTGAGCAAAGATAATAGGCATTACATTGGCAGCATTCAACTTCAAAGGAATGTACTGACGCACGCCACCATACTGCTTATTACCTACAATACGCTTTGCATACTGTACTGGAATCTTACGCACAGCCTGAACGATAGCAATCGCAAGCATAAACACGAGAGCAAGGAATACCAACTCTACGAGAAGCATGATGATGCTACCACCACCTGTCGTCTGGAACATAAACTCCTGAAGGAACGACTGTGGGAGACGTGCTACAATACCAATCATGATGATCAATGAAATACCGTTACCGATACCTCTGTCAGTAATCTTCTCACCAAGCCACATGATGAACATGGTACCAGCGATAAGAATAATTGTAGAGGTAACGATGAAACCTGCCTCCTGAACTACTGCACCCTGCTGAGCCATGATCTGAGTCTTAAGGTAAGCAGGAGCCTGCAATAGCAATACTGCAATAGTAAGGAAACGTGTCCACTGATTCATCTTGCGACGTCCGCTCTCACCCTCGCGCTGCATCTTACGGAAGTAAGGTACCATGATACCCAACAACTGAATGATGATAGACGCTGTGATGTAAGGCATTACACCAAGAGCAAAGATTGAAGCCTGCGAGAACGCACCACCCGAGAAGATGTTAAGCAAGCCCATAAGGCTACTACCATCATTCGCAAAGTTCTGTGTCCACTGCTCCAACACTGCATGGTCAACACCTGGCAGAGTCACGAAGCTACCCAAGCGATAGATAAGAAGAAGACCGAGCGTAAAGAGGATACGCTGACGAAGCTCCTCAATCTTATAAATATTCTTGAGCGTTTCAACGAGTTTCTTGTTGGTTGCAAGTAGCGCGACGAGAGCTACCAAGATGATACCAACAATAATATACTTGTTCATAACTTATTAGGTTTTTAGATTCTAAACTTATCAACTGTTGTCGGTGCTGAGCCTAAGCATTATGCTCACACGCCATAGTTATTACATATTATATATATAGGTTCCGATTGCGATGCGACAGCTTCCGACAAACAGTCAAATACCGTATTACAACTTCTCTACAGAACCACCTGCAGCTACGATAGCAGCCTCAGCGCTCTTTGAGAATGCATTAGCTTTAACAGCCAAAGCACGTGTAACGGCACCGTTACCAAGAATCTTTACCTTGTCATTGTTTGATACAAAGCCTGCCTGAACAAGGGTCTCGAAAGTAACCTCAGTAAGGTTGTTCTTTGCTGCGAGATCCTCAAGTGTTGAAAGGTTAATAGCCTTGTACTCTACACGCTTGATATTGGTGAAGCCGAACTTAGGAAGACGACGCTGCAAAGGCATCTGACCACCCTCGAAACCGAGCTTGCTTGAATAACCAGAGCGAGACTTCGCACCCTTCAAACCGCGAGTTGAATAGCCACCGTGACCAGAACCGGCACCGCGACCCACGCGCTTATCGTGGTGAGTTGCACCCTTAGCGGGCTTAAGATTATGAAGTTCCATTTCTTAAATTGTTTTCTTGGGTTAAACTTATTTTACCTCCTCTACGCGTACTAGGTGCTTAACACGCTCGATCATACCCTTGATAATTACTGAGTCGCTGTGCTCAACTGTGTGGTTGATCTTGCGAAGACCGAGAGCATCAAGGTTCTTGCACTGCTGCTTAGAAGCACCGATACGGCTCTTAATCTGAGTGATTTTCAATGTTGCCATAGTTGTTACCTCCTATTTTTAACCGTTAAACACCTTGGTTAGTGAGATACCACGCAACTCAGCAACTGAACGAGCATCACGCAACTCGCACAAAGCACCGATAGTAGCCTTTACGAGGTTGTGTGGGTTAGATGAACCCTTGCTCTTTGCAAGCACGTTCTTGATACCTACAGACTCCAATACAGCACGCATCGCACCACCAGCGATGATACCTGTACCAGGGGCAGCTGGGCGAATCATCACCTCAGAACCACCGAAACGCATCTCCTGCTTGTGTGGAATAGTACCGTTGAGTACTGGAATCTTAACCAAATTCTTCTTTGCATCCTCTACGCCCTTAGAGATAGCAACGGTAACCTCCGCTGCCTTACCAAGACCATAGCCTACAACACCATTCTCGTTACCTACAACTACGATAGCAGAGAAAGTGAATGTACGACCACCCTTGGTTACCTTAGTAACGCGGTTGATTGCAACCAAACGATCCTTCAACTCGAGGTCGCTTGTACGTACTCTCTTTATGTTAGTATTTGCCATAATCGATTAGAATTTAAGGCCACCCTCACGAGCAGCGTCAGCCAACATTTTTACTCGACCGTGATAGAGGTAACCGTTACGATCAAATGATACTGCGGTGATACCCTTCTCGATTGCACGAGTTGCAGCAAGCTTACCAACCAAAGCTGCAACCTCTGACTTGTTCTTACCAGCTGCCTCTGCTGCAACCTCCTTGTCCAACGATGATGCTGTTGCCAAGGTTACGCCTGCGAGGTCGTCAATAAACTGTACGTAGATCTGCTTGTTGCTACGGAATACAGTCATGCGAGGCTGTGATGCAGTACCGTTAACGATCTTACGAATACGCATCTTGATTCTCGCTCTTCTTTCAATCTTATTCAATGCCATAATCTTGACT
>JAZQZQ010000032.1:0-44664 GCA_045634125.1 Alistipes sp. | reverse complement strand
GTGAATGCATCACGAGTCTCGTCCATAGCAACCCAAGTGTCGTTGTTCAATGTGATGTTTGTCAAACCATTTTCAGTGTTGTAGTGAAGGTCTGCTTCAGAACCCTCCTCAACAAGGTCAGCCCATACTACGAATGTGTAGTTACGGTTTGCGATAAGGCGTACTGGGAATGTAGCTGTTGCAACAGCATCATTACCTCTACCGTACTGTACTGGAAGAACCTTAACCTGGCCACCATAGTGCACCTCACACTGGAAACGCACATCATACTTTGTGAAGTCAACGTGACCAAAAGCACCCAATGCGCTGTCGGCACGAGTACCCTCTGGAAGCGATACAGTGATGTTTACATCCTGCTCACCACCAACATTAACGTCGAAGCCCTCAGGCTCAGTCTGACAAGATGCTAAACCTAGCATCACTGCAGCTAAAGCTAAAAACTTTTTCATAGTTAATAATTGTTTAATGTGTTTATAAAAAATTAAAAATTGTATTCACTGCTAATCCCACACTCATCAATAGCTCTTAGATTAGACAATACAAAGAGCCCTATCGATAGTCGCATCGATAGGTGTCGAGACAGTAATTATGTGAAATGATTTTATAACTTGTTGATATACAGCAAAATACCCCCCCATTCAGAAATAGGGTGATAACAATCAGTATTTGTGCGATTATAAATCATACAAAAGTTCGGGGTTAGTATTATCGTATATGTAAGACAAAGTTAGTAAAACTTTCCCAAAGTGTACTCCTTTTTTCTAAAAATTTTCACTTCCCTAACGATTATTATATTCGCACACGCGTACGAACAATGTCCATATAGAACAATATTGGAGTATATATCGCTTATTATATCAACCTATTTTTACACCTACACCAAATAAATTTTTCCTCTATTCAGCATCTAATTTTTCTCCCATAAAACGTAGTTTTCCCATCGAAGCTTGCACCTTTTGCGAAAATACATTACCTTTGTGAGTTAAATTATATTTGACACTTAAGATTATGGCACATAGAAGTGGTTTTGTGAATATTATCGGCAACCCAAACGTGGGTAAGTCGACACTTATGAATCAGCTTGTGGGCGAAAAGCTCTCAATCATAACATCAAAGGCGCAGACTACACGCCACAGAATTATGGGTATCGTGAATGGCGATGACTTCCAGATCGTCTACTCCGACACTCCAGGTATTCTTAAGCCAAACTACAAGCTTCAAGAAAAGATGATGAAGTTTGTGCGTGGCGCCATCACCGATGCTGATGTGTTGCTATACGTTACCGACACAGTGGAGGATAGCGACCGCTCAGCAGAGATTATCGAGAAGGTGAACCTCTCTGGAATACCTACTATCGTGGTAATCAACAAGGTAGACCTTACAACTCCCGACAAGCTCACAGCCTTAGTGGAGAAGTGGCAGGCATTGTTGCCTAATGCTATTATCGCACCATGCTCGGCTAAGGAGAACTTCAATGTGGAGGGTGTTTTCAACCTTATCCTTGAGCGCTTGCCTGAGGGCGAGGCATTCTATCCAAAGGATACACTTACAGATAAGACATTACGTTTCTTCGCCTCGGAGATTATCCGCGAGAAGATTCTTCTAAACTACGACAAGGAGATTCCATACTCTTGCGAGATTGGCATCGAGGCGTATAAGGAGGAGCCTACTATCGACCGTATCTCGGCTACAATCTATGTTGCCCGCAACTCACAGAAGGGCATCGTTATCGGTCATAAGGGCGAGAAACTTAAGAAGGTAGGTCAGGCTGCGCGCCAGGACCTTGAGGCATTCCTCGGCAAGAAGGTATTCCTTGAGCTATACGTTAAGGTGCAGGAGGATTGGCGAAATAACGACAGCCAGCTTAAGCGCTTTGGATACGAACTCGAGTAATTCTGCGTTAGTATAGGTGATGAAGCGTTTTGTTGTAGTTATACTCTTTGCTCTACTCTGCGTGATACCCCTAAAGGGTGTGGCGCAGTACAACCGCAATTATATCTATTGGGTTGGGCAGCAGTGTATGGTAGACAACAAATATCGTGAGGCGATAGATATTCTCAATGTCCTTATCCGTCAGGATGAGCGCAACTTCGATGCCTTCTTCCTACGCGGTATCGCCAAGTACAATATGGATGACCTACTTGGCGCCGATGCAGACTTTACAACTGCGATAACGGTAAATCCTGTATTCACAGGAGCATTCTACTACCGCGCCATAACACGCACACGTCTTGGCAATTACGATGATGCGCTGAACGACTTTCAGCAGGCTATAGAGCTGCGTCCCGACCTACCCGACCCATACTATAGTCGTGGCGTTACGCGTCTTCTAAATCAGCAGTTCGAGGATGCTATTGAGGACTTCAACAAGTATATCCGCTACGAGAAGCGCCATGTGCCAGCATATCTAAATCGTGGTACGTCGTACCTCTATTTGAAGGATACAGCCAATGCCTACGAGAACTTTAATCTTGCCATACGCACCAACCGCGAAGAGCCAGAGAGCTACAACCGTCGTGGTGCGCTATATATGGCAGAGGAGCGATACGACGAGGCGTGCGCAGACTTCGATATGGCGGTACGCTGCGATAGCAACTACCTTCCTGGCTTCTTCAATCGAGCCTTAGCGCACAACTATCTCCATCGCCCTATGGCATCGCTAAGCGACTTCGACCGCGTGATAGAACTCGACTCGTTAAACTCGCTCGGCTACTTCAACCGCGCCATCGTGCGCATCGAGATTGGCGACTACAACCGTGCACTGGAGGATTTCAATAATGTGGCACTGCTCGCACCAGATAATGTTCTTGTCTACTACAACCGCGCGATGCTCCACACACGTTTAGGCGATTTGGATGCCGCCATTGCCGACTACACACGCGCCATAGAGCTATATCCCGACTTTGCGAATGCCTACCTCGGACGTAGCGCACTACGTCGTGCCAACCGCGATATTAAGGGCGCGGAGAGCGACGAACGCACCGCCGAGCGCAAGATTGCAATGTACAAAGCCCGCCTAAAGGATTCGACATACTCGATATATTCTGATACCACGCAGCGTTTCGATAAGTTGCTCTCGTTCGATAGCCGACTTATGGAGCGCGACTTCCAGCATATAACATCTACGTTTACCCACGCTGGTAGCAACGCCTTGACACTGATACCGATGTTCCGCTTCACGCTGATAGAGAGCGATGAGAGCGTAAAACTGCGTTCACAGAAGTATACCACACAGCGTGTTAAGGATTTTATTACCCGTATGGACAACCCTCTTGTGCGCCTCGAGTGCCGACAGAGCAACATCAACCCAGACTCACTTATCGCCATCGACCGCCGTATGGCAAAGGAGTTGCGCAGTGTTGCAGAGCCTACCTGGGAACAACTCTTTATGCGCGGTGTGAGCCAGTCGCTAATCAAGCAGTATACTAATGCTGTGAACACCTATAGCGAGGCAATTCAGCATAACCCTGCGAACCCATTCCTCTACATCAACCGCGCTACTACGCGTGCTGAGATGATAGACTTCATCTCGTCGATAGATAACTCCTACCAGAGTATCACTCTTGACTCCGACCCATCAAAGCGCCTAAATAGCAACTCTACACGTACCTACAACTATGACGAGGCTATCGACGATGTAAACAAGGCGATAAAGCTCTATCCAGAGTTTGCCGAGGCCTACTTCAACCGCGCCAACCTTATGGCTATATCGGGTAAGCTACCCGAGGCGTATGATGACTACACCCGCGCTATAGAACTCAATGCCAACCTTGGCGAAGCATACTACAACCGCGGTCTTGTACAGATTTTGATGAAGGACACGCGCAAGGGATGCTTGGATATCTCTAAGGCGGGAGAGTTGGGTATCGAGATGGCATATCAAACCCTCAAGCAGTTTAATATTGGGGAACACTAACCAAACGTAAAATCATTTTATTAACCTATAAAACATTTATTTATGACTCAAACTATTCAAAGAAAACTTAATGACTCAGCGTTTGCGCGTTGGAGTGCGTTGCTACTCATCTCGTTGATGATGTTCTTCGCCTACATGTTCGTAGATATGCTCTCGCCACTTAAGGAGCTTCTCGACACTACCCTTAACTGGGATAGCAGTACCTTTGGTACATACGCAGCTTCAGAGTACTTCCTCAACGTATTCTGTTTCTTCCTAATCTTTGCGGGTGTTATCCTCGATAAGATGGGTATCCGCTTTACAGGTCTCCTATCAGCATCGTTGATGGTTATTGGTGCTTGCATTAAGTTCTACGCTATGAGCGAGTACTTCGTAGGCACAGGTCTTGAGGCTTGGCTTAGCTCATGGTGGGTAGCACTTCCTGCTTCGGCTAAGCTCGCTTGCTTCGGCTTTATGATCTTCGGTTGCGGTTGCGAGATGGCGGGTACTACAGTATCTAAGTCTATCGCTAAGTGGTTCAAGGGCAAGGAGATGGCTATGGCAATGGGCCTTGAGATGTCTATCGCACGTCTTGGTGTATTTGCAGCTATGTGGCTCTCTCCTACGGTATCAGACAAGTTCAATGCTTCGGTATCAGCTCCTGTAGCCTTTGGCGCAGTATTGCTCATGATCGGTCTTATCTTCTACTTCATCTTCGTACTTATGGATCGCAAGTTCGACAAGCAGCTCGAGGCAGCTGGCGAGCTTACAAATGAGGCTTCGGAGGAGGAGTTCAAGTTTAGCGACTTGGGTAAGATCTTCACTAGCAAGATGTTCTGGTTGGTAGCATTGCTTTGCGTATTGTACTACTCTGCAATCTTCCCATTCCAGCGTTACGCTCCAGACTTCTTGAATAAGACTCTTAGCATCGCTAATGGCGCACAGCTCTTTAGCTGCTTCCCAATCCTTGCTATGTGTCTCACTCCTGCTCTTGGTGCATTCATCGACCGCAAGGGTAAGGCTGCATCAATGCTTATGATTGGTTCGCTTATTATGATTGCTTGCCACCTAAGCTTTGCATTCCTACTTCCAGCATTCCCATCTAAGACATTGGCTGTAGCTATCATCGCTATCCTCGGTGTATCATTCTCATTGGTACCAGCAGCATTGTGGCCATCAGTACCAAAGATTATCGACGAGCGTATCCTTGGCTCGGCATACTGCGTAATCTTCTGGATTCAGAACTGGGGCTTGCTTCTTGTTCCAATCGTAATTGGTAAGGTACTCGATGCTACTGGCGGCTACACACTACCTATGGTTATCTTCTCATCATTCGGCATTGTGGCACTCTTTATCGGCATGTTGCTCAAGCGCGAGGATAAGAAGAAGGGCTACGGTATGGAGCTTCCAAACATTAAGTAATCGAAGGTTACATACCTTAATATACAATAGGAGTTGTCTTTCGGGGCAACTCCTTTTTTAATTAGTAATGAGTAATTTCTCACTACTAATTGGAAAATTAATTTATTTTCCCTATCTTTGCCACAGCATTTGGTTCTCATGGGTTTTATACCCTTAGGAGATTAAAAGGGAATCGGGTGAAAATCCCGGACAGTTCCCGCTGCTGTGAGTCTCAAAGGGCTCTACGACATCTAAAAGTCACTGGATAAGGCGACATAGTTCGCAACCTCTGGGAAGGCTTCGTAGAGCGAGACAAGTCAGAAGACCTGCCAAGCGTTTATAACGAGATTGTGCCTGCGGCGAATGGGCTGGTCTGCGACTTGTAGTTTTCAAATGTGATATTTTGTAGTGTTACACCCCTATCGGAGGGATTGTAGCCTCGATATTTTGAAGCATCTACCCTTGTCGTACCCCTATCCATAGAGCATCTTCTCGTTGGTTAAAGTTTACGGAGAATGACCTTTTAACAAATGTATTATGAGAAGATTTTTATCTATGGCTCTTAGTGCAATAGTTGCGCTAACAGCAGTGGTAGGTTGCAGCTACGATGACTCTGCAATCTGGGATGAGTTCAAGGATTTGAAGCAGAATGTAGCACAAAATCGTGCCGACATCGAGGCTTTGACAGCATTAGTAGATGCACTAAGCGCTGGCAAGGTTATCACCAACACCGCCTACACCGACGAGGGTGTGGTGCTAACCTTCAACGATGGCACATCGGTTCTTATCAAAAATGGTAAGGATGGTATCGATGGTACTCCTGGTAAAGATGGTGTAGATGGTACTCCTGGTAAGGATGGCGTAGATGGTGCTCCTGGCAAAGATGGCAAGGATGGCGACTCGATGTTTGAGTCTATCGAGGAGACTGAAGATGAGGTGATTATCATTCTTACAGATGGTCGCGTCATCCGTCTACCAAAGGCAACAGCGGATGAGGGCGAAGAGCCTGAAAACCCAGAGGAGAATGAGCCATCAGAGGAACTCGACTACACACTTCGCGTGTTAACCTTCGAGGATGCTGACTCTAAGTTCGAGCCATACCTCTTGGACTATGTAGATATGTACACTGGCAAGGATATCTACACTTGGAGCGACCTTATCGACTCAAAACAATATAGCGGTCCTATGCTTTATGGTAACGATGCTATGGACGCAATGTACTATTGGTACGATGAGAACAACACCGAGTTGTACCATATGTTCCCAGATAACTACGCCTACTGCTACTGGGGTGGTGGTCACGCCATCTCAAACTACTGGGGCGAGGGTTATGCTGACGAGGATAGAAACAAGCATATCGCCAAGTACTATGGCGAGGAGTATGTAGAGCAGTGGGCAGGCAAGCCTGGTGCCGATGCAGCGCTTGGATGGTTCTTGTTGCAGTTGACAACACCCGTACCAGCACACTCAGGCGATAACTTCTGCGTACACTATGGCTACAAGGATGACTACTCGTTTATCGAGAATCTCCCAGAGTGGTCGTTTGCCGATGGCGTAGCACGTGTTATCGACCATATGTGGGTTACTAACACCAACTATACTCTAAATCAGCTCTATAACGGTGTTAAGAGCGAGGAGGGCAATAGTTTCGGTGGTAACTGGACAGGGCTTACTGATGATGCTTGGCTAAAGATTGTAGCTTATGGCTACGCGAGCATCGACGACGACGAGCCATGCTCAGAGATAGAGTTCTACTTGGTCAACGGTCACGACGTAGTGGAGGATTGGCAAAAGTGGGAGTTGCACGAACTTGGCGCTGTGGAGAGAGTGGTATTTAACTTCCTCTACTCGGATGAGATGGGTGGCAGGTATGGCTTTACCATCCCTGGATACTTCGCCTACGACGACGTTGCAGTGAGATTTCCTAAGGAATAATATATGAAACGTGTTTTAGATTTATTGTATTTATGTGTGATTGTTGCAATCTCCTCGTCATGTAATATCGACGAGGAGATTACGACAGCTTTGCCCCCAAAGATTGTTCTTGATAGCAAGACTGGTATCTACACCGTCAAATTGGGGCGCGAAATAGTTATTGCCCCAGGCTATGAGTCGGCTGCCAATGCCACATATAGCTGGGTTATGGATGGCGAGGTTATTGGCACAGAGCCATCGTTGTCGTTCACGGGCGAGAAACTTGGAAAGCACTACATCTCGCTTACAGTAACTACCAATAGCGGTAGCGACAAGGAGAATATCAGGGTCGATGTTATAGAGTTGGAGATACCCGCAGTATCTATCACCGGTGCTAAGAGCCAGTGCGTAACACTCGGCACCACCATACAATTTGTCGCCACGCTAAAGGAGACATCACTACCCACAACACTCCTTTGGAGCGTAAACAACGAGAGCGTTGGCGAGGGTACATCATACACCTTTACAGCAACCGAGTTAGGCAAATACACCATTACTGTTACAGCTACAAACGAGGATGGCTCATTTAGCGATACTGTTGAAGTAGAGGTACTTAATGCTGATGATATGCCTGTTGTTTGGGAGTTTGAGCGCACAACATACCATACCGTCGAGGGTCGCAAGCTCCATATCGAGCCAAGCTCAATAAGTGGCAATGATGGCGTTACCTACCACTGGAGGCTTAAGGATTCCTATGAGAGTCTTGGCAATAACCACGACCTTATCTTTACCGCGCCTACCGAGGGCGAGTATAAAGTTATTGCTACCGCTATGGCTACAAAGGGGGAGAATCAGATTACCCTAACTCGTGAGTTCGATATCACGGTCTACAAAGAGGGTGCATTCTACCGCGCAAAGAGCGCCACATCACTCGCCGATTGGAACAAGGTCTACGACTACACCCCAGCCCCTGGACAGTTTATCAACGAGCTTCAAACGGGCGGTTTCGATGGTACGCAGACCACACCAAAGGCAGCTATCGCCTATGCCGAGTCACGTATGTCCGAAAAGGATAGCAACGGCAACCCTAACCCTATCTGGGTATCGTTGGGAGGCTTTGGTGGCTATATTGTCGTCGGTTTCGACCATAGCATCGACAACTCTGGCGACTACGACCTTGCCATTCTTGGCAACTCTTTTAGTGGCTCTTCGGAGCCAGGTATTGTCTGGGTTATGCAGGATGAGAATGGCGATGGCAAGCCTAACGACACATGGTATGAGTTAGCAGGCTCCGAGACAGGTAAAGAGGAGACAATCCAAAATTATGAAGTAACCTACTACCGCCCTACTGGTACACAGATGGCGGTGCAGTGGACAGATAATCTAGGTAATAGCGGTCAGGTAGACTATCTAAAGCAGTTCCACCGACAGGATTACTACTATCCACTATGGATTGAGGCTAATAGCTACACCCTACGCGGCACCTGCCTTAAGTCACGCAACTATGACGCTTCGGGCAATGGCTCCTACTGGGTAAATGCCGAGTACGATTGGGGCTATGCCGATAACTTTAGCCCTGTAGATCGTGAGGGAGAGGGCGACAATAGCAATGCCTTAGCAAACACAAACCACTTCAAAATCTCAAATGCAATAGATATAGATGGCGAGCCCATATCGTTGGATTTCATCGACTTTGTAAAGGTGCAGTGCGGTGTAAACGCAAAGAGTGGCTGGTTGGGCGAGATTTCGACAGAAGTCTTTGGCTTTTACGACTATAATATGAAGAAGTAGTATGATGAATAAGTGGCATAGATTATTAGCGATAGTTGTTGCACTGCTCTCGTTGTCGTGTATGAAGTGGGAGTATGGCTTAGAGGAGGATTTCGAAGTTACGGGAGAGGGTCTCTTTATCTGTAACGAAGGAAACTTCCAGTATGGCAATGCAACGCTATCTTACTACAACCCAGACACTAAGGAGATCGAGAACGAAGTCTTCTACCGTGCCAATGCCATGAAACTTGGCGATGTGGCGCAGTCGATGATTATCCGCGACGGTATCGGCTGGGTGGTGGTCAATAACTCGCATGTAGTCTTTGCTATCGACATTAACACCTTTAAGGAGGTGGGTCGTATCACTAATCTAACATCGCCACGATACATACACTTCGTCAGCGACGAGAAGGCGTATATCACGCAGATTTGGGATAACCGTATCTTTATTGTCAACCCTAAGCGATACGAGATTACAGGCTATATCGAAGTCCCAGATATGACCATGGAGACTGGCTCCACGGAGCAGATGGTACAGTATGGCAAGTATCTCTTTGTCAACTGCTGGTCATATCAGAATCGCATCCTTAAAATCGACACCGAGACCGACACTATTGTAGACACTATCACAGTGGGTATTCAGCCCACGTCGCTGGTTATGGACTGCAACAACAAGCTCTGGACTGTTACAGATGGTGGCTACGAAGGCTCGCCATATGGTCACGAAGCACCATCGCTATATCGTATTGACGCCGAAACCTTTACCATCGAAAAGCAGTTCAAATTCGAGTTTGGCGATTGGCCATCAGAGGTACAGCTAAACGGCACAAAGGATAAGATTTATTGGCTTAACGATGCAGTGTGGGAGATGGACGTAACTGCCGACCGTGTACCTGTAGAGCCATTCTTGGAGTACAATAACACGATATACTACGGTCTTACTATCTGCCCACGCACTGGCGATGTCTACATTGCCGATGCCATAGACTATGTACAGCAGGGCAAGATATATCGATACTCTAAGGATCGAGAGTTGATTGATGAATTTTATGTAGGCATCATCCCCGGTGCATTTTGTTGGAAATAGAGACGCACACCATGAGAAGACTACTTACCATACTGAGCATAATCCTCTCTCCTCTACTTGCTAATGCGCAGGAGAGCGACTGGGTGCGTAAAGGCATCAACATCCCTGAGGTAGCGGTATATGGCAACCGCCCAATCAAGGAGATTGGCGCACAACAGACCAAGTTCGACACCATAGCTCTTAAGGAGAATATCGCCCTCTCGATGGCAGATGTTCTTACCTTCAATTCGGCAATCTTTGTAAAGAACTACGGTCGTGCTACGCTCTCCACCGTAGCCTTTCGTGGCACCTCGCCATCGCATACGCAGGTGTCGTGGAATGGTATGAAGATAAACAATCCAATGCTCGGCATGACCGACTTCTCTATGATACCCTCCTACTTCATCGACGATGCATCGTTGCTACATGGTACATCATCCGTGAACGAGACTGGTGGCGGCTTAGGTGGTGCTGTGAAGCTCTCCACACGCCCTGCAAATGCCAATGGCTTTGGAATGCAGTATATTCAGGGTGCTGGCTCATTTAAGACCTTCGATGAGTTCCTACGTCTAACCTATGGCGATAGACACTGGCAAGTCTCTACACGTGCTGTCTACTCATCATCGCCTAACGACTACAAATATCGCAACCACGACAAAAAGATCAACGTCTACGACGATGATATGAACATCATCGACCAGTACTACCCTATCGAGCGCAATCGCAGTGGTGCCTACCGAGACTTTCATCTTCTACAAGAGGTATATTACAACACTGGCGCAGGTGATCGCTTTGGTCTAAATGCATGGTATATAGACTCTAAGCGCG
This sequence comes from Alistipes sp., assembly GCA_045634125.1. Lineage (GTDB taxonomy): Bacteria > Bacteroidota > Bacteroidia > Bacteroidales > Rikenellaceae > Alistipes. The sequence continues at coordinate 33,790 of JAZQZQ010000032.1, read as the reverse complement.
AGCTTGCGATGCTCACGGTAGACCATGGCGACCACACCGACTTCGAGAACGTACAACGCGAAAATACCTTCCGTGGCGTACTTTCGTGGGATCACATAAGCGAGAGTTGGAAGCTCGGCACTAAGGCAGGCTATATCTATACCTGGATGGCATACGACTACAAGCGCGACTTGGGCAATGGCGTAATGGCTCATATGACCCGCTCACGCAGCCGCATCAACACCATCTACGGACAGCTCGACGGAGAGTACTATATAGGTGAAAAGTGGCTTTTTACCGCCAACGTAGCCCTACACCAGCACTTTGTTGAGAGCCGCGATAAGAATATCGTGCTTCAGGATGGCAATAAGGCTATCGTAGGCTACATCAAGGCTCGACCAGAACTCTCTGGCTCGGTGTCGGCAAAGTGGCGACCAACCGATAGAATCGGCACGTCGATCGTACTTCGCGAGGATATGTATGGCACGGAGTGGACCCCCCTTATTCCAGCCCTCTTTGTTGACGGCGTACTCTCGAAAAAGGGCAATGTCATCGCCAAGGCATCTATCTCGCGCAACTACCGTTTCCCTACACTCAACGACCTATACTTTCTCCCTGGTGGCAACCCCGACCTTCGTAGCGAGAGCGGCTGGACATATGATGGCGGAGTATCGTTTGCTGTAGGCAAAGAGAACATCTACTCCTTTAGTGGCTCTGCAACATGGTTTGAGTCCTTTATCAAGGATTGGATTATCTGGTTACCAACGACTAAGGGCTTCTTCTCGCCAGAAAATATCAAGGATGTACACGCCTACGGTATCGAGCTTAAGGGTAACCTCGATGTAGCTCTTGGCAAAGAGTGGCAGATGGGCGCAAACGCCACACTCTCTTGGACTCCATCCATTAACGAGGGCGAACCTCGCACCCCTGCCGACAGATCGGTAGGCAAGCAGCTACCCTACGTTCCTGAGTACTCCTCAACCATAACGGGACGTCTCTCATGGCGCAGTTGGAGTTTCCTCTATAAGTGGTGCTACTACTCCGAGCGATTCACTATGAGTTCCAACGATCTTAGCCTTACGGGCAAGCTCCCGCCATACTTCATGAGCAACATCTCGCTTGAGCGCACGGTATCGCTTAAGTTGGCAGATCTATCGCTTAAGTGCGCTGTGAACAATCTCTTCAATGAGGAGTATCTCTCAGTACTATCACGCCCTATGCCAGGTATCAATTTCGAAATATTCATAGGCATCACACCAAAATGGTAGAATTGTTGCAGGAAAATATGTAATATTTTAGCATCAGGCTTGTAAAAATTAGATTTTTTACGTATTTTTGTGCGCAACATAAAACAAGAATCTCTGCCAAAGCGTAAAGACGCCTAAGCAGGGCTACTAATAAACCTGATTGCTATGTCTTTTATCAATGAAAGGGTACTGCCAACAGGTCTCACATTCGATGATGTGTTGCTCGTACCAGCCTATTCTGAGGTTTTGCCTCGCGAGGTATCGATAGTAGGTCGCTTCTCTCGCAATATTACCTTGAACATACCTATTGTGTCAGCAGCTATGGACACTGTTACTGAGGCTACTCTCGCCATCGCATTGGCACGCGAGGGTGGTATCGGTGTTGTGCATAAGAATATGTCTATCGCTGCGCAGGCTGCTCATGTACGCCGTGTTAAGCGTGCCGAGAGCGGTATGATCTACGATCCTGTAACGATCCTTAAGGATAACACTGTTGGCGATGCTCTCCAGATTATGCAGGAGAACAAGATTGGCGGTATCCCAGTGGTTGACAACGAGGGTATGCTTATCGGTATCGTTACAAACCGCGACTTGCGCTTCCAGAGCGATATGGAGCGTAAGATTGAGGAGGTAATGACAAAGGATAACATCGTTACCACACACGAGACAGACCTTAAGAGCGCAGCACAGGTGCTTCTTGAGAATAAGATCGAGAAGCTCCCAGTTGTAGACAAGAATGGCAAGCTTATCGGTCTAATCACATATCGTGATATCACAAAACTTAAGGACAACCCAATGGCATGTAAGGATGCTAAGGGTCGTCTTCGCGTAGCAGCAGGTATCGGCATCACTCCAGACGCTATGGACCGCGTGGCAGCACTCGTTGCTGAGGAGGTGGATGCTGTGGTTTTGGACTCAGCACATGGTCATACAAAGGGCGTTGTAGACCTTCTTCGCAAGATTAAGTCAACATACCCTAACCTCGATGTTGTAGTGGGTAACATCGCTACTGCCGAGGCTGCAAAATACCTTATCGAGAATGGTGCTGACGGTATCAAGGTTGGTATCGGTCCAGGCTCTATCTGTACTACACGTATCATCGCAGGTGTGGGTGTACCTCAGCTCTCGGCTATCTACGACGCATCTACAGAGGCTAAGAAGGCTGGTGTGCCTATCATCGCTGACGGTGGTCTTCGCTACTCTGGCGATATCGTTAAGGCGTTGGCAGCAGGCGGTAACTGCGTAATGGTTGGCTCTATGTTTGCTGGTACTGAGGAGTCTCCAGGCGAGACCATCATCTACAACGGTCGTAAGTTCAAGGCATACCGCGGTATGGGTTCTATCGACGCTATGAAGGCTGGCTCGGCAGATCGCTACTTCCAGAAGGGCTCTGAGGGTAACATCATGAAGCTCGTACCAGAGGGTATCGTAGGTCGTGTACCATTCAAGGGCAAGCTTGCTGAGACTGTATATCAACTTGTTGGTGGTATTCGTGCCGGCATGGGTTACTGCGGTGCAAAGGATATTGAGACATTGCAGCAGGCTCGTTTCATCCGCATCACATCGAGCGGTGTTACCGAGAACCACCCACACGATATTACAATCACCAGCGAGACCCCTAACTACTCTCGCGGCGAATAATTGCGAATTACTCATTACTAATTATTAATTAGGATTAATGGAGAAGATATTAATCATAGATTTTGGCTCACAGTACACTCAGCTTATCGCGCGTCGTATCCGCGAGATGCAGGTATATTGCGAGATTCACCCTTTTAACAATCCACCAGCGCTGGATGACGATGTGAAAGGTGTTATCCTTTCAGGCTCTCCACGCTCGGTACGCGAGGAGGGGGCGCCACGCTTCAACCTTGATGCTATAAAGGGTAAGCTCCCATTGTTGGGAGTGTGCTACGGTGCGCAGTATCTTGCCCACTTCTTCGGTGGCAAGGTCGAGGCTTCACCAAGCCGCGAGTATGGTCGCGCACGTATGCAAGTAGTAAAGGCTGAGGATGCCCTTATGCAGGGTCTATCGCCTGAGTCGCAGGTATGGATGTCGCATGGCGATACCATCACTACAATCCCTGAGGGCTACGATATCATCGCCTCTACAGAGGATGTTGCAGTAGCTGCATACCGCATCAATGGCGAGCAGACATGGGGTATTCAGTTCCACCCAGAGGTTTACCACTCTGAGGAGGGCTTTAAGATGATAGAGAACTTTGTTAAGGGCATTTGTGGCTGTGCAGGTAGCTGGACACCAGACAGCTTCGTGGAGAGCACCGTTGAGGATCTTAAGAAGAAGTTGGGCGACGATAAGGTTGTACTCGGTCTTTCTGGCGGTGTTGACTCATCTGTTGCTGCAATGTTGCTACATAAGGCTATCGGCGAGAATTTGTACTGTATCTTCGTTGACTCAGGTCTTTTGCGTAAGAACGAGTTCGAGGAGGTTTTGGAGTCGTATCGCGGTATGGGTCTTAATGTTAAGGGTGTTGACGCTTCGGAGAAGTTCCTTGGCGACCTTGCAGGCGTAACCGACCCAGAGACAAAGCGTAAGATTATCGGTCGCGACTTCGTGGAGGTCTTCGACGAGGAGGCTCAGAAGTTGCAGGGCGTTAAGTGGCTCGGTCAGGGTACTATCTACCCAGATGTTGTTGAGTCGGCACAGGTTAACGGCACAGCTGTAGTCATCAAGTCACACCACAACGTAGGCGGTCTACCGGAGAAGATGGGTCTTAAGGTTGTTGAGCCTTTGCGCCTTCTCTTCAAGGATGAGGTGCGTCGCGTAGGTCGCAGTATGGGCATGAGCGAGAACCTTATCAACCGTCACCCATTCCCAGGTCCAGGTCTTGCAATCCGCATCTTGGGCGATATCACTCGCGAGAAGGTCGAGATCTTGCAGAATGTGGATAAGATCTACCTCGACATCTTGCGCGAGACTGGCTGGTATGATAAGATTTGGCAGGCAGGAGCAATCTTGCTTCCTGTACAGTCTGTAGGCGTTATGGGCGATGAGCGCACATACGAGCGTTGCGTGGCATTGCGCGCCGTGCAGTCTACCGACGGTATGACAGCGGATTGGGTACACATCCCATACGAGATTTTGGCTCGCCTATCAAACGAGATTATAAATAAGGTACGTGGTGTTAACCGCGTAGTCTACGATATTTCGTCAAAGCCACCAGCAACAATCGAGTGGGAGTAAAATTTATTGTGATAGTGGCGCGTTAGCGGCACATCTCTAAAAGTAAACCATCCAGGGCTGTATGTCTAATACTATCCCTTGGATGGTTTCTTTTGTGATGCACCACTACCACAACACTCGGCAAAGAAAATAGGGATGGGTTGTACGCCAGAGTACAGCCCATCCCTATTTTCTTTTGTTAGCGGCAGTAGATGTCTGCCTTATCGCAAGAAATATATTTTAGATTATAGAGGAGCAGATTTAATATATTATCGTAAACGATGTTACAACTTTGCCAAGCGCGAGACCCGATTTCTTGTCAGAAGGGGTCAGATTTGTTCTATCGCAATAAAAAATATCGTGGGATAGTACACTTCGTACAGCCCACGATATTTTGTTTGGGATGGGACAAAGGTGTGCCCCTTATCACAAGAAATCGCTATCCGAGGATTTTCTTTAGAGAAGCCAAGTTCATCGCATTGTCGACCACCTTACCCTCTGCGGTGTAGGCATGCTCGATATTTGCGGCAAAGTGCTTCTCAACCTTGTTACGGACAACCTTCATGGTGCTATTTACAAGACCATTCTGCTCGGTGAATGCCTCGTCTGCAAAGGTAACAACGGCAGGAACCCAACGATCTGGGAACTCGTCGCCATATACACCACCGTTGCGGTATTTAGCAATCTCGCCTGCGAGAAGCTTAGCAGCCTCGGTATAGCGAGCATCGCCAGTAAGACCAAGCTCATCAAGCTTGCGGTTAAGACCCTCCTTAGAGGCAACAACAAGAGCGATAGTATACGGGTTCTGGTTGTTGTAGATCATAATCTGGTCGATGAGTGGCGACTTATCAACCATAGCCTCCTCCATACCCTCTGGGCTATACTTCTCGCCATCAGAAGAGATAAGCAAGCTCTTGAAGCGACCCAAGACGTAGAGGAAGTTATCCTTAGACATATAACCCATATCGCCAGTATAGAGCCAGCCATCGCGTATGGTGTCAGCTGTAGAGTCTGGATTCTTCCAGTATCCTGCCATAACGTTCTCGCCCTTGATAACGATCTCACCCTTCTCGCCTACAGGCAACTCCTTACCATCGCTATCCATAATCTTAATCTCGAGAGGCTGCACAAGGCGACCTGATGAGCCGAAGCGGTGGTTACGCTTGGTAGGAACGTTCGTAGAGATTACAGGAGTAGCCTCCGAAAGACCGTAACCCTGGAACATAGGCATACCTACAGCGTAGAAGAAGCGCTGGAGCTCGCTATCGAGCAAGGCACCGCCACCGATGAAGAATCTCAATTCGCCACCGAAGCCCTCGCGCACCTTAGAGTACAAAATCTTACCGAAGAGGGCAACTGCAGGCTTCAACAAGCAACGCCAGCCACGACCCTTAGTGTAGCCATCTGCCTGATATGCATAAGATGTCTTAAGTGCAAGGTTGAAAAGGCGCTCTGTAGTCTTACCCTTCTTGCGGATATTTGTCTCGATGCTCTTACGGAAGTTCTTAGCAAGCGCAGGAACAGAGAGCAAGAAGTGTGGGCGCACCTCCTTAATATTAAGAGGGATATTCTTAAGAGTCTCCATAGGAGTACGACCTACCTCGGTTGTAGCCACTGTAGCACCGCTGGCAATCATAATATAGAAGCCTACGACGTGTGCGAAGCAGTGATCCAAAGGAAGAATAATAAGCGTACGCCAATTTGATGGGATGTAGATAAGCGACAAGGACTGCTCAACGTTAGCAGTGTAGTTACGATGTGTAAGCACAACACCCTTAGGGTCGGCAGTAGTACCTGAAGTATAGGTAATAGTTGCAATATCGTTGTTCTGCACCTCGCGACCTATAGCAAGGAACTCCTCCTTATGCTCCTTAAGGTACTCATCGCCCAACGCCTTAAGAGCCTCAAGACTCATCTCGCCCTCCTGAAGGCCATCCTTAACATCGCCCCAAACGATAACATTCTTTAGATCTGGAAGGTCGTTTACGATGGTACGCACCTTCTTTAACTGATGGTTTGACACAAAGATAATCTTTGAATCTGAGTGCTTAAGGCGAAAGGTAAGGTCGTTAGCCTCCTCCAACTTAATAGACAATGGCACACTCACAGCACCTGCATATAGAAGACCAAGCTCCGAGATAATCCAGTTATTGCAGCCCTCAGCGAGGATTGCCACTCTATCGCCACGCTCGATACCCAAAGCTACCAGACCAGCACCTGTACGCAACGCCTCTACCTTAGACTCTGCGTAGGTTGTAGGTTCGAATTTACCGTTGTGCTTTTCGAGCAAAAACTCCTTAGCACCATATTTCGCTACCGACTCTTCGAAGAGGTCGATAATAGTTCGTTTATTTTCTGCCATAATATGTAATATTTATTTGCTCAAAGTTACACTATTTTTTCGAATATATTGCTAATAGTTCAGCACAAAAAACCAGATAGTGCATATTTTTTTGCACTATCTGGATAATTATGTGGTTTTTCAGGGTTTTATGCCCACTTAACCAATGCAAAGTCCATACGATGCTCGAGATTATCATTAGATGGGAAGATACGCAACGCCACATCGAACATACCAGTATGCTCTGGCTCGTAGTCCAATGCAAGAGTTACGGTGTTACCCTCCGTAGCGATGCACTCCAAGCGGCAAGTCTCTACAATGTTAGCTGCCTGACCAGCCTCGATCTGTGTAGCTACTACCAACTCAGCACCAATATCCTCCTTATTCAAACCTGCGAGGTCGATAGTAAGCTCGAAGTGGTACTTCTTACCTACGAACATTGCCTCAGAATCCATCTCAGCGCGCTTAACATCGAGGATAGCGATGTTATCCCATGCTGCAGACACCTTACGCTTCCAAGCAGCAATCTGACGTGCCATGAGGTAGTTCTTCTCAACAATAAGCTTCTTACGTGCTGCAAGCTTGTTGTAGAAACGCTCCTCGTAGTCGATAAGCTGACGGTTCATTGTAAAGTTTGCAGCGATATCAGCAACACACTTCTTCACAGCGTGTACCCACTTATGAGGCACACCATCCTCAGCGCGGTCGTAGTACAATGGTACGATCTGCTCCTCGATAGTGTTGTAGATCATCTCTGCATCCAACTCATCCTGGAAACGCTGGTCTGCGAATGTACGCTCCATAGGCAACATCCAACCTGCGCCCTCCTTGTAGCCCTCAACCCACCAGCCGTCGAGTACTGAGAACTGCATTACACCGTTCATCACACACTTCTCGCCTGATGTACCTGATGCCTCCAATGGACGTGTAGGAGTATTCAACCATACGTCAACACCCTGTACCATACGACGTGCAAGCTCCATATCGTAGTTCTGCAAGAATACAATCTTACCTACGAACTCTGGCATTGCTGATACCTCAACGATACGCTTGATAAGGTCCTGACCTGGCTTATCGTTAGGGTGAGCCTTACCTGCGAAGATGAACTGTACAGGACGCTCCTTGTTGTTTACCAACGCAGACAAACGCTCAAGGTTTGTGAAGAGCAAATGCGCGCGCTTATATGTTGCGAAACGACGAGCAAAACCAATTGTAAGCACCTCTGGCTTAATGCTATCAACCACCTGTACCATCTGGCGTGGTGACTGAAGACGTACCTGTGTAGGATCGCTAAAGCGCTTACGGATAGTCTTGATAAGACGGTTCTTAAGGAACATACGCTCCTGCCATAGCTCATTGTCGTCAATCTTGTGAACATTCTGCCACTCTGGAATGTTATATGTATGACCCTCGAATGCCTTGCCGAAGTACTTAGAGTACAAACGACGAAGGTTCGATGCTACCCATGTTGGGAAGTGAACGCCATTAGTTACATAACCGATGTGCAACTCATTCTTGAAGTAGCCTGGCCACATGTTACCGAGGATATCCTTCGATACCTCACCGTGCAACCATGATACACCGTTAACCTCCTGTGAAAGATTACATGCTAGTACCGACATCGAGAACTTCTCGTTAGGGTCGTTAGGATTTGTCTTACCCAAGTTGATGAACTGATCCCAAGTGATGCCCAATACATCTGGGTAGTGCGACATATACTGACGAATCATATACTCTGGGAAGGCATCGTGACCTGCAGGTACTGGAGTATGTGTTGTAAAGAGCGATGATGAACGCACAACCTCCAACGCCTCAGAGAATGACAAATGCTTCTTAGTGATGAGGTTGCGGATACGCTCAAGACCGATGAAGGCAGCGTGACCCTCGTTGCAGTGATATACCTCCTGCTTGATACCCATCTTCACAAGGGCGCGGATACCACCAACACCAAGCAAAATCTCCTGCTTTAGACGGTTCTCCCAGTCGCCACCATATAGATAATAGGTAATCTGACGATCCTCCTCAAGGTTTGCCTCATAATCAGCATCCAACAAGTAGAGGTCTGTACGACCTACTGCACACTTCCAAACACGAGCCGAAAGTGTACGACCAGGAAGAGCCACCTGAGTAGTTACCCAGTTACCGAACTCATCACGTACTGGTGAGATAGGCAACTTAAAGAAGTTCTGAGCCTCGTATGTAGCCTCCTGAGCACCCTGAGCTGAAAGACGCTGTGTGAAGTAACCATAGCGGTACAAAAGACCAACTGCGACCATACCCACGTTGCGGTCTGAAGCCTCCTTAAGGTAGTCACCAGCCAAGATACCAAGACCACCAGAGTAAATCTTAAGTGATGAGTGCAAACCATACTCCATAGAGAAATAAGATACCTTTGCATGCTCTGGCGATGGCTTCTCGCTCATGTACTCTGTAAACTCCTTATATACAGCATCCATACGCTTTAGGAAGTCTGCATCTGCGCACAACTCCTCGCAACGAGCTGATGAAAGCTTGTCAAGCAAAGCAATAGGATTGCGGTCTACTGCTACCCAAAGAGCCTCGTCTACAGACTCGAACAAATCACGTGCAGCAACAGTCCAGCACCACCACAAGTTGCGTGAAAGCTCCTCCAATGGCTTAAGACGCTCTGGGATGCGCTTCTCAACCATCAAACGGTGCCATGATGGACGGCTTGATGCCAACTGCTGGCGCACGAAGTTAATCTGCTCGCCACGGTCACCTCCATCGATAAGCACACGGTTAGTGCGGTTTACTGAGTTATCCAAAGCCTCCTCGTATGCACGCTTGTACTCGTTGAACAGACGCTTCCAAAGAGCTGTTGTAGATACCTCCTGTGCAGCCTCACGAGCCTCAGCCAACGCCTCAGCGCTCATATCGAGATACTTGCTAATTACGTCAGTAATCTGAAGCACCACCTCACGCTCGTTGTAGTCGTCACGACGAACGATGTCTACGCCATTGTGGTTAGACTGCTTAGCAACCCACATACCGAAACCTGCAAGAGTTGTTGTAACGGTAGGAACACCGTATGCTACAGACTCAAGTGGGGTGTAACCCCATGGCTCATAGTAAGATGCAAATACTGTAAGATCCATACCCGACAAGATATCGTAGTATGGCATATTGAAGATACCATCCTGACCATTCAAGTATGTAGGGATGAAGAGCACCTTAACACGTGATGCAGAGGTGTAGAGGATGCTACCCTCAATGCTCTGAGATACCTGATCCCACATCTCGTTCTCAAGGCCGTGGCTTAGGTAACGCTTCTGTGCTGGGTCTACAGCAACCTCCTTATTCTCGAGGTGCTTGATAAGATCCTGACGAGCACCTGTTGTAGCTGCTGGCACAGCAATTACAGCCAAAATATCACGGTTTAGGTTGCTTGTAGCCAACTGCTTAAGAGACTCAAGGAATACGTCGATACCCTTGTTGCGGTACTCATAACGACCGCTTGTACCAACGATAAGAGTCTCTGGCTGGAACTTATAACCCCAAGTAGCTGTAGCCACCTCGAGAAGCTTCTTACGTGCCTCCTCGCGCTTCTTCTCAAGCTTCTTACCAGTAGGGATGTTACCGTTCTCGAAACCGTTAGGAGTGATACGTGTAACCTCACGACCCATAAGATACTTACACTCGTTAGCAGTGATGTCGCTAACTGTAAGGAATGCATCAGCATATGTAGCTGCCGCTTTCTCCAAAGAGTGCTTTGCCATCACGTTGAACTGACGAGCAAGCTCATCAGCGTTGAACTTGTGAAGGTCGTTGTACAAAGGAAGACGGTTGCCAGCGATGCAACGACCCATAACTGTTGCGTGTGTAGAGAAGACTGTTGCAACGTATGGAGCATTGTCACGAAGATATAGCGAACCTGCTGAAGCCATCCACTCGTGGAAGTGTGCTACCACCTTCTTCGCTGTAGCGCCAAAATGCTCAACGAAAGATGCAATTACCACACCTGCAGCATGACCGAACAATACTGGCTCAACATAGTCCCACTGACCAGAGAGTGAGTCTACGTTGTAAGACTCCCAAAGCTGCTTAAGAATGTTATCCTTCTCGCGGATGAACGACTTAAAGTCGATAAGGATTGCGATTGGGTTACTGTCGATATTCCAGCGACCAATTCTTACGCGTACACCCTTGCCATAAAGCTCCTCGCGCCATGCAGCCATAAGGGTATTGTCCTCCAAAAATTCTGGGCTTGCAGCGTCAAACGAAAAGTCTGGACCCACAGTGATATAGCTATCGCCCATCATGCGCTTTACTGTTGGCGCCTTAGATGCGATAACAGTGTGGATGCCTCCGACCTTGTTACACACCTCCCAACTAACCTCAAATAGGTAGTCAGGGGTCAAATTTACATTACTCATATTCTTTTCAATTATAGATATTTCATCATAAATTGGGATATTATACTCTTAAAATCACTGAGTTTCAGCAATGAGAATACTACATCACGATGCAAAGGTAATACATTTATTTAATAATAAATAATAATCTTAAATAATTTTAATAAATAGACAAAATATATTGCTGACCGGTCAATTTTGATAGCCGAACGGAGGGAACAAACGAACTGGAAAGTGAAAAGTGAAAACTGAAATGCAAAAAGTAAACTTTGCGATTAAGGAGAGAGCAGAGAGAGCAGAGACAACAGGGACTACAGGGACTACAGAGACAGCAGGGAGATTTCTGTGATACCCGACCTCGCTGTCGTCTCTTTCGTCCCTTTCGTCCCTTTTTCTAAAAAGGCACAGCCTTTTAACAACAAGCACTTTCCTCGGCGCAAGACCCAAATTTCTTGTCAGAAGGGCGCCGAGTGCTACACTCGGCGAAAAAGGCGACGATGGGTAGTACTTGAACGTACGTCCCATTGTCGCCTTTTTAGTTAGGGGCCGCAATCGACCCCTTATCACAAGAAATTACTTGATTACGAGTAGTGGCTGGTCAGCCTGCACAGTATCACCCTCTGCTACAAGAAGTCCGAGTACTTCGCCTGCGTAGTCTGATGAGATAGAGTTCTCCATCTTCATAGCCTCGAGGATCATAACCTCCTGACCCATAGCTACCTTATCGCCAGCCTTAACCTTAATCTCGATAACGCGACCTGGAAGTGGTGCGTTTACAGTGTTGCCATCAGCAGCAGTTACGCGCTTCTGGGCAGCAGCATCGCCCTCAGCCTCGTCCATAGAGTCTGCAATCTCGATAAGGATAGCATCAGCAGCTACGGTGTCGCCCTCAGCAACAAGAATCTGGCGAACATAACCTGCATAGTCTGTAGTGATAGAGTTCTCCATCTTCATAGCCTCGAGAATCATAACCTCGTCGCCAGAGTTAACCTTATCACCAACCTTAACCTTAAGCTCGATAACACGACCTGGAAGTGGTGCGCATACAGTCTTACCAGTAACAGGACGCTTTGCAGATGCACCAGCACCAGCCTTAGCACTCTCAATCTCGATGATGATACCCTCAGCCTGAACGGTATCACCCTCCTTAACGATAATCTGCTTAACCTTACCAGCGTAGTCAGATGTGATAGAGTTCTCCATCTTCATAGCCTCGAGGATAGCAACCTCCTGACCTACAGCAACGGTATCACCAACCTTAACCTTAAGCTCGATAACACGACCTGGAAGTGGTGCAACGATAGTGTCGCCAGTGATAGGCTGAAGCTCAACCTTCTCCTCCTTCTTAAGTGATGGATCTGCAGCAACCTTCTCAGCATATGCAGCCTCCTTGACACCTGTGAGGTATGCCTTAGCTACCAATGGGAACAACTCAAGAAGTAGCTCCTCCTTCTCGTTCTCAGCAAGGAGTACACCACCTGCCTTCTCCAATACTGGGTTTGGCTGCTTCTGGTACTTAGAAGTATCGTAAGGACGCTCCTCACGGAAGCCACAAATCTTCTCACGGAAGTCCTCGTCAATCTTTACTGGAGTGCGACCATAATCACCCTTCACAAGACCTACGAACTGAGCCGACTTATTAGTATACATTGCACGACCTGCCTTCTCGTCCATAGCGCAGTTTACTGCCTGAGCACCTACAATCTGTGATGTAGGAGTTACGAGTGGTGGAAGACCCGCTGCAAGACGTACTGGTGGGATAAGCTCCATAGCACGTGGAAGAATATCCTCAGCACCAAGTTGCTTAAGCTGAGCCACCATATTTGAATACATACCACCAGGAATCTCGGCATCCTGAACAAGCTTGTTAGGTGCTGGGAAACCGAAGTATGCCTCGATAGCCTGCGATGCAACCAAAAGCTCATCCCAGTTCTCCTCCTGTGCTGCCTTAACACAACGGTCAAGCAAAGCGTCTACCTCTGCTGGAGTCTCGTCTACAAGTGGGTTAAATGGCTTTGGAAGTGGCTTCTCTGCACCAAATACAGAGATCTCAAGCTCCTTGCGAATATCCTTTAGCTGCTCGTTAATCTTAGCTACAGCCTCCATATTTGCACCAAGCTCGATACCCAACTTCTTACAGAAGAGGTATACCAACTCTACTGCAGGAGCACCTGTACCGCCACCAAACCACCAGCAGTTAGTATCTACGATATCAACACCTGCTACAATAGCTGCATATACAGAACCAAGACCATAACCTGGAGTACAGTGTGTGTGGAAGTCTACCACAACGCCAAGCTCCTTCTTTAGAAGCTTAATAAGACCTGCAACACGTGCTGGTGGGATAAGACCAGACATATCCTTGATAGTGATCATATCTGCACCAAGCTCTGCCATCTGGCGTGCCTTGTCAAGGAAGTACTCGTCAGTAAATACCTTCTCGTGCTCCTCACCATCGGTGTACTTAGGATCTACGGTGTAACATACAGCGCAGTCAGCGATACCACCATACTGCTTAATATACTTAATAGTAGACTTTACATTGTCTACGTCGTTCAACGCATCGAAGATACGCATAATGCCCAAACCGCTCTCGATAGCATTACGAGAGAAGCCGTCGATGATCTCGTCGGTGTAAGGAGCATAACCAAAGAGGTTACGACCACGCGACAACGCTGTCAACTTAGAGACATCGCCCACAGCCTTCTTGATAGTCTCAAGACGAGTCCAAGGGTTCTCATTAAGGTAACGCATTACTGAATCAGGCACAGCACCGCCCCATACCTCCATAGCGTAGAAGCCTGCATCCTTGTAGAAAGGAAGACAGCGGTCTACCTGCTGCTGAGTCATACGAGTTGCGAATGATGACTGCTGTCCATCACGCAACGTAAGATCGCGAATTTTAAGAATCTTTGTCATAATTTCACGAAAGTTTATTTAGTTAGTTTTTAGGTAATCAATCTCAAGAATAACGTTATGCTGTTATTCAACTAACAAATATAAGGTTTTTTTCTTGAAAAAACAAATTTTTCGCAAACAAAAGTAAAAAACATCGTACACCTGAATAGCAAAATGGATAGAAGTGGGGAGAAAATGTTCATTGCGAGAGGGCTTGATTACTGCGTCTAATACCAAAGGGCCTAAAGGGTAATCATCAAAATCACCCCTTTGATCCCCTTTTATCCCTTTTGGTCCCTTTCCCTAAAAAGGCACAGCCTTTTAACAGCACGAACCTCCCACAAACCCCACCACCCAATTTCTTGTCAGAAGAGGTCAGGCTTGGCCTCGATAAAGAGAAAGCCCGGATGGGACATACTTGACGTATTTCCCATTCGGGCTTTGGATTGAGAGGTCGAGAATGACCCCTTATCACAAGAAATTACTCCATGCAACGACAGATTAGATTACGATCACCATAACCGTTATCAATCTTGGTTACGTATGGGAAGAACTTGTTCTCTACGATCCAAGAGAGTGGGAAGGCTGCCTCCTCACGGGTATATGGGTGCGACCACTCGCCAGCAAGCTCCTTTGCAGTATGTGGAGCGTTAACTACAACGTTATCGGCATTGCCAGATGCTGCTGCAGCCTCACACTCGCGCTTAATCTGGATAAGAGCCTCGATGAAGCGATCCATCTCTGCCTTTGACTCAGACTCTGTAGGCTCAACCATAAGTGTCTCATGCACTGGGAATGAGAGGGTTGGAGCATGGAAGCCATAGTCCATAAGACGGTGTGCAATGTCGCCACAGTCGATATTGTAGTCGTGCTTGAAGCGTGTGAGGTCGAGAATCATCTCATGACCTACGCGACCAGTCTCGCCAGAGTAGTATGTCTTATACTCGTGCTTAAGAGCTGATGACATATAGTTAGCATTAACGATAGCAAGCTCTGTAGAGCGACGTAGACCCTCGAAGCCAAGCATACGGATATAACCGTAGGTGATTGGGAGCAACATCGCTGAACCCCAAGGAGATGAAGATACAGCAGTGATACCCTCCTCGCCACCAGTCTCCATCAAAGAGTGTGTAGGCAAGAACTTAACAAGGTGCTCTGCAACGCATACAGGACCAACACCTGGGCCACCACCACCGTGAGGCATAGCAAAGGTCTTGTGGAGGTTAAGGTGGCAAACATCGGCTCCGATAAAGCCTGGGTTTGTAAGACCTACCTGAGCATTCATATTTGCACCATCCATATATACCTGACCGCCAGCATCATGCACTGCATCTACGATATCGCGGATGCGGCTCTCGAAGACACCGTGTGTAGATGGGTATGTAACCATCAAACCGCACAACTCTGAAGAGTACTCCTCAGCCTTCTTCTTCAAATCCTCAACGTCGATATTACCATTCTCGTCGCAGCCAACGATAACGATCTTCATACCCGCCATAGCTGCTGATGCAGGGTTAGTACCGTGAGCCGATGATGGGATAAGGATTACGTTACGGTAGCCCTGACCGCGGCTCTGGTGGTATGCGCGAATCATCATAAGACCTGCATACTCGCCCGCAGCACCTGAGTTAGGTTGAAGTGTACAACCTGCAAAGCCGGTGATTACAGCCAAGTAGCGCTCAAGGTTAGCAATAAGCTCGCGGTAACCCTCTGTCTGGTCAGCAGGAGCAAATGGGTGGATATTCTGGAAACCTGGCAATGAGAGTGGCTGCATAAGCTGTGCAGCATTGAGCTTCATTGTACAAGAGCCAAGTGAAATCATTGAGTTCATCAACGAGATATCGCGCAACTCAAGCTTCTTAATATAGCGCATCATCTCAGTCTCTGTGCGATATGAGTTGAAGATGCTCTCTGTGAAGAACTCTGTACCACGCTTTACCTCAGTTGCAATAGCAGCAGCCTCAACACGCTTAACAGCCTTAGCCTTCTTACCGCGTGCCTCAGCGAAGATATCTACTACCGCCTGAAGCTCCGCATCGGTAGTAACCTCGTCGAATGACATACGAACGCAGTCGTCAGCAGGATAGTACATATTAATCTCGCGAGCAAGAGCGATATCCTGAATTACTGAAGCCTCAGCCTCAACCTCCAAAGTATCAAACAACGCCTGTGTGCGCACCTTGTAGCCCAAAGACTCCAAAGCCTCCTTAACAGTAACAGCAGCAGTGTGTGCATTAAGCGCAGCACGCTCAAGACCCTCCTTACCATTATATATACAGTAGAAACCTACCATTGATGCCATCAATGCCTGAGCAGTACAGATGTTCGATGTAGCCTTCTCGCGCTTGATATGCTGCTCACGCATCTGCAAAGACATACGGAGGGCCTTATTACCCAAACGGTCTACAGATACACCGATAATACGACCTGGCATATTACGCTTGTAAGCATCGCGTGTAGCCATATAACCTGCTGATGGGCCACCAAGACCCATAGGGCAACCCAAACGCTGTGTAGTACCCACTGCGATATCTGCGCCCCACTCTGCTGGCGACTTCAACAATGCCAATGATAGAAGGTCGGCAACAGCAGTTACTAAAACACCAGCCTCATGAGCCTTAACGGCAAAACCTGCGTAATCACGAACCTCACCATTAGCCGCTGGGAACTGCAATACAGCACCAAACTCCTTACCTGTAAACTCATATGTAGCGAAGTCGTCACGGATAATCTCAATACCGAATGGCTCAGAACGTGTGAGCAATACATCGAGAGTCTGTGGGAAGATATTCTCGTCTACGAAGAGTTGATTTTTGCCCTGCTTCACAGCATCGCGTGAGCGCAATGCGTACATCATCAACATAGCCTCAGCAGTCGCTGTAGCCTCATCAAGAAGTGAGCAGTTAGCAACCTCCATACCTGTAAGCGAGAGGATTGCTGTCTGATAGTTGAGCAACGCCTCCAAACGACCCTGCGAAATCTCAGCCTGATATGGAGTGTATGATGTATACCATGCAGGATTCTCGAATACGTTACGCGATACTACCGCAGGCACTACGTTTGGATAGTAGCCCATACCGATAAATGAGCGGAAGGTGCGATTCTTAGCTGCAAGGTTTGCGATATGTGATGCATACTCATACTCGCTCATTGCCTCTGGTAAGTCGAGAGCCTTCTTAAGGCGAATATTCTGTGGAATCACCTGTTGCAAAAGCTCCTCAACTGAGCCTACGCCAATTGTTGCAAGCATCTGCTGCAAATCCTCCTTAGAGTTTAGACCAGTGTGGCGGTCTACAAAGCTATCAAAGGTTTTCATTGTGTTAATTAGTTATTAGTTGATTTAGTTGTTATCAATAGTTAAACGAGCTACCACCAATAAACTCTCTTAGGAGCGATGTTGGCGGGATCTCGTCTGGTTGTATCGGGGTAAAGTTATCAAGGAAGCGCAACATACGCCTTGCCTCGGCATACTCTGGCTCGGTATCCGACACCTCGCGTAACAATGGCTCAGCCACAGCCTTCAACACCGAGATCTCGTAGAAGAGCGACGAGTTAAACATCACATTAGCATTCTCCTGATATGGGAAGATATGCTTCTCCTCACCACGACGTACAGATTCCCACATCGCTAGGGTACGTAGCGCGTTGTTACCTCGTGTGGCATTGTCTCGAATCATACGTCGCAACAGACGATTGTCGGTTGTAGGTATGCGCGAGAAATTATCCATCGCTACAGATGTAAAGCACGATATGTATATTTTGAACTTCTCGCCCGCAGATATACCTGGCGTAAGCTTCGGATTAAGAGCGTGGATGCCCTCCATAATAAGTATCGAGCGGTCGGTCAATTTGAGAGGCTTCTCGTGCCACTGGCGCTTACCAGAGATAAAGTCGTAACGTGGAATCTCAACGCTCTCGCCATTAGCCAGCGCCTTCAAATGGCTGTTTAGGGTATCAAGGTCTATAGCCTCCAACGCCTCAAAATCGGGTTTGCCATCCTCGCCAAGCGGAGTCTTATCTCTATCCACAAAGTAGTCGTCAAGCGCGATAAGCACAGGGTCAAGACCCAAGACCTTAAGCTGTACACCAAGACGTTTCGAGAACGTAGTCTTACCACTCGACGAAGGTCCAGATATAAGCGCTAAACGAACACCACGTTCAGCATTAGCATCGGCGATAGCACGCGCTATGGATGCAATCTTATTTTCGTGGAAGGCCTCGGCAATCTGTATTAGCTCAGATGCTTCGCCATTCATAACACGACGATTCAAGTCGCCAACCGTAGGCACCCCCATAATATCTATCCACTGCTGATACTCGTGGAAGATATCAAACATCTTATCGTGGTTTATAGTTGTTGTTACCTCCTCAGGATTTGTACGCGATGGAAGGGCGACATAAAGTCCATTGTAGTACTGCTTAATATCGAAGCGCTCGACATATGCAGTTGATGGTGCAAGCTCGCCATAGAAGTATCCCGGCATATCGCCAAGATAGTTTACCGTACGATAGAGGCGTGGGCGGGTTTTAAGCAGCTCCACACGGTCATCAAAACGATACTCCTCATATTGCGTAGCAACCTCCTCAGCTAAGCGTTTCTGACGAGTTATAGGGATATCGAGTGTTATAAGCGCCTCCATACGCTCTCTTAGTCGCGCTACATCTTCGGTTGTAGGCACAAAATAGTCGTCATACTCGGCATAGAAGCCATTGCCCAAGGTGTGACGTATGCGTAGTTTACGATTTGGAAATAGCTCCATCGATGCGCGCTGCATCACAAACGACAATGTTCGCTGATAGACACGATAGCCCTCGAAGCTACGCACGTCAAGGAACTCCACAGTAATGGGCTTAAAAATGCGATAGCCAAGGCTTTTGAAGGAGTTGTTTACCCTTGCAACAAGCGCTGGATAGGGCATAGAAATATCGAGACTGCGCAACACATCCATCAGCGTAGCGCCCATCTCCACCTCAATATTTGTGGAGGTATTTATAAGTCGAAGTGTTACCCTATGCATTCTCTTCAATCTATTTTTAGCCAAAATCTGTGTAAAGATAGTAATTTTTTGTAAATTTGTAACGCTTAAAACAGACAACTTATGCGAAAACAGCTATTTTTTTTCACATCCCTACTACTTTCAGTAGTTTTATTTTGGCAATGTAGCACACCAAAGGAGCAACATATATACATCATCGCTACAAACGATATGCATGCCACGATAGAGAGTATGCCAAAGTTGGCAACTTTAGTAAAGGAGTATGAGAGGCGTGGAGATGTTATTGTTGTGGACTCTGGCGATAGGGTTTCGGGCAATGCCTACGTCGATGATGCCACAGAGCCAGGCAAGCCTATAATCGAACTTATGAACGATATCGGCTATGACGTTGCAACACTTGGCAACCACGAGTTCGACAAAGGCTCAGAGGTACTTGATGCCATGATAGCATGTGCCGACTTCCCAATTGTCTGCGCAAATATGGAGGCTCATAATGGCGCCACAGCCACACCACCCTACACCATCATCGAGCGCTGTGGCGTGGAGTTTGGCTTTGTGGGTGTTGTAGATACCGACAATCATGGCAGACCTCTGGGAGGCAATAGTTCTTTTGCAAACTACACATTCTTACCAGATGTTGAAACTGCCTATAATATGTGCGAGGAGGTTGCCACTAAGTGTGATATGGTCATCCTGCTTTCGCATATGGGTTTGGACAGAGATATCATCCTTGCGGAGCAGACACCATACTGCCACTGGATAGCAGGCGGCCATAGCCATGACCTTGTAAACGAACGCTATGAGTATACACATATATCGCAGAATAAGAATAAGTTGCGCTATGCAACCATAGCAGATATCAGAGTTAAGGATGAGCGCATCTTGGATGTAAAATATGAGCAAGTAGCAATTGGAGATATAGCTCCCGACAAGGCGATGATGGAGCATATCGAGGAGCTTAAGTCGAGTGACCCTAACCTAAATAGCATCGTTGGTCATGCAACCGCAACTGCCACAAAGGATGGTGTCGCGAACTTCACAATTTCGGCATTGGCAAACTTCCCTTATAGCGATGGCTTTGTACCAGAGATTAGCCTTTACCACTATGGCGGCATCCGTCTCGACGAGATTAAAGAGGGCGATATTAAGCGTGTCGACATCCTTAATAATGACCCATTTATGTCTACGATATATATCGGAACAATGACTAAAAAGCAGCTTCGTGATTTTATCATTGCTAAATACAATAGTGGCACCCCTGAGCGACCAGACAAGGAGTCACACTACCCCTATTTCCGTTCGGATGCTCCATATACCATTGTGCTTGGCGAAGACGGTGATGCTAAAGATGTGATATTTAATCTTGAGGAGCGCTCATACCGAGTAGCTATGTGCAACTATATCGCTGAGAACTATATAAATAGCGTAATTGTCGCTCGACAGCTACGCCCTACAAATATTAGCGTTCGTGATGCTATGCTCCACCACCTCAGCACCTTCGAGAATGGAGCATTTACTCCAGATAACGAGTGCCACCAAACAGAAAAACGTGCGGAATAAGATGTTAGAAACTTGCTATCAGAAAGAATTACTCGAGGTCGGATGTGATGAGGCAGGACGAGGTTGTCTTGCAGGCTCTGTCTTTGCTGCAGCAGTGATCCTACCACCAGACTTCCACCACCCACTACTCAACGACTCGAAACAAATGACCGAGGCGCGACGTAATAAACTGCGCGCCATCATCGAAGAGGAGGCATTGGCTTGGCACGTGGCAGAGGTTAGTGCTGAACGTATCGACCAGATAAATATACTCAATGCCTCGATTAAAGGCATGAATATCGCAATTAAAAACCTCAAAATCAAGCCCGAGTATATCGTGGTTGATGGAAATAAGTTTAAGACCGAACTTGATATTCCGTGGCGCACGATAGTTAAGGGCGACGGCAAATATGCCAATATCGCTGCAGCATCGGTGCTTGCTAAGACACACCGCGACGAGTATATGCAGCGCCTTGATAAGGAATACCCTATGTATGGATGGTCAAAGAACAAGGGCTACCCTACGCGTGACCACCGCCTCGCCATCCGCGAACATGGTCTCTCACCCTACCATAGACTTACGTTCAACTCCTCGCCAGAGCAGTTGGAGCTCTTCTAAAGTGAAAACTGAAAGGTTAAAACTGAAAAGTATGGTGTCTGCGACGCGTGTTCTAATTACTGCGCTTGATACCAAAAGGCAGAAAGAGGCAGAAAAGGGCCTAAAGGGTAAAATATAAAAAGGCACAGCCTTTTAACTATTACTAATTACTCTCTACTCATTACTAATTATTTTGCCCCCCTTTGGTCCGCTTTAGTCCCTTATCTCAAAAAAGGCAACGCCTTTTAACAACACAAACTTTCCCAAGCCCCACAACCAAATTTCTTGCGAGAAGGGGTTAGGCTTGGACTCGATAAAGAGATTGCCCCAGATGGGACATACTAGGCGTATTTCCCATTTGGGGCAATGATTGAGAGGTCGAGAATGCCCCCCTTATCGCGAGAAATTATTTCTTGTCAGAAGGGGTCAGATTTGTTCTATCGCAAAAGAAGATCCCCTCGGGATAGTACATTGAAGTACAGCCCGAGGGGTCTTACTTTTGGGATGGGACAAAAGTGTTGCCCATTATCACAAGAAATTAATCAAGGGGGTAGGCAGCTACAAAACAATCCGCCACTCGTAACTCCTCCTGATGTGCTTTGAGGTTAGTAAGAGTTACATCTCCTACGATATAGTTGTACTCATCGGATGTATACTGCTCACGTATCTTAGTGAAGTTAAGAAGATTGCGCTGCTCGGCACTCTTATAACGGAAGTAGATACGGAAGGTGTGGTCGGTAGTATACTTAGGGAGAACTGAGTCGTTGCGTTTCTTGTACTCATAGCGGTAGTTGTAAGCGCAAGCGGTGATATCGCTAAGTACTGCAGATCCAGTAGGATGGCCACCAGCACCGCGACCGAACATAAACTGCTTATCGTAGAATAGTCCCTTGATAACAACGCCATTAAACTCATCCTCAACGCTATAGATATACTTATTACGTGAGATAAGCTGTGGCAAGACGCACATAATAAGGCGGTCGTCGATCTTCTCAACGTGGGCAACAAGCTTGATACGACGATCCTTCTCCAACGCGAAGCGGATATCTGCATCGTTCATTGTAGAGATACCGTAGGTAAGGATATTCTCTGGTGGAACATAGACGCCAAAGGCGTGCATAGTAATAATAATAAGCTTATATAGCGAGTCCCAGCCATCGATATCAAGTGTTGGGTTGCTCTCGGCAAAGCCCAAGTCCTGCGCGAGCTTAAGAGCTGCGCCATATGACATATTCTCGTTGAAAATCTTTGATAGGATAAAGTTCGACGAGCCATTGAGGATACCCTTTACAGAGCATAGAAGGTCATTATCATAGTACTCCTCGAGGTTACGGATAACAGGAATAGAGCCACATGCCGAAGCATCGTATAGAAGGGCTGTGTTGTACTGCTCCTGAAGGTCGATAAGCTCAACGATGTGGTGTCCGAGCATCTTCTTATTTCCCGACACCACAGGAATACGGCTCTTCAAAGCGCGCTTAACGATATCGTATGCAGCCTCAGCATCGTCGATAACCTCTACAATAAGGTTTATATCCTTATCGTTGAAGATGTCGTCGGCATTGTCGGTAAACTCAGCCTTGATACCACGCTCCTTCTCGATATGGCGCACACAAACACGCTTTATAGTTACATTTGTAGAGTTGATACGCTGCAATACATCATATAGACCACGACCTACGTTACCAAAGCCAAAGAGTCCGATATTAAGATTTTTCATATGCTACTTATTTATAAAGTTATCAATTATTGTGTTCAATTTTTCGTATTCTACAAGGAAACCGTCGTGACCAAATTCCGACTCTATAAGGTGGTACTCCACATCCGAGATATGCTCCCTAAGTGGCGTATGCGCATCGGGTGGGAAGAGTATATCGGAGCTTATGGCAACAACCAACGTACGTGCCTCGATACCGCGCAATGCCTCGGCTACACCACCTCTATTGCGACCAATGTTGTGCGAGTCCACAGCCTCCGAAAGACGGTAGTACGACATCGCGTTAAACCTACGGCGTAGCTTCTCGCCCTGGTACTGCTGGTAGGTGTGGGCACGACGCTCAAACGAGACATCTTCGCCACCCTCCAACTCCTGCTGTGTGGCATTATAGGCGGCACCACCGCGATAGCTTATCAAGGCTATAGAGCGTGCCACAGCTATACCATCTAAGCCGGCATCATCGCGCCTTTCGCCCCAGCTCTTATCAAGACGTATTGCCATACGTTGCGACTCGTTGAAGGCTGCCGCCCAAGGCTCGGAACAAGTAGTGGTGGCTATAAGCGCCAAGTTCTCCATAAAGTGTGGCTCCATAATCGCCCACTCCATACACTGAAATCCACCTATCGAGCTACCTATCAATAGCTTAACACGTTCAATTCCCAAAGCCTTAGCAAGTACCTGATGACAACGCACCATATCGCGCACGGTGAAACGAGGAAAGTCGTAATAGTACTTCTCGCCCGTAGCTGGATTTATAGATAGTGGCGACGTAGTGCCATAGTGCGAGCCGAGGAAGTTGGCGCAGACAACAAAATATCGAGTGGGGTCAAGAAAACGACCCTCCTCAACGGTATGTGGCCACCAGTCCGCCACATCGGAGTTCGCGGTAAGGGCATGACATACCCAGATGACATTATCCTTAGCCTCGTTTAGCTCTCCAAAGGTGTCGTAGGCAATCTCCAACTCTGGCAACACCTCGCCCGACTCCAACACAAATGGAGAGTTGTATCTGTAGAGCTTACTCATGCTACAATGCGCTTAGTGCCTGCTCGTAGTCGGCAATTATATCCTCCACATTCTCCAAGCCGAGCGATATGCGCAACAATGTAGGCGTAATGCCTGCCGCACGCTTAGCCTCGTCAGAGAGCTGCTTGTGTGTTGTCGATGCTGGGTGTGTAACAACCGAGATAGAGTCGCCAATCATGGTCATATTACCCGATAGCTTGAGGCTCTCCACGAACTTAACCGTAGAGTCTAAGTCGCCTTTAAGCTCGATTGTCAAGACTGCCGAAGCACCGAATTTATAATACTTCTGCGCCAAGGCGTATGATGGATGATCCTCGAAGCCCACAAAGCTCACACGCTCCACCTTTGGGTGGTTACGACAGAACTCAGCCAACTTATACGCCGACTCCACCTCGTGCTTCACGCGCAACGACAAGGTCTCCAAGCCGAGCAACATCAAGTATGCATCGAATGGCGAAGGGCAGCATCCAAAGTCGCGCATACCATCTACCCTACACTTAACAATAAACGCTTGTGCGCCAAAGGCATCGCACAAATTTAGACCGTGATAACCCGCCGAAGGACCATCAATCTGTGGGAACTTGCCCGATGCTCTCCAGTCAAACTTACCGCTATCGACGATGATACCACCCATTGCAGTACCATGACCATTAATCCACTTTGTTGCCGAGTCGGTAATGATATCTGCACCCCACTCGAATGGGTTGCAAAGATAACCACCAGCTCCAAATGTATTGTCTACAATAAGAGGAATATTATTGCTATGCGCCACTACAGCAAGCGCCTCGATATCTGCCACGCGACAAGTAGGGTTACCCATAGACTCCACAAAGAGAGCGCGGGTATTCTCATCGACCAACTTAGCCATATCCTCTGCCGAGTCGCTCGCTGCCAAACGGCACTCAACGCCCAAGTTACGCAACGATATCACAAACTGATTGTGTGTACCACCATATAGATATGGCGATGCCACGATGTTCTCACCCGCCTTTGCCAATGCAGTAACGGTAAGGAGTATCGCCGACATACCAGATGCTGTAGCCAAGGCACCAACACCACCATAAAGGGCAGCTATACGCTCCTCGTATGCTGCTGTTGTTGGGTTGTGCAGACGTGTGTAGATATATCCTGGCTCGCTGAGTGTAAATAGGTTTGCCGCATAGTCGCACGTTGGAAAGTGGTACGCCGCTGTTGGGTGTATCGCTATACCACGCGCCTGCGACTCGTCTACGTGGTAGCCGCCATGTATTTGAAGTGTCTCAAAGTGTAGTTTTCTCTCTGACATAGTATTTCGTTATTAGGTTATACAAATCAATGCCTAAATGCAAAACGCATTCAAACAGCTCTATTACCAAAGTATGTTGAACTTTTGCGCATATGAGCATTCCAATCTCAAGGCAGACGCACAATAGCCAACAATACGATGCAAATATTTAGGTTGGAAGAGGTGCGGCACGTAACCACACAAAGTTAAAAGAGTGCCTAACGGCACATTCGCATAGACATACCCATCATGGCAATATTAGAAATCGCCACAGTTCGAAGTTTTATGTCGTATGCTCTATTCATCATCGGTTAGTAGGTTATGCAAAGATAGTAAAAAAGTGTAAGACTCCAAATTTTATGAGCAGAATATCACTTCTTAACGACCACATTTCGTGCCTCGACGCGACCATCCTCAACAGTTACAACATCGTACTCCACATGCCAGTTATGCTTTAGCGTGCGGTAACCCTCGGTAACTATTGCTGTAAAGTGTACGTATGTGTCGATTCCATCCTCTGAGGTTATGAAACCGTAACCACGCTTATCGTCGAACCACTTAACACGTCCTTTCATATCATTTGCCTATTTCGTAGTCCAAAGTTACGAAATTTATTTATGGTTGCAATACTTAGAGCCATAAATTTTACGTTACTATTGTAGAATCAAATAAAATCTCCTATATTTGTGGAAATTATAATCGTAGATAAGTAAGTATTATGAATACAAAGTTTAAGATTGCACTATTGACACTTCTTGGCTTCTCAGCATCGGCTTGCTGTGGCACAAAGAAGGTGGCTAAGAGCGAGGATAAAAAGGAGCAGGATATTATCATCAACGAGGATAACGATCCACGCGTACACCTTATGTATGGCGTTCCATTCCCTGATGGTAGCATTGTGCGCCCAGTAGACGAGAATGGCAATCCACTACCACCAGCACGCAATGGTGCTAAGTCTGAGGGTGCGAAATTCCCTGATGGTCGTGTAGCTATACCTGTTGACGAGGAGAGCAAGGAAGCTGTGGAGGCTAACTCTAAGGAGGCAGTCCATGACGAGGAGCCTTCTGAGGTAGACATGGTCTTGGAGTAAAGCTTTTAGGCTGTGAAAGGACGACATATCGGCATCCGCAAGCGTCTTGCCCTTAAGATTTTTAAGGGTATGTATGACGAAGTTGTGGAGCGTCATAATCTGCGTACACTCTTTTGGGAGTGTACGCTTCGTTGTAATTTAAGGTGTAGACACTGCGGTAGCGACTGCCGCACAGATGTCTCCGAGAGCGATATGCCTTTGGCAGACTTTCTCAAAGTTCTCGACACTGAGATTACGCCAAATGTAAACCCCAAGGATGTGCTTATCATCTTCTCGGGTGGCGAAGTACTTGTACGCAAAGACTTGGAAGAGGCGGGGCGTGAGGTTACACTTCGCGGTTATATGTGGGGCATGGTAACCAATGGACTTAGCCTCACACGCGAGCGCCTACACTCGCTCGTAGATGCGGGTCTAAGGTCTGTATCGGTGAGTTTCGATGGCTTTGCTGATGTGCATAACGATATCCGCCAACACTCGGAGAGCTTCGAGCGCGCCCGTAAGGCAATATGCTATATCCGCGAGATTAAGGGTCTTACATACGATGTTATCACCTGTGTTACTCCCGCGATGATAGATAGGCTGGAGGAGTGGAAGGAGTACCTTATTAACGAGGGCATCAGCCACTGGCGCATCTTCTCAATCTTCCCTGCCGGTCGTGCTAAGCGCGATGAGAGACTTAATCTCAGTCCAGAGCAGTTTAGACGCCTTATGGAGTTTATCCGCACCACACGCAAGGAGGGTCGCATCAACCTAAGCTACGCCTGCGAGGGCTTCTTGGGTGGCTACGAGACTGAGGTGCGCGACCACTTCTATATGTGCAATGCTGGCGTTACCGTAGCCTCTATCCGCGTTAATGGCGACATCTCTGGCTGCACCAGCGTACGTGGCAACTACGCACAGGGCAATATCTACCGCGATAGCTTCTGGGATGTATGGCAGAATAGATTTCAACCCTTTCGCAACCGCGAGTGGACGAAGACAGAGGAGTGCAAGGAGTGCAAAGTATGGGAGTTCTGCCGTGGCGGCGGTATGCATCTGAGGGATGACGATGGCAAGTTAATGTACTGCCACTACAATATGCTAAAATAAAGGAATTGCGGGTCTTACAACCCGCAATTCCTTTATTTTATAACTTTATAACTACACATCTATTAACTATCGGTGTATCAGGCGTTGTAAAGGCCTGCTCGGTATCGCCTACCCAGTTGGTTGAGATACGCGATGCTGGAACACCTAAGCCCATAAGGTAGTTCGCCACTTTCTCGGCACGCTCCTTCGATAGCTGCTCGTTACGCTTAGCGCTACCCGTCTCCTTATCGGCATAGCCCGTAACAGCGATTTGGGCATCTGTAGCCATAAGCAACTGCACTGCGCTATCAAGCGTAGCTTTAGCGTAGTCTGTGAGCGCAGCCTCGCCAATAGTGAAGAATACCACACACTCTGTAGGCATAGCTACCACAACCTCATTGCTCTGCGAACGGCTCTCAGTGAGCGAATTACGTAGATTATCATTCTCAGCTTTGAGCGTTGCGAAATTACTATTTGCTCGCTTAAGCTGTGCATTGCGCTCCACAAGTTGCTCCTCGAGTGCCATAATAGCGAGAAGATAGCCATCCACATCTACCTGCGAGTATGCTGGCGACCAGTTACGTTGGTTGAAGCGATATGCCACACCCACAGATGCAGACATCGCCACGGCGAAGCGACCACCGCGCTGTATACTCTTTGGCAACGACTTCTCCGCCATAAGCCAAGTACGAAGATCAAGCTCTATATCAAAGCGTGGCGATACGCGGAACTTGTTGATAAGACCCGTTGTAAAGGCATACTCTCCATTGTATGGTGTCTCCGACTTCTTTGTCCACGATAGCGCGGTATAGCCAAAGCCCATGTATGATACTGCCGAGTAGAATCTATCGGGATCGTAACCACCAATCCAGTTCGACATATTTATAAGGATATCGCCGTGCACATAGAGGTATGGCATCCTAACCTCAGTGCTACCAGTGCGGAGTATCGGACGGGGGTAGTTGCGAAACTCGCCCGCATCAAGTTGTAGACGCATACCAAGTGTCGGCACAATCCACTTCGACACAGCTATGTTGGCATTCCAGCCATTGCGGTCGATAAACTTGCCGTAGTCGCTACCCTTCTGCGTTATCTGCAATAGGGAGTTACCTCCGGCCGCTGCTACCTCCCAGTTATCCCAAAAGCGATTGGTGTATACCCCCTCCCAGCGTATTGGGGTGTACTCCTGCGCCTTAGCCTCTGCAACCACCGCTGCGAAAGCCATTAGACTAAGTATAAATCTTTTCATAAGACAAAAATGATTGCTTTAATTATTTCGTCCTACAAAGAGACAAATACCACGCCAAGATGCTATGCAAAGTGAAAGCTGGAAACTGAAAAGTGTGGTGCGCTTCGCGCAGAGGTTGATTACTGCGCCTGATACCAAAGGGCAGAAAGGGTCCTAAAAGATCCTAAAGGGTAAAATATAAAAAGTCAATGCCTTTTAACAACACGCACCATCCTCAGTGCGAGACCCAATTTCTTGGGAGAAGTCGTGAGATGTGGTGCATCACGAAAGAAACCATCCTGGGATAGTACACTTAGTACAGCACTGGATGGTTTACTTTTAGGGATGTGCCGCAGAGTGCGGCTTATCGCGAGAAATTAATTTCTTGGGAGAAGTGGTCAGGCTTGGCCTCGATAAAGAGAAAGCCCGGATGGGACATACTTGGCGTATTTCCCATTCGGGCTTTGGATTGAGAGGTCGAGAATGACCCCTTATCACAAGAAATTCAAGAAATTACTTGCTACGAGCTACAATAGCATCAACCTCTGGAGCCTCCTTAGAAGCCTCGATAGTTGTTGTAGACATCTTAGCAGCCTTGAACTTCTTAGAGAATAGCTTGTTATCATCCTTGCCTATTACAAGGCTCTGAGTCTCGATAACCTCATCCTCGATGGTCTCGTCACCCTCCTCGTCGCCACCAGGGATTGGAGGCAATGAAGCCTGGTACTCATTCCACCAGTTTACGTAAGTCTCAGCATCGTTGTTAACGCCTTCGTATGAAATTGGAATCCACTCACGATATAGCTTAGAGAACTGACCGTCCATATCCAATACTACAGCTGTAAGCTCGAACTCACCACCATAATATAGGAATGTCATTGAGTGAGAAGCTGTCATACCACCGTACGTGTCGATAGACCATACCAAGCCGTCGATACACTGCTTATCATCGTAAATATCTGTACGACCTGTCCAATCGTAAATAACATAGAACCAATCACCGTGATCCTCAGTTACGTTACCATCAGCATCAGTAAGAATAACCTCAAGAGGGTAAACAGCTTTACCTGAGTAGAACTCACCAGCCATATACTCGTAACCTTCGAACAAAGCGACATCAGCGCAATCGAAGTAACCAAGATCCTTGAATCCGATATTTACGCTACCCTCGCCACCAGACTTAGTAGTAATACGCTGTGAGAAGATCTGAGAAGTTGTTGCGCAACCACCACGTGTACCGAATGCATAAACTACGTACTCAGTATCAGGCTCAAGATCAAGAACTGAAACCTCCTCAGGGCCCTTTAGAAGAGCGTATTCAATATTGTGAAGTAGGTACTCCATAATCTCAGCATCATTCTTACCATACTTAGCCCAATCTGAAGCCTTCTCCCAACCTGCTACATAATAGTCGTCGTTAGATGGAGTGAAGTTGAACTTAGCAGTACGAGCAGTAACCTTACCAACCTCAACAGTGATTACGTTGTCAGATGGAGATACTGTACCTGTTGTGAAAGGAACGATCTGTGGAACTGAAGAGCAAAGACCATTCTCCTCCATTGTGTATGCGAAGAGGTAGTAAGGAACCTCTGCCAAAAGCTCGAAGTCGTAGTGGCTCCTAGGAGTGCCGTCTGGGTTGTTACCAACGCAAGTGAAGTCTGCGATGATGTCTGCAGTGCTGTTATTATTAGCAACCATCTCACCTACAGAAGTTGCCCACCAGTATGTGATAACTTCTTCGTTAGAGTTCAAGTAACGGTTACCCTGCAAGTCTACAAGGTCATACAAGTAGCTATCAACAAGCACCTTAGGCAATACATCGAAGTAGTAGTCACCCTCGTAACCAACAGGAGTTACATCTACAGATGCCATACAGCCGTCAACAAGCTCAAGGTTCATAGTGAACTCTACATCGTTCTGCTGTGGAGCAGGAGTAGTTACAGGCATCATACATACCTCAGAAAGCAATGCACCTGTAGTGTAGTCGATGTAATAGCAGTAAACAGTGTAAGTTACACCAGGAGCTGCCTTACCAACTTTCTTATTACGAAGATCTCCTACGATAGCCTTATCCTGCATAACAGCAGCAGCGTTCTGACCGTAGAACTGACCCAACCAAGCGAAGTATGCAACGTCATCATTGTAGAAATCCTCGCCGGTCTTGAAATCAGAAGCGATGATATACTCAGGACCTGCACACATCACGATATAAGGAGTTGTCTTATCCTCTGGAATGACATCGATGTAGAACTCGAAGTAACCAGGAGTTACATTCTCAAGAGAGAAGCCCTTATCTACGCGTGCACCCTGCTTAACCTTGAAGATAACAGGATCAGCGAAACGGTACTCAACAGTTACCAAGCAAGAGCGAGCCTCAGCGCCCTCGTTAGGCTCTACAGTGAAACGAATAACACCTTCAGTGTTAGTCTTGAAATCCTTTACCCAATCCTCAGCAGCAGATACCTCAACCTTAGTACCCTGGTGAGGGTTATTGATAGTATACTCGATAGAGTATGTACCACCAGCAACACCTGCAGATACCTCAGTCTTAGCAAGCTTAATCTTAGAATCCTTCGTTACCTCAGTAGGATTGTTAGGGTTGTTACCCTTGTCATCTACTGCATCATCAGAACAAGACACAACAAGTGTCAAGCACATCAATGACCAAAGTAAATTTTTCAAAATTTTCATAGACATTTAAGTTAAAAGTTTAATATTAGTTTTAGTTTATCTTAAAGTTCTGTTGCTTTCACTACTCTCTAAAGAGAAATTTACGGGTCAAATATATAAATAAAAATGTAGAAATGCAAATTACCTTCCCCAAAAGTTAATATTCGACCCACTCACATCCTAAATCGACCATATCTATCGACTCTACAAACTAAGAGGTATTGCATATTCGAGATTTTATTTCTATTTTTGTCGTAAATAATACTATTTTATCTATTTGAACATGAAACATCTTAGACTATTTCTATCATTTTTCGCCATCGTATGCCCTATGCTATTTGTTGGTTGCCAGGATACTTCTGTTGAGGAGGTGGATAATGGCAAGACAACTCTAACATTCGAGGCAACAACCATTGAACTCGATGGTAAGGCTGGCTCATATGCTGTGGCCTACACCATCAAGAATGGTATCGAGGGTATTGATATCGCTATCAAGTGCGATACTGACTGGTTGACAAACCTTCGTACCGAGAGTGGAAAGATTCACTTCGACTACACTCAAAACCTTGGTAACGAGAGTCGCACCGCGGCGATTATGGTAACATACCCTAATGTAAAGAGCGTGTTGATAAAGATTACACAGCGTGTCAACGACAGCGTAACCTTCACAATGGAGGTAACATCTCAAACCACAGCATCTTGTACAACAAAGATTACGCCATCTGACCCAGAGGCAATATACATTGTATATATATCGGAGTTGATCTATCTCCAGAGTGCAGAGATAGATAGCGCTGAGAAGCTATTCTTGGACGACTACAACCACTTTATGAAATACACCGAGCAGTATGATATACCAAAACTCAAGGAGTTCTTCCTCGACAACGACATAGCTTACAAGGGCACGCAGAGCATCCCTTGGGGGGGTATGATGCCAAATAACGACTATGTGTTGTATGTCTACGCCATTGAGTTCAACGAGGAGAACAACGACTACAGCCTTGCATCACCTATAACATACCAAATGATTACACTCAACAACCCAGAGCGTACAACCGTGGAGTTCGATGTGCAAATAGATGTAAACGGTCCTACTGCAGAGTATAACATCACACCTATCGACTATGATGGCAAGTACTACTTAACAATCTATGAGGAGGGCGACTATATGTACCGCAACGCCAACAACCCTGTCGATGACGCATACTCTGAACTCGTAGCAGACATCTGGATTGACATGGTCTACAACCTCTTATTGTCAGGCTACTCTGCCGACCAGATATGGGGACTTATGTGTCTCAGCGACAATGTGGAGTATGGCGAGACCCTAAAGGGCAGCACAAACTATGCCTTGGTAATATATGCTATCGACAATGTAGACGGTATCCCACAGGTGGTATCTAACCCTCAGGTCTTCAACTTCCGCACCGAGGAGATTGGAGCATCGGATATGACAATTGATATCAAGGTCGAGAATAAGTATGTTCGCGTGGCAGATGTTACGATTACCCCATCTACAAATGAGCCATACACCGCAGCCATCATCGCAAAGTCTTCTGTTCCAGAGTTGGAGAATAGCGAGATTATAGCATGGCTCAACAGCAATGTCTTTATGGAGTCTTATAGTGGCGAGATTTACAACCACCTCAACACCCTTAAGCCAGAGACCGAGTACTCAATACTTGCATATGGCTACTGGGGTGGCGTTGTTACCACCGACCTATTCCGCTACGACTTTAAAATGGATGCTGAGAGCGAGTGTGAGAATAGCGTTGTGCGCGTAGACTTTGGCGGTCCTTATAGCCTAATGGAGCTTGCGTCATACGACCCTGACCACTACTATAGCTATGGTATGTTCGAAAGCATGGGCTGGTATGGTATGTGGGGTGAGATCTTTACCGAGCAGCCAACGCAGGATCTTTTCTACTGCATATATGCCGCAGATAAGCTGGTAACTGGTGGCACAGATGCGATATTTGCCGACCTTGTATCGTACACTTGCAAAAAGACCGCACTATTCTCTGGCGAGAATGACAAGCTATATGTTATGTGTGCTGTAGCAATGGACTACCGTGGTAACTATAGCGAGATGTGGATGTCTGAGCCATTCTCATACCACTATGACGAATCGACAAAGCGCCCACTAAACGAACTTATCGAGAAGATTCATGGCACCCCTACAACTCAGCGCAAGGAAATGAAAAATGCTGGCATTACCAACCACTTGGCAAAATAGCTGAGCGCTAACTACAATATGGAAAAGGCTACCCATGGGTAGCCTTTTTTGTAAAGTGAAAAGTGTGGTGCGCTTCGCACGGAGATTTGATTACTGCGCCTGATACCAAAGGGCAGAAAGAGGCAGAAAAGGACTTAAAGGGTAAAATATAAAAAGGCATAGCCTTTTAACTATTACTAATTACTCTCTACTCATTACTAATTATTTTGCCCCCCCCTTTGGTCCGCTTTATTCCGCTTTGGGCCCTTATCTCAAAAAAGGCAACGCCTTTTAACACCCCCCCCCTACCCAAGCCCCACGACCCAATTTCTTGTCAGAAGGGCGCCGAGTGCTAC
>JAZQZQ010000031.1:0-58289 GCA_045634125.1 Alistipes sp. | reverse complement strand
GTACAAAGTTATCTGTTCGGCTCTTTTGGCATCTGCCCCTTTCAAAGTGAAAACTGAGAACTGAGAACTGAAAGGTATGGTGCGCTTCGCGCGAGATTTGATTAAAGTGCCAAAAAGGTCTTAAAAGGGACTAAAGGGTAAAATATAAAAAGCCAAAGCCTTTTAACCATTACTAATTACTCACTACTAATTACTAATTAATTTAAGCCCCTCCTCGGAATGACGGATATATATTTATTTGTCTGAGCCCACTGCTGCATAACCGTAGCGGGTATTATTTTTAATGCAGTGGGAAAGAGTTTGTTTTTTGGCGAAAAATAGTGTATCTTTGTATCAACTAAAAATATTTGAACAATGAATATTATCTTTAAGTACCGAATGCTCAGCGACGAGAGCGATAACTTCGTGCGCGACTTTGAGGTCTACCCAGATATGACTCTTACGGAGTTTCACCGCTTCATACTCCGTGCCTTGGGCTACGACCAGTGTATGGTGTCGATATTTAAGTCGGATGCCGAGTGGCGACTCGTGGAGGAGTTCTCGGAGATAGATATGGGCGACGACATTCCAGATGCGCCACGCTGTATGGATAAGGTACGCCTTATGGAGGTTAACAACGACTTCCACGACCGTCTAATCTACACCTTCGATATGCTCAACGACCGCTCGTACTACCTCGAGTTGATAGATATGCAGCGCCCACAGGAGGGTATGAAGTATCCACGTGTAGCATTCGAGCATGCCGCAGTGCCAGATCAGTACAACCCTGAGGCGACAGTGCAGTCGGGCTCTATCTTCGACGAGATGATGAGCGACTACAACGAGTTTGATGGCGACGACAACTACGACGATGAGTTCTAAGCGCGGCACACTGATAGTAGTTGGTGGCCCTACAGGCTCGGGTAAGAGTGCTTTGGCAGTGGAGATTGCCAAGCACTTTAATGCCCCCATTATATCCACCGACTCGCGTCAGATGTATCGTGGTATGGCGATAGGCACAGCACAGCCAACAGCCGAGGAGCTTGCAGCAGTTAAGCACTATTTTATAGCCGATCGCGAGCCTGAGGATGACTTCAACTGCGGTCGCTATGAGGTGGAGGCATTGGCGTTGCTCGATAGGCTCTTTGCCGAGAATAAGTATGTTGTAGCTGTAGGAGGCTCGGGACTCTATATTCAGGCGCTATGTAGCGGTATGGACGCACTTCCTGAGGCGGATGAGGAGCTACGCAACAACCTTAAAAATAGGCTTGCAGAGGAGGGTATCGACTCTCTCTTTGCAGAGCTTCAGCGCTTAGACCCGGCATACGCCGAGGTGGTTGATAGATGCAACCCTGCGCGTGTGATGCGCGCCTTAGAGGTCTGCATATCATCGGGCAGACCATACTCGGAGCAACGCAGTGGCGCGGTAGTGGAGCGACCATTCCATATTATCAAGATTGCAACCGATATGCCCCGCGACAT
This sequence comes from Alistipes sp., assembly GCA_045634125.1. Classification (GTDB taxonomy): domain Bacteria; phylum Bacteroidota; class Bacteroidia; order Bacteroidales; family Rikenellaceae; genus Alistipes. The sequence continues at coordinate 56,828 of JAZQZQ010000031.1, read as the reverse complement.
ACTCTACGACCGAATTAACCGTCGTGTAGACGTGATGGTCGAAGATGGACTTATTGCCGAGGCGCAGGCGATGTATCCAAAGCGCCACCTTAACGCCTTGCAGACGGTAGGCTACCGCGAGCTATTCGACTACTTCGATGGCAAATGCTCGCTTGAGGAGGCAATAGAGCTTGTAAAACGCAACTCGCGCCACTACGCCAAGCGACAGATGACTTGGTTTAGGCGCGATAGCGATTTTCGTTGGTTTGCACCAACTGCCCTATCTGACATTATTGCATACATCGAGAATCAAGAGGACTGAGCCTTTGAGCCACGACCAACAAATATAGCTCCTATCGCCAACACAAGACCCACAATACCATTAAAGAGAAAGGCGAAGGTGTGGCTTGAGGTGTGGAAGAGGGAGTCTATACCATCAATAATAAATGGTGCGACAAGGATTGCAAGATAGTTCACCGCCATAACCAGCGACAACGCCAAAGTCGAAAGGTTGGGCGGTGAACTTGTTGCTGCACGGTCATATATAAGCGGCTGCATAACACCATAACCCAAGCCAGTAAGTATAGCACCGAGGGCGAGTGTTGAAAACTTTGGCTCCTCCAAAGACATCACTATCAAGCCACAACCCATAACCACCAACGACCAGAAATTAGTGGTCGTACCCAACATACGTTTGATGCCATTCAATACAAAGCCAGGTGCCATAATCGCAAGGAAGAATAGCGATATTAGCAAGCCTGCATCGGAGCTATTCATACCACCATCAGCTGCTATATATGACGTATTGAAGGTTACAACCAAGCTACAATATGTAATTACAAAATAGAATAACATAAGCGACACTACAAGCTTTATGTTCAGCGTCTTAGTATCACTAACTACATCATCGTTTTTCACCTCATCGGGCTTTGCATGGCTAAGTGCCGGGATAAGTATCAGCGTAATGGCTGGAAGCAGATATACAGCAAAGGCATAGTACCACTTTATATCGGCAAGATAGCCCGTAAGCGAGGTGGCAATAACGAGCGTAAGGTTATTTATAGCAGAGCTTATACCGAGCTGCTTAACGCGGTACTCGCCCACAAAGTAGTCGACAATAAGGCTTGTCGATAGCGGTATAATAAGACCCGCGCCAACGCCCATTATCGCACCCAACACAATCAACTCAATAAGACTTCGCGCCAACAACGAACCGATACCACTTAGGAGGAATATCGTTGTACCAACAACAAGAAGTCGAATCTTATTTCCGCGTATCGACCATCCTCCTGCGAAGAGCATAAAGGGGATAATCATCAGCGATGGTAACGACTCCAGCATCTCAACCTCAAGCTCACTTGCACGCGGAAAAATCTTATCCAAATCATCCAAAATAGGAGATATAGCCAAACCAGGCAACGACACAATCGCAGACACCGACATTATCGCCACCAACACCACGAGCGAAATCTCACCCTTTCCAGTCTTTACATTCATAATAACATGGTTTTTGCCTGCTGTGTGCAATAGATATACCAATCGGCAATAAGGGCAAGGAAAAATAAAAAAGAGAAGCTATAAAGCCTCTCTTTGGTACTCGGAACCGGGGTCGAACTGCGAAGCAGTAGCGCGAACACATATAAGCGCTGACAATAGTCGAGCAATAGAGATATTTTGTTCGCGCAACCGGCATAAAGTAAGCACAGCAGTGCAGAGTTTATAGTGCGAGAGTAAGGCGTAGCCTGCAAGGGGAATATATAGTGTACAAGCTCGCTTGTGGAAACTATATATCACCATTGCGTAGTCTGCAAAGCAGACCTCTCGCACGCTACAAACAAAAAAAGAGAAGCGGCAAAGCTTCTCTCTGTACTCGGAACCGGGGTCGAACCGGTACGGGCATTACTGCCCACAGGATTTTAAGTCCGGCGTGTCTACCTATTCCACCATCCGAGCCACACAATCTCCGAAAAGATGGCGCAAAGGTACAATTTTATTTTTATATTACCAAACATTATCCCGCGAACTTGGGAATTATCTGTAGAACATATCCACTCTCTCAATCACAAGACCCAATCTCATATCAGAAGAAACCACAACGCTACCCACCTGCACTCCCCCAATTTCTTGTCAGAAGGGTTGCAGATGTGTTCTCGATAAAGAAATTGCCCCAGATGGGACATACTTGGCGTATTTCCCATTTGGGGCAATGATTGAGAGGACGCAGATGCGCCCTTATCACAAGAAATTACTCGTATTGACCAGTCTTAAGACGCATAACCTCATCCTTTGTAAGGAAACGCCAGTCGCCACGCTTAAGGTTTTTCTTGGTAAGACCTGCATAATATACGCGATCGAGCTTCTGCACTGAGTAACCAAGATGCTCGAACATACGACGCACGATACGGTTGCGACCAGAGTGAATCTCTACACCTACAGTCTTCTTATCCTCAGATGCATATGCCACCTCATCAGCAAAGATATCGCCATCCTCGAGGGTGATACCCTCGGTGAGTGTATCCATATCGGCACGAGTAAGAGGCTTATCAAGAGTTACCTGATAGATCTTTTTCTTACGGTATGATGGGTGTGTAAGCTGACGTGTAACATCGCCATCGTTAGTAATAAGCAGTAGACCCAAAGAGTTCTTATCAAGACGACCTACTGGGTATACGCGCTCAGTGCAAGCATCCTTCAATAGATCCATTACAGTCTTATCGGCGTGTGGATCCTCAAGCGATGTAACGTAACCCTTAGGCTTGTTTAGAACGATATATACATGCTTCTCACCCTGAAGACGCTCGTCATTGAAACGAACCTCATCGGTAGGCAAAATCTTAGTACCTAGCTCGGTTACCACCTGACCATTTACAGTTACAACACCAGCAAGGATAAACTCATCTGCCTCACGACGTGAGCAGACTCCCGACTGCGAGATAAAACGGTTAAGGCGCACCTCGCCAGTAACACGATTAGGATTATATTTTGGGTATGAACGTGGCTTCTCATCACGCTTAGGTGCAAAACTACGCTTTGCACCACTACGATTGTCGCTACGACGCTCTGAAGTAGCTGGACGACCACCACTCTTTGGACGACGGTTATCCTCACGGTTGAAGCTACGCTCTGGTCGCTCACCGCGCTCTGGGCGATTGAAGCTGCGCTCTGTGCGCTCACCACGGTTGAAGTTGCGCTCACTGCGCTCTGTACGCTCTGTACGGTTGAAACTGCGCTCGCCCCTCTCTACGCGCTCAAAGCTACGCTCACCGCGTGGCTTACGCTCCTCGTACTCTGGACGAAGGCGATTTTCCGCCGTAAAATGAGGGTTATAAGATGAACGCTTCTCCTTAGTTGCCACACGTGGGCGGAACTCTCTTGTTCCCTCGCTGTCGCCCTCACGGCGAGGACGAGGGCTACGCTCAACGCGCTCCGTTGTGTTCACTCGCTGACGCTTGTCGCGAGCAAAGCGCGATACGTTAGCTGTTGAGTCTGTGTTCTTAGTCTTCATATAAATATTGTATATTAAAATATCGGCGCAAAGGTAACTATTTTTTTTGATGATAAGCATCTTTCGCAAGATTTATGCCAAAATGAGATAATTATATATACCTTTGCACAAACAAGATTACCAATTATGAATAGAGAGATTCTACGAATAGCCATACCAAACATTATATCGAACATCACGGTACCGTTGATGGGTATTGCTTCGACCTTCATCGCAGGACGCGTTGCGGGCAGCGATGGTGCTACAACAATAGGTGCGCTGTCGATAGGTGTGGCGATATTTAACTTTATATATTGGAACTGCTCATTTATTCGAATGGGCACATCGGGTCTTACAGCTCAGGCTTATGGCTCGGAGCAACATAAGGAGTACTCGTTGATGCTCTGGCGTGCAGTCTGCGTAGCCTTTGCAGTTGGCCTTGTAGCCCTGCTTCTGCAATGGTCCATCGGCGAGTTCTCGTTGTGGTTTATGAGTACGGGCGATAGCGCGAGCGATGCTATGATTGCCAGATATTTCTACACTCGTATCTGGGCAGTACCTGCGGGTATTATGCTCTTTGCCTTTAATGGTTGGCTTACGGGTATGCAGAATGCGGTTATACCTATGGCTGTGGCAATTATGGTCAATCTCCTACACGTAGGCTTTAGCTACCTATTCTCTATTGTAGGCACTTGGGGCTTGGAGGGTATAGCCTTGGCATCTGTCGTGGCGCAGTGGAGTGGCGTTGTTGTTATGGTTATAATTATTACCGTGATGTATCGCAAGCGCCTTGTGAAGGTTACATGGAGCGAGATTATGAACCTCAGCGCGATGAAACGTTTCTTCTCTATTAACAGCGATATCATCATACGCACCTTCTGCCTTGTGGCGGTGTATACATTCTTTACCAAGGCATCGGCAGATATGGGCGACAAAAATATCTTGGCGGTAAATACTATCCTACTACAATTATTTACCCTATTCTCATATATGAACGATGGCTTTGCCTACGCTGCCGAAGCTCTGACGGGCAGATTTATCGGAGCAAGGGATGGCGCATCGCTACGCAAGTGCATCAAACTCTGCATCGTGTGGTGCTTTGTGGTGTCGTTTATCTATGTCGGTGTTTATATCGGTTGGTGGCGCGATATATTCTCACTCCTTGTCGATGCCGAGCATAGCAATACCTATGAACTTTTAGCTGTTGCGGAGCGGTATATCGGCTGGATTATCGCTATTCCTATCGCCTCGGCACTACCTTTTGTTATGGACGGCATTATGGTAGGCGCCACTCGTAGCCGCATTATGCGCAACTCGATGATATGGTCGTCGGTATGTTATTTTGTACTCCTCTATGGCACATCGTGGCTTATAGGAAATAACGCAATTTGGCTTGCCTTCACCGCATATATGTTCCTCCGCGGACTATTCCAATACTTGATGTCGGATAGACTGCAAAGCATTTATAGCGAGGCTGACAGATAATAAAGAGTGGTGTACTCGAAAGAGACACCACTCTGTTATTTATATTTGCACATGCTCAATTGGTTGCTCCTGCTTAGCATCAAGCGGTGCTGAGTGGTAGTGGACTCTGTCGAAGTCAATCTTCGCAAGATCAATGCAGCGGATATTGTTATTATAAGCAGTTTTATAGTAGACCTTGCGATTTGTAAGGTCTATGGATGATGTCCACTGCGTAGCGCTTAGGAGGGTCAGCTCTTGCGGATTTTCAGTAGCGATAGGGACATCAAAGTTATTGAGAATATGGAAGCTCTCCAACACCGTAGCCTCGCCATCGGCACGCTGTGGTGCGGTATTTCTAAAGAAGGCTGCGCGGATAAAGCGTGATGGAGGGGTAAAGTCACCAGGAAGACCGAGCATAGCAGAGCTACCGCCAATAGGTTGGAGGGTTACATCGCCGAGCTTATAGTTATCAGCACTACCTGGGCGAAGGTTGACATAGTTATTCAAGTTGGCAAGATGCCACTCGAAGCCTGGTGCATTAGTAATAACACCCACCGTGTTATCATAGAAGTTTACCCTTCCATTAACAATCTCCATAACCACCTGATTGCCCGATGGTTCGCCGATGCGCCAATGTATTACTGCAGTCTTCTCCAGGCCTACGATATGTACGCCCTGCACAGCCTTACGAACCTCGTCAATAGTGGAGAACTGGCTTAGTATCCACTGTACAACCTGCAAATCGGCAAGGGTATTAGCATCATTAGCAGGAACATAGTCGCTATAGCTTCCATAGCGAGGGAAGAAGAACAAGCCTGCCGACAAGCCTACCTCGTTGATACCCTCAGCGATAAACTCCTTCTCTACAACAGCAAGGCCAACAACACCATAGCGCGACTTAAACTTTAGACCATTTAGACCCGTAGGCGTGTAGGACTGCAACTGCTCGCCACGCGGGATGACGACATACTCGCTCTTCAAAGCACCCTTTGCCCACTCTATCGTGCGCGACTGCACATAACTACCATCCGCAGCCTTCAACGAGATACCCGTACATGCCATCGCAACAGAGGTGCTACCCACCATTGCAGCAGCACCGATCAATAAATTTTTAACCATTTTTTTCATACTATATAGATTAAACCACACCCTTTACCGCATAAATCGCACCATAACAGCAATAAAAACCCGTCTAATATTTTGCAATAAGAGTTTTTATGCTTAACTTTGTTAGCTGTAAAAACATTCTAAACTCAAATAAATATGGATATTAAGAGATATTTCGCAATGGCTGTAGCAGCGATTATATTTAGTAGTTGCTCATACACTACAACACATATTGGTACTATCACTACATACAACACTGATGGCAGTGTGCTAAAGAAGTGGGACAAAGTGTGCATACATGAAGAAGTAAATAAGCACCCAATTGGAAATGCCTTCAAAAGCTATGGTGTGAACTTCTACGATATCGAGAGCGGACGCTTTATCGTTATCGGTAATGCTGTGCCTTACATCGTGGAGTACGATATCCTAACACGAAATAGCAACGACACAGATAATGATCTATTCAAAATGGAACTTATCGATCGCCACGACCACCTTTGCTACATGCTTAAGGAGTACGAGGTAAACCTTAAGTATAGCAAAAAGGATAGCGAGGAGCATAAAAAGTGGAAGGAGACTATTGACCGCACAAAGATTGAAATTAACAATATCGTATATACACTATCCCGCGAATACTCTTACTACATGGAGTAGTGTGGCATAGTAGATGACTTAAACCAAAAACAAACCTATTACAATAACTAAAATGAACAAGGATTTACAGATTTTTGACCTTATCGCCGAGGAGCGTGCGCGTCAAACAAAGGGCATTGAGCTTATCGCCTCTGAGAACTTCGTGAGTGATCAGGTTATGGCTGCTATGGGTTCAGTATGCACAAACAAATATGCTGAGGGTTACCCTGCTGCTCGTTACTACGGCGGTTGTGAGGTTGTAGATAAAATTGAGAATCTTGCTATCGAGCGTATCTGCAAGCTCTACGGTGCAGAGTACGCTAACGTACAGCCACACTCTGGTGCTCAGGCAAATATGGCAGTGTTCTTCGCATGCCTTAAACCAGGCGACACATTTATGGGTCTTGACCTTTCACACGGTGGTCACCTTTCACACGGTTCGCCAGTGAATATGTCTGGTATGTACTTCAACGCTGTAGGCTACAAACTTAAGGAGGAGACAGGTAACATCGACTACGATGAGATGGAGACACTCGCTTTGGAGCATAAGCCAAAGCTTATCATCGGTGGTGCTTCTGCATTCTCTCGCGAGTGGGATTACAAGCGTATGCGTGAGATCGCAGACAAGGTTGGCGCTTTGCTCCTTGTTGATATGGCTCACACAGCGGGTCTTATCGCAGCAGGCATTCTCGACAACCCTGTTAAGTATGCACACATCGTAACATCTACAACGCATAAGACTCTTCGTGGTCCTCGTGGTGGTATTATCCTTATGGGTCAAGACTTCGACAATCCATGGGGTTACACTACTCCTAAGGGCGTTGTGAAGAAGATGTCTCAGATTTTGAACTCTGCAGTATTCCCAGGTATTCAGGGCGGTCCACTTGAGCATGTTATTGCAGCTAAGGCTGTTGCCTTTGGCGAGGCATTAACTCCAGAGTATAAGGAGTACCAGCAGCAGGTAGTTAAGAACTCTAAGGCTTTGGCAGAGGCTCTTACAAAGCGTGGTTACAAAATCGTATCTGGCGGTACCGACAACCACCTTATGTTGGTTGACCTTCGCACTAAGTTCCCAGAACTTACTGGTAAGCTCGCTGAGAAGTGCTTGGTAGCTGCCGACATCACTACAAACAAGAATATGGTACCATTTGACTCACGCACACCATTCACAACATCTGGTTTGCGCTTCGGTACTCCTGCAATCACTACACGTGGTGTTAAGGAGGATAAGATGGACTATATCGCAGAGCTTATCGACCGTGTACTCTCTGATCCAGAGAACGAGGAGAACATCGCATCAGTTCGCAAGGATGTGAATGCTATGATGAACGAGTATCCATTGTTCGCTTGGTAGTAGAGCGTATATACGTTATGGGGCTGTCCAAACTATTGGGCAACCCCATTTTATTTATATAACACATAACTCTATAAAGATGAAGAAAATTTTCACTCTCGCCTTGGCTCTTATGGCTGTAGGCACACTTAACGCACAGCAAGATAAGGGCGGTATCACTGCCGAGATGTTGCAGGAGATACGCACAGGTCAGACCAACAGCCTTGCAGAGAGGGCCGCACGCAATGCTCTTGCTCTAAACCCTATCGCCGAACTTGCTACAAATGCCGAGAACCTTGCAATGATAGATACCCACTTCTCGCACCGCGTGCGCACAAAGGGTATTACAGATCAGCACCAGTCGGGTCGATGCTGGCTCTTTACAGGTCTTAACGTCTTGCGCGCTAAGATGATTGATGACCTCGATCTACCATCATTGGAATTCTCGCAGAACTACCTCTTTGTATACGACCAGTTGGAGAAGTCAAACCTCTTCCTTCAGGGCGTTATCGACACTAAGCACCTACCAATGGATGATCGTCAAGTGGAGTGGTTGTTCAAGAACCCATTGAACGACGGTGGTCAGTTTACTGGTGTTTCGAACCTTGTGATGAAGTATGGCGTTGTGCCAGCTGAGGTTATGCCTGAGAACTATCAGTCAAATAACACAGCGCAGGTGGGCAATCTTCTAAAGCTTAAGCTCCGTGAGTTTGGTCTTACACTTCGTGAGCAGAAGGATCGTCGCTCAACAGTAGCCCTCAAGACTGAGATGTTGAAGGAGATATACTCGATGCTTGTACGCGCATACGGTGTTCCTCCTACCGAGTTTGAGTGGACACGCCACGACAAGGAGGGCAACCCTATCGAGACTAAGCACTACACTCCAAAGTCATTCTACCAGGAGTACTTTGGCGATATCGACCTTGAGAAGAACTTCGTGATGGTAATGAACGACCCTACACGCGAGTACCATAAGGTCTACGAAATTGAGTATGACCGCCATGTCTACGATGGTGACAACTGGCTATATCTCAACCTTCCTATCGAGGAGGTTAAGGCGTTGGCTATCGCCTCTATTAAGGATAATACTGCGATGTACTTCTCTTGCGACGTAGGCAAGTATCTACTATCTAAGAAGGGTACACTCGACATCAACAACTTCGACTATGAGTCACTTATGGGCGTTGAGTTCCCTATGAACAAGGAGCAGCGCGTTCGCACCTTCGCAAGTGGCTCATCACACGCCATGACACTTATCGCTGTAGACCTCGACGAGGAGGGCAACCCTAAGAAGTGGATGGTGGAGAATAGCTGGGGTGCCAACTCTGGCTGGAAGGGCAACCTTATTATGACAGACGAGTGGTTTGAGGAGTATATGTTCCGCGTGGTTATCGACAAGAAGTATATCCCTGCCGAGACCCTCAAACTATTAGAGCAGAAGCCTGTGATGCTACCATCATGGGACCCTATGTTTGCTTACGAGGAGTAACAGATGGCACAGGAGATAGAACGTAAGTTTTTGGTTGTGGGCGAGTATAAACATCTCGTCCACACCTCTTCGCATCTCGTTCAAGGCTATATCGCATCGGGGCGACGTACTGTGCGTGTACGCATTAGCGATGAGCGTGCGTGGCTCACGATTAAGGGACCATCTATGGATGGTGGTCTATCGCGCTTTGAGTGGGAGAAGGAGATTGAGGCCTGCGAGGCGTTGGAACTACTCCAACTATGCGAGGGCGCGCTTATCGACAAGCACCGCTACTTGGTCAGTGCAGGCGACCACACCTTCGAGGTTGACGAATTTCATGGCGACAACGAGGGTCTTACCATTGCCGAGGTAGAACTATCATCCGCAGACGAGGAGTTTATCCGTCCCGAGTGGTTAGGAGCGGAGGTCACAGGTACAAAACGCTACTACAACTCACACCTCCGTACGCACCCTTTCAAAGATTGGAGCGAGGAGGAGAAGGGAAAACTGAAAACTGAAAACTGAAAAGTTCGGCAGAACAAATAGATTTGCTCTACCGAACCGTAATCGCAAAGTTCAGTTTTCAGTTTACATCGAAGTTGCTTTTACCTCCTCGTAGAACTTTGCCAATGTAACCTGATAGTATGGGAAAATCCACAACATTGGGATAAAGAGCAACAATGACGATAGCGTAGCCAAGAGAACATAGCCAAGCAACATCATAAAGAGTTGCATCTTGTGACCCTCCATAATCTGCATACTGCGGCAGATAGACTCCTCGGCGGTCATCGTTGGGTTATCCGCAAGGATATAAGGGGCAAAGAAGTATGAGCAATACTTAACGATTCCTGGGATAATAAAGAGTAATGTCCAAAGAAAGGTATATATACCCTGAAGAAGGTACAAACCCATACTCTTCCAATAGTATGTAGAGTCAAACGCCGAAAAGATACCCTCTACCTCCATTCTCTCCGTACCACGGACATAGCCCAACATCATCTTAATAAAGCCCAACATCATTGGGGCATAGACAACCAATACTAATGGGAAGTTACAACTTGTAAACGATGTAATAACACCATATACCAAAGCTACCAACACCGCCATACTCCAATTACCCTTGAGCATAACCGATGCAAACTGTCTAATCTCTTGATTTGTTCTCATAACTCTATCTTTTAACATAAAACTTATCCAAAATTAACATTATCACTACCCACACCAATGTTACCACTAAAAGCACCGTCTCGCTCGTCTTAAGGAGCATACACACCCATACTGAGGCAGTGATAACGATAACCGAGAGGCTGGTAACAACTCTTAATCGTGGTAGGTTATAGCGCGCCTTCTTCTCCGCAGATGCTGTGTTATAGCCCGAAATAAGGAAATCGCCCAAGCCAAACAGCACCAACAAGGCTAACACCAAAACTACAACAGTAGCCACGATACCAACAATCAATTCCGAATTCATACTAATATCCATTCATTATCATCTCCCTTCTGCGACGCTTCTCGCGCATACGCATCATGGCAATCTCCTGCTGTGAGCGACGACGAATATATCTGTGGCGCAACACACAGCCAAGACAAATCAACCACATTACAAACGAGGCGATGAACAACTGCAACACAACACTCTTATCCGCAACCTCGCCCATAAAATAGAATATCCAAGGCAACAGCGACCACGCACTGGCAATCATACCTGTAGCATACATCGCCTTACGCCAACGTGTGCGCGGTGCTAAACGACGATACTCCAAATATAGACCCAAACCCATAAAGGCAACAGATAGAGCCACTGTTATAAGTTCGCGAAAAGGGAAGCCCGCGGGTAGAAAATCAAAATTTACAAGAGCAATGGTTGCTCCAACAATTATAAGAGTGCCAACCGACATCTTACCATCATCGGGACTCTTGCCCAAGCGACGCTTTGCCATTTTCTCGATACTATCAAAGGTTAGGCGTGCGCCAATACCATATCTATGACGTTTAATCTTCATTATTTGTGCCCTCCTTTGCCTTTTTTGCGCGAGGCTTGCGCCCACTGCGACGCAGAGCCTCGGCAATTATCCATTGCAGCTGACCATTGGTCGAGCGAAACTCGTCGGCTGCCCACTTCTCGAGGGCATCCATCGTCTCACCATCAATGCGAAGTACGAAGCTGCGTGTATTTGACTCCTTCGTAGCCATAAACTACATCTAAAAATTTACAGATTAGTTATGGAGAGTACCGGTGTTCACCACAGGCTGTGCAGCTTCATCAGCACACAACACTACAAGAAGGTTGCTAACCATAGCCGCCTTGCGCTCCTCGTCAAGCTCCACAACTTCCTCAGAAGATAGGCGCTCAAGAGCGATCTTAACCATCGATACAGCGCCCTCTACAATCTTCTCACGAGCTGAGATAATAGCATCAGCCTGCTGACGACGTAGCATTGCAGCTGCAATCTCTGGAGCGTATGCCAAGTAGTTAAGGCGAGCCTCTACAACCTCAATACCCGCGATAGAGAGACGATCGTTAAGCTCATCGGTTAGACGCTCGTTAATCTCTGCACCACCCGAGCGAAGAGTTACCTCATCTGGTGCGCTGTTGGTATTCTCATCATAGGCATACATACCTGCCACCTGACGCAAAGCTGAGTCACTCTGCACTGCTACGAAGTTCTCCAAAACATTCATACGAAGGTTTGTGCTATTCACACCAATAGTTTCTGGAGCATCAATCTCGAATACCGCGTTATACGCGCCATCGTTCTTAATTTTCCACACTACTACCAAGCCGATAAGAATAGGATTACCAGCCTTATCGTTAACCTTAATAGGATCAACATTAAGGTTACGCGCACGCATCGATAGTTTCTTTGCAGACATAAATGGATTAATCCACCAGAAGCCATTCTCGTAGAATGTACCACGATAGTTACCAAAGAAGAGCAACACGCGCGACTCATTAGGCTCAAGCATCATAAATCCAGGAATCATCAACGTAGCAACAATAGCCAGAATAATAATCGCTGTAACACCCAAACCTACGCCTACAGCCTCAATACTTAGCGCATAGCATAGATAGACAAGAGCGCCCCATAAAACCAAATTGATGAGTAGAGCTACAAAACCATTAAGCTTCCAACCCGAATAAGTAAAGTTCTTCATAAGCAATAAATTTTAGTCGTTAAATAATAATATCATTTTGATATCACAAAGATACAGCTATTTTTTTGATTTATGCAAATAATTAGCAAAAAAAAAATGGAGCTATCATCCATTTTTTATGACAGCTCCAATTTTGTAATCTATAAATCTATCTAACGTATACTACCTATTGCCAATAATATCATACCTACAAGTATCAAAAACATATCGAGAGCCTTACTTTTGATGTTCTTTTCACCGAAAATTAGGGCTGCACATAGGAAGGAGACAACCACCGAGAAGCGTCGTATCATAGATATAACAGCTATCATCGATCCATCCATATCGATAGCATGGTAATAGCAGAAGTCTGCAAGCGAAACAAAGATTGAGATTAGTGGTATCGCCCATGTCCAATGAAACTTGTCCACTTTGCGACGTGGACACCATATAATAAATAGTAGAAGTGTCATTATGGCGAGTTGATAGATACTAAACCAACTCTGCACAAAGAGAGGGTCAAGGGCGTGTTCCGAGATAATATACTTATCGAAAAGTCCGCTTACAGCGCCAAGCAGCATAGCCATAAACATCGCCACTGCATGACGGCTCGAAAAACTAACATTCTCCTTTTTACTACTAAGCGACAACAGATAGAGTGATGCGATAGTAAGCAGAACACCCGACCATTGCCACATATTTAGTCGCTCGCCAAAGAGCAGCACAGCACCAATCAACACTACAACTGGGCGCGTAGCATTCACAGGTCCCACAATCGTAAGTGGCAAGTGTTTCATTGCGTAGTAGCCACATATCCACGACGAAAGCGTGATTACAGCCTTTATTGCTACTAAAAAGTGGCTAAATGATGTTGTAGGCTCGTAACATAGAGCGCTATTTGCAAGCAGACCGAGCGAAAACTCGGAATCTACAACAACAGGGAGGAATAGAATGGTGGAGATAAGTGTATTAAACCACAGCACTGCGACAACTGCATTGCCCGTGAGCGAACGTTTCTTGGCAACGTCGTACAGACCGAGCATAAGTGCCGATAGGAAGGCAACACCTACCCACATTCCCTATCCAAAGATTAAAAGGTTTAGTATCAACGCTACACCATAGGCAACACTCGCCAAGGCGTTGAATGTACCAAAGGCGATACCTATATTACGCTGCTTTGTAGGAGTAACCAAGATATGCTCCGAAGCTACGATGACAGCAAACATAGCACATCCCAACCATGCGAGCCACGACTTAGGCTGATAGGTTGTGTAGAGCACGATGAACGATATACTCACGATATGAAGTAGTGCGCTTATGATAAGCGAGGTGCGCGCAGAGAAGCGTGACGGAATAGAGCGCAGACCACTCTGACGGTCAAACTCTGCATCCTGCAGGGCATAGATGATATCAAAGCCAGCCGACCAACACATAACACCCAATGCCAAGACAATACTTTCGGTGGTTATCTCTCCCAACACCGCAATGGTAGCACCCACAGGAGCTATACCGAGTGATAGACCAAGCACAAGATGTGCAAGCGAGGTGAAGCGCTTGCAATAGCTATAGAACATCACGACTGCCAACGCCACAGGCGAGAGCCAACCACAAAGCGGATTGATTGTAGCAGCCACAAAGATAAACCACGCAGCATTAATCACAACAAACCACACAGCCTGCTTAGGAGATACCTTACCTGCGGGTATCTCTCTCTCGGCGGTACGGGGATTATCGGCATCTATATGGCGGTCTGCCCAGCGGTTAAAGCCCATAGCCACATTGCGGGCAAAGACCATACACAACAACACCTGTACAAAGAGCAATACCCACCACAGCGATTGTTGCTCCTCAGGCAAACCCTTAACCGCAAATGTGAACGACAAAAGCGCAAAGGGCATGGCAAATATCGTGTGCGAGAACTTCACCAGGTTCAAATAATCGACAACCTTAGCCATACATCTACTCATTTAACTCTCTCTCCAACACCTCAAGAAGCCACTGTGGCGCACGCTGTGGGCGACGTGTCTCCTTATCAATAAAGCCAAGCGTTGTAAGACCCGAAGCGATATCTCTACCATCCTCGCCCTTTACCTCATACAAGAAGGTAATGCGAGCCATAGGCATCTCCTTAACCTCAGCACGCACGGTGATAAGTTCATCGTAGTATGCTGGCTGGCGATACTTAATCTGAACATCCACAATAGGCATCATAACACCCCTACGCTCCATCTCGGCATAGGTCAAACCCGCTGCACGCAACCACTCGGTACGAGCCACCTCGAAGAATTTGACGTAGTTCGAGTGGTGTACTATACCCATCTGGTCAGTGTGGTGATACTCAACACGTATCTTCGTTTCAAAGCTATTCATTATCGTATGCGATCAAAAGAGCGTACAGTAACCTCATCCTTAAATGTTGCGCGAGCTGCCATGGCAGTAAATACCAAGGCTACGATAGGCATAATAGTAGCCCAGCCCAAGTGGCGATGCTCAATACCTACACCCTCCAAAGCATTAGCACCTGCAAGGTAGAAGTATATAGCCTCAAATGCTACACAACCCAACAAGAGAACTATCTCCACTGCACACAATCTAACCTGCAACATTCTACGCTTAAACAAAAAGATAGTAATAAGTGGTAGCAACGCTGCTGCAACCATCAGAATACCCATCCAAATAGTACTCTGCGACTCGGCAACCGAGCTAAGCGAGAATGCCGACAATGTGAACACATCGCCAGTAGATACTGTAAACGATGCTACTGGAGAGATAAGTGCAACACCCATAAGTGCCGCAGCAATAAGAAGATAGAGTGATTGAATACGCTGAATCATAGTATTTCTATTTAATATATTTACAATTGTTTATCTATAAGGTAATTGTTTCTATCCGACGAGCGACGATTAATCAACTCAGCAAGGAAGCCCGCAAGGAAGAGCTGAACACCCATAATAATTGCCAGCAACGCCAAATAGAATAATGGTTGCTCGGTAACACCGCGCCACACAAGACCATTAGCCTGAGCCAAGAGCTTCTTAACTATAACCCATACAGTAGTTACGCCACCGAACAAAAACATCAATGTTCCAAGTGAGCCAAAGAGATACATTGGCGAGCGACCAAAGTGCGACATAAACGACACTGAGATAAGGTCTAAGTACCCCTTGACCATTCGTTCTATACCGAACTTCGATACGCCATACTTGCGCTCGCGGTGCTCTACAATTTTCTCGCCAATACGCTTAAAACCAGCGTGTTTAGCAAGAATAGGAATATAGCGATGCATCTCGCCATAGACCTCTATACTCTTAACCACCTTACGACGATACGCCTTAAGTCCACAGTTAAAGTCGTGTAGCTTAATACCCGACACTACACGCGCTGTAAGGTTAAAGAACTTGCTTGGCCAGCGCTTGCTTACAGGATCGTAGCGACGCTTCTTCCAACCAGATACAAGATCATAGCCCTCCTCTAAAATCATTCGACGCATCTCTGGGATTTCATCTGGCGAGTCTTGTAAATCTGCATCCATCGTAAAGACGACCTCGCCCTCAGCTATCTTAAAGCCTTCATATAACGCTGCCGACTTTCCATAGTTACGCAAGAAGCTAATACCTCTAATCTGCGAATACTGGCTCTTTAACTTCTCCACGACACTCCACGAGTTATCCGTAGAGCCATCATCTACAAGAATAATCTCATAACTAAGATTGTTACTACCAGCTACCCTATCAATCCACTGCACCAATTCTGGCAAGGACTCCTCCTCGTTATAGAGTGGCACAACAACAGAAATATCTAACTTACACATAATTCAACTTTTAAGGCAAATTACTTCTGCTCACGCGTACGACGTAGGCGTCGAGAGTTCACACTCGCAATAATAAAACCTGGAATACAGCCCATAATGACATACATCTGAAGCTGACTAAAGACTGTTACCAATATTGATGGCTGTTCCATATAGCGCAACTGCGTTGTGTACTGCTCGAAGATAGTCATATCTGAAGCCGAGATACCCATATCAATATACATCTGCTGCAACTGATCGATACGACCTATAAGACCTGCAATATAGCTCTCGTAACCCATAACCGATACATATAGAGTCTCAGCTACGCCTACCAATACGCCCGACAACATCGATACAAAAAGAATATAAGACAATAGATATGAGTATGTTGCACCCATCTGCACAGGTAACGCATTTGCTCTACGACGAGTAAAACGAGCCAATAGCCATATAAATACTACACATGCCACAAGCCACTCAATGCAATATATTGCCGATGCCTTAAGCAACACCATATCACAGAAAGCCAGCACATAGCGCTCAAAAATATACGATAGCGACATTACACCGCCAATGATAGCGCCTGAGCGCAACACATCTGACCAAAATTCCCTATTCATAATCTCTCTATTTTCTTATTTTCAACTTATCAAGCGCACGATGGTACTCCTGAGCATTCTTATTGTGCTCCTTAAGTGTTCGTGCAAAATTATGGCGACCATCCATCTCGGCGCGAGCGCAGAAATAGATATAGTCATGCTCTTCGTAGTTCAACACGCCCTCAATAGCCGCCATATCTGGCATAGCAATAGGCGTAGGTGGAAGACCAATATACTTATATGTATTATATGGAGACTCCACGCTCTTGTGCTTATCCAATACACGACGTATGGTTGGATCGCCAACAGCATATTTCAACGTTGGATCTGCCTGCAATGGCATACCCATTCGTAGACGATTGATATATACACCTGCAATACGAGGCATTTCCTCCTTTACGTTGGTCTCTTCGTGAACAATAGACGCGAGCGTCATAACTTCATAGGCGCTCATACCCAACGCCTTTAGCTTTGCCTGACGAGCATCGCTTGCCCAAAACTTATCCGACTCCCTCTTCAAACGCGATATAAGTGCCTCAGGTGTGATATCTGCATATACCTCGTATGTATTAGGCAAGAATATTGAAAACATAGCCTCAGCACTGCTAAAGCCCATCTCCTTTATGATACTATCATTGCGTAGCGCTGTTAACATTGACACTGAGTCGGCATCAATCTGCATCGCAATTTTCGATGCAAGAGCCTCTGGTGTACGTGCATTATTAATAACCAAACGCACACTATTATCTACACCGAACTTCAATGTTCGAGCCACCTCTATAACACTCATACCCTTGGTAAAGGTATATGCTCCAGACTCTATACCTCTATCCAAATTGATGCGCTTAGCATACAACTCCAACGCCAACGGGTAAATAACCGAAGATTTAACCTTAGAGAGCTTCTCTTTATAGCTTTCATCTTCACGTAACACCACTGTTACACGCTCCTCGACAGCCGCACCGTAGAACATTTGGTATGCCCATACAGCCGTAACTACCACAATGACAATCAATACGAGTATGGCTACAAAAAATTTTCTTCTCATTTTTATCTTTTTATTTGCAAAGACACATTTTTTTTGTACTTTTGCACCCGGGTAAGTCTTATACGACCAGCTCCTGCAGAACTCCCCCAGGCAAGGAATTGAGCAAGGGTATGCGGTTGTAGCGGTGCGATATAAGTAGCTTACCCTTTTTTTCTACCTATACATTATATATATAACGCTACATCTTCATTAGCTCCTCTATTGCATATTTCGATAGTATGTAAGAGCCATATATCGCCATGCTATATAGCATAACGCCACTCCAACCCTTTAATTGTGTCAAGTGACGAAAAGCTTGATAGCTCCAATAGTAAAACCACACAACTAAGGCTACAACGTATAACATCATCATAACAATATAGAGAGTAGATAACTGAGAGCTTAATGGAGACACCATAAATGTAGAGTAGGCAACCTTATCGCCAAACATCGCAGGCAGCATAATGAAGGTTACTGGAATATGAGCGTAGAGCATTCGCCCAAACACCTCCCACACAGTAACTTTAGAATCAATAAACCACACAACAAGGAGAGTGGGTAGCGCCAACGCCCCCCATATAGCCACTCCATATATAACATAGTTTAACAGTGCGGTATGCCCCCATGTATACTCTACAATCGAGATTGGCACTATAGAGAAATACCAGCCAAGAATTGCACCACCCAACATCCAGAATAGTCCCCACAATAGAGCCTTCTTAGCAGATATTGTGGAAGGACGACGTATCAACTCCACCATTGACACCTCTTTTAGAAGTCAATCTCTACGCCTGCTACGACCCCCATACCATTACGATAGTAGTATGCGTAGTCATAAATTTTAGCATTTAAAAGATTGTATCCATCAACATATACCTTCCACTTAGATGTAGCACGGAAGCTCATACCTGCGCGAAGATCGATTGTAGACTCGCTCTTAAATGGCTCGAATAGAGCATTCCCATCAGCATCCAACTCACTTGACCACACTCTCTCTCCCATCATATTTGCAGAGGTGTAGAATCTCCAACGCTTAAGGGCATACTCTAGCATGAACTCTGCACGGAACTTAGGAACATCAAAGAGATACTTAGAAGAGGTCTCATCCTTATGTGCATCAACCTTTGCGGTAAGAGTCAAGCCACCTAAAGGGTTACAACCAAGCTCTGCTCCAATAAATGATCTCTTATTATCTGCAGTGGCAACACCAAAATTGCCATCCTGTGTTACATACCATACAATGCAATTCTTCATTCGGCTTGTACCAGCGTAGATACGATATGTCAAACGAGACTTAAAGAATGAACCCATAGCACCCACAGCAATATCGAAACTGCGAGAGTTCGGCATCTTAAGCAAAGCATCCTGAGCTACATTATAGTCGATGTATGGATTCATCTTATACAACTCCGCAGCAGAGTTCTGCGACACTGTTGTATTTAACTCAGCATATGGTGTAAGATGATTCAATCCAACATTGAATAACGCCTTAGCTCGTGGCATAATAAAATGAGTTGGCTTCTCTGCATCCTGCACCTTATCAAACATATAACCAAGTGCAGACTCAAGAAGAACAGAGCCAAAATCACGTGAGTATTGTCCCTCGACATTGATGCGTAGGTCATTGTATGTAGTAAGCAAAGACTGGTAGATATCACCCCCAATTTTAAGACCAAAGGTATCTTCATTGATATTACGAGCAAAACGCAACGCACCACCAGCATTGAACTGAGACAGAGCAGATGTAATCTTATCCACTGCAGGAGTCTCATGAGCCCAGTAACCGCCATGAACATCAACGCCGAAATTCAAGCGATTAAGATTTGAGAAGCTATCGCCAAAAGTTAGCTTTAGAGCAAGATCCTGAAAGTTAAGACGGGCAACATCTGCAACAGCGACACGCTCTGCATAGCGATTATATGTGTCAAGATCGATCTTTGTATCAACCTCCAACATTTTGCTACCCAAGAATCTTCCAGCAACCAAAGACAAACCATTGCGCATATCAAAACTCTCACCCACCTTACGCAGCTCTCCATCCATATTTTCTCTTTTAGAGAAGTTTCCATCATGGTTTAAGCCGACGCTAAAGTAACCTACACGCGAATTCTGGGATGTGTAGCAGAATCGTAAATCAGAGCAACCTGGCGTACCAAAGCCTGCACGCGTATAAATCTTTACTGGGCGATTGTAATCCCAATAACTTGCCTTTGCAGGATCGAAATAGTGGTCATCTAGTTCAATTTGCCAGATATCCGTATTAATTGTATACTCTATCTCTGGCATTAAATCAGTGTCCTCTGCCACTGAGGCTGGAGCAACAAGTTTTGTTGCCTTAGCCAAATCGGGACTATAGATAGTCGTTACCTCAACGTGCTTATGCTCCTGTGCAGCGACCTTTGTTGGCACTGCAAACATGGCAAGTGCTATAGTAGCAAAAAATATATTCGATAGTCTCATATCTTGACCTTTTTACTTTCGTTATACCTATTTACCTATTGATGCAATACGTTGCTTTGCCTGAGCGATAACTCCATCATTTGGCACAGAGTAGCCATCAACAACACTCTGGTATGTCGCGCGAGCCTGGAAGAGATTATTTGTCTTAACTAGTACATCGCCAAGAACAATAAATATTCTTGCATGCCAATACTCAGATCCGCACTTATCAAGAGCATAAACTCTACTCTCCGCTGTAGCATAGTCACCATTATTATAGTCATTTTCAACAAGACGATAGTAGGCTTCAGCACCCTCAATAGTCATTGTGTTCTCAGATAGCTTCTTATAGAGACCTATCGCCTCAATCATATTGTTATTCTCACACAACACATTTGCCTTAGCAAGCATCGCCTGACGTATAGCCCAATCTGAAGCATCAGGCATCTTAAGAACCTCATCAGCCGCCAACCTTAGCTTACCACCCTCCAAATAATGGAGCGAAGCATCTATATAACCCTCTGACGCTATCTGACGCAGCTTAAGGTCATGCGCTATATTATATAATTCAAGGTATGCTCCTGCAGACTTCTCATACTCCTTCTCATCGAAACTCATACGTGCATACACATTGAGTACACGCTCTCGATATAGAGTGTTACCAAGATCCAATAGAGTCTCCATGTGGTTCATCGCCATTGGTTTGTTGCCCAACTGAACATAGCAGTCGCTTAGGTAGTACAACGCCTCAGTTCTGTTATAACCCTTATCAAAGTTGGAGATGTAATCGTTTAGTCTATTCTTAGCATTCTCAGTATCGCCATTTAGATACAGTACCTTAGCTGCTGCAAAACTCAATGAGTCACGCGCAGCGATAGACATATCACTCTGAACGCCACTGCGCTCAGCATAGGCAAAATACCCATCGATATTACCATCAGCGATATATATATCACGAATTGAGCGAATAGCAGACATCGCTGCAGATGACTGAGGATCATACTCTACAACCTTCTCATAATAACGACGAGCATCCTCCTTATTATCTAAGTTGTAGTATGCTAAAGCCAAATCAGAAAGAGCATTCACATAGTATGGAGATGTAGTATCAGCCTCTACAAAATTCTGCAAAGTAGCTGCGCCATCCTTGTACTGTTGCGACGATAGATATGTTCGACCAAGCTCATACCAAGCATCATCAACATATGGACCTTCACCCATGGTAACGATACCCTTTAGACGATTAATCTTACTCTTCTGCTTGTTATCGATACCATCAATCATCGCCAACTGATAGTTTGCATAGAAGCGATCATCGGTATATGCTGCTGCTGATACACGATACACTTTACGAGCGTTATCTAACTGACGAGACTTGAAATAGACATCGCCAAGACGGTTGTGAGCATCAAAAAGGTAACCATCGCGAACTGGATAATCATAGATAAAGTCTTGCAAAGCATTATGAGCCTTATCAAGCTTACCTATGTTTAGATATGCATAACCCAAACTGTAGTGAGCATACTGATACTCTATCTCACTCTTAGGTGCGCGACGTACATACTCCTCATAGTAGTTAGCAGCAAGTTTCATATCGCCCTTATGGTAAGCAATCTCACCTTGCCAATACTTGATAAGCGCGTTATACTTTGGGACCAACGCAATCCCCTCAGCCTCAGCAAGCAACTGCTCAGCAAGAGCCCAATCCTCCTTCTCAATAGCCTCTACAGCGAGATATACAGCGACCTTCTGATGTGCAGCAGACATTTCTCGATCAGGATTATTAAACTCACGAATTGCAGTATATGCCGCCTGATAGTTTTCTGAATTGAAAAATGCAGCTATCAACAACTGCTTAACCTCCAAAATATGAGGAGAATTAGGATAACGCTTTAAGTAATTTTTGAGAATATTAATCGACTCATTAAATACACCACCACCGAGTTCGAACTTTAAACGGCAATAATTTAACATTGCATCCTCTGCAATACCCTCATCAAAGCCCTCTACAGAGGCCAATGCAAAGGCATCAGCGGCATACTGCTTATCGCCAATGTGTAGATAACAATCTGCGAGATGATAAGAGGCATTCTGAGTCAAAGCATCCTCAGCACCACAAACCTGAATTAACGCCTGCACCGCCTCACGATACTGAGCCATGCGATAGAATGAGTATCCGCGAATGTAATACTCCTGACGACCATACATCTCCTCTGGATAAGTATTAATATACGATAGAGCTTTCTTATAATCTCTATGGACAAAGTAACTCTCTGCAAGAACTCTCACAATATCATTACGAGTGTGAGTTGATATATAAACTCTGTTCAGCAAAGCCTCTCCCTCACTGATTACATAGTCATAATTACCTCTACGATACTCAATCTGAAGAAGATAGAATGGAGCCAACGCCTCATAACCTGGATATGACCTTAGGCGCAAGAAGCCATCCTCAGCCTCAATATAATGTCCCTCTCGATAGACAATATATGAATAGTAATAAAGGGCATGTGGATAGTATGCAGAGACCTTAGACACCTGCGAGAAGCACTGCTTTGCATCAACATAATTACCATCAAGGAAATAAATATATCCTACTCGCATATCGTAACGCTCCTTATCGCTCGCGCTAAGACTCTTGTAGTTGACCTTAGAAAACAACTCCGCAGCACGAGCCAAATCTCCAGAATCTGAGACATAACAAGCCAGCATAAACTGCATAGTATTGCAATATGCACTAGCAGGAAAACGCTTAACATAGCTCTCCATGGCAGCCACGACCTCGCTATCGCCAAGTTCCATAGCACACAGCACCTTATAGTACTCCGCCCATGCAACATCGTTATAGTCGACAATAGGATCCAATTCCGCGCCAAACCTCTCCAACTCCATACGAGCCTCGCCCCAACGGCGACGCTCAAGCATAGTGTTAATATCATCTATTCGCTCACGTTTATCTATTGTTTGAGCTGTAGTTATCGTAGCAAATGAAGAGAGTGCAAAAAGCACTGCAACTATAAAAGCATTTCTTCTCATAGTTCACACATGTAAAATATAGTGCAAATATAATATATTTTACCAATCTACACAACTATTAGACGCGATAATTGACTACATACACCCATTAAATCGAAAAATATCAACTATTTCCACTCTCCCTACTAAAAATAATGAGAGTCGCCCGACATTTATATCGGGCGACTCACTATTAAAAAATACAATAAGACTACTTCAAGTTCTTTGCACGAACAGCCTTAAGCATATCTACAGTCATAGATTCCAAATCCCACTCTGGCTTCCAACCCCACTCCTCACGAGCACAAGTGTCATCCAAAGAGTTTGGCCAGCTACGAGAGATCTGATCCTTAACTGGATCTACATTGTACTCCATCTGGAAACCTGGAACGTGACGCTCAACAACCTCGCGGATAATCTCAGGAGTAAAACTCATTGAAGCAATGTTGAATGAGTTACGGTGCTTAAGTTTAGCAGGATCAGCCTCCATAAGTTCAACCGTAGCACGCAATGCATCAGGCATATACATCATATCCATATATACATCTGGAGCGATGTTACAGATAAACTTATTACCCTTAACAGCCTCATAGTAGATTTCTACGGCATAGTCGGTTGTACCACCGCCAGGAAGTGTTACATTAGAGATAATACCTGGAAAACGTACCGAACGTGTATCTACACCGAAACGAGTATGGTAATAGTTAGACAATAACTCGCCAGTAACCTTGCAAACACCATAGATAGTGTTTGGCTGCATAACAGTATCCTGTGGAGTCTTATCGCGTGGGAAATCGCCACCAAAAGCACCAATAGAACTTGGAGTAAATACCGCACAATTCTTCTCACGTGCAATCTCCAAAGAGTTCTCCAAAGCACCCATGTTGATACGCATAGCGAGCTGTGGATTCTTCTCACCTGTTGCTGATAGCAACGCTACAAGGTTGAAGATTGAATCAATCTTATACTTCTCAACGAGCTCAGCATACTGCTTTGCATCGAGAGCATCGAGAGACTCAAATGGACCAGCCTCTGCCAATACAGCATTGTGCTTAACATCGGTAGCAACGACATTCGATGCACCATAAATAGAGCGAAGATATGGCACCAACTCAGATCCAATCTGACCACCGGCACCTACGACCATAATGCGCTTCATTTGATTGTTTAACGTTAGTTAAGTATTTTAGGTTTAATCAATTATCCTTTCTCTGTGAAACATATCTGCACAAATCAACAACAAAAATACACATTTTCTCCGAAATTACACCATTTACCAACTATTTTTTTCTTTTTTTTTCACTTCTTAGAGTCATCATCCATATTTGTATTATATTTGTCGCAGTCAATCATGGCATTTATATTTGAAGATGGAGACACTTCTCGAGTTTGGATATATAGGTCTATTTATCGGCTCATTGCTTGCAGCTACGATATTCCCTTTTAGTTCAGATGTTCTACTATTGGGAATGTTGGTTGCGGGTGGCAACCCCGTCACTACCGTTGTTGTTGCGACACTCGGCAACTGGCTTGGTGGAATTGTTGGCTATTGGATGGGATGGCTCGGTAAATTAGAGTGGCTTGAGAGATGGTTCAAAGTTAAGCCCGAGACCATAGCAAAACACCAGGCAAAAGTCGAAAAGTACGGAGCATTTCTCGCATTGCTAACATGGACTCCTTTTATCGGCGACATTTTTGCTATTGTGCTTGGATTTTACAAAGCAAAATTCTTACCTTCAGCATTTTGGATGTTCATAGGAAAGTGTGGCAGATATATATTTTGGGCAGTTGGACACTTCTATTTTTCAGAGTTGATAAATTAAATGCGCACAACTTTTCCAACACTACCCAACAGCCAGCTTATAAAATATTATATAAATATATTGCAAGAAACATAAAAATTTCTTACCTTTGCACGAAATATATAAATAGTATGAAACGATTGACAAATAACCCACAAAATAATCTATTCTGCTATAAGCAGTCAAGTGGTAATTGTCGAGGTTTTTATTCATTTGGAATTATTGTTTTTAATTGATATTGGCGGCTCTTATGGGTCGCCTATTTTTTGATATATGGCAACAGGTAGAACAATCATCAAAAATGGCCGCATCGTAGGTGGTGATATTGAGGATATTGCTATAGTTGATGGCAAAATCTTAGAGCGCGGAAATAACATTGAGACTCATCCTGAGGATAGAATTATTGATGCCACAGGACTTATTGTAGCACCAGCATTCGTGGATGTGCATGTACATCTTCGCGAGCCAGGATATGGCTATAAGGAGCGCATCGCAACTGGAACAATGGCAGCTGCACGTGGTGGCTACACCACAGTATGCTCGATGCCAAACCTCAACCCTGTACCAGATAGCGTTGAGAATCTCAAAGTTCAGCAGGATATCATTGACAACGATGCTAAAATCGAGGTACTACCCTACGCTGCAATCACAATTGGTCGCAAGGGTGAGGAGTTGGTAGATGTTGCATCACTCCACGACAAGGTATGCGCCTTCTCGGATGACGGTAGTGGCGTACAGGTGGATGGCATGATGGAGCGCGCAATGGGCGAAGCAGTAAAGCACGATGCTCTTATTGCAGCGCACTGCGAGGTTGAGGAGTTGCTTAAAGGTGGATATATCCACGATGGCGAGTATGCTCGTCAGCACAATCATAAGGGCATATGCTCGGAGAGCGAGTGGGAGCAGGTAAAGCGCGATATTGAGATTGCAGAAAAACTCGGATGTCGTTATCACGTCTGCCATATCTCAACTAAGGAGACTGTGGAACTTATACGTCAGGCTAAGGCACGTGGTGTTAAGGTTACATGTGAGACTGGTCCCCACTACCTAATATTTACCGATATGGATTTGGAGGAGGATGCTCGTTGGAAGATGAACCCACCACTACGTTCGGCAGAGGATCGTGCTGCGCTTATAGAGGGCATTAAGGATGGTACAATTGATATGATCGCTACCGACCATGCGCCACACTCTGTGGAGGAGAAGTCGCGCGGTTTGAAAGATAGCGCAATGGGCATCGTAGGTCTCGAGACAGCATTCGCAGCGCTCAATACCCACCTTGTGAAGAAGGGTGTTATCAGCCTTGAGCATCTTGTGAAGATTATGAGTATCAATCCACGAAAGGTATTCCGAATTCAAGGAGGTCTTAACGTTGGCGACAGAGCCGATATAGTCCTTCTAGATACTGAGCGAGAGTGGGTCGTAGAGAGCGAGAAGTTCTACTCTATGGGTAAGATTTCGATGTTCGTAGGTCGCCATATGGTGGGCGATGTAGCGATGACAATACATCGTGGTAACGTAGTATACGAAAACAAAATTAAATAATATAAAAAGTAAAGTAATGAAACCTTTTACTAAGAAACTTGTACTTGAGAACGGAAAGGAGTTTCCTGGCTATGGCTTCGGCTCGGACCGCGTTGCGGTATGCGAGATCGTCTTCAATACCTCAATGGTAGGCTATCAGGAGATTGTTTCCGATCCTACCTACACAGAGCAGATTGTGGTAATGACCTATCCTTTGATGGGTAACTATGGCTTCGCAGACGAGGACTACGAGAGTAAGTTCCCTTCGATGGGCGGTATGGTTGTTCGCGAGTGCTGCGATGCTCCAAGCAACTTCCGCTATACCAAGACCCTTAACGAGGCATTCGAGGAGCTTGATGTTCCAGGTATCAGCGGTGTTGATACACGAATGATTACTCGTATCATCCGTAACGAGGGTACTCAGCGTGCAGCGATCGTGGACTACGATATGCCACACGAGGAGGTAATGAAGCTTATTCGTGAGAGCGAGCCTAAGCGCAACCTCTTGGAGCGCATCAGCTGCAAGAAGCGTTGGTTCTCACGTACACCAAACCACAAGTGGGATGTAGTTGCTATCGACTGCGGTATTAAGTACAGCTTTATCCGCCAGCTCAACGCTAAGGGTTGCAACGTAACTATCGTGCCTTACAACTCTACTCCTGAGGAGATCTTGGCATTCAATCCTGACGGCATCTTCGTATCTAACGGTCCTGGTGATCCAGCAGAGGGTACTACAGTGAGCCAGACTATCAAGGCGTTGCAGGGCAAATTACCAATCTTTGGTGTTGACCTTGGACACCAAGTTATCGCTATGAGCTATGGCGCGCAAAACGTGAAGATGAAGGTGGGTCATCGTGGTGCGAACCACCCAGTGAAGAATCTTGAGAGCGGCAAGTTAGAGATCGTGGCACAGAACCACGGCTTTGTTGTAGACGAGGAGTCTATCAAGAATACTCCTATCAAGGTTACACACCGTAACCTTCTTGATAATACCGTTGCTGGTATCGAGGTTTTGGAGGATCACATCTTCTCGGTACAGTACCAGCCTGACTGCTCACCAGAGTCAAGCAGCACATATCTATTTGATAAATTCATTAAATTGATGGAGGATCAGAAAAATGCCTAAGAGAACAGATATAAAGAAAGTAATGGTTATCGGCTCAGGCCCTATCGTTATTGGTCAGGCAGCCGAGTTTGACTATGCAGGTACGCAGGCCTGTCTTGCACTTAAGGAGGAGGGTTATCAGGTAATCCTTGTAAACTCTAACCCTGCAACAATTATGACCGATACCCATATTGCCGACAAGGTATATATGGAGCCACTCACATTAGAGTACGTTGCGAAGATTATCCGCTACGAGCGACCAGATGCTATCGTTCCTGGTCTTGGTGGTCAGACAGGTCTTAACCTTGGTGTGCACCTTGCTAAGAAGGGTATCCTAGAGGAGTGCGGTGTAGAGATTCTTGGCACATCGTTCACCTCTATCGAGGAGGCTGAGGATAGAGAGTTATTCAAGGAGCTTTGCTTGCGCATTGGCGAGCCAGTTATTCCATCACACATTACAAACTCTATCGAGGAGGGTATCGTTGCAGCAAACGAGATTGGCTACCCAGTAGTTCTTCGTCCAGCCTTTACACTCGGTGGTACAGGTGGTGGTTTTGCCGACAACGAGGAGGAGTTGCGCGACGTAATGCGTAACGCTCTTGCTCTATCGCCTATCCACCAGGTACTTGTGGAGAAGAGCATCAAGGGTTATAAGGAGATTGAGTTCGAGGTTATGCGCGATAAGAACGACACCGCGATTGCAATCTGCTCTATGGAGAACGTAGACCCTGTAGGTATCCATACTGGCGACTCTATCGTGGTTGCTCCAAGCCAGACACTTGCAGCTAAGGAGTACAATATGCTCCGTTCTAGCGCTTTGAAGCTTATCCGCGCACTAAAGATTGAGGGTGGTTGCAACGTGCAGTTCGCACTCGACCCACTATCTTTCAAATACTATATTATTGAGGTTAACCCACGTGTTAGCCGCTCATCAGCACTCGCATCTAAGGCAAGTGGCTACCCTATCGCTCGCGTTACAGCAAAGGTGGCTATCGGTATGACTCTCGATGAGATTCGTATTGCTAATACTCCTGCCAGCTTCGAGCCTACGTTGGACTACATCGTTACTAAGGTTGCTCGCTTCCCATTCGATAAGTTTAGCGATGCATCAAACGAGCTTGGTACACAGATGAAGGCTACTGGTGAGGTTATGTCTGTAGGTCGCACCTTCGAGGAGGGTCTTCTAAAGGCAGTTCGTTCACTTGAGACAGGTGTTTGCCATATATACCACAAGAAGTTCGACACTATGTCTGTTGAGGGCATCTTGGCATATATCCGCAAGGGTACTGATGACCGCATCTACGCAATTGCAGAGCTTATACGTCGCGGTGTAGACCTTCTCCACGTATACGACAATACAAAGATTGATCTCTTCTTCCTTGAGAAGTTGAAGAACATCGTAGAGATGGAGGGCGTTGTTAAGGCTAATGTACGCGACATCGAGACTCTAAAGGAGGCTAAGCGTATGGGCTTTAGCGACAAGTTTATCGGCCGTTTGTGGGATATGACCGAAAGCGAGGTATTCCTACTTCGTAAGGAGAACAACGTATATCCAGTATACAAGATGATTGATACCTGCGCTGCAGAGTTCCACTCAGACGTACCATACCTATATTCTACATACGAGGAGGAGAACGAGTCAATCGTTACCGATCGCAAGAAGATTGTAGTACTTGGTTCTGGTCCTATCCGTATCGGTCAGGGTGTTGAGTTCGACTACTCTACAGTACACGCTATCTGGGCTATCCGTGAGGCGGGCTACGAGGCTATCATCATAAACAACAACCCTGAGACAGTATCTACAGACTATACAACAAGCGACAAGCTCTACTTCGAGCCACTTACTGTGGAGGACGTAATGAATGTCATCGAGTTGGAGAAGCCTACAGGTGTCGTAGTATCACTCGGTGGTCAGACCGCTATCAACCTTGCTAAGCCTTTGGCAGACTTGGGTGTAAACATTATCGGTACAGGTATCGAGGCTATCAACAACGCTGAGGATAGAAAGTGTTTCGAGGCTATTATGCGTAAGGCTGGTATCCCTCAGCCAGATGCAGAGGCTATCACAGACATTGAGCGCGGTGTGGCTGCAGCTGAGCGCATCGGCTATCCAGTATTGGTACGTCCAAGCTACGTGTTGGGTGGTCGCGCTATGCAGATTGTATCTAACGAGGAGGCTTTGCGCCACTACCTCAAGACCGCTGTAGAGGTTAACGAGGATCAGCCAGTATTGGTCGACAAGTATATTATGGGTAAGGAGTTGGAGGTTGACGCTATCTGCGACGGCACCGACGTATTTATCCCAGGTATTATGGAGCATGTTGAGCGCACAGGTATCCACTCTGGCGACTCTATCAGTGTATACCCTACTTTCAGCGTAAGCCAGAAGGTTAAGGATACAATTATCGACTACACCATCCGTCTTGGTAAAGAGATTGGCATCATTGGTTTGTACAACATCCAGTTCATCGCCGATGACAACGATATGGTCTACGTCATCGAGGTTAATCCACGTTCTTCACGTACCGTACCATTCCTATCAAAGGCTACAGGTACTCCTATGGCTAAAATTGCTACAAACGTAATGCTTGGCAAGTCGCTTAAGGAGCAGGGCGTAACGAAGGTTATCGCTGACGAGAAGAAGCGTTGGTATGTTAAGACTCCAGCCTTCTCATTCGCTAAGATTCGCGGCGTTGACTCTTACCTATCTCCAGAGATGAAGTCTACGGGTGAGGCTATCGGTTACGATGCCTCTTTGCGTCGTGCGTTGTACAAGTCTTTGCAGTCGTCAGGTATGACCATCGCAAACTACGGTACTATCTTCGTATCTATCGCTGATGCAGACAAGCAACGAGCTTTACCACTTATCCGTCGCTTCTACGAACTTGGTTTCAACATCGAGGCAACAAGCGGTACAACAAAATTCTTGCGCGAGAATGGGGTTCGCACCCGCTGCCTAAAGAAGCTTAGCGAAGGCTCAACCGAGATCTTCGACTCTATCCGCAAGGGGCACGTAAACTATGTAATCAACACCATCGACATCAACCAGCATAGCGCACGCCTTGATGGTTACGATATTCGTCGTTGTGCTGTTGAGAACAACGTGACAATCTTCACAGCATTGGAGACTGTAAGCGTACTTCTCGACGTTTTGGAGGAGATTACACTCGGCGTATCAACTATTGATGCAGAATAACTATGTATAAGAGAGATATTTATACGATACTCAGTAACGAGCCTCTAACTCCTGCGGTCTACCGTATGGTGTTGGAGGGCGATACTCAGTATATCACCCGTTCTGGACAATTCATCAACATCGAGCTTGAGGGCAAGTTCCTACGTCGCCCAATCTCGGTATCGGACTACGACGACAAGAGCGTTACCATTATATATAAGGTAGTAGGTCGCGGTACTGAGCAGATGAAGGGTATGACAGCGGGACATAAACTCGACATCCTCACAGGTCTTGGCAACGGTTTTAATACCGAGAGTAGTGGCACACGCCCATTGTTGGTAGGTGGTGGCGTTGGCGTACCTCCTATGTACAACCTCTGCAAGCGCTTGCTTAGCGAGGGTAAGCGTCCAATCGTTATTATCGGCTTTAACACCAAGGAGGAGGTCTTCTACTACGAGGAGTTCAAAGCGTTAGGCGTAGATGTATACTGCTCGACAGCAGATGGTTCGTTCGGAGTAAAGGGCTTTGTTACGGATGTTATCCGTAATGAGGGCTTAGAGTTCGACTACCTCTACACCTGCGGTCCACTACCTATGCTTAAGGCTTTGTATGATGCTACGACGGTAGATGGCGAGTATAGCTTTGAGGAGCGTATGGGTTGTGGCTTTGGTGCCTGCATGGGTTGCACCTGCAAAACAAAGTATGGCAACAAGCGCATCTGCAAGGATGGTCCTGTACTAAAACGAGATGAGATAATATGGTAAAGCACTTTGATACATCTGTCGAACTTTGCGGCGTAAAGTTGGACAACCCAGTAATTCCAGCATCTGGAACATTTGGTTTCGGTAGAGAGTTTGCAGAGTACTACGACCTCGACTGCCTCGGTGCAATATCATTTAAGGGTACAACGAGAGATGCTCGCTTTGGCAACCCTACCCCACGTATCGCCGAGTGCGAGGCTGGTCTTATCAACTCTGTAGGACTCCAAAACCCTGGTATTGACAAGGTTATCTCGGAGGAGCTACCAAACCTTCGCCAAATATTCCACAAGCCTATCGTAGCTAACATCAGCGGCTTCTCGTTGGAGGAGTATGAGGAGTGCTGCGCAAAGATTGACAAGGAGGAGCAGGTGGAGATTATCGAGGTAAATGTATCGTGCCCCAATGTACATAACGGTGGTATGAGCTTCGGCACACAGCCCGAGTCTGCAGCAGAGGTTACACGCCGCGTTAAGGCGGTGACAACGAAGCCTGTGTTTATCAAGCTCAGCCCTAATGTAACCGACATTGTGGCCATCGCTCGCGCTTGCGAGGAGGCTGGTGCTGACGGCATCTGCCTGATTAACACATTGCTCGGTATGCGCATCGACACTATGCGCCGCAAGCCTGTAATTGCCAACAAGATGGGAGGTTTCTCGGGCGATGCTATCTTCCCAGTGGCAGTGCGTATGGTCTATCAGGTGGCTAATGCTTGTAAAATTCCAGTTATGGGATGCGGTGGTGTAAGCTCAGCGTCAGACGTTATCGAGATGATGATGGCAGGAGCAACAGCTGTTCAGGTGGGTGCTGCAAACCTAAAGAACCCATATGCCGCAAAGGAGATTATCGAGGCACTACCAAAGGAGATGGAGCGCTTGGGTATCGAGCGTCTTAGCGACATCATAGGTATTGTGAAATAAGTCGAGTAGTAAATTAAAAATAAAAGAGATATAAATATGAGCAAACGCGATGTAATTATTGCTTGCGATTTTAGCAGCAAGGAGCAGACTTTGAACTTTTTGGATAAGTTCACTGGTCGTAAGCCATTCGTAAAGATTGGTATGGAGCTTTTCTATGCCGAGGGCCCAGAAATTGTACGCACCATCAAGGAGCGCGGACACCGCATCTTCCTCGATTTGAAACTTCACGATATTCCAAACACCGTTAAAAAGGCGATGTCAGTACTCCGCAACTTGGATGTAGATATGACAAACGTACACGCTGCGGGTACTGTGGATATGATGCGAGCTGCCATCGAGGGTCTTACTCGCGAGGATGGCACTCGCCCACTCCTTATCGCTGTAACTCAGCTTACCTCTACTTCGGAGGAGCGTATGCAGAAGGAGTTGCTTATCGGCGCATCTATCAACGACACTATCGTTAAGTATGCCGAGAATGCAAAGGCTGCAGGCTTGGATGGCGTGGTATGCTCTCCATTGGAGGCTGCTATGGTTAAGGAGGCGTGTGGCGCAGAGTTTATGACCGTAACTCCAGGTGTTCGCTTTGCTGATGGCGATGTAGGCGACCAGGTACGCGTAACAACACCTGAGCGTGCTAAGGAGATTGGCTCAGACTTTATCGTTGTGGGTCGTCCTATCACCGCTGCCCCAGATCCAGTTGCAGCATATGAGCGTTGTATGCGCGAGTTCGCAGAGTAACAATATTGGTTAACCATTAAAAACAGAGATATTATGGAGAAGAAGATAGCAAAAGACCTTTTGTCAATCAGCGCAGTATTCCTACGCCCAGAGCAGCCTTTTACTTGGGCAAGTGGTATTAAGAGCCCTATCTATTGCGACAACCGTCTAACACTCACAGCTCCAGAGGTGCGTAATCACGTGGAGGAGGGTTTGGCTGAGCTTATTCGCAAGCACTACCCTGAGGTAGAGGTGCTTATGGGTACATCAACTGCAGGTATCGCACACGCTGCTATCACCGCTACTATCCTTAACCTTCCTATGGGTTATGTTCGCTCTGGCTCTAAGGATCACGGTCGCGGCAACCAGATTGAGGGTAAGCTTGAGGCAGGTCAGAAGGTTGTTGTTGTAGAGGATTTGATCTCTACTGGCGGTAGCTGTATCGAGGTTGTGGAGGCATTACGCGCTGCGGGAGCTGATGTGCTTGGTATCGTAAGCATCTTCACATATGGTATGCAGAAGGGTATCGACCGCATTGCTGCAGCAAACACCAAGAACTACTCTCTATCAAATCTCGACGCTCTTGTAGAGGTTGCTGCAGAGGAGGGTTACATCAAGCCAGAGGATAAGGAGCGCATCATCAAATTCCGCAATAACCCATCTGACGAGAGCTGGATTAAGTAGTAATAAAACTTAGACAACATAGACAAAATGAAGCATTTGATTGATCCTACAGACCTAACGGTAAACGAGATTGACGAGATTATAGCAGTGGCTGAAGATATTATCGGTAACCGCGAGAAGTATAGCGAGGTGTGCCGAGGCAAGAAGCTTGCAACACTCTTCTACGAGCCAAGTACACGCACACGCTTAAGCTTTACAGCTGCAATGATGGAGCTTGGAGGTAACGTCTTGGGCTTTGCCGATGCTAAGTCGTCATCGGTATCTAAGGGCGAGACCGTTCAAGATACCGTGAGGGTTATCAACTGCTTTGCAGATATTATTGCTATGCGCCATAAGGTGGAGGGCGCACCTCTCGCCGCTACGGATGTGTCGCGCACACCTATCATCAATGCGGGCGACGGTAGTCACAGCCACCCTACCCAGACGATGACCGACTTGCTTACCATTAAGCGTGAGCTTGGCACACTCCATAACCTCACCATCGGTTTGGTGGGCGATTTGAAGTATGGTCGCACCGTACACTCGCTTATCAAGGCGATGACACGCTACCAGAATACAAAATTTGTGCTTATCTCGCCACCTGAGTTGGCTCTGCCAGACTATATCAAGCACGACGTATTTGACCGTCTGGGTGTGGAGTACCGCGAGTCGAACGATATTGAGAGCGTTATCGGTGATGTAGACATCCTCTATATGACCCGCGTGCAGCAGGAGCGCTTCACCGACTTGGAGGAGTACGAGCGCGTTAAGGATTGCTTTATCCTCAATGCCGAGAAGATGCGTGGTGCGAAGGAGCGAATGGCGGTACTGCACCCACTACCTCGTGTAAACGAGATCGCAATTGATGTTGATGCAGACCCACGTGCTGCCTACTTCCGTCAGGTGGAGAATGGTAAGTTCGTGCGTATGGCACTTATCCTAAAGCTCCTCGAGTGGCAGGATGACTCAAATAAGACCTTCGACCACGGAGGCAAGGCTATGACGTGCAAGTGTCCTAACCCACTCTGTATCTCAAACCTTGAGCCTGTGCGCCCACGTTTTGAAGAGACTGAGGGCATAACACGTTGCGTCTACTGCGAGTGGGAGGCAAAGTAGTAAGATTAGAAATCAATTATGAAAGTGTCGGGTATATGCTCGGCACTTTTATTTTATATGTTTCGACATACTAAGTGACACGAGCCACCCTATTTCAGTTTATAAATTATGTCTATTGGTTTAGAAATAGTTACAAACGTTTGTTTTATGAATATTTTTACCTATCTTTGACATAGATATTAAACACAAAATAGACTTAAAACAATGAAAAAAATTATTCTATCTCTTGCACTAACACTCGGTATGATTGTAAGTGCATCGGCGCAAAAGGCAGGCGAGCAGGCGTTTGGTTTTAACTTTGGTTATGAGACAACAAAGAGTTCTGTTAAGATGACTGCAGGCTCAGAGAGTCTCACCGAGACATCTCCAAGCGAGAACACCTTTAGCGCAGGCTTGGAGTACAGCAGATTTGTTAAGGATAACATTCGCGTCGGTATAGGTGTTAATTATGCATCGGCTGGTCAGAGCGATAGCGACGATAAGACTAACACACTTATTATCGCACCAAGCGTGGCGTACTACCTTCCTATTGCTAAAAACCTATACTACACACCAGGCTTGACCATTGGCTACGCATCTGCAACATATATCGAGAAGAGTGGCAACAGTGAGTATAAGGAGGACCTTAACGGCTATGTAGCAGGCCTATCACTACTATCGTTTGAGTATCGTTACTCGGATAAGTTTGCAGTAAACCTCAATATCGGCTCGTTCCAGTACGGCTCGTTATCGTATGACGATGGCGACGACGACGATGGAAATATCTCTTTTAACTCTCAGACATTGAATATACTCTCTAATGCCTCTGTAGGTTTCAGCCTATACTTCTAAGGTAAATCAGTAACAGGATGTAGAGGATATCCAACTTCGGTTGCGGTATCCTCTTCTTTTTGTCCCCCCTACTTTGGGTGGTTCACACTTAGTTTTGGGCGTTTTACCGAGATATTAGGTAGGAATAGATAATGTGTGGTGTAACTTTGTTGTAGGAACAACTAAAAACTACTGCAACTATGAAAAAGTTTATCGCACTATTTACTGCTACCCTAATAGCAGTTTCTGCTATCGCTACAGAGCCTCACACAATATATTGCTCTCTTTCTGGAGCATCCTATTCGCAGATAGACTACGGACAGAAATCGCTTTTGAGAAACACGCTTGTCAACGAAAATGGCGAGGCTATCTACTTTAATAGCATCATTGGGGCGATGAACTATATGTCGGAGCGAGGCTGGAAGTACGAATTCAACATTACCTCTGTAAACTCCAACATCTTAGACAACTGCAAAATAGAGAGCTCAACAAAGCTAATCTTCAGCAAGAGTATCACCTCCAAAGAGGAGATAACCAAGGGGATATTAACACGCCAGTTATATAAGGAGCAGAGAGTTGAATAACCTAATAAAAGAGTGTGTCCTTATCAGCACCTTGATTTAATTTTAACTAATTGATTTTCAGTGATAGTTTTACGAAAATTGCGAAATCCTACATAGAAGACTACACGAGAGGCATAATTAAGTCGGAAAACTACCAGTACAAAGGAGAGTAAGCCGTTTGAAAGTAGAGCGCTGAAATGGGGCATCTTTCAAAGATGCGTTGTGAATAAACAAAGGTGGCGTATGAGCGAACCACACGGTTCACTACATACGCCACCGTTTTAATTTTCTTAGGGTTAAAAATTAACTCCTAGTAATTTATACCTATAATTAAATCGTCCAAATTATAGTCATCCCAAGTAAGAGCCTGCTTATACGCACTTTCCGAACCAATAGGAACAAATATTGTCATATCTGACAAATTATTGGGTTCGTAATTATCATAGAAAAGATTCTTTAAATTTGTTGGAGGTGTGTTAGGTTGTAGGTATAGCTTGTCTATAACACCCCCAAACTCCATCCGATATTTACCAGTAATTTGCTCAACGCCACTACCTATAGTTAAGCTGATTAAACGAGTTCCCATAGTATCGTAATCCCCACAACCAAGACAATCCAGATTAAAAGTAACTATACTATTAGGGATTACTATATCATAAAGTTTAGAACATCTGGCAAAGGCGTCAGAACCTATCGAAGTAACGCCATTAGGTATTGTTATACTTGCCAAGTATGAGCAGCCCTTGAATGTTCCGTCACCAATAGTTTTTAAATTCGTTGGTAATTTTATTGATGTTATGCGAGTACCACTTAATGCGCCTTCAATGGTTTCGATACAATTTGGCAAATATATACTATTTACCATCGATGGTTCGTCAAATAGAATTGTATCTATATTGGGGAATTCAGTCCATTTTACATTGCTTGTTCTCAACACCCACACACCAAGGGTTTCATTATATGTGTGAGTGATGCCATATCGTTCCATCACATATTCTTCTAAGAATA
Organism: Alistipes sp.; assembly: GCA_045634125.1. Classification (GTDB taxonomy): domain Bacteria; phylum Bacteroidota; class Bacteroidia; order Bacteroidales; family Rikenellaceae; genus Alistipes. Next base: position 19,191 of record JAZQZQ010000031.1, on the reverse strand, counting down.
ACTTCGCCTTTGCACCATCAGTTGTTGTGTACCAGATCTCATTATCAGCAGGCATAGGCTCAGGTAGAACTACCACTCCATTTTCGAAGTCGTAGCCGACTATATCATCAGCATAATCTCTCCAATAACTTGCACTCTTATACGCCTCTACCGACTCTGTTGGCACATAAATCTTACGACCAGAGGCGTTACCATAGAACATCGAATAGCCTCCAGTAGGCGGTGTTACAGCCTTGCAATATACACTTGTTAGACTACTGCAACCATCGAATGCCTGCTCTCCAATTGTAGTTACACTATCTGGAATAGTTACACTTGTTAGGCTAGTGCAATAAGCAAATGCAGCATATCCAATTGATGTTACACTATCAGGAATAGTTACACTTGTTAGGCTACTGCAATCAATGAATGCACGATCTCCAATTGTAGTTACACGATTTGGCATAGTTACACTTGTAAGGCTGCTGCAAGATTGGAATGCATCATCTCCAATTGCAGTTACACTATCTGGAATAGTTACACTTGTTAGGTTATCACAATTAGAGAATGCATAACCTCCTATAAATCGAGTGTTATCCTTAATTGTGTATATAGACATTGTTTTATCTGTAGTTTCTATCAAATATGTATCTGCATATCGGATATTATCTATAATAGGAAGGCTGCTGCAACCAGAGAATGCATCGTCTCCAATCGTAGTTACACTATCTGGAATTGTTACACTTGTTAGGCTACGGCAACCTCCGAATGTAGAACCTCCAATTGTAGTTACACCATCTGGAATGGTTATACTTGTTAGGCTACTGCAATAATAGAATGCATAATCTCCAATTGTAGTTACACTATCAGGAATTGTTGCACTTGTTAGGCTACTGCAATAAGCGAATGCATAAATTCCAATCGTAGTTACACTATCTGGAATAGTTACACTTGTAAGGCTGTGGCAACCACAGAATGCCCATTCTCCAATTGTAGTTACGCTATCAGGAATAGTATACTCAGTTAGTCCCACAGGAGCAAAAGAATTAAGTGTACCATCAATAATCAAGCATCTACAATCCTCGGATGCAAACTTACTCTTAAACACTTGTAGACTGCTGCAATTAGCGAATGCTGCCTCTCCAATCTTAGTTACGCTATCAGGAATCGTTACACTTGTAAGGCTGCTGCAATATCTGAATGCATAACTTCCAATCGAAGTTACCTCGCCATCAAATTTTATTACCCAGCACTCTTTTTCTACATTGTAAGTGTTAGAGATAATATTTGCATCAAAGTCATTAGCTCTATATGGTGTTGTTGGTTCAGTAGTACTACCATTGGTGTACCAAATCTCGTTGTTTGCAGGTTTTGGGACATAAATTACAAACTCTGCACAAAGTGCTGCCATCGGCTGAATGGCGTTGCGCTCGATGATAACCTCGTTTGTGGTTGACTTCTCGAAAACACCACCTTCGGTATCTGTTGCCGTGATTGTAAGACCCTCGGCAAAGGTTGTCGCAGGGAGTGTAACCCAGAACTCTGTTGCAGTCTCGGCTGTTGTGCCAAGTGCTACGCCCTCGCCACAAACGATTGTTACTGAGGTTGTTGCATCAACTGCCATAGCCAACACTGGTGCTTCGCCAAAGGCGATGGTTGCCGTTGCTGCGCCAGCAAGTCTCTCGCCACTGTTACCCTTAACCTCGATGCTCTTGATTGTTGCGCCCTCAGCGTTGTAGAGTTTTAGTTTGAGGTAACCACACGCATTCTTAAACGCGAGGAATGTGTCCTCCAAGTTCTCGGTTACGGCAAGCATAGTGTTTGCGCCACGACCAAAAGAGTTCTCGGCATAGTTCTGCTCGGCTGGGAGGGTCAAAGAGATAACACCCTCGTCGGTGATGCGGGCATCTGCGTTATAAGGATATAGCGCATAGATGTGGTCAAAGGCGTTGCCTGTGCCAAGCATACCATCTGGTACAAGCGAGAATGTTCCGCTATTGTCGCCCGTAGCGCCATTGAACTTATACTGGCGGTTAAGGGTGTTGCCATAGAATGCTGTCAAGCGGTCATCCTCGTGCCAACGAAGATACTTGCCATCCTCGATATAAGTACGAGTGTTGTCCTCCTCGGCAAATGCTGCCGTTAGGTCGGGTAGGTTTTCGTTGTTTGGTCGAGTAGCCTCCTCGCCCACAAAGGTCTCGGCACAACTGCAAAGCACAAGTGCCAAGAGTGTTAAAAGTCGTTTCATATCTGTTTGTGTTTTTAGTTTACCAATCCATTTCTGGGTTCTCCTCTGGGTTTTCTAAATTAGATAGCGAGAAGCCGTGTTCCACCTCGATATCCAGCACCTCAAATTCGGGTGCGAGATAGTGTTGCTGTTCAGTTTGTGTCATAAGCATCTATGTTTTAAGTTAATATTTGCGCTTAAAACCACCCAACTCCAAAATGGAAATGTATATAAAAAAGAAAGTGTGGAGTTGACCTTCGTTTATCTATACAGAGGCTCTGACAAAACCCGAAACGAATAAACGATACAAGACCCCACACTTGAATAGTATGGGTACACGCACGGAAAGTGCATAGCCACATAGCTATACAAGAAATGAGTGTTGTCGATATCCTCGTTTCGTTGAAAACTGTCAGATTTTCTGTATAAGGATAAAAGCGAAAACACTTTCATCAAATATGTAATGCCGAGGGTATAACACCCACGACATCACAAAATTAGTAAAAATTTCGCAAAAGACAACACTCTTTCGGGGTCTTGTTTAAATAAAATAGAAAAATCACCTCTCTAAGATATGAAAGGTGATTAAATATAGGTGCAATTATTTGCGTTTAATTTAGATAACAAGAGCTATTTTTAAGCTGCCTTGTTAGACATCTTCGCTTGCTTACTTAGATAGCACAAGTCTCTCAATCTCCTCCATCTGCGCCTTGAACTGCTTGTCGGTATCAATCATATCGGCAACAGCCTTGCAACTGTGGAGCACCGTAGCGTGGTTACGGCCACCGATTGATGAGCCGATAACGGTTAGCGGAGCCTTAGTGTGCTGCTTGGCAAGATACATCGCTACCTGACGCGCCTGCGCTACATCGCGTGTACGCTTAGAGGAGTTGAAGGTATCGAGGTCTATATCGAAGTAGTCGCATACTACCTTCACGATATGATCAATAGTAATCTCGCGCTGCGTAAGCTTAACATATACCTTCAAAATATCCTTCGCCAACGAGATTGTAATCTTGCGATTTAGGAACGAGGCGTTAGCTATAAGCGACGACAACGCACCCTCAATCTCACGCACGTTAGCCGAGATATTCTCCGCAAGGTAGGTAACAACCTCCTCAGGGATATTTGCACCGAGACGCTTTGCCTTAGCACGGATAATCTTAATCTTTGTCTCGTAGTCTGGCACACTCAAGTTAGCCGAAAGACCCCACTTAAAACGTGTCAAGAGACGCTGCTCGATATCCTTCAACTCCACAGGTGGCTTATCCGAAGTAAGGATTAGCTGCTTGCCCGCGAGCTGTAGGTGGTTGAAGATATTGAAAAAGGCATTCTGAGTACCAGTCTTACCTGTAAGCTCCTGAATATCGTCAATGATAAGCACGTCGACCATCTGGTAGAAGTGGATGAAATCGGTAATCTCACCATTCTTATATGCGGTCTGGAACTGAGCCTGAAACTTATTCATCGAGACGTATAACACCTGCAACTCTGGGTGACGCTGACGTACCTCATGACCAATAGCTTGCGCGATATGAGTTTTACCCAAACCTGAATCTCCATAGATATAGAGTGGGTTAAAGGCGTTGTTACCCGGACTAACAGCAACTGCCATACCCGCAGAGCGAGCAAGACGGTTGCACTCTCCCTCGATATGGTTATCGAAGGTATAGTTCATATTTAGCTGTGGGTCGATATTTATACGACGAAGACCAGGAATTACAAAAGGATTCTTTATATTTGCAGTGTCGGTTGGAGTTACAAACTTTGGCAACTGGTTTGCACCACTATCCGATGTAGTTTGCGAAGAGCGAGGAACGGCATAACGAAGCACTGTACCAGAGCCATACAACTCGGATATAATAGGAAGCAATACATTTAGGTATCGCTTCTCGATATTCGATACAAAACTCTCGTTAGGCACACGAAGACGTAACGTAGAGCCATCGTAATCGATGGGACGGATAGGATTAAACCACCTAACAAACTCCTCCTCTGTGATTGAGTGGCGAAGTCTATCAAGGCAATCCTGCCATACGTCCGTATATCTCTGCATCTGCGTCATTGCGTTCTTAATTTGCTGTGTGTCCTCTAAAATTTCCTCAAACATTAAGGCGATAAATTTCCCGAAACAGCTGTTATATCTCTGTTTCAATACGTTACATTTATTACCTTATTTTTTGCTAAAATCACCCTCGATTGACCATAGGTAATAAGGGCGTTTTGACAGTGCAAATATGTGGATAATTTTATTAAAATAAACTTGAAATTTGGTTGCAAAATTCATTTTTTTTAATAGGGCACATCTGCCCAATTTGAAGGTTGGCGAGAAGTTAAATTGGGTAAATTATTTACACATTTTTGACACTATTTTCGTAACTTCATAGATACTAATAGGATAGTAAAAACGACTATTGAATCTCCAAAATCACAACCCATTTGGTCAAAAAACGTTAACTTGCTGATGTTGCAAAAATTAAGTATCAAAACGCTTTTTATCTCAACTTTTTTTTGTAATTTTGCATAATAGAAATTTTAATAGATAACGAATATAAACTATAAAAATTACTGATAGAATTATGGCAAACAATTTAGACCCTCAGGTGTTGAGCAAGGCAGAGGCTTGGCTCAACGGCAACTATGACGAGAATACCAAGCAGGAGGTTCGCATGCTTATCGAGAATAACCCTAACGAGTTGGTAGAGAGCTTCTACAAGGATCTTGAGTTCGGTACAGGTGGTCTTCGCGGCATTATGGGCGTGGGTACTAACCGCATGAATATATATACTGTAGGCGCTGCTACTCAGGGACTTGCAAACTACCTTAAGCAGAATTTCGCAGGTGAGCAGATTAAGGTAGCCATCTCACACGATAGCCGCAACAACTCGCGTATGTTCGCAGAGCGCGTGGCAGACATCTTCGCATCTAATGGCTTCACAGTATATCTATTCGATGCCTTGCGCCCTACTCCAGAGCTAAGTTTCGCTATCCGCGAGCTTGGTTGCCAGTCGGGTGTTATGGTTACAGCGTCGCACAATCCTAAGGAGTACAACGGCTACAAGGCATACTGGAATGATGGCTCACAGGTAACCTCTCCACACGATGTTAACATCATCGCTGAGGTAGCAAAGGTAACCGACAATGCGCAGGTGCTTACTGGCAAGAACCCTGAGAACATCCACATCCTTGGTGAGGAGTTCGATAAGGTATATCTCGAGGCTATCAAGGCATTGTCGCTATCGCCAGAGTCTGTGGCAAAGTACAACGATATGAATATTGTCTACACCCCACTTCACGGTGCTGGTGTGAAGCTCGTACCTCAGTCGCTTAGAAACTACGGCTTTAATAATATTATATGTGTGGATGAGCAGATGGTTCTCGATGGTAACTTCCCTACCGTAGCATCTCCAAACCCAGAGGAGCGCAAAACTATGGCTATGGCTATCGAGCGCGCTGAGCGTGAGGGTGCAGATGTAGCTATGGCTACCGACCCAGATGCTGACCGCTTGGGAGTGGCACTACGTACTGCTAAGGGCGACTACGTTCTTTTGAACGGTAACCAGACCCTTGTTCTTCTTATGTGCTATCAGCTTACTCGCTGGGCAGAGCTTGGCAAGATTACAGGCAAGGAGTTCGTTGTTAAGACCATCGTTACCTCTATGATGCCAGATGCTGTAGCAGAGCATTTTGGCGTTAAGTGCTACAACTGTCTCACTGGCTTTAAGTATATCGCAAAGATTATCCGTGAGCAGGAGGGCAAGACAAAGTATATCGGTGGTGGCGAGGAGTCATTCGGCTACCTTCCAGGCGACTTTGTACGCGATAAGGATGGTGTTGCTGCCATCACACTTGTTGCCGAGGCTGCAGCATGGGCGCGCGACACTATGGGTATCACCCTTTACGAGTGGCTACAGCAGTTGTATGTTAAGTATGGCTTCTACCGCGAAGGTCTTGTGAATGTTGTTCGCAAGGGTAAGGATGGTGCAGCCGAGATTCAGCAGATGATGGTTGACTACCGCCAGAATCCACCTAAGTCATTGCTTGGTTCTCCAGTAGTTACTATCTACGACTACAAGACTCTTGAGCAGATTGATGCGCGCACAGGCGAGCGCAAAGCAATTGATGGAGTAGAGGACAAGAGCAACGTATTGCAGTGGCTCACTGAGGATGGCACAAAGGTTTCTGTTCGCCCATCTGGCACAGAGCCTAAGATTAAGTTCTACTTCGGCGTTAAGGCTCCATTGGCATCTGTAGATGAGTTCGACGCAACACTTGAGGCTCTAGATAAGAAGATTGAGGACCTTAAGAGCGAGTTGAATCTATAAGGGTTATATCCCATATCTAATCGAATAGGGTTGTCCTTGACGGACAACCCTATTCGATTCATTAGCACTCTTGTATATGATTACTTGGTATACTTACAATACACCAGTTATCCTATTTTCGTACGATTAGAACAGGAAGTTTGTAACCAGAGAATATTTTTACTATTTCCATACAGGGTTTTCCATCCCTCACATTATAAATTTGAACAGCATATTTTTCATCTCCTTCATCATCATCTTGAATCCAGAAATATGCTCTGGCGTAACCACAACCTGCATCCACCCTCTTATCTCCCATCTCATATCCAGCAGTTGTTAAAGAAATACTCTCTCCACTTGCACCTATACAAACAGCCTCATAAAGAGTTAGCCACGATGAACTAAAACTTCCGAGCCATCTGCAGTTCTCAACCAACTCATCTACCTGCTCTTTCGAAGGCAAACCTAATTTAACAGCTTCAACATAAGGAAGATAATTTATTGTATCTTCATCTTTTAAATAATTTGGAGACCACAATGTTCCACTTGGCAACCCTAAATCATAGACATCTATTTCATCGTCTACAAAGTTAGATTCCTTATTTTCATTATCGCGATCTTGATACCCATTACAGTATCCATCTACATACGCTTGTGCAATAGCCTTAGCCATTAACTCGTTCATCTTTTCAGATGCGTAAATCTCTGACTTTTCTTTTAGTTTATCCATAATAATATCTTTTAGTTATCACTCATTGTGCAACAATTTTCAAAATATAATAGAACCAGGTTGCAGTCATCGATTTATATTTTGCGATGCCTTCACATAGTTATAGTTCAACACATATTTCTGCATCTATTGCCTCTTGTAGCACCACCTTGCGGCCTGCAATCTCCACTTGGGCGGGGCGACTTATATTATTATAGGTAATGATAGCATCATAGAGACCTGATGCGGGAAGTAATTTATACTCATCCTCAACGCTCACAACACCCGCGTGGGCATCACCTACAATCATATATCGTTGACCAAGCAGATGCTCCACCTCGCGCATATCGCCTTGCGACATAACCTCGCGCACAACCGTAGAACTTATCTTTGCACCGTCGACCAAGTGTTGGCTTACGCACTTCAGCTCGAAGCCACACTCCGCAGCCAAAGGTTTCAAACTATCGTAGTTGCCCTCGTTACCGCGCCCCAAGCGGTGGTTATACCCCACAATCATACCCACCATACCGAGTTTTGCAACGAGCGACTCGCGCACAAAGATATTGTAGGGCTGGCTACGGAAATTTTCATCGAAGCGAGCAACAACCATACGGTCCACGCCCTCACGTTCGAGCAACAGGGCGCGCTCCTCGATAGTGGTGAGCAGTCCCATACCCTCGGCTCTACCCATAGCAATACGCGGATGTGGGTCGAAGGTAACAACGACACTCTCTGCACCGAGACACTTAGCCATCTGCTTCAAAGAGCCAAGCAAGACCTTATGCCCGCTATGCACACCATCGAACGAGCCTATGGTAACCACAGAGCGCACACCCACCGATAGCTTATCGAAGCCGTAATCGATTGTCATAAGTAGAAGTTAGTTATTGCTCTCCTCAGCAACCTTTACAAAATAGGCGACCTTCTCCAAGAGAGTTGTAATATCGTAGTTCTCCACAACGATACCTTGAGGGAAGTTAAGCGGAGCAGAGGTAAAGTTCAATACGCCCTTGATACCAGCGTTGATAATAGGCAGTACAAGGGTCGATGCCACAGAGGTTGGCGACGACACGATGACAATACTGATGTCGAGTTCACCGACACGCTGTTCAAACTCATCGATATGGTAGCAAGGGATGTTGTAGATAACGCTGCCCACCTTATTAGGGTCGATATCGAAGGCTGCGGTAATGCGTAGTTTAAGACCCTTGCCATTAAAGTATTTCGTTACCGCCTGACCGAGGTGTCCCATACCTATAATCGCCATATTTATAGGCTGCTCGCTATAAAGAATGTCGTCGATAAAGTCGATTAAGACCTTGACATCGTATCCCTTCTTAGTATCTGACGAGAAGCCTATCAACATCAAATCGCGGCGCACCTGCACAGCGGTAATACCATGCATACCCGCCAAGACGTGCGAAAAGATATGCGTGATACCGCGCTCGTGGCACTTGATAAGGGTGCGACGATACTCGCTAAGACGCTCGATAGTCTTCTCTGGTATTGATGATGCAATATTTGCCATTACTCAACATCTATCGTGTAGTTACTCTTGTACCTCTCCATTACCCAGTAGGTGTTGACATACAAGCCATCCTCGAAGGCAAAGGTGTAAGGGGTAGCCAATGGCGCAGCAACACTACCCGAGCCATCGAAGCCCTCGTACATCTTTCGACAGAAGATCATAGCCGCATCATAGCCACGATATGAGTACATCGTAGGCAACACCTCATACGCCTTGACATAGCGGGCATCGAACATAGTGATAGTATCGTTGCCACGATTGGCGTGGTAAGGCACAAGGAAAATTGTGTTATTATTAAAGAAGGTCTGCTTGTCGATACTCATCATCTGCTTCCAGCGACGATTACCAACAACTACATAATCCCCCATAAGACCGCCACGACCAAGTATCGATGCTCGTGTCGACGATAGCGTCGTAAGCACACGATCAACATCCGTCTCGCTACTTGCAAGCACCACAAAAGCCTTACTTGTACGAGTATGCATAAACTCTGTAATATCTATCTCCTCGCCATTCGAACCATCGGCATTACGACGATAGAGCAACGAGCCTCGATCGAACTTGTAGTTTAGTTCATGGAGCGTATGGTTAGCACTTAGCTCGTACATCTTTTCCATATACTCCTTATCTACGGATGAAGTGTGGATAACAACAACCTCGCGGCTACCATCAAATATTTCAGCAAACCTATCATATTTATGACTATTCTCAGTCTGCATCTGGTAGAGCACCGAGCCACTCAACGATGTGATATCAGCCAATGGCGATACCACTGGGATATGCGCCTCGGTGGCATATGGCAAGACCTTGCTTATTTCATTCTCATATACCGGACCTATGATAAGGTTGGTGCCATAGAATTGTGGATCATAGGTAACAATATCCACAACCACATCCTCCGAGCCTTGCGTATCAAGCACCGAGAGTTCGATATCATAGCCTTTGTCTCGCAACTCCTCCATAGCGAGCAACACACCACGATAGAAATCAACCGCAGCAGAGTTTACCTTACCATCCTTATGGAATGGTAGCATAAGGAGCGTACGTAGTTTATGCTCTGGATCAAACTTCTCAAATATCGGAGCATAAGCATCGGCAATAGGTTGCTCCTTAACAGCAACGACCTCAACAACCCTCTCCTCTTGAGCCTCGATAATGGGCTGCACCTCTGTTTTCGGCTCCTCAGATGACGCTACAATCTCCCCATTCTCAGGTACTACATCAACAGGCTTTGTGCGGATAACAATCATACCCTCCTTCAGGTCGCGCGGAGACTTAAGAGAGTTTATCTCCAAAAACACCTCCTCACTAAGACCAAACCTACGAGATAGCGAATATACCGTCTCGCCAGCCATTACCCTATATTCGTTGGACTTAAGCACAATATCCTTATCGCGCTTGCGCTGCTCCTTATCGATATCGTCCATAGTAGCGTAGCCTCGCTCCGAACGTCGCACCCGGACCTCCATACCTGGAGCGATGCGCTCGATATCGATATCGGGATTATCCTGCTCCAATGTAGCAACTGAAACCTTATACTTGCGAGCGATAGAGTAAATCGTATCTCCCGACTTAACACTATGGATGACAAACTTCTTCTTATCCACTATATTAAGCTCAGTCTTAGCCACATATGGGATATAGATATAGCTATCAACCTTCAGTGTAGCAGGGGTCATACCCTCGTTTGAATCCAATATCTGCTGCTCCGAGACATTGTATGCCTCAGAGAGCGCATAGATAGTGTCGCCACTCGCAACCAAATGCTTATAGTAACTTCTGCCACCGACCTCTATGATTATACTCTTAGGCTCGGTTGCCATCACTGGCAGAGCCACAGCAAGGAGTAGCAGAGTATGTATAAATTTAAGGTTTCTCATTCTATTTCATCCTTAGACGAATCTCTGTAATCTTCTTTTTAGTGTATAGCGGGAAATCGCCATTCATTATCCATGAATAGTAGCTCGGATCTTTCGCAAAGACCTCAACCACCGTACGACCCTTATACTTACCAAAGGTAAATATCTCCTCGCCCTTATCGTTTAGTGAGAGACGACCTGCGAAGTCCACCATAGGACCATGCGATGAAAACTCCGCCAACTCCTCAACCGTAGAGCCGATATCGCCATAGCGCTCTATCTGCGACTCCAACACCTCATATGTAGCCATAGTGTCAGCCTCGGCAGAGTGCGCATTTTCCAAATCCTTATCGCAGTAGAACTTATATGCCGCCACAAGCGTACGCTGCTCCTTGCGGTGGAAGATGGTCTGCACATCTACAAACTTGCGGTTATCGAAGTTTACATCGACCTCAGCACGCAAGAACTCCTCAACAAGCATAGGCAAGTCAAAGCGGTTGGAGTTGAAGCCACCAAAGTCGCAACCCTCGATGAATGCTGCCAAGGACTTTGCAATCTGCCTAAATGTTGGTTCATCCTTAACATCCTCATCACTGATGCCATGCACGGCAGTCGCTGCCTCTGGGATGTGCATCTCGGGGTTTATACGTCGTGTCTTCACGATCTTCTCCCCATCAACACCAACCTTAACCATTGAAATCTCGACAATACGGTCATTCGAAATATCAATACCCGTAGTCTCAAGATCGAAGAATATTATTGGTCTCTTAAGTTTTAAGTTCATCTACACTTTAAATTAGTAAAGTTAAAAGGCTCGGCATTTTGAAGCAAAGGAACCAAAGAGTCCAAAAGCGGACCAAAGGGTCATTCGTATTAAGCTTACGACTTTTACTCTTTCTGCCCTTCTAAGACCTTTTTTTGCCCTTTGAATATCACACCTACAGAGTAGCAAAGCCCAATTTCTTGTCAGAAGGGTTAGATTTGGCGCCAAGTCGAAATTGACACGGATGGGGGTGTACTTGGCGTACATCCCCATTCGGGGCAATGAGCTTGGTGCCGAAGATAACCCCTTATCACAAGAAATTAAGCATTGATCATCATCGGCATAAGAAGCATCAACACATCCGTAGTCTTCTTGTCGTCGTATACTGGCTTGAAGACACCTGCACGAGTAGAGTCGGCAAGCTCGATAACAACGGTTGGAGAGTCAATATTTGATAGGATCTCCACAAGGAAGGTTGACTTGAAGCCGATAGTTACAGGCTGACCCTCGTAGCTACAAGAGATAGTCTCGTTTGCAGATACCGAGAAGTCGATATCTTGAGCAGCAAGACTAATCTTGTTACCAGCGATATCCATGCGGATAAGGTTGGTTGTAGGGTTAGAACATACTGCAACGCGCTTGATACCGTTAACAAGCTCTACGCGGTCAACAAGTACCTTGTTAGGGTTTGCTGATGGGATAACAGCGTTGTAGTTAGGATAGTTACCCTCGATAAGGCGACACACAAACTTATGGTTCTTAAGCTCGAAAGAGACATTCTTAGCATCGAAAGAGACACGAATAGGCTCCTCCTCCTTAAGAAGTACGCCCTTAAGTAGGTTTGCAGGCTTCTTAGGGAGGATGAATGATGCGTTAAAGTCTACATCTGGGCACTCAGCAACTGAGCGCACCAACTTATGAGCATCGGTAGCAACGAAGGTTACCTTACCCTCCTCGAAGTTGAAGTATACACCATTCATCACTGGACGAAGCTCATCGTCAGCAGTAGCGAAGATAGTCTTGTTGATACCAGAGATAAGCATATCTACATCGAGCAATATCTCCTTACGCTCAGCACCGATAGTCTGCATAGCTGGGTAGCTAACAGCGCTTGCACCAGGTATAGAGAGCGAGCCACTTGCCCAACGCACCTTAATCTCCCAAGTAGAGTCATTAACATCGAACTCAAGAGGCATCTCTGGGAACTCCTTGAGTGAGTCAAGCATAAGCTTTGCAGGTGCAGCGATAACACCCTCACGCTCTACGTTATCTACATTAAGATGACCAACAAGAGTAGTCTCAAGGTCTGATGTAGTAACTGTAAGCTCGTTACCCTTAAGCTCGATTAAGAAGTAATCGAGGATAGGGAGTGTATTTTTATTGCTGATAACCTTACCTGTTGTTGCAAGCAACGATAGTAGCGCTGAACTTGATACTGTAAATTTCATAGTTTTTCTCTATTTATATTTTAATTATTATTTTCTTCTATTTTTCGTTACAACGATGCGAGCTTATCCAACGCAATCTCAATCATACGACGCACAAATGGTTTATATTCAGTGCAGGCATTCTTTGCCACACGCTGTGCAATGATGGTGCAGATGGTAGCTGCGCGATGACCCATCAAAGCAGAGAGACCTGCAAGAGCTGAACCCTCCATCTCGAAGTTTGTGATACGGCGCTCGCCATATTTGAAGTCCTCAATCTTCTGGTTTAGAAGCTTGTCGTGTGGAGCAATTCTCACCCAGCGACCCTGTGGTGCATAAAAACCAGGGGCTGCGATAGTAATACCCTCACGAGTTACATCCTTGAAGTGGTTGAATAGCATCTTGTCAGCATCCACAAAATATGGTGCTGGAAGTTTCTCATACCAGCCAGTATGCTCAGTAAAGGCGCGCTCAAGATCGAGATCACAAACTGAATCACGACCCTCGTAGTATGAAAGCAAGCCATCGAAACCGAGGGATGTACGCGAGAAAACAACCTCGCCAACCTCTATATCCTGCTGGATAGCTCCCGATGTACCAAGACGTACAAGGGTCAATTGACGAAAGTTCTCCTTAACCTGACGAGTCTCGAAGTCGATATTTGCGAGGGCATCAAGCTCCGTAACACATATATCGATATTACCGATACCTATACCCGTTGACATCACTGTCATACGCTTACCCTTATATGTTCCCGTTACGGTTAAAAACTCGCGATTCGACACCTCACACTCCTTAGTCTCGAAATACTCCGCTATCATCGCCACACGCGCAGGATCACCCACAAGCATAACGATATCCGCCAACTGCTCAGGCTTCAAATGGAGATGAAAAATAGAGCCATCACCATTGATTATCAGCTCAGAAGATGGTATTGTTCTCATATCTTGAAATAATTTAATTCCTTATTATTTTTAATATTCGCGTAAAATTAGTAATTTTGTCAGAAATAGCAAAACTTTTAGCAACTTTTTATAGATATGACACTCATTAAATCAATATCTGGCATCCGCGGAACAATCGGCGGGGAGCAGGCAGAGAACCTCACTCCTATAGATGTAGTGAAGTTCACAACAGCATATGCAAGACTTATCAAGGCTAAGCACCCAAATAAGCGCATCACTATCGTTGTAGGTCGCGATGCTCGTATCTCGGGAGGTATGGTAGACTCTTTGGTTGAGGGTACACTTCTCGGCTGTGGTGCAAATGTTATCAACATAGGTCTTTGTACTACCCCTGGTACCGAGATGGCAGTTATAACACATAAGGCAGATGGCGGTATTATCATCACTGCATCGCACAACCCTCGCCAGTGGAACGCCCTTAAGCTCCTAAATGAGCGTGGCGAGTTCCTAAACGATGCCGAAGGTAAGGAGGTACTAAGTATGGCTGACGACACTATGTGGAGTTACCCTACAATCGACCATATCGGCAAGGTCATCCTCCGCGAGGACTTCAACCCTAAGCATATCGAGCAGGTGTTGGCGCTTCCATTGGTGGATGTGGAGGCTGTGCGCAAGCGCAAGTTCAAGGTTGTGGTGGATGCCGTGAACTCTATCGGTGGCGTTGTCATTCCTGCACTTTTGCGTGAACTTGGTTGCGAGGTCGTGGAACTTAACTGCGAGCCTACAGGCGAGTTTGCACACAACCCTGAGCCACTTCCAGAGAACCTAACTGAGATTTCGGAAGTTATACGTCGCGATGGCGCAGATATGGGTATTGTGGTAGACCCTGACGTGGACCGCTTGGCTTTTGTAATGGAGAATGGCGAGATGTTTGTGGAGGAGTACACCCTGGTTGCTGTGGCAGACTACGTGCTTAAGCATACAAAGGGCAACACCGTATCGAATCTATCATCATCACGCGCGCTTAGCGATGTTACCTCTCGCTATGAGGGTTGCTCATACGCAGCCGCTGCTGTAGGCGAGGTAAACGTAGTTGCTAAGATGAAGGAGACTGGCGCTGTAATTGGTGGCGAGGGTAACGGTGGCGTTATCTATCCAGAGCTACACTATGGTCGTGATGCTTTGGTGGGCGTTGCTCTCTTTTTGACCTATTTTGCGGGACTCGATATGACTATGTCGGAGCTACGTAAGACATACCCTGCATACTTCGCTTCAAAGAATAAGATTGAGCTTACTCCAGAGATTGACGTAGACAAGATTTTGCTAACGATAAAGTCAAGATACTCAGACGAAAAGGTCAACGATATAGATGGTGTAAAGATAGATTTTGCTGAGAACTGGGTGCACCTGCGCAAGTCTAACACCGAGCCTATTATCCGCATCTACACCGAGGCTAAAACTATGGCTGAGGCGGATAGCTTGGCTAAGCACTTTATTTCCGAAATAGAACAAATTTGCAAAGCATAAATTTCAGATAATATAAACCTAAAAACTATTCAACTATGAAACTTGCAACTGAATACATCGACAAGAATAAGGAGCGTTTCTTGGAGGAGTTGTTCGACTTACTTCGCATCCCTTCAATAAGCGCGCAGCCATCATTGCACAAAAACGACATGGTACGTTGTGCCGAGTGGCTTGCAGCTGCGCTTGTAAAGGCGGGCGCTGACCGTGCCGAGGTTATGCCTACAGAGGGTAATCCTGTGGTGTATGCCGAGAAGATTATCGACCCTAAGGCTAAGACCGTACTTGTATATGGTCACTACGACGTAATGCCTGAGGATCCAATCGACGAGTGGAAGACAAACCCATTCGAGCCAGAGATTAAGGATGGTCGCATCTGGTGTCGTGGTGCTGATGACGACAAGGGTCAGCTCTATATGCACGCAAAGGCATTTGAGGCTATGGTAGCAACAGATACCCTACCTTGCAACGTTAAGTTTATGCTCGAGGGCGAGGAGGAGATTGGCTCTCCAAGTTTATACAAGTTCTGCGCAGACTACAAAAAGTTACTTAAGGCAGATATCATCCTTGTATCTGATACATCTATGATTGGTCTTGACACACCTACTATCACTGCAGGTCTGCGCGGCTTGACATATATGCAGGTGGAGGTTACAGGTCCAGATAAGGATTTGCACTCTGGTCTTTTCGGCGGTGCTGTTGCAAACCCTGCAAACGTACTGGCAAAGCTTGTTGCATCGCTTACAGATGAGTTTGGTCGTGTTACCATCCCTGGTTTCTACGACGATGTACGCATCCTTACCGACGCTGAGCGCAAGGCATTGAACAAGGCTCCATTCTCACTTGATGAGTATAAGAAGGCTCTCGACCTTGGCGACGTTGCTGGTGAGGTAGACTATACAACTATGGAGCGCACAGGTATCCGTCCATCACTCGATGTGAACGGGATCTGGAGCGGCTACACTGGCGGGGGTACCAAGACCGTAATTCCATCGAAGCCATATGCTAAGATCTCTATGCCTCTTGTGCCAAATCAGCATTTTAAGAAGATTGCTAAACTCTTTGAGAAGCACTTCAAGCGCATTGCTCCTAAGAGTGTGAAGGTTAAGGTAGACTTCTTGCACGGTGGCGCACCATACGTTTCACCGACCGATCTACCAGCGTACAAGGCTGCTGAGAAGGCTGTGGAGACAACATTCGGTGTTACCCCACTACCATTCTACTCTGGTGGTTCTATTCCTATCATCTCGGGCTTCGAGAATATCCTTGGCATCAAATCTATCTTGCTCGGCTTTGGTCTCTCGAAGGATGCTATCCACTCGCCTAACGAGAGCTACGGTCTCGACCAGTTCTACAAGGGCTTGGAGACATTGCCATACTTCTACAAGTACTTTGCAGAGATGAAATAAGTACTCACAGAAGCATCTATAGTTGGGGTTGTCCGAAATCTTTTGGGCAACCCTTCTTTTATATCTAATTATATTTGTATATTTGTACGTTTAATATAGGCTTATGGCAGAGATTTCAACATACAAGAATATGGTGCAACCTAAGAGTGTGGATTGCACACGCAGAGCCTCTGTGGCTGCGATGATAGGTTATATGCTCGATGTAGCAGGCGAAGATGCGGACAAAAAGGGCTTTGGTATCAGCGCCCTTGATAGCGCATCAAACACTTGGGTACTTTCACGCCTTGCAGTAGACATCACTACGCAACCTAAGCAGTACGAGGATATAGCTATCGACACTTGGGTAAATGAGTTCAATCGCCTATCTTCTACGCGAAATTTCCGCATTCATCGCAGCGAGGAGTGCATAGCTAAGGGAGTCTCGCAGTGGTGTATGCTCAATATGGATACTCGTCAGGTGGTAGATATGTCGCTCTTGAAGGAGACATATATGCAGGCTATGGTCGATGAGCCATCGCCTATATCTGCGCCAGCACGACTACGCCCTATCGCTCCTGCTAATAGCGCTTCACGCCCTGTGGTGTATAGCGACATCGACTTCAACCGCCATATGAACACTATGCGCTACATCGACTTTATCTTCGATAATATGCCATTGGATCTTATCGAACAGAATAATGGCTTGCGCATAGACCTAAACTTTATCGCAGAGGCACTCTATGGCGAGACCCTAACCATCGGCTGGGTCAATGAGGGGAACATCTGGAATTTCGAGATTTCATCGTCTCCAGAAAAGATCTTGTGTCGCGCAAAGGTGGAGTTCAAATAGCATTGTACGGTGGAGAGAAAGAGACTTAAAATAGCTATTGTAGGTCCTGCACACCCATACCGTGGTGGTTTGGCTGCTATAATGGAGAGTATGGCTCGCGAGTTTCAATCTCGCGGCTACGACGTTGATATACTCACCTTTACGCTACAATACCCATCATTTCTATTCCCTGGTAAGAGCCAGACTGTCGATACTCCTGCACCCGCAGACCTAAATATCCGACGCAGAGTATCGACCATAAACCCGCTATCGTGGTATAGCGTAGGTATGGAACTCCGTAAGACACGCCCCGATATAGTGCTTATGAAGTATTGGACCCCATTTATGGCGCCATGCTTCGGTAGCATTGCCCGCCTTGCACGTAGCAACAGCCACACAAAGGTCATCTGCCAGATAGACAACGTAGAGCCACACGAACACCACGCTACAGATAAGCCCTTTAACCGCTACTACCTAAACTCGGTAGATGGCTTTATCTATATGTCGGAGCAGGTACATAGCGAATTGAAAGAATATACCTCTGCCCCAGCGCTATTCTCGCCACACCCTATGTTCGAGAACTTTGGCAGCCGCGTGGAGCGCGAGGTGGCGTGCAAGGAGTTGACTCTTGACCCCAATGTGCGCTATGCTATGTTCTTTGGTCTTATACGCGACTATAAGGGTTTAGACACCCTACTTGAGGCGTGGGCGAAGTTCCGCAGAGCGGGTCATAAACTCCTTATTGCGGGCGAGTTCTACGCATCGAAGGAGCGATATATGGCTATTATTGAGCGACTTGGCTTGGAGAACGACATCGTGCTACACGACTACTTTATTCCAGACGATAAGATTAAGCACTACTTCTCGGTCGCTGATTGCGTGGTGCTACCATATAAGACTGCAACGCAGAGTGGAGTTACGCAGATATGCTACAACTTCTGCACACCTATAATAGTTACCAACGTGGGAGGTCTTGCCGAGATTGTGCCAGACGACCGCGTAGGATATGTCTGTTCACCAACGATTGAGGGGGTAACAGATGCCTTAGAACGCATCTATGAGGGCGATACCCTCGCACGCTTTGCCGAGAATATGACGGAGGAGCGCAAACGATTCTCTTGGAGCGCTATGTGTGATGCAATAGAGAGTCTATATAGAGAGACAATAAAAGGATGACCAACGGGTACCCTTGATTTATTTTTAACTGATTGATTTTCAGTGTTTGTTTTTACGAAGATTGCTAAATCCTACATAGAAGACTACATGGAGGTTGTGGTTAAATCCATTTCCCGACGAGTAAAATGTGTATAGCAGTTTTGAAAGTACGGCTCTGAAATCGAGCATCTTTCGTTGATGCAATGTGTGTAGGGATGTTCTACAAATTAGGAGATAAGTTAGTCTTTGTCGGCAGATTTTGTTTCGGTCGCTTTTGAATTTATTTTGGCATCTTTCTCATCTTTCCTCAGTTACTATGCTTGCATCGCGCCTTCGGAATAGCTGAGAAAGCTGCCAAAATAATCTCCAAAATCAACTCGACCTAATTTATAGAACCTCCCTAAATAAAATTGGTGCGTGACGGGACTACATCGTTCCCTACACGCACCAATTTTATGTATTGATAGGTTTTCTATTACTTCTTACTAAGTGAAAGAATCACAGTGAAAGTCTCGAAGGTCTCCATAAACTCCTTCTCCAATGCGGCAATCTGAGCAGCATCGAGCTTCAAGCCTTCGTTCTCCTTCTCTACGA
>JAZQZQ010000030.1:0-132868 GCA_045634125.1 Alistipes sp. | reverse complement strand
GATGTACTACCGCAACAACCTCGTGTCCTTCCTCAACATCCTTGAGGCAGCAAAGGTCCACGGCGGATGCAACGTGCTTTTCTCGTCTTCAGCTACAGTCTACGGAGAAGCTGAGCAGCTTCCTGTAACAGAGCAGACCCCACGTCTCCCTGCAACATCGCCATACGGCAACACCAAGACCATGTGTGAGGACATCCTCCGCGATACAGTATTCGCAACAAAGAATTTCAATGGCGAAAACGGCATGGGTGCAGTGAAGGGTATCGCCCTCCGCTACTTCAACCCTATCGGAGCGCATCCATCGGCACTTATAGGCGAGCTTCCTCGCGGTGTACCAAACAACCTTGTGCCATATGTTACACAGACCGCTGCAGGCATCCGCGAGTGCTTGAGCATCTTTGGCGACGACTACTCTACCCCTGATGGCTCATGCCTACGCGACTACATCGATGTTGTAGACCTTGCTCGCGCACACGTAGTGGCTATTGCACGCATGGCTGAGGGCAAGAGCAAGGAGCGTTACGAGGTGTTCAACGTTGGTACTGGCTCTCCAGTATCGGTATTTGAGCTTGTAAGGGGCTTTGAAGAGGCAAATAACCTCAAGCTAAACTACAAAGTAGCACCACGTCGTGCAGGCGATGTGATGGCAGTATGGGCAGACACGACCCTTGCAAACAACGAACTCGGCTGGAAGGCGGAGCGCAAGCTTAGCGACACGCTAAAGTCTGCATGGGCATGGGAGAAAAACTTACGCGGAATAGAGTAATAACTTGCTATACAAAGCGCTATAATAGAGAGTATTGAGATGAAAAGATTAGTTATATTTTTGCTACTTATGCTGCTTGTGATGCCTACTGCCGAGGCTAAGCGTCGCGAGACAGCAGAGGAGATTGAGCGCAAGACGCGCAAGTACGAGGGTTGGGAGCAGAGCGTATCGGCTCGCTTTGCACTGATATTCTACGATGCAAAGTATATGAATATCACTGGCGAGCCAGCACAGCGCACATATAGTAGCAAGGCTCATATTGGCGGCAATTTCACATATGGTGGTGGCTACCTTATAAACAACCACTGGCGCGTAGGTGCCGAGATTGGTATTCAGCCACAGTTTAACTATACCGTAATGCCAGTCTACGCTACAGCACACTACTTCTACGGTAAGCGTAAGAATTGCTTGTTTAACTTTGTGAATGTGGGCACTAACGTACTATTTAATAATGGAATGCGCTTTGGTGGTATCTATGCTGGCGGTATCGGTTTCCGCTTCCAGGGCATGGATAGTTACAACAAGATAGACCTAATGCTTGGCTATCAG
This sequence comes from Alistipes sp., assembly GCA_045634125.1. Lineage (GTDB taxonomy): Bacteria > Bacteroidota > Bacteroidia > Bacteroidales > Rikenellaceae > Alistipes. Next base: position 131,553 of record JAZQZQ010000030.1, on the reverse strand, counting down.
CTTTTGCAGACATCGCCACGCCCAACCATCAAAGAGCCATACGCCTTTGATGCAAAGGATGTGAAGTTACGCGGCACAAACCAGTCGGTATTTATTGGTCTAAGTTATTCATTTTAGATAGGTTAGCTATGTTTAGCGAGAGTATTAAAACGGAGGTATACGAGCGTCTGTTGAAGTGGGGACTTAGCACCCACGCAGCTGAGACTTTGGATGGCGTAGTGGTACTAATCTACTTACTACTGCTTATCCTTGTGATAAACCTTTTGTTTCGTTGGGGCGTAATACGCACAACCAATTGGGTGGTAAACCGCACAAAGGTCGAGTGGGACAACATTCTATTTGGCGATAAGGTGTTAAAGCGCCTATGTGGCATCGTAACCCCAATTGTTATCAATCTCTTGCTACCTACAGCCGTATCAGCTCTAAACATAAGCTCAGAGTGGATTATATCTGTCCTCCAAAAGAGCATTGAGATATACGTTGTAATCGCCTTTGCACTCTTTATAAATACCCTTTTCAAGGCTATATTCTCGATTATGGTACACCGCCCAGCATGGCAGGGGAAGCCTCTGGATGGACTACTTCAAATCGTACAGGTGATAATAACACTCGTGGCGGGAATACTTATCATTGCAATACTTATCGAGCGTTCACCAGCAGGTTTGCTAACGGGTTTGGGAGCTTCGGCTGCGGTTATATCTTTCATCTTTAAAGATACACTACTCGGTCTTGTTGCAGGAGTGCAGCTCTCGGCAAATAATATGCTCAAGGTAGGCGACTGGATCGAGATGCCAAGTCGAGGTATCGATGGCACGGTAATCGAGGTGTCGCTAACCACTATTAAGGTGCGCAGCTGGGATAACACCATCCAGACCATTGCCCCGTATCTACTTATTAGCGAGCCATTTTCTAACTGGCAGGCTATGCGAGACACGGGAGGTCGTCGTATAAAGCGTTCGCTAAATGTTGATATGAACACTGTGCAGTTTATGGATGAGACTGCAATCTCAAAACTTAACGAGAATGAATTTATTGCAAAACTACTTTCGGGTATTAAGACCGAGACAGCAGAGGGCGAGCAACTAACCAATCTCGACCTATATATGCGCGCCATAAACCGCTATATAGACCTTCATCCGCGCGTAAACCACACGATGATAGCGATGGTACGCCAACTTCAGCCAAACGAATGGGGTCTACCTATCGAGTTGTATTTCTTCTCGTCAGATGTCAACTGGGTTCCATACGAGCATCTGCAGGCCGAGGTTATATCGCGCATCATAGCCCTTGCGCCACACTTTAACATTAAGCTATACCAAGCCCCATCGGGTCAGGACTTCAAAATTAGATAGATAATATGGGAACTTACATCGTAGCCGCGATTGTTGTCGTGGCGGTATTTGTCATAGGTTATACTATAGGTCGCAAAATCCAAAACGAGCAACTACAACAGAGACTGCAATCTCTGATTGTAGAGCGTGATGTGCTATGTAGTAAGGCAGAGGATATCAAAGCTACATACCAGCAGCAAATAGCGCAGACAAAGGAGTACTCTGAGCGTCTCGTTACAGAGCTTAAAGAGATGAACGCTAAGCAGGTGGAGAGCCAAATGACGATGATACGCGAGCAGATGCAGGCGACCTCGGAGAGCGTTCTTAAGGCGCGACAAGAGGAGCTTGGCGAACGCAACTTGGAGCAGGTGGCAAAGATTGTAGACCCTATAAACCTCAGCCTTAAGCTTATGCGCGAGGCTTTGGATAGCACCAAGCGCGAGCATAGCGACTCAATGACACGTCTCGACGCTACGATAGAGGCAAATATGCGCAATAGCAAGGAGTTAGGCGAGACTGCCGACCGCCTTACACGTGCACTGCTTGGCAGTGTTAAGGTGCAGGGTAACTTTGGCGAGTTGAAACTAAAGCAACTCCTTGACGATCTCGGCTTAGAGGAGAACTCACAATATACCACACAGCAGGGCTTAGCAGATAGAACTGGTAAGAGCGTGCGTAGTGTCGATGATCGAAGGATGATTCCCGACTTTATCCTTCACTTCCCCAATAATCGCGATGTTATTGTCGACTCGAAGGTAAGCCTGCAAGCATACGAGCAGTATGTAAATGCCGAGAGCGAGATGGAGCGCGAGATAGCGCTCAAACAGCATATCGCTAGCGTCCGCGACCATGTACGCTCCCTTGCATCTAAGGACTACAGCAAGTACCTCGATACGAACTACACAAAGCTCAACTTCGTATTTATGTATATGTTCAACGAGGGTGCTCTCAACCTCGCCCTTCTGAACGACACCGCCCTATGGCGCGATGCCTACGATATGGGTGTGCTTATTATGGGTCCACAGACTATGTATATGAATCTCCGCGTATTGGAACTTATGTGGACACAAAGCCGACAACTACACTATCAGGAGAAGATTGTTAAGGAGGCAGAGACCATGATCGAGCGCGTGCAACTCTTTGCCGAGCGATTTGAAGCTGTAGAGGAGAGCTTTGCCGATACGCTTAAACGTTTCGAGAGCCTCAAGATACTCACTGCAGAGCGTGGCTCAAGCATCATTACCTCGGCTCGCCACATTATCTCCTATGGTGTTAAAGAGGAGAAGCGCAAGCGAAGTCTTATGACCGTCTATGTCGAAGATGAAGAGGAGACTATGATTGGTGAACTGGCAGAAGATAGTGAGTCTATGCGCCAAATTTTAGTGAGCGACGAAAATTCTGAAAAAAAATAATAAAAATATTTTTGACTATATTTACCTTATGTTTCAACAAGCCACTAATATCTAAACTATTGATTGTTATATAGATAACAACACTTCAAAATTGCATATATATTACATCAATGCATATATTGTTCTGTATATAATTTTTGCTTATAAGGCTATAATTATTTTTTGTTTGGAATATTGATTTTATCGTTTTATATTTGCACCAGAAACAAGATGATAAGGCAACAAAAAGCGATCATCTGAGTTAACGAAAGAGCAACAGTTTTAATGTGTTAGATAATATAATAGTGGTTGAGTTAATAATAAAAGGAGTGTATATGTAAGCGTAAAAATTTAGTAGTGTAAAAAGTTAATAATTGTTTGTGTCCGTGAGGGCTGTCTATTGGAAACTTTAGGCAGCCCGAACATTTTATATAGGGGCTATTACACCTATGATATCTTCGCGAAATATCGGTTAGAGAAGTCTTTTATCGCGCGGTGTAGCGAGCGATGCGATAGAGATCTGACAAGATGGCACAGATGCCGAAATTGCAGTGATGCACGAGGCGATAGTTGCACCAGTAGTAAGCACATCGTCAACAATTAGGATATGCTTATGTTGCAAGCTATGAGGATCGCGTAGTGTGAAGATATGCTCCACATTAAGCCAGCGCAGAGTACCACTCTTAGTGGTCTGCGAAGGATTATTCACAATACGTTTAATTGAGTGATTATCTATCTTAACGCCCAACTCGCGCGAGATACCCTTAGCAACATAGTAAGACTGGTTGTAGCCACGCTTAATTCGCTTTATAGGATGCAGAGGTATCGGCACAATAACATCTATGTCATCATACATACCCGACTCGCGTAACAGAGCGCCATACCAACGACCCATATTATAGGCGAGCTGCCACTGACCACGATACTTACAGCGGTGGATTACCTCGCGCCACATAGGGTCGACGTCGTAGAAATAGAGTGCCGAGGCACGATGAATGGGAGCAAAGGCACTAAAGCGTTCTTTTATAGGGTTATCCTCCTCAAGATAGTATTTTGTAAGAGGTATTGAGATCCTACATTTTGTACAAATACGATGCTCCCTATCCTCGGCATAGCCGCCGCATATCATGCACCCATCGCCCAAAACAAGGGTGCGGAGGGCTTGAAGAATACTACCAACTATCGACATCGACAACAATTTTAACCCCCTTATACTCCTTATTCTCCGCCGTCTGCTTAAGGACATCTACAATCATACTGCGCGCACGCTGCATAGATGCTCCAACCTCGATTTTAAGCAATATCTCCGAGCGATGCTCGCCACGCAATATCTCTAAAGCCGAAGATACGGGACCCATAACACGACTGCCAAACTTCTGACGCATAAGTCCCGCCATAAAGTGCGAAGCACGACGTAGAAGTTCATAATCCTCACAACGAAGCAATAGGCGCACAAGATGTGAGTATGGCGGATAACCAAAATTCTTACGCTCGGCAAGCTCCACACGCGCCATACCATGATAGTCGCCCGACGCCACAAACTGAATTACAGGGTGCTTAGGTTGCGCGGTCTGAATTATAACACGACCACGATTGTTATGTCTACCGGCACGACCTGCGACCTGCATCATAAGCTGAAAGGCTCGTTCCGAGGCCCTAAAATCTGGAGCCGACAGCAAATTATCAGCATTTAGGATACCCACCGTAGCGACACCCTCGAAATCAAAGCCCTTTGTTACAATCTGAGTGCCGACCAAAATATCTGTATTGCGCGACTCAAAGCGCTCAACAATAGCTTTGAAGGCACGCTCCGAAGTAGATGTATCGCCATCCAAGCGGTCTACACGCGCCTCGGGAAAGAGACGCGAAATCTCCTCAACAGCCTTCTCCGTACCAAAGCCCATCAGCGAGAGATCCTGCACCTGACAGTTAGGACATTGATTGGGTGTTGGAATATTATATCCGCAGTAGTGGCACTCCATACGCGAAGTAGCCTTATGCTGAGTAAGCGTTACGTTACAATGTGGACAACGTGGCGAATAGCCACAGGTGCGACACTGAATATATGGTGCATAGCCACGGCGATTTTGAAACAAGATGGCTTGATCACCACCGTCTAAGGCACGCTCAACATCGAGAATCAAATCTCGGTTGAAGTGGGTCTTGCGCTCGCCACGCTTAACAGCACGAATAGTATCCGAGACCACCACCTCAGGTAGCACACCATCGCCCCAGCGCTCCCTGAGTTCTACGTAGGCATACTTTCCCGAGAGGGCATTCATATAGCTTTCCAACGATGGCGTAGCACTACCGAGTACCACTCTTGCACTATAAATACGCCCCATAACAACAGCCATATCGCGCGCATTATAGCGTGGCGCCATATCGCTCTGCTTATAGTTAGCATCATGCTCCTCATCGACAATGATAAGTCCCAAACGTGGTAACGGAAGGAAGATAGAGGAGCGCACACCTACGATAAGCTCCCCTCCTGATGATGCCGCCAAACGTAAGTATGTCCTGCCACGACGCAGGGGTGTAAGTCGGGAATGGTAGGTTGTAACACGACCTTCAAATATACGTTCTAAGCGCTCGACAAGTTGTGAAGTAATAACAATCTCTGGCACTAGCATCAACACACTCTTGCCACGCGACAAAGCATCGGCAATAAGGTGGATATATATCTCTGTCTTACCCGAGCCGGTAACACCATGCAGTAACGCAACCTTCGATTCACCATGAGCATCACGGACTGCTTTTAAAGCGAGATTCTGAGCCTCTGAGAGTGTTGGACACAGGAAGCCACCACCACACTCGTCGCCCTTTATATCGCGTTCTTCGGCAAGGATAAGTCCCTTTTTACGCAGGGCTAAGAGTTGCTCGCTGGAAATATCAAGTAATCGTCGTGGCACAAAGCCATCCTTATACCCATGCTCCGAAACGGTAGCAGCTATAATATCGAGAAGCTCTATACGACGTGGTGCGCGACGCGAATGACGCGCGACATACTCTGCCAACCCCACCTCGCTACGCAACTCCTCCGAGAGCGAAATATAGCTCTCCTTAGGCACATCGAGAGTATGCTCATCAATCTCCGCAAAAGTTGTAGCCGAGGGCTTAGCAAGCGAAGGTAACGCCATGCGCATCACTTCGCCAATGGTCGACATATAGTACTCGGCAATCCACTCCCAAAGTCTCTGAGTTTCAACGCTTACAAGAGGTGTACTATATTGTCGTTTAAGGATAGGCTTTATACGCGGATAGTCGGGACACTTATCAGTAATGCTCCATACTATACCGGTATAAAAACGACTGCTGCCAAATTGTACCACTACAGCGTCACCCACGCCCACACCCAACTTCTCATCCACCGAAAAGGTGTACATTGGCTGTGCCAGCGGAAGAACGACTTGTGCGTACAACATCGCAGCAGTCTATTTTAGTAAAATGCTCTATTATAGCTTATTCAAAGCATCGAAGCCCTGACCATATACGCCCATTACTGAGCCTACAGTTAGGAATGCAGAAGGATCCTGCTCTCTTACGAGTTTCAAAATCATAGATGTATCGCGCTTGCGGCATACCACCATAACAGCCTTAGATGGAGTCTTGGTGTACCAGCCCATAGCGTCGATAAGAGTAGCGCCACGATGCGCCTTATTGTTAATCATATCTGCCATAGCCTCGTAGTCCTTACAGAAGATCATAATCTGGTTAGACTGCTGGTTACCAGACTGCACGAAGTCAACAGTATAACCGATAACGGCAATCATAATGAAACCGTAAATCATACGCGCAAATGCCAATGATGTCAATGGCTCAATAGTTGTAAGCTCGATGATATCAGCGCTATTGGCAATGGTAACTGTAGTTGTTAGGAACACCGATGAAATAAGGATACCGCAGTCAGTCATAAGCAACACCTTACCGTAACTTACGGTACGGAACTTATTGATAATCATTGCCACGATATCGGTACCACCAGTTGAGCCACCCTGCATAAACGATACTGCAATACCCAAACCGCAAGATGCAGCACCAAGCACAACCAAGAGCAAGCGCCAAGCATCAACACCCTTCAACATATTAACCATCAAATCTGGCTCAAGACATGACTCCACGACGTTGAACATCACAGACATCATAAGGATACAGTATAGAGTCTTGATACCGAACTTCCAACCCACGATCATAACACCAAGGATAAGAAGTACGCAGTTGATGATAAACACCAAGGTACCAATAGTAAGGAATCCTGTTACCGAACTTGGAAGAATGGCATTGATAAGTGTTGCCAAACCTGCAGCACCACCACCCATACCACCTGCGGGAAGTACGCACATAAGCCAACCAAAGGCGTAGCAGAACATACCAAAGGTCATCAAGAGATACTCCTTGATACCCACAAGAATCGAACGAGAAGAGAGAGATACACCCATATCAATTCAAAAATTAGCAAATTACAAATATATTGCGAAACTAAATATTATATATTTCAACCTCTAAATATCGCGCAAAAGTACAAACTTTCGCCCAAATCGTGCAACTTTTATGAACTATTTTGAGGGTAGCCCCACAAATTTATAAAAATCCGACATCGATATTAATACCAGCAAACTCTCTCAGATCCCATCTTAAATGATAGAAGACCTCCTGCAACAACCTCATCGTGAGTAATATAGTTGCGATCGAGAGCCTTGCCATTAAGCTCCACACTCTGGATATAACGCGCCTCCTCGCTGTAGCCCTTACGCTCAACGATAAACTCGCCACCCTTAACATCAATCTCGGCACGATCAACCAAAGGCACACCAATAACATACTTGCCAGCCGCTGGCTCCACTGGATAGAAACCGAGAGTTGTCATAATATACCATGCAGACATCTGACCAACATCCTCGTTGCCTGAAAGACCATCAACCTCGGTAGAGTACATCGTGTCGCAAATCTCATAGATAAGATCTGCTGCCTTCCAAGGCTCGCCCAACATAGTGTAGAAGTAGACAATATGGTGGCTTGGCTCATTACCGTGAACATACTGACCAATAAGCCCCGAGATATCTGGAGTTACATCCTCGCCCTCCATCTTTGAGTCTGCGGTAAAGAGACCATCAAGGCGCTCGATAGTCTGCTCCACACCTCCAAAGCACTCAACCAAAAGGTCGAGATCCTGTGGCACAAGCCAAGTGTACTGCCATGCGTTACCCTCGCAATACTCGTTGGCAATACGCGATGCGTTGAATGGGTTGAAATCCTCTCGCCACTCGCCAGTAGAGGACTTTCCGCGTACAAAGCCAGTTGTTGGGTCGAAGTAGTTCAACCAAGAGTGGCTACGTTGCTCAAGGTATGCCAACTCTTCCTCCTTGCCCAACATACGGGCAACCTCAACAGCCGCAGCATCAGCGATAGCAAACTCCATATCGTGAGCGATAGACTCGCCCTGCAAGTCGTTAGGCATATAACCATAAGCCTTACGGTGGCGACCACCGCGAATATCGTGCATACAAGAGGCATATATTGCATCCCATGCGCGCTCAGCATCGATGCCCTTAATGCCTTTAGCCACAGCATCCGAAACAGCAATAATACCTGGAGAGCCCACCATACAACCATTATCCCAGCCCCATAGATGCCAGATAGGCAGGAAGCCCTGCTCGTCGTAGATATTGAGCATAGTATTGATAACATCATCCATACGCTCAGGATGTGTGATAGTCATCAATGGCAACTTAGTACGATATGTATCCCACAAAGAGAACGTTGTATATGTATCATGACCTGGGTCAGTATACACCACATTATCAGCACCACGATATGTGCGATCAACATCTGAAAAGAGCGATGGTGCAACGTACATATGGTACATACCTGTATAGAAAATCTCCATCTGCTCATCCGATGCACCGTAGATGCGAATCTTTCTCAACTCATTAGCCCACTTTGCGCGTGTCTCCTCGCGCACCTCATCAAACTCCTTTGTAGCAACCTCTTCGTTGAAGTTAAGCTCTGCACCCTCAGGGCTTGTAGACGAAAGTGCCACCTTAATACCAATCTGCTCACCCTCCACAGTCTTGAAGTTGATACGATAGTAGTAGCCATACTCAGTAATAGGCTCAAAACTTTCAAAAGGCTTAGAGAACTCGATAACAAAGTACACCTTTTGATTATTTGACCAACCCCAGCTATGACGACGACCCACAACTCGAGTATCGCTCACAGCCTCGGCAAACAAATCCTCTGGACGGTCGAAGCAACCTCCGTGTGCAAGGTCAAGGATAACAGCCGCCTCATCGCTCGCAGGGAAGGTATAGCGGTGGATACCACCACGCTCTGTAGCAGTCATCTCTGCAACGATATTGTAACGTGTAAGAGGCACTGAGTAGTAACCAGGCTCTACAATCTCCTGTGTACGGTCAGCCTCTGACCAGAAGCCTGTAGAGTAGTCGCCCAAACGACCACGACCATACTCTACCTCGCCAGTAACTGGCATAAGCGTAACATCGAACAAGTCGCCACAACCAGTACCTGAAAGGTGGGTATGCGAGAAGCCGATAACACTATTCTCAGAGTCGTGATAACCAGAACACCAGTCCCACTCCTGCGTAATGCTTGTAGGACCTACCTGCACCATACCAAATGGAGCATTAGCACCTACAAATACGTGACCATGACCACCCGAGCCAATCTTTGGATTTACCGCTGCTACATAATCAACTTTTGGTGTTGCCGTGCAACCTGCTAATATGGCAGTCAGTGCCATAAGAGCGAATAATTTTACCTTCATTCTATTTTAGTTTTAGTTTTAATATTTTTCCCTTCATAAGTTCATCGTGCGAGATACGGTAACGGTTTATACCCTTGTTACCCAGCTTTATCGACTCGATATAGTCGCCTTGCCCCTGACACTCAATAACAACTACACCATTGGCTGTATCAATCTCAACCCTATCGAAACGTGGCGTTGTGATAGTATAGTATGGCTCGCCAGGACAATCGGGATAGAGACCCATCATAGAGAATACCGCCCACGCCGACATTGTTCCAGTATCATCATTTCCAGGGAGACCGTCTGGCGTTACGGCATAGTTCTCATCAAGCAAACGCTTCACAAGTTGCTGTGTGCGCCACTCCTCGCCACTGATACGACTAAAGAGGTATGGATATGCGATATCTGGCTCATTCGTAGGGTCGTAGAGACCATTCTCAAAGATATACCACAAACGCTCAGTAAATGGCTTTGTACCACCCATAATCTTAACGAGTCCCTCAACATCGTGTGGCACAAAGAAGGTGTAGTTCCAAGCACTACCCTCATGGAAGCCTACGGTATTCGAGAAGTTTGCACCTGCCTCAGGATCAAAAGGGGTAATAAAAGCTCCATTACTATCTTTAGGTCGTAGCGAACCATACTCCTTAGAGTAGTAGTTTTTCCAACCCGCTGCGCGAGCCTCCATCTTCTTTGCAAACGCATCCTCTCCCATAGCGCGTGCAAACTTAGCAAGGGCGTTATCCGCAACATAGTACTCCAAAGCGTGCGATACAGAGTTATCGCCCGACATATCCTGCGCAAAGAGTCCTACGGGGATATATCCTTTCGCTATATATGGGTCAATATCGGGACGTATAGGATTGCTCTTGCCCGCAGTCGTTGCAGAACGCTTCATAGCATCATAGGCACTATACACATCAAACTCTCGGAGACCCTTAAGGTAGCTATCTACAATAACTGGGATGGCAGGGTCGCCCTCCATAGTGAATGTCTCTCTACCATACAACTCCCAACGTGGCAACCAACCCCACTCCTTCGACATATCCACCATCGAGCGCAACATATCGGTCTGCACATCGGGATATACAAGAGTCAAAAGCTGGTGTAAGTTGCGATAGGTATCCCACAACGAGAAGACAGTATAACGATCATAATCCTTCGCTACACCAGTAGCACCACTCTCCATCTTTGGGTACTCGCCATTGACATCGCTAACGATATTAGGATGGATAAGCGAGTGGTAAAGAGCCGTATAGAAGATTGTTCGATCTGCATCTGTACCTCCCGAAACACGAATCTTACCTAACGCCTCATTCCACTTCTCATGCGCCGACTCCATAACATTTCCAAAGCCACGAATACCCACCTCAGCATCGAGGTTTTTGCGGGCATTCTCCATTGATGTATAAGATATACCCACTCTGACCTCCACAACCGTACCCGGCTCAACCTCGCCAAATGAGAAGAAGAAGCCGATGTCGTTACCCATCATCTCACGGTGGTAGTTCTCGTAGATTTTATACTCGCCACTATCACCCGACCACTGCGCTTCGATACCCGTCATCTCGGGTTGTAGCTTCCAGTAGCCCGTCTTTGACGTCTGCTTATTAACACGAACAACAAAATATATTGGGAATACAGCCTGATTAGTGTAGCAAAAAGTTCCGAGCAGACGCATACCCTCAACCTCGGTGTCGCTCACACGGCGGAGCATCGCACCCGACTCATTCGAGAGCGAAGTACCCAAATCTACAAGGATATTTGCCTCACCACCCTCCAAGAAGGTATAACGCTCAACAGATGCGCGCTCCGAAGCAGTCGCCTCTGCACGCACACCATACTTATCATATGTCGTAGCATAGTATCCCACCTCGGCAACCTCATCACAATAGGTTGAGCCGTGGTCGTATCTATCTGGCAGAATATCGCCTACCGTAGGCATAGTGATTACTGCCCCAAGTTCTGGGCATCCAACACCACTTAGCGCACCGTGAGCAAAGCCCACGCTATATCTATTACGAATATCATAAGGTGCTGACCACCAGCGATTATCCTTATCAAAGCGATTGAGCGTAGAGCCCGTCACATTAAACGGCACAGCCGCCATCATACCATGCGGTACAATAGCGCCTGGATGCGTTACAGAGTAGTCAGCAGTACCGATAAAGGGGTCTACCCACTGCGACGGCTCTTCTGCTCTTAGCCCTACGCTAATAATTAGGGCAAATAGGGTCAATAGGACTCTTATCATAGTTATCTCTCTATTTTTATTACAAAACCACCTCCTGATGACATCCATATTCTCAATTCGTCATCGGCAACAGTGCTGTATTGATACTTCGACGCCATCTCCGTATCATCGGAATATATCTCTATTTTGCTATACTTCTCGCCTGCCAACGACACCACCACTTCGCGGGCAGTACTGCCATTAAGACCAGCAATATAGGTTGCATCATCACTATCTCGTCTCACTACGATATACTCGCCAATAGCACCCTCGATACAATCCTTACTCATCCAAGAGGTTGGCATCTGGGCAACAAAACGTGTGTAGTCTGGCTCTCGCTCGTAGTTTGTTGGCGAGTCGCAAAGCATCGTAAGCGGTGCATCATAAACCACATACATCGCCAACTGATGACATCGCGTTCCCTGACTCATCGGGCGTGAGTAGTCGGGATAGTAGTAACCCTTGGCGGCATTGCGCATAGCACCCTGCGTGTAGTCCATAGGACCTGCCACACCACGGATAAATGGGATGGTTACATCGTAGGTTATCTGGTCATGCTCCGCACCGAGCCACTTCATCGTCTCAAGACCATGCACACCCTCAAAGTTGATAGCGTTGGGGTAGGTCCTATTGAGTCCTGTAGGCTTATAAATACCGTGATAATCAACGAGCATATGGTATTTCGCTGCTACTTCGGCAAGGTCGTAGACAAACTCCACCATCTCCTGGTCGTCGCGGTCGAGGAAGTCAACCTTCCAACCCTTAACGCCAAGCTCGGAGTAGTGTTTACAAAGTCCCTCGATGTCGCGGTTGAGTGCCCAGTAGCCTGCCCAAAGTATAATGCCAACATTGCGCTCGGCAGCGTAGTCAACCAACTCCTTAATATCTATTTCGGGCACAACTTGCATAAGGTCGGCAGCAAGATTTACCGCCCAACCTTCGTCAAGAATAACGTACTCGATGCCGTAGCGTGATGCGAAATCTATATAATATTTATATGTCTCATTGTTGATGCCAGGTGTGAAGTCTACGCCCTCCAAGCCCCAGTCGTTCCACCACTCCCAGGCTACCTTACCAGGCTTAATCCACGAGGTATCCTTCAAGCGGCACTCGTCGGCAAGCTCCCACACGAGGGCGTGGTTGCTTATCAAATCTCTGTCCTCCTTGCCCATAGCTACAACTCGCCAAGGGAAGGTGCGAGAGCCGTGGCAATCGGCGATATAGTCGTGGCGCGACTTTACCATGCCCTGCAACATGTTGTGACCGCCCTGCTCCACCTCCTTGGGGCGTGGCGCAAACTCGGTGTCGAGGATGCCATCGCCATCTCTATTTGATAGGAACATGCCTGGATAATCCTCGAGGTTTGCCTCCGATATCCACAGCTTAAGTCCATTGCGCTCCACGACAACAGGAGCAAATATCAATCTGCGCCAGTCGATATCCTTGAGGGTTGTATGGGTGTAGGTATTCTCAAATGATGTCTCGTATTGCGTTGCGTAGTCCGATGTTGCATCGGGGCGGTAGTTGACGTATGGAACCCACGCCTTATCCCTCTTGTTGAACGAGAACTCGGCCAACTCATCTATAATTTTATAGTCGCCATCAATGTTTGAGATAAAACGGTAGGCAACACCTTTGTGATATGCACGAAGTTCTACGCTATAATCGCCAAAGTCAACAACGGTACAGCTATAATTTATGTAGTCGGTATGTTGAATGCTAGCTTGGGTGATATTCTCGCCCCACACACCTCGGTCGGTTACCATAGCAAGGCGTGAGGGTGCAACGACCTCCTTGTGGTCGTGATATGCCGACCATTGTAGTGTGCCATCGCTCCAGTCGAGGATGATGCTCTGTTCACCTCCAATATATTTTAATTTGAGCTGCACACACTTCTCTTGGCCAAAGGCAAAACCTGTGGCAAATATCAATAGCGCGAATATAGCAAACAATCTTCTCATAATACATCGACCCTTAAAGTGTTATTTCTTCTCCGCGGTGGATAGTAGTCCACACGCCGCCTCTATATCCTCGCCACGTGAGGCACGAAGCGTAGTCTGAATACCACGCTTTGTAAGTGTATCTCTAAACTCGATAATACGCTCCAACTCTGGCGAATAGAATGGTGAATCTGGAATCTTATGAAAACGGATAAGGTTGATACGACACTTGATGCCGTCAAGAAGTCTCGAAAGCTCCTTAATATGGCGCATCGAGCAGTTCATACCCTCCAACACGATATACTCGAATGAGACACGGCGCTGGTGAGTAAAGTCGTAACGACGCAAGATATCGCACACCTCACGAATTGAATAACTATTCTCGATAGGCATAATCTCCTTGCGCTCCTCGGGGAATGGGTTGTGCAACGACACCGCAATATGCACCTTCGACTCATCAAGAAGGCGTGGCAGAGTCTTGGCAACACCAGCCGTAGATACTGTGATGCGCGTTGGCGACCACGCCATACCCCACTCCGAAGTAAGAATATCGAGCGTGCGAAGTAGATTATCGATATTATCCAGTGGCTCGCCCATACCCATAAAAACGAGATTAGTCAACTTATCGCGTTCAGGAATGGATAGCATCTGATTAATAATCTCTGTAGCAGAGAGTTGGTGACGGAAACCCATACGGCCAGTAGCACAAAATTTACAACCCATTTTGCAACCCGCCTGCGACGATACGCAGAGTGTCATACGCTCGCCATCGGGGATAAGTGCCGACTCTATATACTCACCTTGCGATGTGCGAAAGAGATACTTTTTTGTGCCATCCTGCGACACCGAGACCTTCAATGGTGCAGAGAGTCCCAACTCGCAATGCTCCTTCAACCTTTCGCGCGCCACCTTCGAGAGATCGGTCATCGCATCTATATCGGTTACAAAACGAGTATACAACCATTTGGCTATCTGCTTAGGGGCAAAACGGGGCAGGTCGAGCGACTCACATATAGTCCTCAACTGCTCCAAAGATGCTCCATATAGCTCTATTTTTTTGCTATCTGCCATACCATGCGCAATATAATATCGACGACAAAGTTAGTAAAAATTAAATATTTTTAGGGGCAATATTACTTTTTTTAGAAATTTATATATATCTTTGCGTAGTGTAGTGCGCGTATGTAGGTGCTACAACCGGCATAAGTAATTAAAAACTAAAAAATTAACTATAAATGGAGATTAAGAAATCACCAAAAGCAGATCTTCAGGATAAGAGAATGCTTTTCTTGCTCTTTGGTCTTGTAATTGCATTGGGTATTACAGGACTCGCTTTTTCTATCAACTCTAAGCCTAAGGCAGGTGAGTACACACCACCTAAGCGCGAGACTACAGAGATGGAGCAGATTGACAACACACGTCAGGATCAGCCAGAGACACCACCTGAGCAGCAGAAGGCACAGGCACAGGTTGTAACAGATGTCCTTAACATTGTATCTAACGACCAGAAGATCGAGACAAACATCGTCTTCGTGGAGGATGCTGATGACTTCGCAGATTTCGAGATGATTATCGAGGATAAGGAGGAGGATATCGTTGAGGAGGAGATTTTCTTCACAGTAGAGGAGATGCCTAAGTTCCGTGGTGGCGGTCTTCCAGAGTTCCGTAACTGGGTACAGCAGAACGTAAAGTATCCACAGATTGCTCTCGAGAATGGTATTCAGGGTAACGTGGTTGTTCAGTTCGTTGTAGGTGCTGATGGTAAGATGACAAACTTCAAGGTTCTTCAGTCTCCAGATAAGACCCTCGCAGATGCAACCATCGAGGTCTTGAAGAAGGCTAACGAGATGAAGAATGGTTGGAAGCCAGGTAAGCAGCGTGGTAAGCCAGTAAAGGTATCATTTACACTTCCTGTTGCGTTTAAGATCCAGATCTAATACAACAAATCGACTTAAATGGGCGCGTTCAACTTACTATTTGGACTCGCCCATTTTTAGTACAAGAGATATACTAATGAAAGAAGAATTAGAGAAGCCAAAGGGCAAAAGCAAGGAGCCTATTCCTACTGTTGAGGTGCGCGAGACACGCGCGGTGCTTGTTGCGGTTATCCGCGACAGCCAGAACCCTGATACCGCTCAGGAGTACCTCGACGAGTTGGAGTTCTTGGCAGAGACGGCAAACATTAAGAGCGTAAAGCGCTTTACTCAGCGCTTGCCTCAGCCGTTATCAAAGATATATATCGGTCCTGGTAAGCTTCAGGAGATTGCCGAGTGGTGCAAGGAGCAGGAGATAGATGTTGCCATCTTCGACGATGAGCTTTCGCCAGCACAGACACGCAATATCGAGCAGGCGATGCCATGTAAGGTTATGGATCGCACACGCCTTATCCTCGATATATTTATGTCGCGTGCGCAAACAGCATACGCCAAGACACAGGTAGAGTTGGCGCAGAATGAGTATATGCTACCACGCCTTGCTGGTCTATGGACTCACCTTGAGCGTCAGCGTGGTGGTACAGGTACTCGTGGTGGTGCTGGTGAGCGCGAGATCGAGACCGATAGACGTATTGTGCGCAACCGTATCTCTAAGCTTAAGGAGGATCTCAAAAAAATCGACCGCCAGATGGCAGTGCAGCGCTCCAACCGTGGCAATATGGTGCGCGTGGCGTTGGTGGGATATACAAATGTGGGTAAGTCTACCCTTATGAACCTACTCTCTAAGAGCGAGGTCTTTGCCGAGAATAAGCTCTTTGCAACCCTCGATACTACGGTGCGTAAGGTGGTCTTCGACAACTTGCCATTCCTTATGTCCGACACCGTAGGTTTCATCCGCAAGCTCCCTACCGAGCTTATCGAGTCCTTTAAGTCGACCCTCGACGAGGTGCGTGAGGCAGATTTGCTGCTCCATGTCGTTGATATCTCGCATCAGGGCTTCGAGGACCAGATTGCGGTTGTTAAGCAGACCTTGGCAGATATTGGTGCGGGCGATAAGCCAACATTCCTTATCTTCAACAAGATTGATGCTTACACCTACACTCCAAAGGAGGAGGATGACCTTACACCTGTAACAAAGGAGAACCTCTCGTTGGAGGATTTGAAGAAGAGCTGGATTGCAAAGGCCAACACCCCATGTATCTTTATCTCGGCGCGCGATAAGACGGGTGTTGAGAAGCTACGCTCCGACCTTTACGGTATGGTGCGCGAGATACATGCAGGTCGTTATCCTTTTAATAACTTCCTATATTAATATAGGGAGGTTCTAAAAATTAGTTCGAGTTGATTTTGAAGATTATTTTGAGGATATTTCTCAGCTCTTCTGAAGGCGCAATGCAAGCATTGTAACTGAGGAAAGATGAGAAAGATGCCGAAATAAATTCAAAAGCAACCGAAATAGAACTCCCGAAATAAAGAATAGCTAATTTACTAATTTATAGAACATCCCTATAGTATGGTAAAGGTTTTGAATAAGGAGAATACTATTCTCAATAAGTTCCTTGCCCAGATGCGCGATAAGCGTGTGCAGAGAGACTCTATGCGCTTCCGCCGCAATATGGAGCGCGTGGGAGAGATTATGGCTTACGAAATCTCTAAGAAGCTAAACTATAAAACTGAGATGGTGGAGACCCCGCTCGGTATCGCTGCTGTGGAGAGTATCAGCGACAAGGTCGTTATCGCCACTATCCTTCGTGCGGGACTACCTTTCCATCAGGGCTTTTTGAACTACTTCGACGATGCCGAAAATGGCTTTGTGTCGGCATACCGCAAGAGCCGCCCCGATGGCTCGTTTATCGTGGAGGTGGAGTATGTCTCTACCACATCCCTTGCGGGCAAGACCCTTATCCTTGTAGACCCTATGCTCACAACCGGCACATCACTGATGATGGTCTACGATGCCCTTATCCGTCGTGCTGGCGAGCCTGAGCACACCCACTTTGCCGCAGCTATCGCCTCAGAGGAGGGTGTTGACTATGTTCGCAAACGCATCAACCCGTCAAAATGCACCCTCTGGTGCGCCGCTGTGGACGAGGAGCTTACGGCAAAATCCTATATCGTTCCAGGCATCGGCGATGCCGGCGACTTGGCGTATGGCGAGAAGCTGTAACATACGTATATACAAATAGACACAACGACCCATCGGTCGTACCACAATAATATCGTCTCCTGCTTGTGCAGGGGGCGATATTTGTTTTATTTATGAACAATGCCCTTGCAGAGTGTTGTTCGTTTTGAAAATTATTTTTAATTTTGTAGTGCTATTGGATAAATAGCAGACATATTGAAAGTGTTTTCGCAGTCCTGAATAGAAAATCTGACAGTTTTCAAGACCAAAGGATAACGGACAACACTCATTTCTTGTATAGCTATGTGGCTGTACGCACTCTGCGTACCTATCCTCATACTATCCAAGTGTGGGGCATTGTATCGTTTATTTTGGTCGGGTTTTGTCAGAGCCTCTATTCAATAAACGAAAGTCAACTCCACACTTTCTTTTTTATATATGGCATCACCATAGAGGAGTATATGGTAATATAGTTCGACACAAACATAAAAACTTATATTACTATGAAAAAACTGTTTTTACTTTTGACGCTCTTTGGAGTGCTTGGTGTGAGTTGTTCGAAAGATGATGACAATGTCAACAATTCGCAAAAACCGAATGACAAACCAAAAGGGACTTTTGTTACAGATGTTGAAGGTGTGTATACCGTAGATATGTCTGGCGGTGAGGTTGTAGTTACAGTTACCACAGATATTGAGTACAAAGTAGTTATCCCTACGGATGCAAAATCGTGGATAAGCATTGCAGATACTCGTGCCGATTTGCGAATTGATAAGATTAAGTTTATAATTGCGCCAAATGAGACATTTGAGGAGCTAAAAGCAGATGTTAATCTGGTTGCTAACAATGGATATATATTGCAAAAAATATCTTTCGTACAACAAGGGGATACAAAAGTCTTTAATTCAGACTGCGAAGAGAGTTACTCGATTGGAGCTGTTGGCGGCAAGATAAATATTAAGATTTCAACAAACTTGGATTACGATGTTGTTATTCCAAATAATGATAAATCGTGGATAAGTGTTGCCGACACTCGCGCCGTAGTGCGTGAGGAGACACTAACGCTAATTGTAGCAGAGAACAAGATTACTGAGGAGCGCAGTTCTGTCGTTACACTCTACGACAAGGATGACAATATTCTTCAAAAGATAAATATCACTCAGTCGGCAAAATCTAATACCATTGCCAACAATGAGATTTGGTATACCACAACAGATGGCAAGAAACTCTTTCCTAGTACTACCGAGCCAGCAGCTTTTGGAGCATTGTTAGTATCAAATATCTACAAAGATGGTCATGGTGTACTTACTTTCGATGATAGTGTAACTACAATTGGATATCAGGCATTCTATTATTGCCGTAGCCTAACAAGTATAACTATTCCAGATAGTGTAACTACAATTGGATACGAAGCATTCTCTTGTTGCAGTAGCCTAACAAGTGCAACTATTCCAGATAGTGTAACTACAATTGGAGAGGGTACATTCAGAAATTGCAGTAGCCTAACAAGTGTTTATTGCAAGGCTGTAACACCGCCTGCTGGAGGCTCATCTATGTTTTACGGCAATGCCTCTGATCGTAAGATTTATGTGCCAACGGAGTCGGTAAATGCATATAAATCTGCTGATGGATGGAGTACATATGCATCATATATTGTTGGCTACGACTTCTAAAAATCAGTATCCAAAATAAAAGGGGCTGACTAAAAAGTAATTAAGCCAACCCTATAACCTAAGAGAGTGAATAAAAAGATGTAGTTTTAGGCTTGCGAAGCCCGAAAAAGCGCAGTTTACTAAGCGTAAATGAGCATTTTGAGGGCAAGCGTAACGACAAAATACACTTTTTATTCACTCTCTTTTTATAGATATTTACCAAATATATGGCAGTAGTCGCCAGCGCACCCTATCGCAATACTCCGTATAGCCTTTAAGGTCGGCGCGGAGTAGCTGCTCCTCATCTTTAATACGAAGAGCGATAATAGGGATATATAGCACCATAGGAAGCGTTGCCCAATAGGAGCCAAGCACCAGCGGCATAGCAACAAACATAACTATAGTCGATGTATACATCGGGTGGCGAACAATGGCATAAAGACCCGTGGAGACCACCTGCTGACCATCTTCTACAGTGATATTGCGTGATAGCCACACATTCTCGCGCATAACCTCGCCATAGAGTCCGTAGCCCACCAAGAAGAGTATCATAGCACCCCAAACAACGCCCTGAGCCATTTGCGACCAGCCAAAGCGGAAGTCAAGACCTGCGACCACGAAGCTCACGATAAAGAGTAGCCCCGTATATCTTACAACCCCCTGCTGCGTCGAGCGCTCCTCCTTGCTTGCCAAACGACGACGGAGCAGCTCGGGCGAGAAGATAAGCATCACAACGCCCATCACAAGCATCGGAATAAAGAGCGCAGCAAACAGACGCCAAGCACCGCAATAGGCAAGAGTGCCCGCAGGCAGAAAGAGCAACATTCCAATAAGCGCAACGCCTAAAACAACCTTCACAAAAGCCGAAAGAAAGAGTTGTATTTTATCTTGTTTCATAGTCGAGTAGATTTACTTAGACAAAGATAGCGCTTTTTGGTTGTTGTGGTGCTACTCGCTCTCGAAAAGTTCCCAGCCGCGATGGACATCCGCCATAACGGCATGGATACCATTCTCGATTTGCGACATTGCCGCCACAATAGGCACCATATCGCGGGCGGCGCGACTATTTACGATCTCATCGGGGGCGATGCCCGTCTTTTCGGAGACAAAGCGGATGTAACCCTCAGTGAAGTTCTCCGACGGGGGCGCATAGCGGTTTAGCATCTGGCGGATGGTGCATAGGCCATAGCGGCGCGAGTAGGTATCAAGTAGCACGAACATCGCGCGGTAGCCATATGCCAAGCTCTCGAACTCCTTAAACTCGCTATCACGACTCGGGTAGCGCTCGCCCTTATAGCGCGTCTTCGATTGGCGGATATTGCCTGGATTGCAATTTGTTAAGCCTCTACTCATTGTCGACCTCCTTCGTAATACGACGTTTTACCCACCTGCCAAGCCAACTAAAGAGTGGAGAGTCGCTTATAGTCGTGGCATTCTCCAAGAACGACCACAGCTCCACGCCACAGACAAAGCCTGTAAACATATTGGCGATGTTGAGATTCATAAAATCGAGTAGCACATGGTCAATAAGCCACATCATTATAATCGCCACTGCGGTAAAGCCCGCCTTATAGACTGTGCGCCACGCCTTGCGACTCTCGATCCACCACTCCCTGCCCTCTCTGCGGGCTACAGTGCGCGATGCCATAATGCCCGTAACAAAGTCTATCGCAATAAAGAGCAAAGCGGTGGCTATGAGTGGCGCTATAGGGCAGAAAATAGCACAAAGACTCGCTATCGTAGCACTAATATATTTGCACAATATTTCCATCTATCGAACAGTGGTTTAGTGGGTTATTAATAGGGTTATACTCCGAAAACTCCTCCGCATGGGCGTTGAGATAGTCGCTTAGGCGACGAGAGTGCGACATCGCCATCAGCTTCAAACGTGCCATTAGCTCGGCATCGACAGATTTCGACCCATGCCCGAAACCACATCGCTCCGCAAGCAGAGGCTCAACAATATAGCGTGTCCACGCTCCCAACATCGGGGCTACATAGTCATCGCGTAGCTCGGCATAGTCGCTATTCAAAAGGGCGTTATAGAGACTCTCTCCAACGATAGGCAGCAAATAGCGCGACTCGGCGATAGCGATATCGCTCTCCCGAACTGCCGAAGGGTTGTAATTCTCCTCCGCGGAGAAGAGAAGAGTGTAGATTTGTGAAGGTGTTAGTATTGTCTTCATCTTAACCTATGGATTGAACGTTATACTTAGTTATCTGTGAGAGGAAGAGCTGCTGCTCAGGGTCGTTCTCGTCGTACTCCAAACCATCCGCCTTGCGCGCCTCCCAAACACGCATATAGATAGGTTTCGAACGCGTAGGTGGCTTATTGATAATATTCAACGTCGAGGCATCGACACCCAAAACCTGCTCCACAACCGAGCGTATAGGCTCTAAGATGCGTATCTGCTCGGGGATAATGACCGTGTTTAGCGCCACCTCGTACTCGTGGAGTATTCGATCTGCGGAGAAACCTGTAGTGTAGTCCAAGCCACTGAGCGAGCGGAACCACGAGTGGGCGACAATAAGGTCGCTCTCAGCCTGCGTATGCAGACGCTGCCAGTCGCCATCCGAGGTGGTGTCGATAGGGATAAATCGCGAGTTATCGCCCTCGTTGTGGTCACGCAACACGAACAAAACTTGACCAGGGTTGCCCGCAAACTTCTCCTCAGCAAGGCGCACAACACGCTCGGCAGCAGCCTCATTATCGACCACACTATCGAGCATCATAACACCCGAAAGTTGGAAGGAGTTATCTATTCGTGAAATATTCCAACGGTCTGTCTTATAGACTATTGCCGCAGCATCCAAGCCTGCGACATAGGGCGCCACGCCATAGTGCGAGAACATTGGCTCGTAGCTCTTATAGTGGACAACAGCGCGCAGTGTTCCATCTTCGCATGGCTCGAAGTTGGGGTATAAAGCGAGCGTTACCGAGTCCGCAGCGCGGAAGTTACGCCAGTCGTTCGAGATGACCACATGAGCCGAATCCTCCGAGATACGACACTTCGAGGCGTCGATATGATACAACGATAGAAAGCTATGTTGCTCATCAGTTACAACCTCCAAAAAAGCGTTGCCAAACATAGCATTATCGAGCGCAATACGCGATATCACCGAGCGCAACGACTCGCCACTACCATTGGCACACTGCACAAGGTACGATAGCAGTGTTGATTGCTCGTTGCAGACTACAGCATTACCTGCAATATAGTCCGCCTTGTCGTTGATAATACGACGGTGCGCCACCGAGCGACGCGCCAAGAGCGAGAGAGCATATGGCAACATATTATCGTCGCCCCAACTCCAAACCTTACCCTTCTCGGCACTACCACCGCCCACCGCCACCGAGCCTAAAAGAGGCTCGGCACGGTTAGCGATAGATGTTATGCGGGTAGTAATCTTACTATCTGACATAAAACAACTTATTATAAATGTGTTAATACTATCTTGGCGCAGATGACTACTCGAAGACCGCCTTTACAACCAACACCTCATCGAGGACTTCACAGCCTGCAAGGAAGGTTGCTCGCTGACGGTTCTCCATCTCGTCAGGGTTGTACCACATACGCACCTCTGCACCTGGATAGTCACTGGTATTCACTGCAAGCACAAGGTTTCTGCGGTCAGTGAGGATGCAATGAGGCTGCTCGTCTGCTGAGACGATATGGCTGATATTCATATCAATAACTGGGATACCGTGGTAGTGTAGCACATGACGACCTGATACAAGATCAGTATATGAGTTATCGCTACCAAACTGATCGAGACATCGCTCATATGCATCGTAGACCTCCGATGTTACAAAGAATGCAAGGTGTCCATCCTTCTTCAAGGCGCGAAGTCGTGGATCGGCATTGTTCCACATTCTATTAAATAACTCCAACACCATATCTGGATACCAGCCTTCATCGCTCATATCTACAACCTTGCATGGGTATATATCAACGAGCTTTAGCAGACCATCAAAGAGGTTATTAGTCTCAGCATCGGTATCACCAAGCCACATCATTACACGAAGGCTCTCAGCAATAGCTGCACGGAACATCTCTGTCTCTGCCTTTTCAAGTTCGCTACCTGTGAGATCGTCCATATTTACATCTGCGCTGTTGGTAATAAGTTCGTAGACCTGATTGAAGTACTCTGATGCCGAGAAACCAACCTCTGCCTTAACCTTTGTCATGTTAATCTCCTTCTGCTTACGCACTGCTGATGCACCTCCCGACCATCCAGCAGTATATTGCTGCAACACATCGCTCTGCGGACTCCATAGCTGGATAGTTGTTGGCATAGGCATATTGTAGATTGTTCTGATGCCAAGCTGCTCAGAGTTTTCACCCGTGATCATAGGGCGGAAAAAGATTGTCTCAAGGTCACGACCTGCATAGTGCTTAGGATTCTGAATAATTCCCATAATTGTAAAAGTTTAAATGTTAGTAAAAAAGGGTTAATTGTAAAATGTAAGGATTAATGTAAATAATTAAGTTATATAACCAGTACAACAAAGAAGTAACGACTTCTATGTGAATAATCGTTTTATTGAACGAACATCACTCTCATATGCCTGCTGACGTGGCTCTGAACAATGCTCCAAAGGAGATGGATCATCTGTGGGCTTTAGAGGTGTTGTTTTTACCGCCCTCTGCGCCTCCTCAAAGGCTATCTTTGAGCTTTCAATGGCATTGCAAGGTGTCTGTAAAGACCTCACATTCACATCTTCAATTGGCTCTGGATGCTCAGCACCAACCTCGATACCTACAGCGCGTAGCAGCGCCATAACACCAAGCTTTGCTCGCTCGGTAAGTGTCGGATTCTCCTCTGTAGATGCAGACTGCTCACTCTCAATGGCATCCACAAGACCCTCTGCAATAGTCTCCGCAGGCGATAGCCAACGACCGCGACCACCATTCTCTGACATCAATGACAAGAACTCCTCGGCACTACGACCCGAACGCGAAGCGTAGACCTCTGCAATACGACAATCTGTCTGACGTAGCATATCCACCTCTGCTTGAAGCTCCTCGGCATTACCCTCCACCGAGCATAGCGAGTTGTGGATAAGGTAGAGCGACGTAGGGGCAATAAGTCGACAACCTTCGCTTGCCGCTTGTGCCACGATGGTAGCTGCTGAGGCAGTATAGCCATAACAGCAGGTGGTAATCTTCGCCCCCGTGGCCTTTAGCGCCTCGTAGATAAGCAGGGCATCATTCACATCGCCACCTGTAGAGCGGATATTGACACGAATGTTACTATTCTGAATATCGGCAATGCGCGACACACTCTCCTTAAAGCGCTCGTAGGTTGTAACCCTCGTATCGGGGTTGTCGCACTGCCACGACTCTGGCACACCAATAGTGCCTTCGATGTCGATAATCGTTGTATCGACCTCATTTTTGATCTTAATTGTTTGGTTCATAGATTAAAATTTTAAGGTTTATAGCTACTCCTCACAGAGTCTTTGAAAGCGACAGCGAGCAATATGTCTCTTGCTATCATACCCCTCAATAGCATCGAGGCGGAATAGCGATGACGAGTTTTGAATGTTTAGCCTAAAGCGACTACGGAGGTTAGCCCCACCACTATTGGGGTCAAGAAGTGCAACATACTGCTCTGGCGGAAGATAGATATCTGTTGTTAGCAACTGGCGTATAGCACACTCCTGTAGTTCTTTATCGTAGTAGCGATGCAAGCCCTCAATACCATCTCTATCCTCAAAGCATAGGGTCTCGCCCTCATCCACACTATGGAATGCCACATATGGGTAGTTATCTCTATCAAATGGAGATGGCCAATACTCCCCATTAGGCAATCTCTTCATACCATGGTATAGCACTATACGCGGCTCGATGTATATCTCATCGTTAAAACTATCTCTATCCCCTACAACCAACACTGGTGCAGATGGCGCTGTACCTACAAGAGTTGGCATCGATGCAGTAGGATGAAAAAGAGGATTAAGCCTGCTGTTTACACTCTGCTTTGTGGCATAGCTCTCTACAATATGGCGCCAAAGTCCAAACTCTCCACTATCTCCCTCATAGCAGTAACCAACAGCGCCATCTGAGGGTTGGTAACCTAACTGGGTAACCATAAAACTATCCACCACACACTCCCTATACTGAGCGTTATCATCGCGCTGCATTGTCCGCCAATCGACAATGTCGCCATTGAAGAAGTCATCGTATGGCTCTATAAAGATTGTATTCGATGGTCGGTGGGTGTAGATACATAGGTTAAACATCTGCGCAATAGCATCTACAATATCCGAATTTCTAATATCGTGGTTGGCAACATCCTCGAATGTTATCTGCTCGCCATAGCCCACCGTACCACCAAACACAGGTGTTATACTACACCCAGAATGGAGCGTTAGCTGCTGTCCCTTATCGGCACCATAGAAGTAAATGTTATCGAAGATCTTTGGGGATGATGGCGAACAACGCTCGTAGGGCGTGCGTAGCGTAAACTCAACTCTCTGTGTTCCAGTATCCTCCACATAGCCATCGTAGAGCGCCCAACCACCCATACACTCGATATATAACATATCTTCAGCTCCTCGTTTAAAAAGTCGTACTTTTGATGTTGGAACAGTGGCAAACTGCACCGTGGAGACTCTACCCGATACGTCACCAATATCCGTCAGACGATAACTTGCTGTGGCATCATAATCGAAGATATAGAGTTTATATTGCGTATTGGCAGAGACGCTATTACGACGATCAATATAGGGATTTGGCAATGCAACATCTATATAGGTACCACTTCCGATATAGAGTTTTGTAAAGCCCTTCAACCACTTTTCCGATTGCAATTTATAGTCGGTTGTATAACTAAAATGGAGATCAAATGCTACATCTATATCGCGCTTAGGGCGAAATTTTGGCACGCCATTATCGAAAGTAAAACAGCCACCCGTGCTGTATGCACCCTCGCACAACAGCCCATTCTCGTCAATAGTAGTAGGATTAACAGTATCCACCAATGCACCTAAATTTCTGCCCTGCTTTGGTTGTGTTACATAGACCATACCGAGTTCGTCTGCAGTTGCCGAAGAGGAAACTGAACGCAGAGCATGAAAGCCCATTGTGGCATACGCCATCTCACTCTCCATACCCTTATAGGCTCCACTAATCATCAATTTTTCAAAGAACGGAGAGCTAAGGAAGTTGCTCTTTAGCGAGTAGCCATTGCTACACAGTATACTATCCATAAGTGCTTTAACCGAGATAAATGGATAGTAATCCTGTGGTAATTTAGGGTGATATGTCTCGTAGAGACCACTACTTGCAGCCTCGGGGTAACTATCTCTGTTTACCGGTAGCATCTTCACTGGATTATCATCTGTCCACGACTCACAAATGCTCGATAGATCCACCCTTCTTGATACCTCGATAGGGGTCTCTTTAAGTTTTGTCGTGGCAGCTGCATCTGCCCATGCTGCACCTCCAGAGACGATTCTAACATTATAGTAGGTCAAGCCACCGACATACTCTGTAAAGCAGTAGGAGACAACACCCGAGAATAACACCACACCATCCTCCACTACCTCGCCAAAATGGTACTCATCGTTAAATTGCCCACATGGATAAGCCTGCTCTACAAAGCCAAAAATATTTGTCGCTTCATCTGTTGCTTTGACCCTCAACATAATGGCATCTCCTTCGCGCTGAGCCTCGCAACTACGCAGACGCTTAACATCAAACGATGGCAACTCTAACCTCTCGGTAGATATCGGAATCTCCACGCCATCAACTCTTAGCCAACTCATAATATCCCCCCTTTCCACTCCTCTTTGATGTCGAACTCTAAGCGTCGCACCTTGCCATGATCGTCGTAGGTAACGGTATCTGTGAGGAGTTGCACCGCTATCGCACTACCATTGTCACACCTAATAACCTTTGGCGATAGGAGGATATCGAGCATCGCATCGACCTCACTCTGTGTTACTCCTAACATCATAACACGCCTCACTACCGTAGAGCCAGTAACACGCCTATACCAGCCACACTCGCCCTCTACATCCTCCGATTTGACCACAAGGCTACGCTTTACACTCTGTGGAAAGGTGTAAGACTCAATACCGCCCTTAGCGTTGACCCATGTAAGGCGTACAGCACTACTATCACGCTCTACAACTCGATACCTACACTCCACAACGCACTCATTATCACACATCACTCGCAGCTCAATAGTATCTCCCAACTTCGCATTTTTTATCGGCACTACCACCTCACACGGCACACCATCTGTCGCATATTCGAACTGACTCAACCCACCATCCGATGGTTGTACTACCACAAGATTTATCTCGTTCTGTGCTAAGACTGTGAGCCGAATACTCTCGCCAACAGCAACTGTTCCATCCTTAGTAGTCGTGCTTATTACCCGCGGCGATAAACCGCTAATCTCGCTACGAAATAGAAGTCGTGGCTCAGACTCAAGACCATTTACCCTTAGCACCACCCTACACGCATCGGGTGATGGAGCAATAATCGCCTCCTGCTTTGCCAATGGCTCGCTCAACTTCCTACTACGGATGTATGGTGCGATATCAATCTCGGCCGAGGTGAGGTTGTAGAGCATAATCCTCCCCAATTGCTCCGAGGATAACATATCATAAATCTCCACCGTTACCTGCTTCTCTCTCTGTCCAAACTCCAAGTTATAGAGCAGCGGTTTTTGCCAAGAGGCACCATTTTGTGGCATTGTTTTGAAAATCATAAATTAAATATTTTAAGTTGTTAGTTGTAAGTAATTCCATCCCCGTTACACCAGTGGTAAAACTATTCAATTCTTACCTTACTGATGTTTACAAAATTGTTGAAAACAAGTTTACACCTGTTAATTATTAGTTATTATCCTCTTATTAATAATACTTTATATGTGTTAACAACTCTAAAATGTAACCGCCATTATTGTTTATACTCGAGATTTGCAACGGTGTGTTATAAGAGGTTTGACGGTGCAAATATACAACACGAAAATGCGTTTGTCAAGAGTTTGTGTTAAATTTTTTGTATTTATTTTTTCACAATAAATCAAACCATTTAACCATCAACCATTTAGCGGTGCTTTATTTTTCAAGAAATTTTCGTTATATTTGCGCGATAATAATATAAAGAGATAAATATGGCAGATAATTCGATACTTATTCGCCTCGATGGTCTTAAGCTTAAATACGAGGAGATTGGTCAAAAGCTAACCGACCCAGAGGTTATTGCTGATGTCAAGCAGTTCATTCAGCTTACAAAGGAGTATAAGGAGCTTGAGCCTATCATCGAGACATCGGAGCGCTTCCGCACAGCGATAGCAAACCTCGCTGAGGCGAAGGATGTTCTTGCAAACGAGAAGGACGAGGAGTTCCGTGAGATTGCTCGCGAGGAGGTGGCAACACTTGAGCCAGCAATCGAGAAGATGGAGGAGGAGATTAAGCTACTTCTTATCCCTAAAGATCCACAAGACGACAAGAATGCTATCGTCGAGATTCGTGGCGGTACCGGTGGCGACGAGGCTGCAATCTTCGCTGGCGACCTTTTGCGTATGTACACCAAGTATATCGAGTCTAAAGGCTGGAGATACGAGATTACCTCTGCATCAGAGGGTACTTCAGGTGGCTACAAGGAAGTTGTGTTGAAGGTTACAGGTCAGAGCGTATATGGTACTCTTAAGTATGAGTCGGGCGTACACCGCGTACAGCGCGTACCACAGACCGAGACTCAGGGTCGTGTACACACCTCTGCAGCATCTGTAGCGGTACTTCCTGAGGCTGAGGAATTCGATATCGAGATCTCGATGAACGATATTCGTAAGGATATCTTCTGTGCATCGGGTCCTGGTGGTCAGTCTGTAAATACTACATATTCGGCTATCCGTCTTACCCACATCCCTACTGGTATCGTTGTTCAGTGTCAGGACCAGAAGTCGCAGTTGAAGAACTTCGATAAGGCATTCGAGGAGTTGCGTACCCGCGTCTTTAACCTCGAGTACTCTAAGTACCTCGATGAGATTGCATCGAAGCGTAAGACCATGGTATCTACTGGCGACCGTTCGGCAAAGATTCGCACCTACAACTACCCACAGGGACGTATCACCGACCACCGAATCAACTATACTATCTACAACCTTTCAGCCTTTATGGATGGCGACATTCAGGATGTTATCGACCAGCTTATCGTAGCCGAGAATGCCGAGCGTTTGAAGGAGAGCGAGTTGTAGCATAACATACATGATATCTAAGCAACGAACGAGAGAAGAGATATTTAGAGCGAGAAGAGGTATCCAGAGGGATATAGTTGCAGATATTTACTTTATGGAGCCAACTCTCACAGAGGATTGGTTCCATTTTTTTGTTTTAAGGCAGGTTGCATAAATTAGTCCGAGTATGCGTAAATTTCGTATAATACTCACAATAATCGCACTTATCACAACCGTTAATACTTACGGAGAGAATAGGGAGCGTAGCCAGATGGCGCAAAGCGCAGGCAAGAGTCTTACCGTTAAGGAGTGGAAGACCACTCCCGATGGCAAGAATAGCTGGGTAGACCATATCGAGGTATACAATGCCAAGGGTCAGCTTATCTCCGAGGCTGAGTATAGCGACTATGGTCGTAATCTTGCATGGCGCTCGGAATATGAGTATAACGATGCAGGACAGCTTATTAAGGAGGTTGTTTATAACGAACGCAATAAGATTAGTAAGGTGCGCAAGTTCGAGTACGACAACAATGGCGTATGCACACGTCGTCTGAACTACAATGCTAATGGCACGCTCAATTCATACCGAAAATTTGAGTATACCTACGAGTAACAATGTCTGAGTTAGCAACATACCATAGCCTTAACAATCTTGCCATCTTGCAGGAGATGGGCGTAATATCTCTCGAAGAGATGAGCGCCGTAAAGCTTATGAACCGCATCGACACGAAGTATGTTACGAGCGAGGTTATGGTAATGCAACTTTTGGAGCAGGCATCTAAATATGGCTACCGAGCGCAGGTACATGGTGGCGTTGTCGCAGCGCGCTACGACACCCGATACTACGACACCGATGCGCGAGATATGTACATCGTGCATCACAACCGCCATCTCGCTCGTCAGAAAATACGCACACGCCACTACGAGGATGGCTCGGCAACATACCTTGAGGTTAAGGACAAGAACAATCGCGGTCGCACAAAGAAGAGACGTATCGAGATACCAATCGACAACCTTATGGACTTTATGGGCAACAACGAAGCGCTCGCCTTCATAGAGCCACTCGCCCGCTACAACATTAAGAGTCTTAGCCCCGCCATTGCCACCCGCTTTGTGCGCATCACTATTGTAAATCCCGAACTAACTGAGCGTATTACCATCGACCTCAACTTGGAGTTTACCGACCTACGTAGCAGCACAGAAGGCAAAATTGATGGGATGGCTATTATCGAGATTAAGCAGGATGGCAATATCCGCTCAAAGACGAAAGAGATACTCAACTCATTAAGAGTTAAGCCAATGAGAATTAGTAAGTACTGCCTTGGCACAGCGCTTACGGTTGAGGGCATCAAGCGCAACAGAATGATAGAGAAGATACGTCGCATCCGAAAGCGCTTAGAACAAAATAACGAATAACTAAAACGAAAGAGATATGATTAAATTTGACAATCCACTAGGTAATCCAGACCTATACGATGCTGAGATTGCAGCACTCACAGGCTCAAACCAGGAGGTTGGTGCAACATTTCTTGGTATTCCACTCTGCGACAGCATCTCTGTACAGCAGCTATGTTTGCAGTTCTTCATCAATTTGATTGTTACTCTTGCCATTGCGTGGTGCTTCTACTACCCTAAAAGCCGCAATAAAGAGTTCGCAGTAACATTTATGCTCTTTGGCTCGGCTGTATTTTTGCTACTCTTCTTTATGAAGAGCGTGGGCGTAGATGTTAGCATTGGTCTTGGTCTCTTTATGATATTTGGTATTATGCGCTACCGTACCGAGATGGTACCTATCCGCGAGATGACCTATCTCTTTATCTCTATCGCTGTTGCGGTTATCAACGGTATCAACCTTATGGTATCGTATGCCGAGTTGATACTTGCTAACGCCCTTTTGTTGGGTCTCTTAGGTGCTGTGGAGTATGGCATTATGCGCAAGCGCAAGGCTACGAAACTCGTATGCTACGAGCGCATTGAACTTATCCGCCCAGAACGCCGCGAGGAGCTTATTGCCGACTTGGAGAATCGCCTCGGACATAAGGTCTTGCGCGTCGATGTTGGCAATGTAGATTTCTTGCGTGATGTTGCCTTTCTCAAGGTACACTATGCCCCTGCAAAGGATGAGATTCCTATGCACGAACCTACTATGAAGATTAACGAAAAGAACGCACTAAACGCCTAATTATGAAAAGATTAAATATTATATTAGTCTCTCTATTCATCCCCGTTGCACTACTAAACTCTGCAAGCGCACAGAGCGGTGTTCCTGAACCAGGCATTATGGATGTTATCGAAGATGTGCGCGGTCGTATGGAGGGTGTTGTTGAGTGGAACGCCACAAAAAATTTGTCATTAGAGGCAGGTGTTGAAGGTCGCTTTAAGAATAATATGCACTCCATCGATCGTATCCACACCTTTGCCGGTGCAAACTACGATATAAACAAACATTTCAAGGCAGGCGCAGAGTATATTCTTATCAATATGTACGATAGCGAGGTTAAGGCTTGGGAGAGCAATCGCCACCGAGTAAATGTCAATGTCGAGGGAAATATGAAGTTTGGCGACTTAGAACTATCGCTACGCGAGAGAGTGCAAACGACTTTCCGCACTGACTCCGTAAACCGCTACGAGAAATCAAACCCTGAGGTGATACTTCGCTCGCGTCTTATGGCTGTCTATAAGATTCCGCACTCTCGCTGGTCGCCATATCTACTCTTTGAGTTGCACAATACGCTCAACGCTCCAAAAGCAGTGGCAAACTACAAAACCGACAAATACGAGATTGATAACTATATTACGCGCTATCGTGGTGGTGTAGGTGCCAAGTACCGCATCAATCGCAACCACCGATTGGATTTCTACTACTACATCGACTTCGACCGCTCATATAATATTGACTACAAAGGCAATAGTGGAAAGATACGAAGTCTAGTATTGGATCGTGAGCTACGCCATATCTTCGGCGTTAGTTACAAATTCAAATTATAACCGCTATGCTTCGCCGTGCTATTGCCATACTCGCCATACTATGCAGCGTAGATGCTTATGCCTATAAGCCACTCTATGTTGTCAATGGTGATGTAGTGGATAGCATTGAGCATATACCGCACGAAAATATCGAGCGTATCGACAACCTTCCTGCCGACGAAGATACCATCGCCAAATGGGGGCTTGGTGCATCAGAGGGTGTAATTCTTGTTACTTTGCGCTATGATACCGAGGCGCAATTTAGCTACAACGACTATAATAACTTTACCGACTACCTCGCATCAGCAGTCCGCTGGGATGATACTATGCCCGCCGAACGAGTATCGCTCCGCATCATGGTAGATAACACTGGTAAAGCAACTATAAACGAAGTTATCGACACCTCGTCGAAGCAGTTTTTGAAGCGTGTAACGAAGGCTATCAACGAGGCTCCACATTGGAGTCCTGCCGAGCGCAGTGGCACACCTGTGGAGAGTCTACATCTTGTAAATATTCAACTTCCTAAGGGCAAGTCTATGCCCCGCGAAATGGGAGTCATAATACGATAACCACAAATGGAGAGAGTGCTTAACATAGCGACATCACCCCAGGAGAGCCTGACACTCTACGACCTACAACGTATGGTGCGAGGCACTTTGGAGAGTCGTTTTAGTGATCCATTGTGGATAAGTGCCGAAATATCAGAGTTAAAGCTTAATAACTCAGGGCATTGTTACCTCAACCTTGTTGAAAAAGGTGTTGGCGGTGGCACACCACGTGCCGAGGCACGAGCCATGATATGGCGCTCCGTCTATAACAATATCGCCACCACATTCGAGCAGGCCACAGGCTCGCCACTATGCTCTGGCCTTAAGGTCTTAGTTCGTGTTGTGGTTAACTTCCACGAGACCTACGGTTACTCGTTGCAAATCATCGACATAGATCCATCCTACACACTTGGCGAGGTGGAGCGTCGCCGACGTGAGACTATCGAAAGACTTATGGCTGATGGTGTCTGGGATATGAATCGAGAGTTAATCCTTGCCCGCCCAACACTACGCATTGCCATTGTGTCGAGCGCCACTGCTGCAGGCTACCGCGACTTTATGCGCGAGCTACAACGCAACAACTACCGCTTCAGCACCACTCTCTTCGAGAGTACCATGCAGGGCGATGGTGGCGAGGATAGCGTTGTTTGTGCATTGGAGAAGATAGCAGCCCGCGAAGATGAATTCGATGTAGTAGCCATTATCCGTGGCGGAGGCTCAACAAGCGACCTCGCCCTCTTCGACTCCTACCGCATAGCTTCACACGTAGCACAATTTCCGCTACCTGTGGTTACGGGTATTGGTCATGATAAGGATGTCTCGGTTGCCGATATGGTCGCCCACACCCACTGCAAGACCCCTACCGCTGTGGCAACACTCTTTGCAGAGATGGCAGATGCGGAACTCTCCATATTAGAGGAGTATGCTACGAGCATCGCTAATGAGGTGGAGAGGATGCTTCAAAATGAAGTGATGCGAGTATATACCATCAGCACCGATATCGAACGTATCGTAACCACCCATATCAACGACGAACAAAATCGTTTGAGCATCATGCAAAGCGCACTACGTAGCCGAATGGAGCTGATACTCTCCACCGAGAGCCACCGCCTCAAGGAGTTTAAGCGCACATTGCAAACCTACTCCATTGACAACATCCTACAGCTCGGCTTTGCGGTTGTTCGCAGTGGCGATAAGGCATTAACAAGTGTTACGAATAGCAGAGTTGGAGATGGTATCAATGTGGAGCTAAGCGATGGTGTATTAAGCGCTGAGATTAAGAGTATTAAACCGACAAAATAGTAACAATATATGGCTAAGAGAGTAAAAACTACGATTGACTACACAGAGGCTATCAAGGAGCTTGAGCAGATACTTGAGCGACTACGCAATGGCGAGGTGGCAATCAATGACCTTGCACCCACTGTTAAGCGCGCCAACGAGCTTGTTGAAGAGTGTCGTCGCCAGCTTACTCATACTCGCGAGGAGTTACAAAAGATTACTGAAATACCCTTTTAACTATGGTTAAGAGCGCTATACGTTGGGCATTAAACCATATCCCACGTCGCTTTCTTCAGCGCGTGGCGAGCTGGGCAGTACCCGTAATGGGGCTTGCCTACCGTGGTTGTGGTAGGGAGTGTCCAGTATGTGGCTCTCATTACCGCCGTTTTATGCCCTACGGTTACGTTACATCTCGCGAAGATGCCCTATGCCCACACTGCCTATCTCTGGAGCGCCACCGCATGATATGGCTCTGGCTGAAGGAGTCGAGCAATCTCTTCGATGGCTACCCACGACTGCTACACATCGCCCCCGAGGTATCGCTTATGCGCCACTTTAAGCGCCACTACCGCGATAATAAAAACTATATCACAGCCGATCTCGAATCGCCACTTGCCGACCTGCATTTCGACGTGCAGAACATACCGTTGGAGGATGAGTCGACGGATGTTATCATCTGTAACCACCTCTTGGAGCATGTCGAGGATGATAGGCGCGCTATGGCTGAGCTATATCGCATACTTAAGTGTGGCGGTTGGGGCATTATGCTTGTACCAGAAGAGAGGGGTCGCGCCACCACGTTCGAAGACGACACTATTACCGACCCCGAGGAGCGAACTCGCATCTTCGGACAGTACGACCACCGTCGTATCTACGGTAGAGACTACGACGAACGCCTCACCACTGCGGGCTTTCGCGTTAAGCGCATAGCCTACAACGAGCTACTTAGCGCGGAGCAACGCCAACGCTACGCCATAGGCACAGACGACCTTATTGTTGTTTATAAAGATTGAGAACTATGCCACTAAATAGATATAATGACTTTCGCAATCTTATTGCTACGCAGTACTCTGTAACTACGCAGGAGATGGTCGATAAAGCTATACTCTTTGCTTGGGAGAGAATGCAAAATATTACGCGCTACGACAACTCGCCTATGCTCGACCACGACATCGGTGTTGCCCGCATCGTTGTGGAGGAGATAGGCTTGGGTCGTAACTCGACGGTCGCAGCCATCATCCACGATGTTGTACGCATCGCTGTACAGGAGCACCCAGAAGAGGTAGAGGCATTGACCGCAGAAATAAGCCGAGAGTTTGGCAATGAAGTCTTGGGTATCTCTTTGGCACTTAGCAAGATATCTAATATCAAGCTCAAGCGCTCTAAGGAGCAGGCATCGGACTTCCGCGATATGATTGTATCCTACTCTGAGGACCCGCGTGTGATACTTATCAAGCTCGCTGATAGACTTGAGGTTATGCGCACGCTCGATATCTTCCCCGAGAAGAAGCGTCTTTCGAAGAGCTGGGAGAGCCTAAATCTATACGCCGAGATAGCGCATAAGTTGGGTCTCTATAGCATCAAGAGCGGGTTGGAAGACCTATCGTTGAAATATATTGAGCCAGAGGCATATAACGATATTGTGCAACAACTTAAGGAGAGCGAATCTGAGCGCATGGCGTTTATCGAAGAGTTCCTTACACCAGTACGCAAACTGCTTGATGCCGACGGTATTAAGTATCATATAAAGAGTCGCACGAAGTCGGTCTTCTCCATCTACCAGAAGATGAAAAAGCAGAAGGTCGACTTTAAGGGTGTCTACGATATCTTCGCCCTACGCATCATCATCGACTGCCCACCTGAGAGCGAGAAGCGCCTTTGCTGGACAGTCTTTTCGCACGTAACATCGCTCTATGTGCCTAACCCCAAGCGTATGCGCGACTGGATATCTATACCGAAGTCGAATGGCTACGAGTCGCTACATGCCACCGTTATGACCTCGGAGGGTCGCTGGGTAGAGGTGCAGATACGCACCGAGCGCATGGATGAGGTTGCCGAGCGCGGTATTGCAGCCCACTGGCGTTATAAGGGTGTTCGTCAGGGCGGTATGGGTGCAGAGGAGTGGCTTGGTCGCCTACGCGAACTCCTCGAGAATACCACATCGGAGTCTATTGCTCACCGCTTCGAAGCTAAGCCTTCGGCAGGCGAGATATTTGTCTTTACCCCTACGGGCGATATCCGTAAGCTACCTGAGGGTGCAACGGTCTTGGACTTTGCCTTCGATATCCACACCTCGTTGGGCGCTATATGCGTTGGCGGTAAGGTTGGCGGACGTGTTGTGCCAATAAAAGAGCAACTTAAGAATGGCGATATATGCGAGGTGCTAACGCGCAAAGACCAGACCCCAAAGGCGGACTGGCTCAACTTCTGCATTACACAGCGCGCCCGCAATAAGATACGAGCATACCTCCGTGAGGAGCGCCAAAAATATGCCCGCTTGGGTCGCGAAGAGTTGGAGCGCAAGATAAAGAATTGGAAGATAGATGTCAGCATAGACGATGCTGTGAGCTACCTATGCAAGCACTTCAAAATCAGACGTGGTAACGAACTATACGTCGCTATTGCTGATCAGAAGATTGAGATCTCGCAAATCAAAGATATCCTCAACCACTGGCTCTCAGGTCAGGCAGACGAGGAGCGTCGTCAGGCTGCAGCAAACGTTGAGGAGCGCAAGCTCAAACTCCGCGAGGAACGCGAAGAGCAGACACCACATAAAGCTGATGCCCTTGTTATCGACGAGCGCATTAACAATATTGAGTATAAACTCGGTCGCTGCTGCAACCCTATTAAGGGCGATGATATCTTTGGCTTTGTAACTATCAACGCCGGCATCACCATCCACCGCACCGACTGCCCTAATGCCCGTCGTATGCGCGAGCGATACCCCTACCGCGTTATGGATGCTCGTTGGCGCGATGGTGCCGAGGGAGCTTTCCGCATTACCGTAGGTATCAGCTCTGTAGATATTGCAGGTCTTGCCACTACGATTATGGATGTTGCAAGCAAAGACCTCAAACTTGCCGTGCGCAGCATCAACTACAAACCTAAGGGTGACGGCACAGCCACAGCTCAGCTATGTGTCGAGGTGTCGAGTGTCGCTGTTGTAGATATGCTACTCCACTCGCTCCGCCGCATTAAGGGCATTAAAAATGTCTATCGAATGAACTAACAACAAAGATAATAACTAACCCTATTTAGATATGAATTTCGAAGATATCCGTTGCCCTTGGGGCGACACCCTCAAGACTTGTGCCATTACCGTATGCGACTTGGATGGCGTTGTAACCTACCAGAATGTTCGCTCACGCGAGGTTAATGGCGATATGCGTGGTCGCTCGATGATGCCTTGCCACTCGGCACGCTCACGCGAGATTATCAATCGTCTTATCGCCAACGGCGAGAACAATAGTTACACCATCCAGAAGGGCTCGCTCCGCAAACTTATATACCAAACGCCATGGTACGAGTCTGGCGATGTAGCTGGCTTGGTGGAGTTCTCACTGGAGATACCCGATGAGATGCCACACTACATACGAGGCTAAAAAGGCTATGTCTTTTTAGAAAACCACCGACCTAAGCTCACAACCCAATTTCTTGGGAGAAGGGGTCTGATTTGGCGCATCGCAAAAGAAATCACTCAGGGATAGTACATTAAAGTACAGCCCTGAGTGATTTACTTATTGGGATCTGCTGCAGATTGCGGCTTATCGCGAGAAATTACTCGGTTGGTTGCGCCTCACGCTTCGCTCTCGCCTCCTTACGAATCTTAAGCGGAGTCTTGTGCAGATACTTACGACAGAAGAGAGCAAAATGACCGTGGTTTGTGAAGCTATACATCTTGATAATGCTCTTAAGCGGCACATTAGTATCGGTAAGTAGTCGCTCGATCTCCTGAATACGCTGCTTCTGCATCCAGCTATATGGGGTGTCGTTAAACTCCTGCTTAAACATATTGTTGAAGTGCTGCACGCTGAAACCACAGATATCGGCAAGCTCCTCAACAGTCTTAACACGTGGGGCATTGTTACGCACCAACGATACGAACGACTGGTTACGATCGAAGAGATTATAGAATGTACGTAGCTGAATCTGAGGTGTGTAGAAGAACTTGAAGATGATAAACATTTCCTGAATCTTAGCACGCTGCAGATGGTTACACTTCATCGAGTTGTCGAGATATAGCCTTACCGACTGAAGTAGGATGTTCATAGGCTCGTTCATCGCTACCTGCGTGAACTTATAGCTAATCTTCTTAATCTTACCCACGATACTATTGAATGGGATCATATCGCAAGTAGCACCCGCAGTGATAAAGTGCGCCTTAACAATCTCAACATCCGACAATGCAGTAATCTCATACTGGAAAGCGCGGAAACAGAATACAAAGTGACCCTCGCGCACAACATAGTCGTTTCGCTCCTCAGAGTTGATTTCAAAGTTACCTGCGGTAAGGAATAGCAGCGAGTTGAAATCGCCACGTTCTACTACCAACTTTTCGCCCACCTTGAGCTTAATCAACGAAAAGCCAGCCTCTGGCTCTACTGTATATGAGTGGCAAGTAGCAGGACATTGGTTCGACATATTATTACAATTTTAAGGTTAATATGTTTTTTTATATTTACTTTTTCTCCTTACAAATGTATAAACATTTATTTGATTTCACAACATTTACCTCGAAAAAGTGTAAAAAAATATGCAATTATATCAATTATTAGGTCTTTTTTACGGCTAAAATAGTTGCAAAGTTACACAATTGGACAATATTATTTGACCGTACAACAGCTCTTCTGATTTCAATAAATTAGCCATACTACGACACGACATATTCAATATTTTATCTAAAAACTCTTGACAAGGGGATTTTAATGTAGTATATTTGCAGCACAAATCAAACTATTTAACACAACATCTAAAATCTTATGACTATGAAAAATGTGATTACCATCGCGCTGGTGGTATTATTGGCAGTGCTATGCCTTGAGCTTATCAACGAAAACCAGCGCCTACGAGCAAATGAGCGGGTACTCCGAGAGGGCATAACCCTCTATCAGACAAAGGCAAATCGCAGTGCCGCATCTGTTGAAGCGCTAACGCTCGAACTTAACGAGTTCAAGAGACAGCACCAGTCAGATCGAGAGACTATCGAAAATATGGGCATACGCCTACGCCGCATGGAGAGCTATGCCAAAAGCGTAACAGCCTCAGCCATAATAGATACCGTAATCCTACGCGACACCGTAATCCTACGCGATAGCCTACGATATGCCAACCATACAACACCATGGACCACGCTCCACGCTACGGTTAATCGCGACACGCTAAGCTACACCATCATCAACTACGACACCCTGCACCAGGTTATCCACCGCGTTCCGCGCAAGTTATGGTTTATCCCCTACGGCACAAAGGCCATCCGCCAAGATATCACCTGCTCCAACCCCAACACGAGACTGGTGTATACGGAGTATATTGAACTATAGTAAAAACTGAAAGGTAAAGAGTCGTCATAAAAAAACCACGCGAGCAGAGTGCCCGCGTGGTAACAAATCATTATTCACACTCTAACATTAGTTAAAGTCGTAGCCATAAATAGACGACGCATAACTACTCCAACCCGCAGCTTTCTTATACGCATCCACAGAGGCTGTAGGCACATATATTTTGCGACTCGAAGCATTACCATAAAAAGCATTGGACCCACTAATCGTTGGAGGGGTAGTAGCGGTGCAATATACATATCGTAACTCACCGCAATCATAGAATGCGGAATCAGCAATCGAAGTTACACTGGCAGGAATAGTAATTGTAGTAAGTCCACTATCAGCAAATGCATAACTGCCAATTGTGGTAAGACTCTCAGGAAGAGCAATCTCTCTCAAGCCCAAACAGCCGTGGAATACATAACTTCCAATTGATGTAAGGGTATTAGGAAGACTCACCTCTGATAATACATCGCATCCATTAAATGCTGACTTACCTATTGATGTGACACACGCAGGAATAGTAACCTTCTTTAACGAATCGCAATTAAAGAAAGCAAAGGCTTTAATAGCAGTAATACCCGTAGGGATAGTCAACTCTGTTATAAACACATCATTTACAAATAGATAGGCTCCATAATACAAAGGATTAGCATAAGCATTTTCAAACTCCACCTTACACCATGCAGTCAAATCCGAGACATAGACTCGTTTAAGATTTTCGCAGTAGTAAAATGCGTCACTATAAATATAATTCACACCCTTAGGCATATTAAATGTTGTGAGACCTTTACAGTAGTAGAAAGCCAGCTCTCCTATTGATCGTAAACTATCTGGGAATGTGATAGATGTCAAATTAGTACAATTATAAAACGCTTTGCTATGAATCGAACTTACATTAATAAAATACTTCAACTCATCAAAGGTGTTAACCTTTG
The DNA here is from genome assembly GCA_045634125.1 of Alistipes sp. Taxonomy (GTDB): domain Bacteria; phylum Bacteroidota; class Bacteroidia; order Bacteroidales; family Rikenellaceae; genus Alistipes. The sequence goes on along the minus strand of JAZQZQ010000030.1, from coordinate 90,710 downwards.
TAAGGACTGAACTACTGCTAGTTCCAAAGAAATATTCTGGAATATAAGTCACCCACTCAGCCTCCTGGTATGATACCTCGCCATCGCCGTCAACATCATACTTCTTTACACATACAGCCTTGACATCCTCATCTGCAAAGACGATATTACCCTCTCTGTTCATACCCTTCTGGGTGATGGTAAATGACTGCAAGGCAACATCTGCGGCATCGGTAAATAGCACCTCAGCACTGCGCTCCTCGCTCGTATTATTTGCAGCAACAACAAATGTCAACACCTCTGTCACCACCTCGCCACGAGTCTCAGAGAGCGTAATCCACTCCTGCGCCGCCTCAGGGATTGAGACCTTATAGTCGATATTGGTGCTGACAGCAATCATAATATTGCCACCAGTATGCTCCACAACATAGCTATCGATAATGCTGAAGTTGAAGATCTGGTCGCCATTATCCTCAACAAGACCCTTCTGGCTAAATGCAATGGTAGCAAGCACAGCACCATCGACATCAATAAACTGCACCTCAGCGCTACGGCTCTCATAGCTGTCGTTTGCCGAAATAGCAAATACCACTCTGTCGGCAAGAGCCTCAGCAACGCCCAACCACGCAGCAGCATCCTCTGCAACAACAACCTCAAAGTCGATATTTGTCTCGATGCTAACCGCAACATTGCCACCCTCTGCCTCGAAGCTAAACTCAGTCTCACCATTTAGATTAAAGAATGGAGCAGCCTCAACGCTACCCTTCTGGCTAAGATTGAGATTATACAACACCTTGCCCTCGGCATCGTTGAATGTAACCCTCGCAACGCGTGTTGCCATCTCCTCGTTTGGTGCTACCACAAAGGTCACCACTTCCTCGCGAACATCTGCGCGCGACTCCGCAATAGATACCCACGACTGCGCCTCCTCAGCAATATTGACGCTATACTCGATATTTGTCGAGAGGTTGATATCTACATTACCTCCCGCAGCATCTACATTCACGGTGATAATACTCTCACTCTCAACATCGAATACAACATCCGAAGTATTGTTCTCATCACCGCTTGGCTTGCCACTTGGCTTACCACTTCCGCCTGTAAGATGGAAATCCCACTCGGAACATCCCACTGCCAGCACTCCACAGAGCGCCAAAAGCATACATAGTCTTTTCATAGTATTGTAAATTTAAGTTAATAAATGTTTCGTGTCGCTTATAAGCCGATTAAATACTCGCTACTTGAGCCATCTACCTATATAGAGAGCAGATGCACACAAATCTATCACCAAAGCGAATGATTAAACGACAATGTATCCAACTAAACAATACCGAACAACTCCTATACGGTGAAAATAAAAAAAAGAAAGTGTGGAGTTGGTTTCGCTTATTAATCTGAAGGTTGTGGAAAGACCTGACCAAAATAAACGCTACAATGCCCCACACTTGGATAGTATGGGGGTAGGTACGCAAAAGCGTACAGCCACATAGCTATACAAGAAATGAGTGCTGTTCGTTCATCCTTTGGTCTTAAAAACTTCCACATTTTCAGATTAGGACTACGAAAACACTTTCGTAAATATGTCTGCTACTTATCCAATAGCACCACAAAAATAATAAGAATTTCCGAAACGAGCAACACTCTAATGGGACATTGTGCAGAAAAATATAGAGCACTTCTGCTCAAAATATTACAAAAATAAAGAAAAAATAAACCACCCAGTTCAACCTTTATTCCTTTGCCCCACAAAACAAAGAAACCCCATAAGTCAGCGCGAGACCAAGATTTCTATTCATAAGGCTGCAGATACTTCCGTTTGGCAAAAATCCCGACAATGGGCTGTACTTGAAGTACTACTCATTATCGGGACTTTTTGTTAGCGGCGACAGGTGTTGCCCCTTATCACAAGAAATTAAGGGACGGGATCATAACCCGATCCTCCCCACGGATTACATCGCAATATTCGCCATATTGTCAGGTAGAGGCCCTTTATTGCACCGTGCTTACGGAATGCCTCGATAGCATACTGCGAGCAGGTTGGGGTGAAACGACAGCATGGAGGTTTCAGTGGCGATATACAGAGCTGATAGAAGCGCACAAGAAGGATAAAAGGGAGGGCGCAAATACGCCTAATAGCGCTCAACAATCTCGTTAAGAATTTTGCAAATGGCATACTCAATAGTTTTATATGGCAGTATCTCTTTGCTTGAGTAGACAAGGGCTATATCTACTGTTTGACTCTTGGCAAGAGCCGAAGAGGTTAGGATTGCCTTATTTAGGCGGTACGCCTCTTTAGTACGTCGGCGTAGGGTGTTGCGCTTATTGGCGCGCTTGTGGTAGCGCTTAGGTACAGAGAAGAGCGCCTCAACGGTAGGTGTGGCACTCTTCTCGGTAATTACCATATAGCGAAATGGATACACAAAGCCCGACGCGCCATCTTGGAAGAGGCGACGCACTGCCGCGAGCGAGCTTAGGCGCTCCGACTTAGGTAGTGCGTAGGGCTTGTCCATAGTTACTCCTTCTTACGTACAGTACGTGTACGAGGCTTCTTCTGTAGCTTAGTCTGCTGTGCGCGGATAAACTCCTCCTTCTCAAGGTCTACCTTAACCTCAGCATCATCAACTTCGACACCACCCTCGAGCTTATTAAGGTAGATATCGAGAGCCTTAACCATAGATGGAGCCTCTGGCGATGGTGCTGACGCCTTAACCTTCATACCAGCCTCCTTAGCAGCACGAAGTGTAGCCTCGCCAAATGTTGCAACCACTGGAAGCTTCTCCACATCGAAATTCTCGGCAAGAGCCTTAACATCGGATGGAGAGTACAGCGCCACAATATCGTACTCCTCAGGCTTGATGGTAGACATATCTGCCGATACGGTACGGGCAAAGACCACTGGTGCGACCTTCAATTTGAGGGTTTGTAGCGTATCCAACAACTCAGATTTGTATGGCTCAGTAAGAACAAGCATAAACTTCTCGTCCTTATGCTTTACGATAAGCTCTACAAGAGAGTTAAAAGTTCCATCAGCGAACGAAATCTTACGCTTGCGATAGACGATATACTTCTGCAAGTAGAGAGCTACAGCCTCGGTATTACAGATATACTTCATCGTCTCAGGCACAGTTATACGCGCCTCCTCGCAGATACGGAAAAAGCTATCGATAGTCGTGCGTGAAGAGAAGATCATTGTGGTATAATCCAAGATCTCTGTACGCTGCGCGCGAAACTCCTTTAGCGTTACGCCGACAACACGAATAAGTGGCTTATAATCTATTTGAAGATTGTGCTTAGCAGAAAAGTCATAAAAAGGTGACTTCTCAATAACCGCAGGTGCGGGTTGCGATACAAGAATCCTGTTCTTTGTCAACTTAGTACAATTTTAATTTATTCAAAAATACGTTACTTTGCATCTTTTCAGCCATTAAATATTTTATATCGAATAAAGCTATAACAACCTTGTTATCAACATTATTCACTCAATAATTACCCTTAAAAACGCTGAGGTAATAGGTGTGCAATAAAACTTAAAGGCAGCAAAAATGCGGTGCAAAGGTACAAAATCCAATACAAAATTGAAATTTTTTTATCAACAAAGAACAAAATTGTGTCTTTCAAATACAAAATTATCATCAGCACCGCCACCACAATAAGGAGTGGAACAACGAAGGCATCGCCTCTCTCAATGCCGAGCAACCAGACAGCTACAAGGGGGTATAGCACCACCGAGATTCTCACGAAGTGCATATATCCAATCGCTGATAGCATCGGTGTAGCATCCGAGCCACTTACCCACTCTACAATCTTATGCAAAGCAAAGTACCACGCCACATATACCACCACTATCAACATTGCACCTATAGAGGCATATGTTGCTACAGAGTTACTATATATCGGAGAGTTAGGCGAAATAAAGCTCTCGGCAAAGCGCAACACCACCAGTGCCAACGATACAAAGCCTATTGCCGAAGCTACCTGCTTGAAGTGTTGCAACGGCAACAGACCTCCCTGATATATCATATTGCGCTCGCTACGCATAGTAAACATATCGCGATATAGGTGTCCTATAAATCCATGTGAGCGATATATCATATTAAGGTATACCACAAGGGTTGCAAAGAGCAGAATATGAAATAGAGGCTCTGCACTAAGCGTTGGCACAAATGGCTCAATAGCATCGCTTACGACAATCTCAGAGCCACCACCGAACATCTCATCGGGAGTGATGGCACGATACCCACCATCATAGAGAGCCTCGCCACTTGCTATACGCGAGACACGACCATATATCGCCTCAGGCTTCACGATGCGATATCCCTCAGTAGCGTAGTATGTCAATAACGAGTTATTCATCCCCCTCCTTGCGTTCTAATGTTACACGAATGGTTGTACCCTTACCTATCTCTGAGCGCACAACAGCAATTTTTCCTGCGTGATACTCCTCTATAATTCTGCGCGATAGCGACAATCCTAAACCCCAACCACGAGTTTTGGTGGTAAATCCTGGCTCGAAGATACGTGTCCAGTTGCTCTTAGCAATGCCCTTGCCCGTATCGCTAACCTCTACAAATACCGTGTTGCCACTCTCACCCACAACGACCTCTATCGAGCCTTGACCCTGCAGGGCATCGAGCGAGTTCTTCATCAAGTTCTCTATGACCCACTCAAAGAGCGCAGCATTCATCATTACACGTATCGGTGCCATCGCCAAGCCATTGTACGTGAGCGTTACGTTGCGTGGTACACGACGACGAAAGTACATCACCGTATCGCCCACCACCTCGTTGATATTTGCCGGCGTAAGTTGTGTCTCGGAGCCAATCTTCGAGAAACGGTCGACAATCTTCATCAGGTGCGCCAAGTCCTTACCCATTTCGTCCACCGCCTGCTGGTCTACTGGCTGACTACGCAGATACTCTATCCAACCAAGCAACGACGATGTAGGCGTTCCAAGCTGATGTGCAGTCTCCTTTGCCAATCCCACCCATACACGATTATGCTCGCTCTGCTTTGCCGAGGCGAAGGCTATATAGGCAAAGATGGCAAATATTATGATGATACCCAACTGCATATATGGGAACAGAGCCAACGCCCTACTATGCTTACTCGACACGAGGTCGGCATAATCGGTCATACCATAGTATATCGTTACCACCGTCTGATTCATCACGCCATACGTCACCGAGATAGGCTTATTATTTTGACTCATAAGCATAATCTCGCGTCGTAACGACTCTGGATTCTCTACAATATCATCCGATAGGTTTGTAACCCATACATTAAGGCGCTCATTCGCGATGATAAGAGGCACGTTGGTATGCTCCGCAAGCTCATGCAATAGCTCAGGGTTGTAAACCATCTGTCCACCAATATTTGTCGAGCGCAGGATATCTTCCCACATCTCCACAGCATTGCGCTCATCCTCCCTAAGCTGCTCTATTGCCGCCTCCTGCTCCTGCCTCATACCCACCGACATACGCCAAGTGTATACCACCGAGAGTATTGCAAGCACCAAGCCCACAACTAACAGCGTCGCATGGTTACGCAACGTAGTGCTAAGCTGTGGATTATGTAGGCGTGGGAGCTTCATAGGCAAGACTATTTACTTGCTGGCAGGGCTGAGTATGTTTGTATATCTCTGCTTATCAAGGATAAGCTCTACAGCCTGCTCCACCTCCTTATCGGATGCCGCCATATGCTCTTGTACACCCTGCTGATATGCGTAGCGCAGCACTATATCGCTATTTAGCGCATCCATAATCTCGTCTCGGTAGGTCTGCATATTCGACATCTTGTCATCCTTAAGCTCAGCTCTTAAGGTCTCTACTACACTACCTAAGCTCTCGGTATATAGATCCTTTTCCAACGCCTTTTCCAACGCCTTTAGAGCCTTACGAGTATCCGACTCATAGGGGATATCCTTATCCTCAATAAAAGCACAAAAGTCTGCATAATCCTCATCCGTGATAGAGAATGTACGAACATCTATTTTGTCGTTAAAATGCTTCTGCATATAGATATCTGCCCAATCCTCCATAAAGCCCATAGCATATAGCGTTACCGCAAAGCGACTCACATACTCTGGTGCAATCTCCACATCGGGAAGGATGCCTCCACCGTCGTAGACCTTGCGACCGCCAAGTGTTCTAAACTCCGATATTAGCGAGTCGGGGACAGAGTTTACGCTACCATCTGTACGCATCGAGGCATAGTTACGCGCCTGTATACAACGTCCCGATGGAATATAATACTTAGCTGTTGTATATTTAAGGTAGTTGTTATATCCCACGTAGCGGGTCTCCTGCACCAAGCCCTTACCATAGGTACGGTCTCCCATCACTACTGCCCTATCCATATCCTGCAACGCCCCCGCCAAGATCTCAGATGCCGATGCTGATGTACCACTCACAAGTACCACAAGTGGGATATTCTCAGCAATAGGGGCATAACGAGTGTTGAAGTGCCTTAGCGACGATGAGTCGCGACCCATAAGCGATACTACACGGCTATCACGTGGGATAAATAAAGATGCTATATCTATCGCCTCCTGCATCACGCCACCGCCATTGCTACGGTAGTCAAGAATGATGCCCTTTAGCGAATCGGTAGCGAGCAACTGCTCCACAGCGCGACGCATCTCATCGTAGCTACCCTCGATAAAGTCGTTGTGCGAGATATAACCCACGCCATCGCGAATGATACCAGCATAATTAACACTCGGAATTGAGATACGCTTGCGGGTAATGTTTAGAGTATCGATACCACCACCTATATTGCGCTCGATAACTACCTCAACAGCACTTTCAGGCTCTCCCTTAAGGCGTGAACTGATGGTCGAAACATCCATACCACGCATATCTTCGCCATCTATAGCACGTATTTTATCTCCAATCTTAATACCCGCCTTGTCGGATGGCGAATCCTTATATGGCTGTGCAAAGATGACATAGTCCCCGCGCTTGCGGATAAGCGAGCCTACACCACCATAGCGACCCGTAGTCATTATTTCGAATGCAGACATAGACTCCTCCGAAAGATACTCCGAGTAGGGATCTGTAGCTGTTGTCATACCCCTAACCGCAGAGTTTAAGAGTGTGGTTGCAGGCACTGCATCCACAAAGCCCATATCGAACTCTCGCATTATATTGCTAAGCACCTCTGTAGCTTGCCCAAGCTCGAAATCGCGCTGCACGCGGTTACTCTCCTGTGCCGACAACTCCATAGTGGCGATAATACCTAACGCCACAAATAGGAATATAAAACGAAGTGTCGCTCTCATTCAAAACAGATTTAGTGCGGTTAGAGATGCCCCCATCCCGCTATTAGTATCGCTCCTTATGCTCGATATAGGCATTTAGTTGATAAATTATGCGCACTGCACTACGACGCAGACCTTCAATCTCAACACCGCCATCCACTTGACTTACCAAGATTTCATCTTCGAAGAGAAGTGTGAGACGTCGCACAATGCCCTCAGCACGGTAGACCAACCTACCCTCACACACCTCTGCAAACTTGAAGCCATAGAGCTTCATAGCGTTGTCGATACGGATGCGATCAGACTCAATATCTACCCCACTAACTACGCGACGCACATAGCCAAAGCGTGGATAGAAGAGTGCCAACGCCACAAATGCCACCACAAGCCATATCCCCCTTTGGGTACCAAACTGCGCTCGTAGAAGTGTCGCTACATCAACCATACCATTGTAAGTATAGATAGATGATGCCCACAATAGAGCTACATATAAAACGCAGATTAGAAGTAGATATTTTAGCGAACGAATAGCATATTTCATAATTAAAGATATTCTGTAAATTAATAATTCAAGTTATTGACATGCGCAGCTACCTCCTCCATAAGCCAGCGTGGTGTAGATGTTGCACCACAAATGCCTACACTCTCCACACCCTCAAACCAGTGTGCCTCAATCTCCGATGCCTCCTCGATATTGTAGCACCTCGCATTGGCTCTACGACACACCTCCGAGAGAACACGACCATTTGATGACTTTCTGCCACATACAAACAACACCACATCAACACTCTGTGAGAACTCGGCAAGATTTGCCTCACGTCCAGCCACACGACGACATATGGTATCATCTACCGTACACTCCACATCCTCGTCCATGCTGCCTACAATGCATTGCGCCATACGGTTGAAGAGATCAATACTCTGCGTAGTCTGCGAAAGGAAGTATATTGGATAGCTGTAGTCCAAGCCCTGCAACTCCGCCTCATTCTCCACGACCACAACATCATCGCCCACCTGACCAATAAGACCAACTACCTCAGCATGACCACGCTTACCAAGCAGCACTACACGACCACCTACCTCCTTCATCTTGGCATACGCCTCACGTACACGTCGCTGCAGACGTGCCACTACAGGACATGTAGCATCTATAATCTCAACCCCACTTTCCTCAGCAAGACGATATGTCGTAGGAGGCTCGCCATGCGCTCTGATAAGCATCGTGCGATCAGACAATGATGATATATCCTCGTGCGAGATGGTGCTAAGACCCAAGTTTTGAAGGCGCTGCACCTCAACGCGGTTATGTACAATGTCGCCGAGGCAATACACCTCGCCACGACTCTGCAAAGCACTCTCCGCCTCGCTAATAGCCCTTACAACACCAAAGCAGAAACCCGAGTTATCATCTATCACAACGCGCATACTAACAGCCTACTACTCGTTGATACTCTCTATCGAACCACTCCATCTGCTCCTCGACGCTCATGTGCGAGTTGTCAAGCACGATGGCATCATCCGCCTTGCGTAGTGGCGATATCGCACGTGTCATATCAGCATGATCACGTGACACTACATTCTCGTATATCTCCTCAAGGCTTACATTGTCGCCCTTAGCCGTAAGCTCCTTATATCGACGCTCGGCACGCACCATAGGGTCGGCAGTCATATATATCTTAAGCTCAGCATCAGGGAATACCACTGTACCGATATCTCGACCATCCATCACAACACCACCATCGCGACCCATCGCCTGCTGCATAGCCACCAACTTACTACGCACCGCACCGATAGAACTTACCGCACTCACGCAGTTGCTAACCTCAATCGTGCGAATCTTACCCTCAACCATATCTCCGTTGACATAGATATCGCTCGCACCGCGCTCAGGATTGAAGCGGAAGTTGATGTTTATATCTTCGAGCATAGCCTCAATTTTTGACTCGTTAGCGATGCACGACTCTATAGCTCCATGCTCCAAAGCGTATAGCGTCACTGCACGATACATGGCACCTGTATCGATAAAGATGTAACCCAAGCGCGCTGCTATAGCCTTAGCAAATGTACTCTTGCCACATGATGAGTGACCATCAATGGCGATTATAATTCTCTTATTACTCATAACTACTCTATTATTACCGATAGAAGTGTTGCAATACCCAACACCATGATTACCAAACCTGCAACACGGTTAATGATAATCATATGGCGAGGCTTAAAGCCCTTGTGGAAGATGCTGATAATGGATGTAACAGCCAACCACCATAATGTGGCACCGAGGAAGAAGCCTCCCAAAACCAAAATGTTGTAGATGGAGTCGATAAACTGCACCGCGCCATCTGCGCCACTGAAGTCTATTGTTAGGTCGATGTTAAACATCGTAAAGAAGGCAAGAATGTAGGGTATTACCACGATAAAGTTGGCAAGCGTAAAACCAAACATAGAGCCGAAGTCCTGCCATAACACACTCTGCCCCGTCTTGTTCTTACGAATCTGTGGAACAGGGTTTTTAAAGAAGATGAAGATACCTACAATAACAACCAAACAGCCGCCCACAAACTGAATCATGTGGCTGTACTCGTCGATGTAACTCTTTATGAAGGCGTATACCGAAAAGGCGAGTATTGCCATAATGGTATCTGCACACACAATACCCATGCTCGATACAAAGCCCGAGAGGTGTCCCTTACTTAGCGTACGCTGAATACATAGCACCGCCACAGGACCGACAGTTACCGATGATGCCAAGCCCACACAGAGTCCACCAAAGAGTATTTTGAGTAGTTCAAAAAGCATAATATATCTAATACAAACCTCACGCCACACCCCACTATTGAGCAATGGGGCTATATCGTGGCAAAGATAGAGAAAAAAAGTGAAAAGTGAAAGGTTTACTGCCTTTCACTTTTCAGTTTATTAATGAACTCTGGGAACTCGCTCCACAGAGGCTCTGCAAGAAGCCACCATTCGCGGGCTTCGGCACTCTGCGATGGGCGCTCCGAACTGATATCGCATCTAAAGCTATCATCATCGGGATGCTCCTCAGAAATAAGCTCCTCGTAGAAGTATTTATGGCGTGTGCGGAGTAGTTTTAGCAACTCCCTATCCAACTCGCCAGTGCGCTCGAAGGATGCCCAAAGGCGCGCCACAACAGACTCGGCAGACTTATCCGTAAGGTCTATAACAAGATCCTCGAAAGCCTCCCACTCTTCAGTGGCTATATAGCAGAGCGCAAGCAGGTTAACACCCTCGAAATGGTCCTCAGGATCACACTCCAAGAGCAACTCCAACTGCGCCATACTCATCTCCAAGTCGCCAATACGGAAGTGATCCACAGCCGAGCCATAGAGTATCGCTATTGCGGCACGCGAGTTGTTATGCTCCCAACTTAATGGCATAGCCTCATCCTCAGGTAGCGCTTCAGCAAGAAGCTGAAACGCCTCATATCTGCGTTCACACGCCTCATTGTATCTACCCTCTTTAACAAGTCTATCAATACTCTCCTTATGTTGTACAAAGTTGTACACTCCCTGACCATCAAGCTCAAAGCACTGATCAGATGTTGGGTTAAATATTGGTCTCATTTTTTATATCTCTTTTTATTAAATTCAGCATCAAACCAGCGATAATAGCTGTTACAGCACCACCATAGACATAGGCAGATATTGTAGCTCCAAGACCCACAAACTGCCCTGAGATGAAGAAGAATGATGAGCATACGTAGGTCATACAGATAGCTGGCACAAGGGCTATAATGCTCCAGCGACTACCACGACGCATAAGCCACGACGTTATCATCCACAACGTAATAACCGATAGGGCTTGATTTGACCATGCGAAATAGCGCCATATAACATCGAACTTCATAAAGGCGATGCCCACACCCATAGCAAAGAGTGGCAAGCTGATAATCAAGCGCTTATATATTGGTTTCTGGTCGTAATGAAGCATATCGGCAACAATAAGTCGTGCAGAGCGAAAGGCTGTATCTCCCGAGGTTATAGGGGCTATCACCACGCCCATAATCGCCAAGATGCTACCCACCCTGCCGAGCGTAGTATCGCAGATTAGCGACACCGCCACGCCTGCATTGCTACCATTAGCCTGCATATAGTCGTTCAGCGCCTCTACACCACCGAAGAATGCCATCGCCATAGCTGCCCATATAAGGGCAATTATCGACTCCGAGACCATAGCACCAAAGAATATAGGGCGCGACTGCCTCTCGGAGGTCATACAGCGCGCCATAAGTGGCGACTGCGTGGCGTGGAAGCCCGAGATAGCACCGCAGGCGATGCTTATGAAGAGCGTAGGTATAATTGGTAGATTTGTAGCGTTAAAGTGCATATTCGTAAACGAGGTCAACTCTGGTATCGAGTAATCGCCAAAGATAATTACGCCGAACAGCATCACCGCCATAGCGATAAGCGCCGCACCAAAGATTGGATATATCTTACCAATAATCTTGTCAATAGGCAGTATCGTAGCCACGAAGTAGTAGACGATGATTATCGCCACCCACGCCATATACGGAATATCTGTCTTGTCAGCAAGTATCTGCGATGGAGTAACGATAAAGACACCACCCACCAATATCATCAATAACGGTATGACCACTGTTGTAAGCTTGTGCATACCTCCTCCAAGATACTTTCCTATAATCTCCGAGAGGCTCTTGCCGTCATTGCGCAACGATATCACACCCGCCATATAGTCGTGCATAGCACCAAACAACACGCCGCCTATTGTAATCCAGAGAAATGCCACAGGACCATAACACGCACCAAGAATAGCACCAAAGATAGGTCCCGTACCAGCAATATTTAGCAACTGGATAAGGAATATACGCCAGCGAGGCAAAGGCATATAGTCTACCCCATCGTACAACCTCTGGGATGGCATCTCAGCATCGCCATCTATCGAGGTTAACTTATCGAGAAACCTACCATAAAGAAAGTATGACGCGATAAGCACTGCCAAACAAATCAAAAAGGTAATCATAGACTTAAACCCTTAAAAGTTGAGGCTATCCGACAGATGTCGAACAGCCCCTCACAATTATACTTATGTACTCTTATTAAGCATTACCCTTGCCATTGAATGGGTCGAACGCCGCAGGGGCATTATTCAACTTAATCTGACCCATAGTAGCCTCGTAGCGTGTTACATTCTCTTGTAGAGTGAGCAACAAACGCTTAGCATGCTCTGGAGTTAGCACGATACGGTTCTTGACGCGTAGTTTGCTGATACCTGGGAGCATAGCACCAAAGTCGAGGATAAACTCCGATGCAGAGTGTGTGATGATTGCGCGGTTGCAATAGCTACCCTGAGCCACCTGCTCGTCGAGCTGAATCTCAAGGGTCTGCTGCTTCTTAACTTCGCTCATAGTAATCTACATTTTTAAGGTTTAGCAATTCATAGCACCACAACAGTGGATAACCTGACCACTTACATATGATGATAAGTCTGATGCGAGGAACAACGCAACATTTGCAACATCCTCTGGAGTACCACCACGACGCAATGGAATCTGCACTGCCCATGCATCCTTAACCTCCTGCGATAGCTGGTTTGTCATCTCTGTAATGATAAAGCCTGGGGCGATGCAGTTAGCGCGAATACCACGAGGACCCATCTCCTTAGCGATAGACTTTGCCAAGCCAATCATACCTGCCTTAGATGCTGAGTAGTTGCACTGACCAGCATTACCGCTAACACCTACTACAGATGACATATTTATAATTGAGCCACTACGCTGCTTAGCCATAATAGGTGTTACAGCGTGGATGAAGTTGAACGCAGACTTAAGGTTTACGTTGATAACAGCATCCCACTGTGCCTCCGACATACGCATCATAAGACCATCCTTAGTGATACCAGCATTGTTAACCAACACATCGATACGACCGAAGTCCTCAACTACCTGCTTTACAACCTCGTGCGTCTCCTCGAAGTTTGCAGCGTTAGATGCATAAGCCTTTGCCTTAACACCCAAAGCCTCAATCTCCTTTACAGTCTCCTCAACAGCCTCATTAACAGCCAAATCTGTGAATGCTACGTTAGCACCCTCCTGAGCAAAGCGTAGAGCAATTGCCTTACCAATACCACGACCAGCACCTGTAACAAGTGCTACCTTACCTTCCAAAAGTTTCATATCTATATCTTTTCTTTTGTTTCGTTTATTTCTCCTCCCACTTACGAAGTGCTACGCAGGCATTATGACCTCCGAAGCCCAAAGAGTTTGAAATTGCCACTGTGAGATCAGCCTCAACCGCCTTGTTAGGAGTATAGTCAAGGTCGCACTCTGGGTCTGGGTTTGTAAGACCGATTGTAGGTGTTACAACACCGTTGTATAGCGACAATGCTGAAGCGATAAGCTCCACAGCACCTGTAGCACCAAGCATATGACCTGTGATAGACTTTGTAGAGGTAATCTTCGCCTTCTTAGCGGCCTCCTCGCCCATAGCGAGCTTGATAGCCTTAGTCTCAGCAGCATCGTTGAGAGGCGTACCAGTACCGTGAGCGTTGATATATAGAAGATCCTTCTCTGCATCGAACTGAGCCTCATCCAACGCCTGCTTGATAGCACGCGACGCAGGGATACCATCTGGACGTGGAGCAGTGAAGTGGTGAGCGTCGCAACTGTTACCATAACCTACAACCTCTGCGTAGATCTTAGCACCACGCTTCTGTGCACTCTCCAACGACTCGAATACCATCATACCAGCACCCTCAGCGATAACGAAACCATGACGGTCAGCCGAGAATGGCAACGATGCCTGAAGTGGATCCTCAGAGCGAGACAAAGCCTTGCTATTTGCAAAACCTCCGATAGCCAATGGGTGTACCGAAGCCTCAGCACCACCAGTAATGATAGCATCAGCATAGCCGTGCTTAATAGCGCGATATGCCTCACCTGCAGCGTGTGTACCTGTAGCACAAGCTGTTACAACAGGAAGACATACACCCTGAGCATTATGAGAGATAGCCACATTACCAGATGCGATATTCGAAATCATCATTGGCACGAAGAATGGAGAGATACGACCAACACCCTCATTAGCCATTACAAGGGTCTGATTTACGAATGTATCCATACCACCGATACCAGAGCCAATATATACACCCAAGCGCTCAGGCTCGATATTCTCGCCACTCTTAAGACCAGAGTCCTTCATAGCGTCAGCAGCAGCAGCCATCGCGTAGATACAGAACCTATCGCTACGACGTGCAAGACCCGCGTTAAGTTCGTACTCCGACTGGTCGAAATTCTTAACCTGACCAGCAACCTTTACAGGGAGATTGTACTCATCCCAACCCTTAATAAAGTCGATACCGCAGTTACCCTCAACGAGGTTCTTCCAAGTATCCTCAACGTGGTTACCCACTGGAGTAATAGCACCAAGACCAGTGATAACAACTCTCTGTTCCATCTATTTTTCTGTGTTGTTAATTGTTTATGCAGTTGCCCACTTTACTATAAGTAAACTCCCGCGATAATCAAAATATTGTTGTTCTACTAATTTTTTCTACTTAGCCCACTCAATCACACACGCACCAGTTGTAAATCCAGCACCGAAGGCGCTAAACACCAACTTATCTCCCTTCTGAAGCTTGCCGTCTCGATTTAGCTCGTCAAGCAATGCTGGCAATGCCGCTGAAGAGATATTACCGTAACGCTCTACGTTGTGTGGCACACGATCCTCATCTACACCAAGGAAGTTACGTATCGAATCGATGATACGACGGTTTGCCTGATGCAAAACGTAATACTTGATATCCTCAGCCTGAAGACCAGTCTCGTTGAGGAGCTTGCGAATATCGCGGCAAGAGTTTGTTACAGCATGCTTAAACACCTCACGACCACGCATTACCAATGGCTCATAGTTCTCCTCCTTCTCGATGTAAGGAGTAGGCTCGAGACTACGCTGGTAGTACAACACATCCGTAAGTGATGATGTTGTAAGACGAATAGCCTTTAGCTCATCGCCCTCCGATACCACAGCAGCACCTGCGCCATCACCAAAGAGTACAGACGTACTTCTATTCTCCCAACTTACCATACGCGATGGCTCCTCTGCACACACGATAAGGATATTCTTCGCCTTCTTGCAACGAATCTTATCCTCTGCCATATCCATTGCAAAAATAAAGCCTGCACACGCAGCATTGATATCCAACGTAGGGCAGGTAGCACCAATCTTACCCTGAATGATACAACTTAGTGCAGGTGTCACATACTCATTGACTACGTTTGAGCATATGATAAAGTCGATATCCTTAGCAGTAAGATTTGCATCCTCCAACGCCTTGTTAGCAGCGATGACAGCCAAATCTTCTAACTTCTCTGACGAAATTACCAAACGCTCTTTGATACCAGTGCGCTCTGTGATCCACTCGTCAGTAGTCTCAAGAAACTGCTCGAGCATGGTATTCGTCACGCGACACTTTGGATGTGCCGAACCTGTTCCAATTATCTTCATCAAAAATATTTGTTAGTTAATAATATCCTCTCCTATTTTCGCCTCTGCTCAAAGCGACAATTCTTACACATAGTCCTCACCATCCTCGCCCTTCGTCATAGCGATTTTCGGATTGCACCACTGCGTAGAGAGTCAATTATTGCGTACTAATATACACAATTTTTTCTTTGAGCGTCGCAAAGATAACTATTTGCTCTCCTATATATCTATTTTATGTGGTAAAATCACGTTTATCGTGGTAAATTTACGCTATTTGTGGTAAAATGTTTTATATTTTAGGTATTTTATCTACATTTGCAACCTAAAAATTACAGATATGAAGCCTACAATTGAGAGAGAGATTCCCAAATTTATAGTCTCACGCAGATATATCTCGGTGCTGATAGCATTTATACTTTTGTTCTCAGCGCTCTTTATGGTTATCTACCAACCTTTCGCTATGGCGGTATGGTTTGGGACGTCGCAGACCCTAAATTTTAGCTTCACGATCCTTTTCTACCTAAGCTCTACTGTGGTGCTTATCCTCAGTCGAACACTTATGTACACGGTCTATAATAGACTCGATGTTACGGTGATGACCTATATATGGTGGATTATGGCGGAGAACTTGGTTATCTCGCTAATCTACACGCTTATCACGGTCAACTTCTTCCCAATGCCTGGTATCGCTACCCCGACGTTGGCTACACGTGCACTGATGTGCGTAACTATCATCCTGGCTATCCCCAATGGCTTTGTGCTATTCTACGCTGCCTATTGCTCAAAATGCGAGGAGCTTCAGGCATCACAGTACCAATACCAGCAACTCGAAAAGGAGTACCGCCTACTTACAAGTCGCCAACACGACCTACGCGTTGCAGTACCAACACTCAATGAGGCTCCGAAGATGATAAACCTTCACGACAACAATGGTACTCTGCGCCTCTCGATAAACACCGATGCTCTCTATTACTTGGAGTCGGAGGATAACTATATCAAGGTCTACTATAAGCATAAGGAGCGCATCTTGTCCTATATGCTTCGCTGCCGCACACGCAGTGTTGAGGAGAGCCTTAAGGAGACCTCGATGGTACGCTGCCACCGCTCTTACATAGTAAACATCAACAAGATACAACTTATGGAGGAGGATAAGCGCATGCACTATATCACCCTCAACGACAAATCTATTGGACGTATTCCAGTCTCTAAAAGTTACTATGATAAGGTCGTTGCCTCGCTCAACGCCATCCAGAACAAGGGGTCAAAGACGGAGATACACGTAGATCGCAGCGAGGAGTAAAAGTAAGGGGCGCATCGCAAAAGTAACAGATGGGTTCTAATGGGTATCGCGATAACAAAACACAATCATCAGAACCCTTAGAAACACATCAGAACTCATTAACACCAACTTTCCTCAGCGCAAGACCTAATTTCTTGTCAGAAGGGGTTAGATTTGGTGCCAAGTCGAAATTGGCACGGATGGGGGTGTACTTGGCGTACATCCCCATTCGGGACAATGAGCTTGGTGCCGAAGATGACCCCTTATCACAAGAAATTACTCGTGGTGATAGGGTTCATTCTTTAGAATAGTAAACGCACGGTAGAGCTGTTCTGTGAATATTGCACGCACTATCTGATGTGAGAATGTCATTTTGGATAGTGAGAGTTTGCTGTTAGCACGCTGGTAGATAGCATCTGAGAAACCATATGGGCCTCCGATAACGAATACAAGACGCTTGGTGCCTGAGAGCATACGACGTTGTAACATCTCTGCAAACTCAATGGAACGTAGCTCCAAGCCATGCTCATCAAGAAGCATAAGGTAATCGGACTCGGAGATAAGTTTGAGTATCGCCTCGCCCTCGAGACGCTTCTGCTCTGCCTCTGAGAGCTTTTTGGTATTTCGCACATCAGCAATTGTTGTGATGGCAAAGCGCACATAGTGGTTTAGGCGCTTTGTATACATAGATACAAGTGCCTCAACCTCACGCATATCTGTCTTACCGACAACTATCAACTCTATATTCACTGCTGTGTACTTGTTTTAGGTCGCATAATGGCAACAACGACACCATTGGAAAAGAGCAACATACTCTCAGCATCCATTTCGTAATGTGTTACCTGCTCTATCAGGTCAAAGTATCTATTCTCCGTCTCGAAGTTCTCGCAAAAGCGGCGAGTAGAGCCAAAGTCTGCAAATGTAAGGGCGCGTGATGGAGTTACTACGTAAGTCGCAGTAAAGCGGTTGCAGTCGCCCTGACCTGTAGCGTTACCATTATCGTGCAGTAGTAACGTATAGCAATCGCCCTGTGGCATTACGTCCCTACCCATAAACTGCACTAACTGCCACTCAGTACCTACAAGCGGTTTCTCGAACTTTGCACGCTTACGACAGTCGCAACACCCTATCATTAGAGTAGTTAAAATTATTGTTGCAAAAAATAAAATAGCTCGTTTCATACAATTTTCTAAATTATTGTTACCTTTGTAGTCGGAACAAAGATAATACAAATCAATTAAAATTTATACAAAATGAAAAAAGTTATCGCATCTCCATTGGCACCAAAGGCTGTTGGTCCATACTCACAGGCTATCGCTCACGACGCTACTCTCTACATCTCTGGTCAGCTTCCTATCGACGGTGCTACAGGTAAGATGGCTGAGGGCGTAGAGGCTCAGACACGTCAGGCATTGACTAACCTCGGTTACATCCTTGAGGAGGCAGGCTACTCATTCGACAACGTGGCTAAGACTACAGTTCTTTTGGCTGACATCGCTGATTTTGCTGCTATGAACGCTATTTACGCTGAGTTCTTCACAGGTGATAAGCCTGCACGTATCTGCTATCAGGTTGCAGCTTTGCCTATGGGCGCATTGGTTGAGATTGACGCTATTGCTATTAAGTAATTAGCATAGAGTCCTAAAGTAAAACGCTGAGGGTGCCCGAACAAAATTGTCGGACACCCTCTTATCGTGTACAAATTTATTTAAATCAAACTATATTTTGTAGGGTTGTCCTCCTATTTATTTACCAAATCTAAAACACGCATTTTAATCCAATCTTTATAAATATAGTTATTATTTTATTAAAATGCAAACCAATTTTTGAAAACCTCTACTAATATCGAGGGACAACAAATCAAATATTAATAAGTACACTACTTGCCGAAGCGAATACCCAGATTTATATATATCATATCCTCGATTGGTCGCTTTCGCCAAGGTTTAGTAAACTTATCTGTAGCGATACCCTCGTAGCATAACATTGCACTAAATCTATTATAATCGAAGCCAATGCCACCGCTCCAGTAGAAACCAAAACAACCACTTGTATTTATATTACCTCCCACGCTGAAATCCAAAAAGGGTTTTACACTCTTATTCTCTCGCGGTAAAAAAAGCTTTACATTTGATGCGAGATGATAATATGTATCAAACCTATTTACAACTTCCCCCATTGGGCACATTGGATCAAACTGCTTATCTGGAGTAAAGTAGTCTACTATTGGTGTGATTGGTTCAGGGAGCAAAACACCAATTTCACCACCTAGAAACAACCAATCATTTAAGCGACAACCAACATCTACATCCAAATGTAAACCTACTGCAAGATTGTCTGGCAGACCTAACACAGCACCACCATAAACATAGGTACTAAGTTGAGGATGTAAGCTTTCATACTGCGCCATTAATGTAGTAGGCATTAGCATAGACAATGTAACAATAATTAACTTTTTAATTGCTCTCATAGTGTTAAATATCATACAATAACGATTTAATTAATACATAAAAAATCCCACGTACCCACGATATCCTGATGAGTAACCTCGTCCACAAAAACATCACACGAAGTCAGCATCATAGCTGATGCAAATAGTAGTGTTAGTAGTCTCTTCATAGTCGTAGAGTATCATATTATGTTTAACATTATCTTCCCCAGCTCTCTCTATCAAGAGAACGATAACCTATCGCCTCCGAAATATGCGTTGACTCGATATTTGCCTTGCCCTCAAGGTCTGCTATTGTGCGGGCAACCTTAATGATGCGGTCATAGGCACGTGCCGATAGGTTTAGGCGACCCATGGCAAACTCCAAGAGTTCCGAACATGACTTATCGAGTGGTGCAAATTCGCGTAACATTGAGCTATTCATCATAGCATTACAGTGGATGTTGAGACCCTTAAATCTCTCGCGCTGAATCTCTCGTGCTGCAACCACGCGGCGACGTATCTCGCTACTCGACTCCACGGGGTCATTGCTCGATATTGCCGATATAGATACTGGCACAACCTCAATGTGCATATCAATTCTATCCATCAATGGCCCCGATACATGCGCCATATAGCGATGCACCGCCGCCGCAGAGCAGGTACACTCCTTTGTTGGATGGTTATAGTAGCCACAAGGACATGGATTCATCGAGGCTATAAGCGTAAAGTTCGCAGGATAGTCTACAGAGTATTTAGCGCGCGAAATATTTATATGTCTATCCTCCAACGGCTGGCGCAACACCTCCAAGACATTACGTCCGAACTCTGGCATCTCATCCAAAAAGAGTACACCGTTGTGTGCTAACGAGACCTCACCAGGCTGTGGCGACTGACCGCCACCTATAAGTGCCACCTGCGATGTTAGGTGGTGTGGTGCACGGAAAGGGCGCTGCGCTATAAGACCGCGATGCGAGCCAATCTTACCCGCTACGGAGTGTATTTTTGTGGTCTCCAACGCCTCATCTAATGTCATCGGTGGCATAATCGTAGGCATACGACGCGCAAGCATCGTTTTTCCCGAGCCTGGCGCACCGACCATAATAACATTATGACCTCCTGCAGCCGCAATCTCCAAAGCTCGCTTTACATAGGCTTGACCCTTAACATCGGCAAAATCCTCGGCATATAACTCCTCGCTAACAGACTCATTATCACAAGGAATATACTCTGTTGCTTCGTATGGCTGACGACCCATTAATATCTGGCAAAGTTCCAATAATGACCTCACGCCTATACACTCAACACCCTCAACAATAGCACCCTCAGCGCAATTCTCCTCGGGCATAAAGACTCGCTTTATACCTCTATCACGCGCTAAGGCGACCAACGACAATACGCCCTTTACAGGGCGTAATGTACCATTTAGCGAAAGCTCGCCTATAAACATAGAACCTTCAATAAGGTCTGAGATTATCTGCTCAGTAGCAATAAGGATACCTACCGCAATAGGTAGGTCGTATTGTGAACCCTCCTTACGCAAGTCGGCAGGGGCAAGATTTACTACGGTCTTCTTAGCAAGTAGTTTATAACCAGAGTTTTCGAAGGCTGCTTGGATACGCTCCTGACTCTCCTTAATGGTATTATCTGGAAGACCAACGATAGAGAGCCCTATGCCACCGCCTGCGACATTTACCTCAGCAGTGACCTCAACAGCATCTATGCCCGTGATGGCACCCGTATTTATTCTTACAAACATATCTTAGAATGGAGAATCATCGAAATTCTGGCGACCTGGCGCTGGCGACTGAATATCAAACTCGCTTGCTCCACCCGAGAAGCCACCACCCATACCCACTGGTGGAACACCCATAGCAAAGCTACCCGCTGAGCTATAGTCATCATACTCCTCTTTCTGCTGATAGTTATCACGACCACCCATAATAGATGCTGTAACCGACGAATCGGCATCAGCAAACTTAGCCTGCTCCTTAATAAAGCGCAACGGCACATCCGTTACCTCACCGTTACGGTGCTTGGCGATGATAATCTCGGCGATACCGGCAGTTGGAAGTCCGCTTTCGGTTGTTGTAAGACCGTAGTACTCAGGTCGGTGGATAAATGCTACCACATCGGCATCCTGCTCAATAGCACCCGACTCACGAAGGTCCGAAAGCTGTGGGCGCTTCGAGCCACCACGATTCTCCACATTACGACTAAGCTGCGAAAGGGCGATAATAGGTACATTCAACTCCTTGGCAATAGCCTTCAATGTACGCGAGATAAGCGACACCTCCTGCTCACGGTTACCACGAGTCTCGGGTGTTGCTGCGGTCATAAGCTGCAAGTAGTCGATGATGATAAGTTTTATATCGTGCTGTGTCTTTAGACGACGCGCCTTTGAGCGGAACTCATATACCGAGAGAGCTGGCGTATCATCCACAAAGAGTGGCGCACGACCAAGGTCTACGGTATTTGCCTCAAGGTGCTTCCACTGCTCAGCAGAGAGGTTACCCGTACGCAAATCCTTAGAGTTTAGCTGTGTCTCGGCAACGATAAGACGGTTCATAAGCTGGACCGATGACATCTCCAATGAGAAGAAGGCAACAGGGGTCTTAAATTCTACTGCCATATTTCGCGCCATAGTAAGCACGAAGGCAGTCTTACCCATAGATGGTCGCGCTGCGATGATGATAAGATCGGAAGGCTGCCAACCGAGAGTAACACTATCAATATCGGTAAATCCTGAGCGCACACCGTTATACTCACCCGCAGTCTTTGCCGCCTCCTCAATCTGTAGCAAAGCCTTGCGTAAGATGTCGGATGCCGACTGCACCGAGCGCTTCACATTACCCTCCGACACACGGAATATCTCCTGCTCAGCAAAGCCGATAAGCTCGGTTACATCTATCTCCTCATCATAAGAGCGTCGTTGAATCTCCGTTGCTGAACGTATCAACTCGCGCTGCACATACTTCTGTGCGATAATTTTGGCGTGGAACTCAATATGTGCAGCCGAAGCCACTTTCTGCGTAAGCTCTGCCATATATGGCGCACCACCCACCTTCTGCAAAAGCTTCTGCGCCTTTAGGCGCTCAGTCACGGTGAATAGGTCGATAGCCTTCATCTCTATCGACAACTCCTGAATAGCTTTAAAAATAATACGATGCTCCTCAAGGTAGAAGGTCTCCGCCTTGACATACTCCTGCACATCGATAATGGCATCCTTCTCGAGCATCAATGCACCCAATACCGCCTGCTCAAGCTCTATCGCCTGTGGTGGTACTGTTGCATCCAAACCTGTCAACTCAGCAAATGCCTCGCTATTCTTCTCTGATGATCTCTTATATTGTTTCGCCATACGCTCCTTTGTATTTTTCAAAACATCCACAAAATTAACTATTTTTTGGAGAACAAACCCCATTTCTTTCACACAATTTATTATTAGTTGTTACAAGTTATAAACAATACTCTGTTCATAATCTATCCATAGCCCTACAACTTTAGAAAAAAAGCACTATCTTTGCTAAAACTTACAATCGAAAAAATGGGTACAAAAATCTTTACTAATAGAGTTATAAGTTTGGCGGCTGCATTACTTATGTTGTTGGTGGCTACACCTCACCGTGCAATGGCTACTGAGCCATATACTAACGCATTGAAAATCACATTTCTATCTTGGTCTACAGGTAGCACTAAGATTTCCTACGAAAAGGCTCTACCAGAGAAGAAGCAGAGTGCTGAGATTTGTAGCAGCTTAATATGTGCTGGCTACGACAAATATCAAAACAACCCTCTTGGCTTTACTCTACGCTATAGCCATAAATTCTTTGTTGGCAACTACGACATAAATAAGCCTTTGCAGGGAGCATATCTCCGTCCAGAGATTATCTACTCCGACTACAAATATACCCACTCCGTAACTGGCGCTCGCACCCCAGCGCGTATGTGTGCGTTACTTGGCTCAGCAGGCTATCAGCACTGCTTTGGACACTTTGTTGTGGATGGCTGGGTAGGTGGTGGATTGGCCTTTGGTCGTGCTTCAGAGACTGGTTACCATCACGGTTTTCAGCTATGGAAGTGGCTTGGTAAGCGCAATGATAACATCGCACTAAGTTTCAGTATTAGAATTGGTTACATCTGGTAATAACATATTATTATGGACTTTTTAAAGACTCTTGGAGCATCATTGCTCGCATGGATTATTGGCTTTGGTATTCTTATTTTTGGCACCATTGCTTTGATTGTTGGCGCTATAGCTTCACTACCTAAGGATAACACCCTTATCGCAGAGGATAGTGTTCTATATATAGATTTTAACACTCCTATTATCGATGCCCCTGTAACATCGCTATTCTCGTCATTAGATGCAGAGATGAATATCGTAGAGCCTATCACTATGTTGAAGGTTTTTGCTGCGTTGGAGTATGCTGCCGAGGATAGCAGAATTAAGGGTATCTGCATCGCTCCATCTGGCGATTATACTCTCTCGTTGGCAAATATCGAAGAGTTACGCCACGCTTTGGAGCAGTTCAAACTATCTGGAAAGTTTGTTGTAGCCTTCGATGACACGTATACTCAGTCGGAGTACTATCTAAGTTCTGTTGCCGATACCATTATTGTAAACCCTGAGGGCAGTGTAGATTGGCGCGGTGTGGGCATTAGCACAATATTCTACAAAAATCTTTTGGATAAGCTCAGCATCAGTGTCGATATCTTCCGTCCTACAGAGTGTAAGTATAAGAGCGCTGTAGAGCCATTCTTCCTAACTAAGATGTCGGACGCTAACCGCAAGCAGAACGAGGCTCTTGTTGAGTCGCTATGGCAGAGCATCTGCGAGGAGGTCGGCTCAAGTCGTGGTATCGAGCCTAACAAACTTAAGCAGTATGCTAATAGTCTATCTATCACCTCAGTTGAAGATGCCTTGAAGTATGGTATGGTAGATATGGTTGACTACGAAGATACTCTATATAATATATATAAGGAGCATGGAGTCGATAGAGTTAATAAGATATCACTTAGAGAGTATATCACAAATATTGCACTACCTACCTATACTGCAAACATTGAGAACAACAATCTCGGCTTTGTAACATCTCCGTTGGTGGCTATTATATATGCTGATGGAGAGATTGTGGATGGCAACAAATATCAGGATAATGCTGTATATGGTTCACGCCTTGCTAATGAGCTACGTGCCGCACGTCTTGACTCGAATACCAAGGCTGTCGTTGTGCGTGTTAACTCGCCTGGTGGCTCAGCCCTTGCCTCGGAGATTGCATGGCACGAGATGAAACTTCTTCAGGAGCAAAAACCAGTGGTTATCTCTATGGGTGGCATGGCTGCAAGTGGTGGCTACTATATTTCTGCTCCTGCCGACTATATCTTTGCTGATAAGTCTACCCTTACAGGCTCAATCGGTGTCTTTGGTGTGTTGCCAAACTTTGGTAAGTTGCTTGAACAGCGACTCGGCATCACATTCGACTCGGCAGCTACATCTGCCAATGCAGTTGGTCTTGCAGGCATCAAACCACTTACTGCACAGGAGCGCAAAAATCTATCGCAGAGTGTTGATAGAATCTATACGGTCTTTACCAAGCATGTTGCCGAGGGTCGTAACCTTCCTATTGCTGATGTCTTGACTATTGCTGAGGGTAGAGTCTGGAGTGGCACAATGGCTAAAGAGATAGGTCTTGTGGATGAGATTGGAGGTCTTCGTGAAGCTATTTTCAAGGCTGCATCGTTGGCAGACCTTAAGGACAACTTCAAAATTTATGAGTATGTAGCACCTCGTTCGCCATTCGAGGAGTGGCTCAACACCACATCTTTTGTACTTGCCAAGAGCTTGGGTGTTGACTATAATATCTATGGCGAGGAGTTACGTGAGATTATAAGCCAGATGCCTATTCTTAGCTCTATGTCAGGAGTTCGAGCGCAGTACTTTGGCAATATGAATATTGAGTTTTAATTAAATATATTAAAGGGAGGTTCTATAAATTAGTTCGAGTTGATTTTGAAGAATATTTCGAGGATATTTCTCAGCTCTTCCGAGGGCGCAATGCGAGCATTGTAACTAAGGAAAGATGAGAAAGATACCAAAATAAATTCAAAAGCAGCCGAAATAGAACTCCCCTGACAACGAAAACTAATTTACTAATTTATAGAACATCCTTAATATGAATGAGAAGTTAGAGGAGTTATTGCGTAGCATTATACATCCCGAAACAGAGCGTAATATCGTAGATAGTGGTTTTGTAGATCGTGCCGACTTAGGCGATGATGGCTCTGTTGCCATAACACTCCGCTTTCAGAAGGCTCGCGATCCCTTTGCACAGAAGATTAAGCGCCAGGTTGAGGAGCTTATGGAGCGTAGTTTCCCAGAGGCTAAAGTTATGGTTATTATCCGCAAGGCAGCACCTAAACCACGTCGTCAGGAGAATCCATCTACAACAACAGATATCTGCCGCGTTATCGCCATCGCCTCGGGTAAAGGTGGTGTTGGTAAGTCTACCGTTACTGCTAACCTCGCTGTTGCTCTACGCCAGCGTGGCTACAATGTAGGTATTGTGGATGCTGATATATATGGTCCTTCGCAGACAAAGATGTTTGGTGTTGAGGGTTACGTTCCAGATGCTGAGCGTGATGAGAATGGTAACGACTTTATCATTCCTGCGCAGTCGTACGGTATTAAGATTATGTCTATCGGCTTCTTTATCCGTCCTACTGATGCCCTTATGTGGCGTGGCGGTATGGCTGTGAATGCTCTGCATCAGCTTATTCACCAGACTCGCTGGGGTAAGTTAGACTATTTGTTGATAGACCTTCCTCCAGGAACGGGAGATATTCACCTCTCTATCATCAACGAGCTTAAGATATCGGGTGCTGTTATTGTCTCTACGCCTCAGCAGATTGCTGTTGCCGATGTAGTGCGTGGTGTTGAGATGTTTAGACACGAGCAAGTAAATATTCCAGTGTTGGGTATTGTTGAGAATATGGCATGGTTTACTCCTGAGGAGCTTCCAGACAACAAATACTATATCTTTGGTAAGGGTGGAGCTAAGAGATATGCCGAGCAGGTAGGTGTAGACCTACTTGGCGAGGTGCCAATCATCCAATCTATCATGGAGGGTGGAGACGAGGGTCGCCCTGCTGGTAACTTCGATCCACGTGTTGAAAAATACTACGCTGAGATTGCCGCAACCATTGTTGAAAAACTCCCTGCAGAGTGTTAATAGTTGCGTTGAAAAAAGTTGAGTAATTTTTGAAAAATAGATTTGCAAGTTAAGGAACGGTCGCTGTATATACGACCGTTTCTTTTTTGCAAGCAAAAGACAATAATTATCTATTAACACCTAAAACCACACTTCTCCAATTATTATAAACTACAACTGTTAATAATTTATAGGTGTTGATATGTTTATACTATTATTAACAACTGTTTATTTCATTTATTATTTTATTGGTTTTTAATTAATTAATCATAAAAAATAATAAACAAACAACAAGAACAAATGTTAGTAATTTAAACTATAAACACTTATTAACACAATCAACAGCTATTATTATTATTTTGATTTTATTTTATATATATAAAGTATAAAAAGAATAAAAAATATATTGTTAACAAGTCGGGGGCGTCTATCAAAAATTGTGGCAAAGTGATAGATTTTTGGATATACGCTTTATGCTCTGAAAATACTAAATTATAGATAAACGTTTTTAGGAAGGTCCCCCCTTCGAATAATTAGGATATTTATCCTAATAAATAACCCCCTGTAAATTAAAAAAAAATTAGTATATTTGCATAATTTTAGGCTAAACGTTGTATTTATGCAAATAGCTAATAGCAAAATAGTGGAGCTAAAAACAATGCTCCAGACGCCCCAAAATATAGTAATACTATCACACACTAACCCTGATGGTGATGCTATAGGCTCGTCGTTGGCGTGGGCAGAGGTGCTTAGAAGTAAGGGTCATGTGGCAACTTGTGTAGTACCTAATAGATACCCATACTACCTGGAGTTTATGCCCAACATCGACTCTTTGCTACTATACAAAGATGATAAGTTGGGGGTTGTAGATAGCGTAATGAAGAGTGCCGATATAATTTTCTGCCTCGACTTTCATACCATGTCGCGTTTGGATGGTCTTGGAGATATTATTGATAGCAATCAGCATGCCAAGCGTGTGCTTATCGACCACCACTTAGATCCAAATGAGGATTTCAACCTTATGTTCTCATACCCCGAGGCTTCAAGTACCTGTTACCTTGTAGCAACACTCATTAAGGAGTTATATGGCGAAGAGGCATTTACGAAGTCTATGGCTGAGAATCTGTTTGTGGGTATGATGACAGATACGGGTAACTTTGCCTTCTCGAATATCACACCTGACCTTTTCCGTATGGTTGCGGTATTGGCAGCGACAGGTATTAGTATCCCTACTATTCATAATAATGTCTATAACTCATTTACTGAGGGTCGTGCCAGATTGTTTGGTTATGTCATCAACCGTAAGATGAAGATCTTCCACAATGGTACGGTAGCATATATGTCGCTTACAAGCGATGAGTTGAAGCGATTTTGGTTCCAGCAGGGTGACTCTGAGGGCTTTGTGAACTATCCGCTTACCATTAAGAAGATGAAGATATCGGCAATATTTACCGAGCATACCGACCATATACGCGTATCGTTGCGCTCACGTAGCAATATAGATGTTAACGTTTTTGCACAGCGCTACTTCAACGGTGGAGGACATAAGAACGCTGCAGGTGGTAAGTCGTTTATGTCGATGGCGGATACCGTAAAACACTTTGAGGCGTCAATAAAGGAGTATAGTCGCGAAGGAAATATTTAACATTATTGCGGGTATAAACTTTTAAGATATTGAGAGTTAAGAGAAAAGTAAAAGAGATATAAAAATGTTTAAGACCTACTTCCGACTACTGAGCTTTGCAAAGCCACTAAGTCGTTATACCATCCCATATTTTGTATTTGCTGCGCTCCACGCGTTGTTCAATACATTCAACTATGCAATGATTATCCCTATCCTAAACGCGATGTTTGACTCGGATGGTGGATTTGTCTTTACGCCAATATATGTCCTTCCAGAGCTTTCGATAAATGAGGAGGGTCTAAATACGGTGGTATCGTATATCTACACCCATGTCTTTGGAGAGGAGTTTGTACAGATGAAGTTCCTCGCTATGCTTGGTGGTGTGTTGGTATGTATGAACCTTTTTAGTAACCTATTCCGTTATGCTGCAGCAATGACTGTTGAGAGTTTAAGAATCAACACCTTGCGTCGTATGCGTAACGAAATGTTCAGCCATGTGGCTAATATGAATGTTGGTTACTTCAGCAACCAGCGTAAGGGCGATATTATGTCGAAGATTACGCAGGATGTAATGGTTGTGCAGTATTGTATTACTAATACACTTCAAGTTGCGTTCCGTGATCCCCTTCTTATCATCGGTTATATGACCTTGATGATTGGTATCTCTTGGCAGTTGTCCCTATTTGCGGTACTCTTCTTGCCTATCGTAGGTCTTGTTATTGGTCGTATCGTAAAGCGTCTTCGCCACCCAGCGAAGCGTGGTCAGGAGCGTATGGCTGACTTGGTATCTGTGGTTGAGGAGTCGTTGTCTGGTATTAAGATTGTTAAGGGCTACAACGCTACAAACTTTATCGTTGATAAGTTTAAGAAGATCAATGCCGATATGTCACGTTTGATACTCTCTATGGCACGTCGTCAGCAGTTGGCATCACCTATGAGTGAGTTCTTAGGTCTTACAGCTGTAGCTATAATCTTAGTGTTTGGTGGTTCACTTGTGGAGCATGGTATGGTTACAGGTGCAGGCTTTATCGCCTTTGTAGCAGCCTTCTCGCAGATTACACGCCCATTGCGTTCGTTTATCGATCAGTTTGCTAACATCAACCAGGGTGTTGCTGCCGGCGAGCGTATCTTCACTATTATCGATGCCGAGAACGAGGTTAAGGATAAGGAGAATGCACGTGAGTTTGATGGCTTGAAGGAGTCTATCGAGCTACGCAATGTTAAGTTCTCATACGAGAGCGATAGAGAGATTATCAAGGGTGTAAACATTAAGATTAAGCGTGGCGAGACAGTTGCATTGGTAGGACCTTCAGGTGGTGGTAAATCTACGCTTAGTGAACTTATCCCACGCTTCTATGATGTTGATTGTGGCGAGGTGTTATTTGATGGCATCCCTGTTCAGGAGTATAAGCAAGAGTCGTTGCGTGCTAAGATGAGTATTGTATCTCAGGAGACCGTACTCTTTAACGATACTATTGAGGGTAATATCCTTATGGGTCGCCCTACGGCTACACATGACGAGGTTGTTGAGGCCTCTAAGGTTGCTAATGCTCACGGCTTTATTACAGAAAGCACAGATGGCTACGAAACTAATATTGGTGACCGTGGTACAAAGCTTTCGGGTGGTCAGCGTCAGCGTCTAAGCATAGCCCGTGCGGTATTGAAGAACCCTGAGATTTTGATTCTTGACGAGGCTACATCGGCACTCGATACTGAGAGCGAGAAACTTGTTCAGGATGCTCTAACAAACTTGTTGAAGGGTCGTACATCTATTGTTATTGCACACCGTCTGAGCACCATCTATAATGCCGATAGAATATATGTTATCGACGATGGTCGCGTTGTAGAGGAGGGTAAGCATAAGGAGTTGTTGGAGAAGGGTGGAATTTATGCCCACCTTATCGAGATGCAGAGTTTTTCATAATGAAAAAGGCTATTATCATAGGTGCATCTTCGGGTATTGGTCGCGCTGTTGCTTCACAGCTTGTGGAACGCGGCTGGCATATAGCTATTACAGCACGTCGTAGCGAGGCTTTGGACGAGCTTAGAGTTATGTATGGTGCAGATAGAGTTATGACCCTACCTATGGATGTAACAAAGGAGGATGCAACCAAACAACTCGATACACTTCTAAGTGACTTTGGTGCGCCCGATTTGTTCTTCTATGCCTCGGGTATAGGTGGTCAAAATCGCGAACTTGATATAGAGAAGGAGTTAGATATTATACGCACCAACTGTGAGGGTATGGTGCGTGTTGTCGACCACTTTGTGAACTACGTGCGTCGAAGCAAGAAGTATTATAAACGTAATAAGGCACATATCGCTGTTATCACCTCTGTTGCTGGTACACGAGGTATAGGTACAGCTGCGGCATACTCAGCCTCTAAGGCTATGCAGAGCGAGTATATCACAGCCTTAGCACAGCTATGCTCTATGGAGCGCATCCCTGCTCGCTTTACTGATATACGCCCAGGTTTTGTGAAGACAGCAATATTAAATCCAGATAAGCACTACCCTATGCTTATAAGTGTAGAGCGCGCAGCACAACATATCCTACGCGGTCTTAAGCGTAAGAAGAGAGTCTTGATATTCGACTGGCGATTTAAGCTTCTTGTATTGTTCTGGCACCTTATCCCTCGCTTTGTATGGGAGAGGTTGAAGGTTAAGAATTAAGGCTCGAAATTACATCTTAAGGCTATAGGCGCAGGCTTAGTAGCCTTAATTTTTGCTATCATAACATCCAAATAGTTTTGAATATCGTCGCGTAGCTGTTTGTATAGTGGCGAGTCGGTATAGTTCTCATTATCGAGCAACACATCTTTTATCGAACGTAGCGTGTTAGTATAGTTTTGTAACTCATTTTTAAGGGCTACACCCTCTACCTTTGAACCTCTAATTTTAGCTATGGAGAGTTGTCGCAGTTTGTCGCATACAGAAGTAAGAAGTGGCATAACCACATTATCCATCAAAGTATGTCCATGCATATAGAGGTAGCAGTTATCCTGCTTAACACCGCGCTTTTCTAACACCGCAGCTAAAACCTCTAACCTATCGCCCATATCTGAATTGTCCCTATCCAGAGCTTCACATCTACGCTCAACGTTGCGCTGTAGCCACGCTAAGCTACTCTCGCCATTATGACGTATATCTACATAATTTAGGCGCACTGAAGCACGAAATTCGGCAAGCGTAAAGCGATTCTCGGTGTGGTGTAATGCCGAGTATGTATACCATATAAATAGCGGATATATAACCCTTGAGTACTCCGCCATAAATCGCACAAAATCAAAGATACGTGTATCGTTTTTTGTGGCTTTCACGCATACATTGTGTAGCGATGGCGCATAACATAGGTAGTTCTCGGTGGCATAGGTGTAGGTATGAAACATATTATTCGCCCCCAAAACCTTTTGCGATTGCTCTGTAGCACCATTAAATAAATAGTCAAAATCGGAGTCAACACATAACAACGTATCCTCCTCGTTGCAATGACCTAACATCGAGAGCAGTACCTGTTTACCTTTAGGAAGGTCATCACGATTAGGTACCGATATTTCGAAACGCAAATATGGGTTTTTGAAGTGGTCGAATATACCTCTCCAAAAAGCGACATCCTCATACCCTTCGACAAAGACCCTCACTAAGTATCTATCATCCTCTGGAGGGAGAATATCGGGTAGATTATTAGGATTGTACCAATCCAACTCTTTAGTTGCTCTATGTCGTTTCTTTGCATTCACGATGGTAAAGTTACAAAATTTTTATAACTTCGCACTATAAAAACGAATATACTTCATATTGTATGGCTAACGATTGGAAAGATAGATTGGGTGTGGTCTTCTCTACAAACCCAAATTTTGAATACGACACTGCCTCTGAGGAGAGCGAAACTACCCTACCACCCGCAAAACAAAATCTTAAAGTATGGCTCGACCGCCTTAAGGGTGGACGTGTAGCCACCGTAGTACGAGGCTTTGTAGGTACCTCTGAAGATCTTGCCGAACTCGGTAAAGAGCTAAAAAAGAGTTGCGGTGTCGGTGGTACTGCCAAAGATGGCGAGATAATCATCCAGGGCGACCACCGCGACAGAGTCATAGAGTTACTTACAAAGGCAGGATATAAAACTAAGCGCGCCGGTGGGTAATTTCTTGTGATAAGGGGTCGATTGCGGCCCCTAACAAAAAAGGCGATAATGGGACGTACGTTCAAGTACTACCCATCGTCGCCTTTTTCGCCGAGTGTAGCACTCGGCGCCCTTCTGACAAGAAATTGGGTCTCGCGCTTTGGGAAGAGGTACTTTTCACTTTTCTGTTAAAATAGGTTTTGTAGTTTCGTCTTTCGCATTCTTGCGTGAGGCGATTTTTGTATTATCTCTAAGCAAGACCCCAAAGAGTGTTGTCATTTGCGAAATTTTTACTAATTTTGTAGTGTCGTGGGTGTTATGCTCTCGGCAGACATATTTGATGAAAGTGTTTTCGCTTTTATCCTTGGTAAGAAATCTGACAGTTTCAACCAAGACGAGGATACGACAACACTCATTTCTTGTATAGTTATGTGGCTATGCACTTTCCGTGCGTGTACCCATACTATCCAAGTGTGGGGTCTTGTATCGTTTATTCGTCTTGGGTTTGTCAGAGCCTCTCGTTAGATAAACGGAAGTCAGCTCCACACTTTCTTTTTATACTAACCCGTCATAGAAGTTGGGGCGGAGATAAACAAACTATTACCTATGAAGAGACTGTTACTTTTTTTCTTGGTGGCATTTCTAACCTCTTGTGAAATGCTTGATGATTATATCGCACAATTGGAATTAAAGAATTATGACTATACATATATCGATATGAAAGATTATCCTGATTGGGATTGTGGAATTATAACCAAGGATGATTTATACATGTTCGTAAAACAAGACTCATTGACGAATGAGAGTGTAGCGTATGTTAATGTCAAAGATGCTAATACTGATGGTATAACATTATATTTTGATGATTGTTCCCGATTGTCATCTTTTATTACGGAGAGAGGGCAGTGTTACCTATATTGGAATGGTGAAGAGACTGCCGATATTCACATAATTACGGAAGATAAGAATGAGATTATAGAAAATGTTGCAATTCCCTATTTCCCCTATCCAGAAACAAGAGTTGTATGGGTACCTATTTTTGTAAATGTAGCAAGAGGTCTATTAGTCGCATTAACCGTAAAAGGCGCTATCGACCTCACTGGAGATCTTGTTACAGGAGATTTTAAGGGAGTAGGTACTGACCTGATAGAAATGATAGCAGGTGGTAAAACTGGAAAGATGTTCACAGACTTAATCACTGGATATGGTTTCGAGGGGTTAAAATGGTCAAAAGGCAATTATGATAAAAAACTTCAGAATTGTTTATTGGGCGATTGTCAGATACAAGTCTCTTCAAATAAGGAGGGAATAAATAACTATAGTATCACTGTCGCTATATCAGGCTATGAAACATTACCTGTTCTAAATTCTATAACTGGCGAAAAGAGTGTAGTAATTGCGGGTGTAGTTATGCGAAAGTCTTTTGAACATGTGGACTATTCAGCCAATGACGACACACTGCTTACTTTCCAGGTTGACGGCAATGGTGCTAAAACTATACATTTTGAGCTACCAGAGAATAGTGTATACTATGTAGCTCCCTATCTTCTGCCAACACGATATGGTAAGTATTCAATTATTGGAGGACTCCGACATGGAAACACCATTAGACTCGACTGCTTTGATGGATACATAGATAGCTTTAAGCAACTATCTTACAAAAAAGAGAATGGTAAATACACATTTGAATGTACAGCACACGCTATATGTAACGCAGGAGAGGATCATATGTGGATGTTGTATTACATGGATGACAAGAAGATGTTAAAAACATATTTTGAAGCGAAAACATATAGCGAGCCATCAATAGGCAATTCTAATACAGCTGATTTTGATTTTGAGCTAAGTATCTCAGCTGATGATATAAAAGAGGGAAAGAAAAATATCAAGTTGGGTATATATGCCTACGACATAGGCCTACACTCTGACCCTCAGACTTTTGTATTGGAGATTGAGGATTCAGCCTGCAACGATGCAAACCATCCGCACGCTGTAGACTTGGGCTTAAGCGTCAAATGGGCGTGCTGCAATGTAGGCGCAAATTCTCCAGAGGATTATGGCGATTACTTTGCTTGGGGCGAAACAAGTCCAAAGAGTAGTTATACTGAAGGAAATTATCAGCATTGGGTAGGATACTATGATGATTGGGGGAATTGGTATCTTGAATATGCTACACTTAATAGCGATATTAGTGGTACACAATACGATGCAGCTACAGCCAATTGGGGTGGAGGATGGCGTATGCCAACCAAGGCAGAACAGCAGGAGTTACGCAGCAATTGCACATGGAAGTGGACAACCCTCAACGGCATTAAAGGTTACAATGTAACAGGCCCTAACGGCAATAGTATCTTCTTACCTGCCGCTGGCTTTCGCAACGGTACGTCGTCTCACGGTGTCGGTTCGCACGGTAACTATTGGAGTTCTACGCCTCTCAAGGGCTATGACGACATCGCTTGCAACCTCTACCTCGATAGCGATTACTATGGCTATGACTGGGTTTGGGACCTTCGCTGCTACGGTCAATCTGTTCGCCCTGTCTTAGAATAATAAGCGAGATGTTAACTACACAAATTAAAACACAAGAGGTCGACCCCGAAAGGTCGACCTCGTTGTTTGTATCGGAAAAATTAAGCCGAATGACTACACAGTCATTACCTCTTTCTCCTTCTTATCCAACTCGGCATCGAGTACCTTTGTGAACTTCTCAAGGAGCTTCTGTACCTTATCCTCGCCATCCTTCTGCTCGTCCTCAGACATGCCCTCCTTCTGAGCCTTCTTGAATGCCTCAACAGCATCGCGGCGTGCATTACGTAGGCTGATACGGGCAGTCTCGCCCTCAGCCTTCACCTTCTTAACGATCTCCTTACGACGATCCTCAGTAAGTGGTGGGATAGAGAGGCGGATATGCTCGCCATTGTTTGATGGTGTAAGACCGATATTAGAGTCGATGATAGCCTTCTCGATAGGGCGAATCATATTCTTATCCCATGGCTGGATAAGCACGGTCTTAGCATCTGGTACTGTGACGCTTGCAACACCTGATACTGGTGTCTGTGAGCCATAGTAGTCGATAAATACACCGTTAAGAACATTAACAGATGCCTTGCCTGCGCGGAGGTTTAGCAACTCCTCGACAAGGTGATCAACGGCGCGCTGCATGCGGTCGGTTGCCTCGTTTAGAATAGTCTTGGTATCCATAATAGTCTTTATTATAATATTGTTTTTTATTTCAATGCTTCTGTAATAGCTTTATCGATAGACTTAGCAATCTCCTCGTCGTAGCCTACACCTACATATACTACCTTGCCATCTTTGCCTACA
This sequence comes from Alistipes sp., assembly GCA_045634125.1. Lineage (GTDB taxonomy): Bacteria > Bacteroidota > Bacteroidia > Bacteroidales > Rikenellaceae > Alistipes. The sequence goes on along the minus strand of JAZQZQ010000030.1, from coordinate 55,022 downwards.
ACTACTGAGCGTGGAATGTAGTTAGATGCGTACTTCTTGTATATCGATTGATTGCCATCCAAGCCAATAGGGAATGTATAACCCATCTTTTCGATAAATGCCTCCACTGTCTCGCGCTTCTCGCCACGTGAGATAGGCAATACCACAACATCCTTGCCTGCGAAGCGGTCGATGACATCCTTCTGCAAGTGCGACATCTCCTGACGACATGGAGGACACCATGTAGCCCAGAAGCTTACCAACACCACCTTGCCACGCAAATTCGAGAGTGTGATGTGTGAGCCGTCGAGCATCTCCACGGTGAAGTCTGGCGCTACATCGCCAGCGTGGATAAGTGTTGTTGCCTCGATATCAGCCTGCGCTGTAGGAGCGGCGTTGCGTGTTGCCGAAACCTCCACAGGCCAGAAGATAATAGCCACTACAAGGGCTACAAGCACTAAGAGTAGTGCTGTAAGCGTAAGCGTTGAGCCACGCTTCTTATAAGTCTGCTTAATTGCCATAATCGTTTGTGTATTAAGGTGTTAAAATTAAAGTGTTACAATAGTTCCAATATTCTCACCTGCAACCACTTTTTCAAGATTACCTACCGTGTCCATATCGAAGACAATCAACGATAGGTTGTTCTCGCGACAGAGGGTGAAGGCTGTTTGATCCATAACCTTAAGGCGACGTGCGATGACCTCGTCGAAGGTAATTGTATCGAACTTTGTGGCTGTAGGGTCCTTCTCAGGGTCTGCTGTGTAGATACCATCTACGCGTGTACCCTTGAACATAACCTCTGCTTCAATCTCTATGCCACGAAGTGCTGAAGCTGTGTCGGTTGAGAAGTATGGATTCGATGTACCACCACCGATAATCACGACATAACCAGCCTCAAGATACTCGATAGCCTTAGCTTTAGAGTAATACTCGCCGATAGGCTCCATGCGGATTGAGGTCAAGACCTTAGCCTTTACGCCTGCTGACTCCAATGCCGACTGAAGCGCGAGCGAGTTGATGATAGTTGCGAGCATACCCATCTGGTCGCCCTTTACGCGGTCGAAGCCACGACCTGCGCCCTGAATACCACGGAAGATATTACCGCCACCGATGACAATACCGATCTCCACGCCCATCTCCTTGATGCGCTTAATCTGCTCTGCGTAGGCATTAAGTACCTCTACGTCATGACCATAATTCTGCTTTCCCTGCAACGACTCACCACTAAGCTTGAGTAGTATTCTGCGATATTTTGATGTTGCCATATTAAGAATACAAGTTTAATTAAATTATGCGAAGATAGTTATTTTTGCCAAATTCTACAACTTTTTAGCTATCTAATTTCGAATTTAGGATATATAGCTCCTTTTCATGCGCTGACCATATTTCTTTTGGGGGGTAGTCGACTAATTGACATCCATAATTTTTTGTTGTTGAGAGATTTTTGCTACCTTTGTAATTGCTATCGAATAGATAGCGGACATATTGAAAGTGTTTTCGTAGGTCTTTATTAGAAAATGTGGAAGTTTTCAGAGTAGGAAGATAAGCGAATAGCACTCATCTCTTGTATAGTTATGTGGCTGTACGCTCTTGCGTATCCATCCCCATACTGTTCAAGTGTGGGGCATTGTATCGTTTATTTCTACTCAGGTCTTTCCACAACCTTCTAATAGATAAATGAAATTCAACTCCACACTTTCTTTTTGTACTAAATAACCGCATAGGAGTTGTACGGTACTTAAACAATTTGTTATGAAACGAATTTTTACTCTCATTGCCTTTGTGGTAGCGGTTTTAGTGTCATCGTGCGCCTATGATGATACAAGTATTTGGAGTGCAATTACCGACCTTCAAAATCGTATGAAGGCAGTTGAGGAGCTTTGCAAGCAGACAAACACAAATCTCGGGGCTTTGCAGAAACTTGTCGATGCACTCTCTGAAAATGAGCAGATTAAGAGTATTGCTCCAATAGAGAAAGATGGTAATATCATAGGTTATACACTTACATTTACAGATGGCGAAAGTGTTACGCTTTACAACAAAAATAATGAGGAAAACGTTGCCGTAGTTCCTCAGATTGGTGTGTCGCAGGATAGTGACGGCATCTATTACTGGACACTTGATGGCGAGTGGTTACTCGATGCTAACGGCAATAAAATCAAGGCACAAGGCGAGGATGCTTTAACGCCAAAATTTAAGATTGAAGATGAATACTGGTATGTTTCATACGATAATGGTGTAACTTGGAACAATGTAGGAAAGGTTGTGCCGGGAGGCAGTGTCGATTGTGATTGCCAAAGCATTATAACTGATGTAGAATACGACGATGAGTATGTATATATCACTCTTGCTGATGGTAATGTTCTCGTTTTACCAAGGGCATCAATGGATAATAATATCTCGTTGAATCGTGTAAAATTAACACTTCCTCCAAATAACGAGGTCTGGTATACATCTACAACAGGTGAAATTATAGAGTTAGATAACTATCCATACGAACTTGTAGAAAATACATATATTGATGGCATCGGTCGATATAAGTTTTCAGAGGATGTTGTTAATATTGGGAATTATTTTAGTACAGGAGGAAATCCTCGTGAGTTGATAAAGCAATTTACAAGCCTTATCTTCCCTTCTACTGTTACAAACCTTGATACTTATAATGGGTTAGCAGACCTATTAAACGTTAATTCATTGGTGTTTTCAGAGAATTTAGAGAGTGTTGGTATTGATTTTATGGGTGGTTTTGGTAGCTATTTAGATGAGAAACATATATATTTTCTATCAGAAAAATCTCCTAATACTTCAATATGTACGTTTTGGAATAATTCTCCTAAATTATATGTCCACTATCCAGTAGGAGCAGATTATTCTAATATTGAAGCAGAGTTAATAGATTGGCAAGAGACTAGTACGCCATTTAGGTATGAAATGGTAGAGACTGTATACGAGATAACTTATGCTGATAAGGATATATTTGTAGAACCAGAGGCAATCGATTTGGGATTAAGTGTAATGTGGGCATCATATAATGTTGGCGCAAATAGACCAGAGGAGTATGGTGATTACTACGCTTGGGGAGAAATTAATACTAAAAATGAGTATTCAGGAAATAATTTCGCAGGAGCAAGTATTAGCGATATTGCAGGTAATCCAGAATACGATGCTGCGACAGCAAATTGGGGCGATGGTTGGCGAATGCCATCAAGAGATGAATTGATAGAATTGGTTAACAATTGTATTTGGGAGTGGACATCAATCAATAGTGTTAATGGTATGTGCGTCACAGGTCCAAATGGCAATAGTATTTTCTTGCCAGCAGCTGGTCATATGATAGATCAGGCTCTTGTCTACTTTAATTCGTATGGTTTTTATTGGAGTGCCACAGAGTATGGATATTGGTCTGCAGAACATTGTCTATATTTTTGTTATGATGGTTCAGTTGATCAGGTACAACAACATCACTCCCAAGGTTTTTCTATCCGTCCTGTAATGAACAAATAGTATAAGGTAATTTGCAAATAAATTTAGGGAGGTTAGTGCTTAATATTGAGCGACTAACCTCCCTAAATTATTTAATTCATAACATTAGTTTACAGGTGCTTCTGAGCCAGGTGTTCTTACCCATATCAGCGTGTTTGATAGGTCGAAATAGACATCATAAGTTCCCGGTGTGACCCTACAGTTACCACCACTCTTTGTCATTTGCGTACCATTCTCATCATCAATAATCACCCATTTATTACTACCATAGTCATTACCCCAGGAGTTGTTTGCACGTACCTTGAACTCCTCTGTAAGGGTTGCATTATAAGCTACATAGAGACCTATGGTTGGATCCCACGTAAGCACAATATCCTTAGTGCCATCATTACCCCAATTATTGTGAGTACCACACAAACCCCAAGAAACAGACTCTTCGCCGTCTACACTCTGTTTTGTTGCGGTAGTGTAGTCTACACCCTCTTCCATAAGGTATATGTACTCGTTTTTGCTATCGAAGTAGATGTCATATGTTCCGCTCTTGGCAATAGCGATATTTTTACCACTATCCATACCCGTCATCCACATATTTGGCATAAGATTGGTGATGCCACCACCATAGTTTACATCCCACGAGCCTACGCCCTTAATCTTAAATTTTGCGCCATCCTCGAGCTTCAAGCCTTGTGCCACAAAGATATTTGCAACGTCTGTGGTGAACATTACCTCGTCTCCCCAACCGTTAAATGTGCCAGCTACAGCCCACTTAGAGAGCTCTGTAGTTGGAGGGTTTGGATTTGGATTATAGTCGGCACTATGCCACTCGCCCGAATCTGCCCCCGTGATGTAGTAGTAATTGTTTGGTGCTACGCCCACTTTTAGGTCGACAGTCTGTTTCCAAACATAATTCCATGCAAACTCTGAGTATGCTGGATTCATACGGCAGAATATGATATTTGTCATACTTTTAGGAATAGCTGCACTATAAATACCATCACCATCCTCATCTAATAACTTTACATCTAACTCCTCGTTACCCTCCCATAAGTATGCGGCAAACCAAGCTCCAGAGTCTCTCCACTCATCATTAGGAACAAAATAGATATCAACACTCTCTGGTGTAGGTGTTGGCTCTGGCTCTGGCTCAGGTTCTGGTTCAGGTTCTGGAGTTATCTCTGGAATAATCTCACCGAGGTTGTAGATTACGCGAGGCTTTAGTGTAAGCTCTTCAACAAACAACGCATCTCTCTCTTCAACTACTACTGTAATAGAGGTTTTCTCCACAAGAGGTGCTATGGCAACCCAAATATCATCACCCGCTTTAAGTGTAATATTTGCCTCAAAATAGTCTCTTCCGTTAATACCAGAGAATATTGCCGCATCTGTCGAGATAGTTACATCGTAGTCGCAGGCGAGTCGGAGGAAGGCGCTCTGAATAGCGAGGCTCACTTTGCCACTTTCAGGGAAACGCTCATACTCCTGCATTAGGCTAAGACCACGCTTGCCAGCATCACTATCTACAACGCTGCCATTTTCGTGCTGTGTTGTAATCACAATATTTGTGGCATCGCGTAGAGCCGAGGTCTCAACATCGGTAGATACAAAGCGTGCTGGCTCCTCTTGGGAGTTTGTAAATGTAAAGCAACCCTTATCTGATGTAACTAAGAGTTTGTCGTCGCCACTCCATACAGTCTGCCAAACACCGTCATTGTTAACCATATCGGTGCGTGTATGATCAATAGAGGCTATAAACGAGAAACCCTCTATGTCGTTGTCAGAGATATTTACTCCATCATTTGTACAGGCTGCAACACCCAATATTACAGATATTGCAAGCATCAAATTCCAAAACCTTTTCATTCTAATGTTTTTTGAACAAACAAAGGTAATGATTATCACTAAAATATACAATAACTCCCTGTTTTATTACTGATTTTTGATATTCAAAATAATCTTTTTATATCAACGGTCTGGAGCTTTACAAAAAAAACACTATATTTGTAAGTTGATAGCTACGAATGTCGTAGGAATAAAAATGAGAAAAATGGGTGCAGAGTACAACTATCTATATCGGGTGAATAAACCAGAGGAGCTGCGTAGGCTAAGCGTCAAGGAGTTGAAGGCTTATGCCGATGAGTTGCGTCGCTATATTATCGAGTGCTGTGCTGTAAACCCTGGGCACCTTGGTTCTAGTCTTGGTACGGTGGAGCTTACCATAGCCCTGCACTATGTCTACGCCATGCCCGATGACCGTATTGTTTGGGATGTGGGACATCAGGCATATGCTCATAAGATTATTACAGAGCGCAGGGATGCCTTTACAACAAACCGTACATATGGCGGTATCAGTGGTTTCCCACGAATGGCGGAGAGCAAGTACGACTCCTTTGGTGCGGGACACTCTTCGGTGAGTATATCGGCAGCCTTTGGTATCGCTAAATCGCTGGAGATGAGAGGTAACGATAACCATGTTGTGGCGGTTATTGGCGATGGCGCGCTTACGGGTGGTCTTGCCTTCGAGGGTCTTAACAATGCTGGTGCATCGCCTAAGACAAATTTGCTTGTTATCCTCAACGACAACGAGATGTCTATCGACGAGCCTGCGGGAGCATTGGATCGCTACTTAGTGCGTATCTCCACCTCGCGCTGGTACAACAATTTGAAGAGTGTGCTATGGCGTGGACTCTCTGTTGTGCCTCCTGTGCACCGCTTTATCCGCAAGGCTGGAAATGCTGTAAAGCAGGGACTCCTCAAAAATAGCAACCTCTTCGAGAGTCTTAACTTCCGATACTTCGGACCTATCGACGGTCATGATATAGAGACCCTTGTAAGCACGCTTACAGCACTTAAGGCTATCGGTGGCCCTAAGTTGTTGCATATCAAGACAAAGAAGGGTAAGGGTTATGCCACTGCTGAGGCAAATCCTGCGGTATGGCATGCGCCTGGTCGCTTCGATGTTGCTACGGGTGAGCGTGTTAAGAGTGCATATAGTGCCGATCGCTATCAGGATGTATTTGGCACTACGCTTCTCGACCTTGCAAAGGATGATGAGCATATTGTTGGTGTTACGCCCGCGATGCCTTCGGGTTGTTCGATGAATATTATGATGCGCGAGATGCCTGAGCGATGCTTCGACGTTGGTATTGCTGAGGGTCATGCTGTAACCTTCTCGGCAGGTCTTGCTGTGGGTGGCAGTCGCCCATTCTGCAATATCTACTCTTCGTTTATGCAACGCGCCTATGATAATGTTATCCACGATGTGGCGCTCCAAAACCTACCTGTGGTTATGTGTCTCGACCGTGCTGGTATCGTTGGCGAGGATGGTGCTACACACCATGGCGCTTTCGATCTTGCCTATTTGAGCTGTGTGCCAAATCTCACTATCGCAGCACCACGTAACGAGTGGATGTTGCGCCAGATGATGTATACAGCATCTAAAGCCGACCACCCTACCGTTATTCGCTACCCACGCGGTACTGGCGAGGGCGTGGAGTGGAAGGACACAGCCTTTACCACTATCGAGGAGGGTCGCGGCGAGCAGTTGCGCGAGGGTAAGGATGTTGCTATTGTCGCTATTGGCACTATGGCAAATGTAGCTATGAGGGCTGCAGAGCATAGCGAGCGCAGTGTTGCTGTCTACGACTTGCGCTATGCGAAGCCATTAGATACAAATATGTTGAATGATATAGCATCGCGCTATGATAAGGTTATCACTATCGAGGATGGTGTTATCCGTGGCGGTGTTGGCGAGAGTGTATCGGCATATATCGCTCGCAAGGGGGGCAATATTAAGGTTGTAAACCTTGGTATCGATGATAAGTTTGTGGAGCACGGTAAACCATCGGAGTTGTATGCCGAGTGTGGCTACGACGAGGCGGCTGTGCTTCAAACAATAAGTAATATTTAGTAAGGTATGTTTGAATTAGAAAAGAGTATAATCGAGGAGGCGTGGAACGACCGTTCTATGCTTCAGAATGAGGATGTTAAGGATGCTATCCGCCGCGTTGTAGAGGCTGTAGATAAGGGCGCATTGCGCTGTGCCGAGCCTATCGACTTGGAGCGAAGCGAGTGGCAGGTCAACGAGTGGGTTAAGAAGGCTATTATTATGTACTTCCCTATCCAGACTATGCGCACTATGACAGCTGGCGAGTTGGAGTGGTACGATAAGATGGAGCTTAAGCGTGGATACGAGGAGCTTGGTGTAAGAGTTGTGCCTCAGGCTGTTGCACGCTATGGCGCATATATCGCCCCTGGTGCTATCCTTATGCCTTCGTATGTTAATATCGGTGCTTACGTTGATAGTGGCACTATGGTCGATACTTGGGCTACTGTAGGCTCATGCGCTCAGATTGGTAAGAACGTACACCTTAGCGGTGGCGTTGGTATCGGTGGCGTACTTGAGCCAGTGCAGGCATCGCCTGTAATTATCGAGGATAACTGCTTTATCGGCTCTCGCTCTATCGTTGTTGAGGGTGCGCACGTCTGCCGTGAGGCTGTCCTCGGCTCAAATACCGTTATCACTGGCTCAACACATATTATCGACGTAACAGGCTCAGAGCCTGTCGAGTATAAGGGCTATATCCCACCACGCTCGGTAGTTGTGTCGGGTACATATAATAAGAAGTTCCCTGCAGGCGAGTATGGTGTTCAGTGCGCCTTGATTATCGGTCGCCGCAAGGAGTCCACCGACAAGAAGACCTCGCTAAACGACTGCTTAAGAGATTTCGCGATATCGTAGTTGGTGTAATATTTGGTAGATATATGTAATTAGGCAGTAGCATTAGTCTATTGCCTAATTTAATTTATACTCATTTTTGCGAATATAATCTCTTTATAGCGACTGCGTTTAATAAAAAATTCTTACCTTTGCATTTTAGAAATAAAATCTAACGAGATATGATTACTAAAATCGAACAAATATTAGCCGAGATTGAGGCGTTTGCGCCTAAGAGTGCTGCTGAGGTTGAGGCATTCCGTATCAAAATTTTGGGTAAGAAGGGCGAGCTTGGTGCCTTGATGGAGGAGTTCAAAACAGTTCCTGCAGAGCAGAAGCGCGAGCTCGGTCAGAAGCTCAACAACCTCAAGAACGTAGCTACCGAGCGCATCAACACCCTTAAGGAGGAGTTGGGCAATGCTGCAGCTATGAGCGCATCGAAGATTGACGATATGACACGCCCAGGCTCTGAGGAGGCTGTAGGCTCACGCCACCCTATCTCAATCGTTAAGAATGAGATTGTTAGCATCTTCTCACGTCTTGGTTACACCGTGGCCGATGGTCCAGAGATTGAGGATGACTGGCACGTATTCTCAGCGCTTAACTTCCCACCAGAGCACCCTGCGCGTGATATGCAGGATACCTTCTTTATCGAGAGCCGTCCTGATGTGGTATTGCGTACCCACACATCATCTATCCAGGTGCGTACTATGGAGCGTCAGAAGCCACCTATCCGAGTGATCTGCCCAGGTCGTGTGTTCCGTAACGAGGCTATCTCTTACCGTGCGCACTGTATCTTCCACCAGATTGAGGGTCTCTACATCGACCGCAACGTATCGTTTGCCGATATGAAGCAGTCGTTGCTATATTTCGCTAAGGAGCTCTTTGGCGAGCAGGCTCAGATTCGTATGCGTCCTTCATACTTCCCATTTACTGAGCCATCAGCCGAGGTAGATGTATCATGCTCTATCTGTGGTGGTAAGGGCTGTGGCGTATGTAAGGGTACTGGTTGGTTGGAGATTATGGGTTGCGGTATGGTTGACCCTAATGTCCTAACAGCCAACAATATCGACCCTAAGGAGTTCTCAGGCTTCGCGTTTGGTATGGGTATTGAGCGTATCGCAATGCTTAAGTATGGTGTTGGCGACTTGCGTTTGTACTTCGAGAACGACGTTCGTTTCCTTAACCAATTTGAGTCTGCCCTCTAACGGTATATAGGAGATTGCAAAAATGGGGGTGGCTAATGTCTTTTTGGTCACCCTTATATTTTTAGATATGAGTTGGGTAAAGCATATACTTTCGACGTTGGTAGTTGTTGTAGCGGTACTCCCTATCGCTATGGCTCAGGAGCGCACTACCCTACCCGACTCCACATCTGTAGGCTATCGCCATATCGACGCGGTAAAGGAGTTTACCATCCGACGAGATACTGCAAAGGCGCGTCGTATATGGAGCGAGATTGTAGAGCGCGATAGCACCTACTCCCCTGCCCTGTACTATCTAAGTCTTACAGACAGCGACCGTGAGCAGAGTCTGCGCTATGCTCATCGTGCCTTTGCTGCGGATAGCACCAACAAGTGGTACACAGCAAATTATGCCGAGAAGCTGATTACCGCGGGGCGTTATACTCGCGCGATACCCATCTTTCGTCGCCTGATGCGTATCGATCCTACGAACATCCGTTCCTACCACGCCCTCGCTGTTATCTATGGCTTCAACGGTATGCCCTATTCGGCAATCTCGATACTCGACTCTGCCGAGTTGCGCATCGGTTACAACTACTATCTTGCCGATATCAAGCAGGAGTTGCTACTCTCGACACGCCAATATGATCGCGCTATCACTGAGGGCGAGCGACGCATTGAGGAGCATCCCTACGATGCCGATGTAATCACGAAACTCGCTAATGTATATGCAGTTACAGGTCGCGACTCGTTGGCTCGAGCAACATATGAGCGTGCTTTTAAGCTTGATACTACAAACGTAGAGACTATCACTGCCATCGCAGACTACTACTCGCGCATAGGCAATACGGTGCGTATGCTTGATTATGAACAGCACCTTTTCCGTAGCGACAAGCTCGATGTTGCTACTAAGTTGCACCGTCTCTCGCAGTATACTGTAGATATGAACTTCTATGCTACCAACTACTATCGCATAGGTAGTATCATCCGCCAGTTGGCTATCGAGCATCCCAACAACCGCGATGTTATAAACCTTTACGCCCAGCACCTTATATATGGTAGCGAGCATAACGAGGCGTTGGAGTATCTTCTACGCCACCTCGAGGATGATAACGTTACGCCTGGCGACTATATGTTGGTTATCCAGTTGGAGCATTACTTGGGGCTTAACGATCAGTTAAATAGGGAGATGGCGCGTGCGTTGGAGCTATTTCCACATAGCGTCGAGCTACTCTCGATGTACGCCTATATTTGTAGCGAGCGTGGCGATTATAAGTCGGCGATATCTGTGTTAGAGTGGGCATTAACGGGTATAAAGGATAACGTGCAACGCAGTGTGTTATTGGGAAATATCGGAGATATGTACCATGAGATGGGCGAGGATAAGAGTGCCTTTCGTTACTACCGACGCGCCCTCTCGCTTGATGCGGATAATGCCCTTGTATTGAACAACTACGCCTACTTCCTAAGTCTTATGGATAAGGATTTGGATGAGGCGCTAGCTATGGCGGAGCGTGCCATGGCACTAAAGCCTAATAACGCCTCGTATGTAGATACCTATGCTTGGGTCTTGCACCGTATGGGTCGCAACGAGGAGGCTAAGAAGGCGATGCGTCAGGCGCTAACGCTAAGCTCGCAGATGGATGCTTCGCTTCTATCTCACTATGCCGATATCTTGTGGGCGTTGGACGAGAAGTTTATGGCTGAGACCTACTGGCAAAAGGCTGTAGAGCGTGGCTACGATAAGGCACTTATGGATGCACATATTAAGGAGATAAAATCGAAGAAGTAATGTCGAAAATTATAAAGATACTAACCCTACTTCTGCTCATCACTACCCCACTCTCGGGTGTTGCGCAGGATAAGAAGACAGAGGAGCAACGTCGTCGCACGGAGCAGTATAAGAAGGAGCTTGCCAAGGCTAAGGAGGAGGTCGAGAGGGTTAAGAAGGATAAGAAGAGCGCTAAGAAGCAGGTTACCGCTATCGAGGAGGAGATGCGTATGCGCAATGGCTATATCAAGGAGGTCGAGGGCGAGCGTAAGGGCGTGGAGCGCGAGATTAAGATGTGCGATGCCGAGGTAGACTCATTGGAGATGGTCTTGGAGCATAACCGCAAACTATATGCCGAGGCTGCGCGTGTGGCATATCGTAACTATGCACAGAATAACGCCTCGAACTATCTTTTTGCCTCGAAGAGCCTTACCGAGGCTGCACGTCGTATGGCGGAGATTGAGCATATCACAGAGCAGCGCAAGGCACTTGCCGAGAGCATTGCTGAGCAGTCTGTAAAAATCGCTACCCAGCGTGAGACACTACAACATAGGGTCGATGAACTTGACTCCTTAAACCGTGTTTTGAAGCGTGAGAAGCGCGTTTTGGAGGATAGCAGGGTAGAGGCGCAACGAGCCTATAATAAGCTTTCAAAACGCGAGAAAACGGCCATTGACGAGCAACGCAAGCAGCAGCAGCAATACGACAAGGCTGTTGCCGAGCTACAGAAGATGCTTAAGGGCAATAAGGTGGGTGCAGGCTTCTCGCGTAATACTCGCGGTTTGAACCTCCCAGTAGAGGGCGGAACACTCTCACAGCAGGGCTTTGGTGCTACCATTACGGGTAAAAAAGGTGATGCTGTGCGCACCATCCACGAGGGTCTTGTGCAGGAGATTCAGTATAAAAAACTAACAAATAAGTATACCATCTTTCTCGGTTACAACGAGTATCTTGTAACCTATACTAACCTTAGTTCGGTATGTGTAAAGAAGGGAGATGTAGTGAAGAAGGATCAGAAGATAGGTGTTATCGGTAGTGGCATAGATGCCAACGACAAGCCTTTTGTGCGCTTGGCAATCTACGACTCTAAGACCGAGAAACCGCTCTATGTATCCGATTTTTTTAAGAAGTTATAAGGCTATGATACACTTCTACAACCAAGATTGTAACTACCTTCCACCCAAACGTCTTATCTTGCGTCGTTGGATTGAGGAGGTTATCAATGCTGAGGGTTATCAGGTGGGCGATATTAATTATATATTCTGCGGCTCGGAGTTTCACCGCCAAATGAATCGAGACTTTATAGGTCATGACTACTTTACCGATATCATCACATTCGAGGAGCGTGAGGGTAGGGTAGGCGAGCATATCGTCTCGGGCGAAGTATATATCGATGTCGCTACGGTTGAGGATAACGCTCCGCAGTATAATGCATTGCCTATCAATGAGATGCGCAGAGTTATTGTCCACGGAGCATTACACCTATGCGGTCATAAGGATAAGACTCCTTGGGCAGAGAAGAATATGCGACGTATGGAGAATAAATACCTTAAATTGCTAAGAGAGAAGTATCTATGAGGCTTAGTTACGATGTAGTTGTTGTGGGCGCTGGTCATGCTGGCTGTGAGGCAGCATCTGCTGCAGCACGCCTTGGCTCGCGCACACTGCTTATTACTATCGACATGGAGAAGATAGCCTCTATGTCGTGTAATCCTGCGGTGGGTGGTGTTGCTAAGGGTCAGATTGTTAGGGAGATAGATGCTCTTGGTGGCAAGATGGGTCGCATTACCGATCTAAGTACCATCCAGTTCCGTATGCTTAATCGCTCTAAGGGTGCTGCGATGTGGAGTCCTCGCGCTCAGTGCGATAAGGCGGAGTTCTCGCGCCTATGGCGTAGAGAGCTTGAAAACACGCCTAACCTATATATCTGGCAAGATTCGGTTACAGAGATATTGGTAGATACCTGTGGCGAGAAAACGCGCGTAAAGGGAGTTAAAACGCGAATGGGCGTAGAGATAGAGTGTAGTAGGGTGGTGCTCACTGCGGGAACCTTCCTTGATGGTATGATGCACTGTGGTGATGCCCATGCTGAGGGCGGTCGTGCTGGCGATCAGGCGTCGCATGGTATCACTGCACAGTTGCGCTCTTTGGGCTTCGAAGCGGGACGTATGAAGACGGGTACTCCAGCTCGCCTTGATGCCCGTACTATTAACTTCGATGCATTGGAGATGCAAGAGGGTGATATTCAGCCATATAAGTTCTCATACGATGCTGATACTGAGCCTGTTAAGCATCAGCTACCCTGCTTTATGGTCTATACATCGAAGCGTGTACACGATATTTTGCGTACGGGTTTCGAGCGTTCGCCACTCTTTAATGGCACAATCTCGGGTATAGGTCCTCGCTACTGTCCAAGCATCGAGGATAAGCTTCGTACTTTTGCAGATAAGGAACAACATCAGCTCTTCCTGGAACCAGAGGGTCGCAGTACCAATGAGTACTATCTTAATGGCTTCTCTTCATCGCTACCCTATGAGGTGCAGCTTGAGGCGCTGCACAATATTTCTGGCTTGGAGGATGTTCACGTCTACCGTCCTGGCTATGCTATAGAGTACGACTACTTCCCACCAACTCAGTTAAGCCACACCCTTGAAACAAAGCTTGTAGAGGGTCTCTACTTTGCTGGTCAGGTAAACGGTACTACGGGTTATGAGGAGGCGGCAGCGCAGGGTCTAATGGCAGGTATCAATGCGCATCGTTCGTTGCGTGGCGAAGAGGGTATAGTGCTTAAGCGCGATGAGGCATATATCGGTGTCTTGATTGATGACCTTGTAACGAAGGGTGTAGATGAGCCTTACCGTATGTTTACTTCGCGAGCTGAGTATCGTATCCTTCTTCGACAAGATAATGCCGATGTGCGACTAACTCCACTTGGTCACGAAATAGGTCTTGTCTCAGATAAGAAATATGAAAATCTGCTCAAAAAAAATAGCGCTGTAGAATCGCTTATTTCGATGCTACGTAAGAGTGCGGTGAAAATAGGCGAAATTGACAACTATTTAATTTCGATAGGAGAAGAGCCACTTTCGCAAGGGAAAAAGCTCTATGACATCATTTTGCGTAGTAATGTAACAATAAATTCGCTCAAAAATGAATTTCCTAAACTAAAATCGTTCATCGAGAGCAATAATCTTAGCGAAGAGGTTGTTGAGCAGGCGGAGATTCAAATCAAATATCGTGGTTATATCGAGCGCGAAAAATACTATGCAGAGAAGATGCATCGTTTGGAGGAAATCGCGATTCCTCCCAATTTCGACTACCATGCAATGCAGTCGCTGACCATTGAGGCGCGCCAGAAACTCTCTCGCATACGCCCTGAGACTATCGGTCAAGCCTCTCGCATTCCTGGTGTTTCGCCTGCGGATATTAATGTTTTGCTAATTAAATTTGGCAGATAACAGATAATAACACTGATTGTTCCACGTGGAACAGATAAAGAATAACCCCGAATAGTCAACGCTATTCGGGGTTATCTTTTGTGGCATTATGGCGCCACCATGTGTTATTAGGAATTATAGTACCTCTACATTCCAGTTGTGAACGTCCTCAACACGGCCGTACTGAATGCCCTGAAGGTGATCGTACATCTTCTTGCAAGTCTCGCCAACCTTCATACCGTAGTCGTATGTTACGTTGTTGTCAAGATCGTACAAAGCTCCAATAGGAGAGATAACTGCTGCAGTACCGCAAGCACCTGCCTCCTCGAATGTAGCCAACTCCTCAACAGGGATATCACGCTCCTCAACTGTCAAACCAAGGTCTGCAGCAATCTGGCGCAAGCTCTTGTTTGTGATAGATGGAAGGATAGATGTTGACTTTGGAGTAACGTATGTGTTGTTCTTGATACCGAAGAAGTTTGCAGCACCGAACTCCTCAACCTTAGAGTGAGTTGCAGCGTCAAGGTAAAGAACGTTAGAGAAGCCCTTAGTGTGAGCCTCCTCCAATGACCAGATTGATGAAGCGTAGTTACCGCCAACCTTTACGTCGCCTGTTCCACGTGGAGCAGCGCGGTCCTGATCACGCATAATAAGAGCCTTGATAGCTGACATACCGCCCTTGAAGTAAGGACCTACAGGAGCGCAGAAGATGATAAGATCTGCCTCGTCTACAGCGCGAACGCCCAAGCAAGTCTTAGTACCGAGAAGGGTAGGACGCAAGTATAGTGATGCGCCAGTCTCGTATGGTGGTACGAAGTCCAAATTGCGCTTTACACACTCAACGCAACCCTCAACGAACTGCTCAACAGTAGGAGCTGGCAAGCAAAGACGGTTTGCTGAGTTGATCATGCGCTTTGCGTTCTCATCTGGACGGAAAAGACGAACCTTACCGTCAACACCGCGGAATGCCTTAAGACCCTCGAAGATCTCCAAACCATAGTGCAAGCAAGCTGCAGACATATGCATCTTGATGTACTCGTCGTCGGTTACCTCCATCTGGCTCCACTGACCGTTAGCGTAGTGGTAACGAACATTGAAAGCGGTCTTGTAGTACGCAAAACCAAGCTCTCCCCATTTAATGTTTTCCATAGTAAAAGTAAAAAGTTTAGTTGGTTATATTTTTAGGTTATGTATATCTAACCCATTAACATTCAATAAATTATGTTATCCAATCATCGCACCTGCCATGGTCTTATCCTCTGGCTGTACAAGCACCAAGCGACCAAGAGCATCCTCCGCCATAAGTATCATACCGCGTGACTCGATACCCTTAATCTCGCGTGGCGCAAGGTTCGCAAGAACAAGTACCTGACGACCCACCAACTGCTCCGGTGTGTAGTACTCGGCAATACCCGAAACGATAGTGCGCTTGTCGATACCAGTGTCAATCGAAAGCTTCAAAAGCTTCTTAGTCTTTGCCACCTTCTCGGCTGCAAGGATTGTCGATACGCGGATATCCATCTTCTGGAAGTCGTCGAACGATACCTCTGCCTTCTGCTCTGTAACATTCTGTGCTGCCTCAGCCTCAAGCTTAGCACGACGTGAAGCCTCAAGCTTGTCGAGCTGTGCCTGAATAGCGTCGTCCTCGATCTTCTCGAATAGAAGCTGTGCCTCGCCAATGGTATGACCAGCAGCGATAAGCTCCATAGAGCCGAGCTGCTCCCAACCAAACTTCTCCACAGAGAGCATCTTCAAAATCTTCTCTGCCGAGAATGGCATAAATGGCTCGATGGCGATAGCGATGTTTGCTGTAATCTGAAGTGCAATACTGAGGATTGTCTTCACGCGCTCAGGGTCGGTCTTAACAACCTTCCAAGGCTCAGTATCAGCAAGATACTTATTACCGATACGTGAGTATGCCATAGCATCCTTCAATGCCTCGCGGAAGTGATAATGCTCGATGTTGCGCTCCAACGATGCCTTAATCTTCTGTAGCTCGTCGATAGTGGTCTCGTCGTACTCGGTCAATGCACCACGCTCAGGCACTGCACCATCGTAGTACTTCTTTGTAAGCACCAATGCGCGGTTTACGAAGTTGCCAAGTACGGCAACAAGCTCTGAGTTATTGCGCGACTGGAAGTCCTTCCATGTAAAGTCGTTATCCTTAGTTTCTGGAGCATTTGCGCATAGGACATAGCGAAGTACATCCTCCTTGCCTGGGAACTCGTCGAGGTACTCGTGAAGCCATACAGCCCAGTTCTGTGAAGTCGAGATCTTATCGCCCTCAAGGTTAAGGAACTCGTTTGCAGGCACATTCTCTGGTAGGATGTAGTCGCCATGAGCCTTAAGCATCGATGGGAATACGATACAGTGGAATACGATATTATCCTTACCGACCAAGTGTACCATCTTGGTATCCTCGCTCTTCCAGTACTTCTCCCAGTCTGGTGTAAGGTCCTTAGTAGCAGAGATATATCCGATAGGGGCGTCAAACCATACGTACAACACCTTGCCGTCAGCACCTTCCACTGGTACAGGAATACCCCAGTCGAGGTCGCGGCTTACGGCGCGAGGCTGCAGACCGAGGTCGAGCCAGCTCTTGCACTGACCATATACATTTGACTTCCACTCCTTGTGTCCCTCCAAGATCCACTCGCGTAGGAAGCCCTCGTACTTATCCAATGGCAAGTACCAGTGCTTTGTCTCGCGCTTTACTGGCACAGCACCCGATACGGCACTGCGAGGGTTGATAAGTTCGTTAGATGAGAGTGTTGATCCACACTTCTCGCACTGGTCGCCATACGCCTTCTCGTTGTGGCAGTGTGGACACTCACCAATGATATAGCGGTCTGCGAGGAATGTCTGAGCCTCCTCGTCGTAGAACTGCTCTGTTGTCTGCTCGATAAACTTGCCCTCGTCGTATAGTTTGCGGAAGAACTCCGATGCTGTTACGCGGTGTGTTGGCGATGATGTTCGTGAGTAGATATCGAACGACATGCCAAGTCTGCGGAATGACTTTTCGATAATCTCGTGGTAGCGGTCTACAACCTGCTGTGGGGTGATACCCTCCTTACGAGCCTTGATAGTGATAGGTACACCATGCTCGTCGCTACCGCATACAGATATTACGTCATGACCCTTCAAGCGAAGGTAACGTGTATAGATGTCTGATGGCACATAAACGCCTGCAAGGTGACCGATGTGTACAGGTCCATTGGCGTAAGGTAGTGCCGATGTTATAAGATAACGCTTATACTCTTTGCTCACAGTCTAAATATTTATAATATTCAACTCCTTTTTATCTCCATTGCACCTATCTGATTTTATGGCTAACACGTTGACCATAGGGCAGTAACACTTCGTGCGTTGCTTATAGGTGCATAATACGAAACAAAGGTAATAAAAAAATGTTAATGCTCAAACTTTTTTCTTAGCTAAAACGCCCTCCAAATAGCATTGAGCTGTGGAGTTGTGTGATTTGATAAAAAGTGGCGCAAGAATTTGCTTGCCTATGTAAAATTTTGTAAATTTGCGTGATTATGTACTTATGTGTAACTAAATATACTAACTAAATAGAACATCTTATCATTATGAAACGAATACTTGTTACTGGAGCAACTTCGGGTATTGGTCGCGCTACTGCATTGCGCCTTGCAAATCCCGATACAGAGATTATCATCACTGGTCGTCGTAAGGAACGTCTCGAGGCCCTTAAGAGCGAGGTTGAGACTAAGGGAGCAAAATGTGTCGCTTTGAACTTTGATGTTCGCTCTGAGGCTGAGTGTATCGAATATTTGAAGCCACTTGGTCGCGTAGATGTGCTTGTTAACAACGCTGGTCTTGCTGCCGGCTTAGAGCATATCGATAAGGGCGACTCGGCAGATTGGGATGCTATGATTGATACCAACGTCAAGGGTCTTCTCTATGTAACGAAGATTATCAGCGGTGCTATGGTCGAAGCAGGTCAGGGTGGTCATATCATCAATATTGGCTCTATCGCAGGTACCGAACCATACGAGAATGGTGCTGTTTACTGCGCGTCTAAGCATGCCGTACACGCTATCTCTCAGGCGATGCGTGCCGATTTGCTAAGTGCAGGTATTAAGGTTGGCGAGGTACGCCCAGGTATGGTTGAGACCGAGTTCTCTGAGGTGCGTTTCCATGGCGATAAGGAGCGTGCTGAGGGTGTATATCGCGGTGTTGAGGCGCTGCAAGGCGATGACATCGCCTTGGCTATCGAGTGGATGCTCAACCTTCCAGCGCATATGAACGTCAACGATATTGTGCTTATGCCTACGTGTCAGGCTGGCGCATACTACACTTACCGTAAATAGGACAAATTATGAAGAGCCATTTTAGAGGATTTTTTGTTGCTCTTTTGGGTCTTGCTATCGTAGCGTGTGCTTGTAGCAAGGATGAGGGTGATGCTCCTAAGAGCCAGCCTAAGGCGGAGCGTTATGAGGTCTTCAAATTGGAGGATCCAAATAGTATCCCATATCGTATCCCTGCGTTGGCTGTAACTCAGAGTGGTACGCTTATCGCAGTGTCGGACTACCGTCATAGTGGCACCGATATCGGTGTTACCAACTATGGCCGTATCGATTTGCACTATAGCCTCTCGTACGACAATGGTCACACTTGGACCGAGGTTAAGAGTCTTATCGATGGTAAGGGTGCCGAGGCTACGGACTTTATGAGCGTGGGCTATGGTGACCCTTGTATCGTAGCAGATAGAGAGTCTAATCGTGTGTTGATGCTTAGCTGCGCTGGTAATGTGTCGTTCCAGAATGGTACACGCCAGAATCATCAGAACATCGCTCGCTTCTATAGCGAGGATGGGGGCAAGACGTGGAGCGAGCCAGAGGACATTGCGGAGTCTATCTACTCGCAGTTCGATACTTCGTACTACGGTCCTGTGCGCTCGATGTTCGTAGCTTCGGGACGTATCTTCCAGAGTCGCAGTGTTAAGGTAGGTAGCTACTATCGTTTGTATTGCGCTGTGTTGGTGCGCGATAAGAGCGCTAAGCATATGAACTATGTCCTCTACTCGGATGACTTTGGTGGCAACTGGACTATCTTGGGTGATATCAACACCCCTGCGGTTTACAATACTGCCGATGAGCCTAAGGTTGAGGAGTTGCCAGATGGCTCTCTACTTATAAGCTCTCGCTATAGCGGTGGTCGCTACTACAATATTTTCACATTTACCGATGCTGTTGCGGCTCAGGGCTCGTGGTCTAAGGCAGTATTCTCAGGTGCTACGAATGGTGGTGTTGAGGCTAAGGACAACTCTACAAATGGTGAGGTTCTGGTAGTGCCAGTTGTGCGCATCAAGGATGGCGAGCCTATGCATCTATTGTTGCAGTCGTTGCCTCTTGGTCCTGACCGTAAGAATGTGGGTATCTACTACAAGGAGCTTGCCTCGATGGATGACTATCTCGAGGTTGAGACGCTTGCCGAGGATTGGGATGGCGTAAAGCAGGTTACAACCCTTAACTCAGCATACTCAACAATGGCTTGGCAGAAGGATAACCGCTTGGGCTTCCTCTATGAGGAGGAGACCTATGGCAAGAGCAACTATGCTTATGGTGGCTATACCATTGTGTATGAATGCTTTGATATCGAGGATATAACTAACGGAGAGTATAAATATCGTAAATAATAATAACCGTATGAAAGAGGTTTTGAAGTATTACAAGGATTTCCCAAAGGAGGGTATTGTCTTTGTTGATATTATTCCATTTTTGCAGAATAAGGCTGTTTTCAAGCAGCTCACAGCTAAAGTTGCCGAGGCTTGTACATCGCCAAATATCATCGCTCCAGAGGCGCGTGGTTTCTTGTTTGCAGCGCCATTGATAACAGAAGCAGAGCATATTGAGAATATTGTTCCAGTGCGTAAGAGTGGTAAGCTCCCATTTGCTGAAGGCGACCTTAAGGAGGTACTTATCGAGAAGGAGTATGGTTTTGATAAGTTGTACTATCGTGTTAGCGATATTGCTGCGGGCAAGCTTGTAGGCGATAAGTTTGAGGTTACTATCCTCGATGATGTTTTGGCGACTGGTGGCACCGCTGAGGGCTTGGCAGAGTCATTGGAGAGCCTTAAGGTTGTGGTTGACGGTAAGGAGTATGGCGTTAAGGTTAAAGAGTTTGTCTTTATCGTTGAGATTGAGGAGTTGGGTGGCAAGGTGCGCTTGGAGAAGATTGCGCCAGTACGCTCGATAACAGTTATTTAATGTAGTAACAAGGTTGTTGATGGCCGATATTCTTGGGCGAGATATAAAGTTTGTAGGGGGCGTTGGCGAAGTTCGTGCGCGCCTTTTAGAGCGTGAGGTGGGTGTACGCACTGTGGGCGACCTGCTTATGCGCTTCCCCTACCGTTATATCGACCGCTCTCGTATCTTCCGTATTAACGAGATTGACGAGACGATGGAGAGTACCTTTGTACAGTTGCGCTGTCGTGTTGTCGGTCTTAGTTTTATGGGCGAGGGTGCCAAGCGCCGTATGATTGTCGAGGTCAATGACCCTACAGGTTCTGCCGAGTTGTTGTGGTTTCATGGCATCAAGTGGATGGAGAAGCGCGTGGAGCTACACCGCGAGTATATTATCTTTGGCAGACCATCAATATTTAAGGGGCGCATAAGCATCGTGCATCCCGAGATAGAGCCTGTGGAGCAGGCGCTCTCGCGTAAGGAGGAGAGTGGCTTTCAGGGTATCTATTCTACCACCGAGAAGCTCTCGCAGTCGATTTCGGTCAAGGCTATGCATACCATTGTTTATAACGCGTGGCAGTTGGTGGCAAGTAGTCCTACAGCCTTTCGAGATGCTATTGGCGATGATATGCGTCGTCGTCTTGGACTTATCTCGCTCAGGGATGCGATATATAACATTCACTTTCCGCAATCTTCCGAGTTGCTTAAGCAGGCGCAGTATCGCCTAAAGTTCGATGAGTTGCTTGGTGTTCAGCTTACGATACAAGCTCGTCGTAACTCGCGTCATCAGCGCGGTGGGGGCTTCCTCTTTCCGCGTGTAGGCGAGGCATTTAACACCTTCTTTAAGGAGAAGTTACCCTTTGCCCTTACGGGTGCTCAGCAGCGTGTGATAAAGGAGATACGCTCCGATATGGTCTCAGGTAAGCAGATGAATCGCTTGTTGCAGGGCGATGTGGGTAGTGGTAAGACGATGGTTGCCTTTATGTCGATGCTACTTGCTGTCGACAATGGCTTTCAAGCCTGTATTATGGCGCCTACGGAGATATTGGCACGTCAGCACTTCGCCTCTATGTCGCGTTTTGCTGAGGGACTTAATGTGCGTGTGGCGATACTCACGGGTTCGTCTAAGGCTAAGGAGCGCCGTCAAGCTTTAGAGGGTATAGCCTCGGGCGAGGTGGATATCCTTGTTGGCACGCATGCTCTTATTGAGGATAGGGTGCAATTCTCTAATCTCGGATATGTGGTTATCGATGAGCAACACCGCTTTGGTGTTGAGCAACGTGCTAAGCTATGGACTAAGAATCATAGCGCACCTCATATCCTTGTTATGACTGCTACGCCTATTCCGCGCACGTTGGCGATGACACTATATGGCGATTTGGAGGTCTCGGTTATTGATGAGCTGCCCCCTGGTCGTAAGCCTATACGCACCTACCACTACTACGACTCTGCGCGTTTAAGGATGTTTGGATTCCTAAGGCAGGAGATAGCCAAGGGGCGTCAGGTATATATCGTCTATCCGCTTATTAAGGAGTCCGAGAAGATGGACTATAAAGACCTCTATGATGGTTTTGAGTCTATGTCGCGCGACTTTCCGTTGCCTCAGTATAGGATTACGGTCTGTCATGGCAAGATGAAGCCCGAGGAGAAGGATGCTGCCATGGCGCAGTTCAAGAGTGGTGAAGCGGATATTCTTATCGCCACGTCGGTTATTGAAGTCGGTGTCGATGTTCCGAATGCTACGGTTATGGTTATCGAGTCTTCGGAGCGCTTTGGTCTCTCGCAGCTCCACCAGTTGCGTGGTCGTGTGGGTCGCGGTGCTGAGCAGTCATATTGTATCTTAATGTCGGGCGAGAAGCTCTCGAAGGATGGCCGTGCGAGGTTGGATGCTATGTGTGCTACTAACGATGGTTTCGAACTATCGGAGCTCGACCTTAAGCTGCGTGGTGCAGGCGACATACATGGCACACAGCAGAGTGGCGAGGCATTTCAGCTCAACATCGCAAACCTCGCTACCGATACCCAGATTATGGAGCTTACGCGCAACGAGGCACTTACGATACTCGCCTCTGACCCAGAACTTGTGAAGCCCGAAAATTCGATGCTTAGGGAGTTGCGTGACCGCTATCGCAAAAAGGAGCGTATCGACTTCTCCGACATATCATAAAGAGAGTATTAAACCGTTATATTGTAAATAAAAGATAGAAACTATGGCACTTATAAGATGTGAAAAGTGTGGCAATCCTGTATCGAGCAAGTCTAAGGCGTGTCCGATATGTGGTACACCAGTGGCGGGCGAGACCTCTACTCAGCAGACACCAGTGGTGGAGCAGAGCGTGGATAATGCCCCAAAGACTCTAAACGATATTATCGCCGAGCGCAATGTCCAGCGCACCCTTAACGATGCGCATACCACAACTGAGGATGTTGAGGCAAAGCCTGTGGTAAATATTGAGCCAGCACCTCAGAGTGAGGACATTAGTTATGCTGATAGCGCACATATCGACGACCTCGAGGATGAGATTGAGCGCAATACACGCTCTATCAAGGGTCTTAAAACGATGCTCCTCTTTGCTGTGATACTGCTCGTTCCTGCTGCATATTTCAGCATTAGTTATGTTGTTAAGTATAGTAGTATCAAGGAGGATTATGCTATCGTGGAGTCGGCGCGCCAGCTCTTCGAGGAGCAGAATGCTATGCTTCAACGCGATGCTGAGAGCCTTGTAACCGAGCTTAAGGAGCTTAAGGATCGTAATGATACAATGATGGTTAAGTACCAGGAGGCTGTGGTTATGCTCGAGCAGTTGCAGAAGGAGAAGACTTACAACTATAACCAACTTGCTAAGTACAAGCGAGAGGTGGAAACGCTACGTGGTGTTATGAAGGGCTACCTACGCCAGATCGATTCGCTCAACACCATCAACAGCAACCTACAGGCTCAGAATGTGGCGTATAAGAAGGAGATCACCACAGCACAGCTACGTGCCGATGTGGCTGAGGAGCGTGCCGACGAGCTTGGTACCAAGGTGCGTATTGGCTCTGTTATCCGTGCCAGCGGCATCCGTATCGTTGCCCTCAACAATAACTCTAAGGAGGTGCGTCGCATCAAGCAGGCAGCACGTCTTCGTGTCGACCTCGAGCTTACTGCCAACGAGCTTGCCGAGCCAGGCGAAAAGAGTATATATATCTGTATTACAGCGCCTGATGGCTACGTCCTCTCACCAGAGGATATGATTCTCTTCAACTTTGAGGGCGAGGAGATGGTGGCATCTGCAGTCCGTAAAGTAGACTACGAAAACCAGTCTGTTCCAGTAAGTATCTTCTACGATGGCTCTCACTTCGAGAAGGGAACGTACAAAGTTGATATCTATATTGATGGACGACATAGTGGTTCACAGGAGACTTATTTCGAGTAATTTCTTGTGATAAGGGGTCATTCTCGACCTCTCAATCCAAAGAGCGAATGGGCAGTACGCCAAGTACAGCCCATCCGCTCTTTCTCTTTATCGAGGCCAAGCCTAACCCCTTCTGACAAGAAATAGTGTTGTAGCCCTAATAAAAGTTAGTTACGCCCTTCTCCCAAGAAATTAGGTCGTGCAGATTGGTAGGTGAGAGTCTTTTGGTTACTACATAAAACAAACGAGACCATCCTTGCGGATAGCCTCGTTCTTTGTTGAATGTAATGGATTATGCCTCAGGAGCGATAGCCTCTGATGGACAAACACCAGCGCAAGTACCGCAGTCGATACACTTGCTTGGGTCGATTACATAGATGTCACCTGCTGAAATTGCCTCAACTGGGCACTCGTCGATACATGTACCACATGCAACGCAAGAATCTGAAATTTTGTAAGCCATATTACTTTAAGTTTAATGAGTGTTTCACACTTTTCAGTCGCAAATATACAAATTATTTTCAGTGATGCTATTTAATTACTAAAAATTTGCACTGCAACTATCAATTTTATAACGAATTTCGATTACTTTCCAATAAAATCAAAACCTGTGTAAGGAACCAACACCTCTGGGATGCGTATACCATCCTCTGTCTGGTTGTTCTCGAGTAGTGCCGCTACAATACGTGGCAATGCAAGAGACGAGCCATTCAATGTGTGTGCGAGTTGCGTTTTTCGGTTATCATCACGATAGCGCAACTTTAGACGGTTTGCCTGGAAAGACTCGAAGTTCGATACCGACGATACCTCCAACCAGCGCTTCTGTGCCTCAGAGTATACCTCGAAGTCGTATGTAAGTGCAGATGTGAATGACATATCGCCACCGCAAAGTCTCAAAATACGGTATGGCAAGCCGAGTGATGCCACGATGCTCTCTACGTGTGCTACCATAGCATCAAGAGCCTCGTATGATTTCTCTGGGTGCGATACCTGCACGATCTCCACCTTGTCGAATTGGTGCAAACGGTTAAGACCACGAACATCCTTACCATAAGAGCCAGCCTCGCGACGGAAACATGGTGTGTATGCTGTCATCTTTACAGGCAACTCGTTCTGCTCGAGGATAACATCGCGGAAGATATTTGTTACAGGCACCTCAGCCGTAGGCACAAGGTAGAAGCCATCTGCTGTAGCGTGGTACATCTGACCCTCCTTATCTGGCAACTGACCAGTACCGAAGCCCGAAGCCTCGTTTACCATAATTGGAGGCTCAACCTCCTGATAACTAGCCTTAGTGTTGCAGTCAAGGAAGTAGTTAATCAAGGCACGCTGTAGGCGTGCACCCTTACCCTTGTATACAGGGAAACCAGCACCTGTGAGCTTCACACCAAGGTCGAAGTCGATGATGTCGTACTTCTTGGCAAGCTCCCAATGAGGTAGTGCCTCACCAGGAATCTCGGTGTAGTTCTCCACGAGCTTCACCACAACATTATCCTCTGCGGTGCGACCCTCAGGTACGATGTCAGCAGGGAAGTTAGGGAGCTTTACAATCTCGTTTTGCAACTCCTCAGCTACACGATCTGACTCCTCCTTAAGCTCGTTAGAGCGGTTCTTCAATGCAGCTACCTCCTGCTTCTTAGCCTCGGCCTCATCCTTGAGGCCCTTGCCCATAAGCATACCAATCTGCTTTGCAGCCTGATTCTGCTCTGCAAGGCAGTTATCCAACTCATTCTGTAGCGCCTTGCGCTTATCGTCGAGCTCCTCGATGCGTGCGATAATAGGCTCTGCATCCACGCCCTTTTTCTGTAGGCGGCGTACAGCCTCAGCCTTGTTCTCTCGTAATTGCTTTAGTGTAAGCATATATCATGTATTGATTTTGTTTCAGACTACAAATATACAACATTATTGCAAACAATGTTCCTTGTGGGAGCAAAAAATATTGTATATGCCTATTTGTCCCAACATTTTACATGACCATATAGTGCCGTTTGGAAAATTTTGCTTAATTTTGTCTGTTAATTAACAAATGATAAAAAACTCAATATACAATGAAAAAGTTGTTCTTGCTATTTGCATTTTTTATGGTGCTTGCAGTGGGGTGCAAGAATCATTCAGATGATCAAATCATTAACGACATCTTTATTACGGATGTCGATGGTGTCTGTGTTATCGATGCAGAAGGTGGTGAGGTTGAGGTTACTGTTACTACTAACATAGATTACAGTGTTGTTATTCCATATGCAGCACAGTCGTGGTTGAGTGTTGCGGATACTCGAGCAAAAACTCATATAGATAGCATTACATTTATTGTTGCAGTAAATGAGGATCTTGAGGAGCGCTCGGCAAATGTTAAGTTGGTTAATGCCTTTGGTAAAACTTTGCAGACAGTATCGTTTGTACAAAGTGCAATCGCAGTATCTGATCCTACTTATTACACTAATGAGATATGGTACACCAATGGAAGTACGACAGAGCCAACACATCCTTATGATATAGATGCCTTTGGAACGAAAATTTTATCAAATACTTACGACATAGAGAATGATTGCTGGATTATTACATTTGATGGCAAGGTAACAACCATTGGAGAATGTGCGTTTATTTGGTGCTATGATTTAACAAGTATCACTATTCCAAGAAGTGTAACTACAATTGGATATTGGGCATTTGAAGGCTGTAGCAACCTGCAAAGTGTAACGATTGGATATGGTGTAACTGCAATAGATGATTCTGCTTTTGGAGATTGCAGTAGTCTGACAAATGTAACGATTCCAAATAGTGTAACGACAATCGGAGATGGAGCATTTTACAATTGCAGCAGTATGACAAGTATAACTCTCCCAGATAGCGTAACTACAATTGGTGGTTCCGCATTTGAAGGATGTAGTAGTCTAACCAGTGTAAAGATTCCTAAAAGTGTAACTACAATTGGATTGGGTGCATTTCGTGGTTGTAGTAGTTTAGCAGCGTTTACTGGAAAGTTCGCATCAGAAGATTCTCGGTGCTTAATTATTGATGGCGCTCTTAATTCATTTGCTCCAGCAGGACTTACAAAATACACTATTCCTTATAGTGTAACTTCAATTGGAAATGATGTGTTCTATGATTGCCGTAATCTAATAAGCGTGACTCTTCCTGATCGTGTAACGACAATTGGTACTCATGCATTCTATAATTGCAGTAGCCTAACAAGTGTTAATATCCCAAATCGTGTAACGACAATTGGTAGTCATACGTTCTATAATTGCAGTAGCCTAACAAGTGTATCCATACCAGACGGTCTAACTATAATCGGATATTCTGCATTTGCTAGTTGTAGCAGTCTAACAAGTATGACTATTCCAAATAGCGTAACTACAATTAAATTGGGTGCATTCTGTGGTTGTGCTAGTTTAGCAGAATTTAATGGGAAGTTTGCATCAGAAGATTCTCGATGCTTAATCATTGATGGCGTTCTGAATGCATTTGCCCCAGCAGGAATTTCAGAATATACTCTTCCAAATGGTGTAACTGCAATTGGAAATTATGCATTTGAGTATTGCAGTGGTCTGACAAGTGTAACCATTCCAGATAGTGTATCTACAATTGGAGATTGGGCTTTTGCATATTGCAGTAGTTTAAAGAGTGTATATTGTAAGGCTACAACGCCGCCTACAGGTAATTCATATATGTTCAACAATACAGCTACCAACCTTCAGATTTATGTACCAACAGAGTCGGTAAATACATATAAATCTGCGCCATATTGGAGTTCGTATGCTAATGCAATTATTGGATACAATTTTGAGTAAGGTATAATTTCTAACTTTATACTCTATACCCGTGCTATATCACCGTAGCACGGGTCACTTTTTTGTAGCATATGAGGTTCTTGGTGCGTTTATAGATATTGTTAATGAGTTTAGGTAGTGATCAAGATCGCGGGGTATCTCTATATAATAAAAGAACAAATCGAAGTAGATAATCATATTATTTCGCACTCCTCAATTTGTTTTATTATTCCTATGAACATTTGTTAAAAATCCATTGTCCATTTTCCGTTAACGCATATCGTTTTTCTCACAACTTTTTACTACCTTTGTGCGATTATATACTTATATGGATGATGATCGCTAAAAAGAGATATATCGAGCTTCTTTGCCCTGCGCGCGACTATAGTGCTGCTATAGCAGCAATAGACTGTGGTGCCGATGCTCTATACATTGGAGCTGAGGGCTTTGGAGCAAGGCGCGCTGCTACAAATACCACCGAGGATATTGCCCGCGTGGTGGACTATGCCCACCTCTTCGGTGTGAGGGTCTACGTCACACTGAACACCATCCTCTATGAGGGTGAGTTGGAGCGTGCCGAGAAGCTTGCGCGCGAACTTATCGCCGTTGGTGTAGATGCCCTTATTGTGCAGGATATGGCGTATCGTGAGATGGGGCTACCAGTGGAGCTTCACGCCTCGACGCAGGTCTGCAATATGACACCTGAGGGTGCGAAATTCTTGGAGGATAGTGGCTTTACGAGAGTAATCCTGGAGCGCGCGCTATCGTTGGAGGAGATAAAGCGTATTCGCCAGGCTACGACCGTAGATTTGGAGTGCTTTATCCACGGTGCTATATGCGTGGGTCATAGCGGTCGTTGCTACCTCTCGCGTTCGCAGTCCTCGCGTTCGGGAAACCGTGGCGAGTGCTCGCAGCCGTGTCGTCTAACCTACGACCTCGTTACGGAGCGTGGCGAGAAACTTATCAAGGGAAAACATCTGCTTTCGGTAAAGGATTTCGACCTCTCGGAGCGTATCGGCGAGCTTATAGATGCAGGCGTTATGTCCTTCAAGATAGAGGGTCGCCTCAAAGATGACAACTACATTAAAAATGTGGTTAGCTACTACCGCAAAAAAATAGATGAGGCCCTTGCCACACGCCCCGATTGTGTCCGTCTCTCGGTGGGCGAGTCGGAGGTGGAGTTTACGCCCGACCCAAAGAAGAGCTTTACCCGCGATGGTGGCGAATATATGTACTCTGGCAAGCGCGCAGGCGTGGTATCGTTCAACACCCCTAAGGCTGTGGGTGAGTATGTGGGTAGTGTTGCTATGGTAGGTCGCAAGGATTTCAAGCTTGTGAGTCGTATGCTGATAAGTGCGGGCGATGGTCTCTGCTTTATCGCAGGCGACGGTATCATAGGCACAAATGTAAATCGTGTCGAGGGTAATGTTGTGGAGCCTAACCGTATCGACGGCATCAAGGCGGGTATGGAGGTATATCGCAACTACGACCATAAGTTTACGCAGAGCGTTGAGCGTGGCAAAATTCGTCGTACCATAGGTGCTGATTGTGTCTTGACTATCTCGGCGCACCGTATCTCTGTCCGCTTTACCGATGTTGAGGGCAATGGCGTGGAGGTTATGCGCGATGTTGAACTCGAAAGAGCGAAGAGCGAGGATAAGATGCGTGCGGTGGCTGTGGAGCAGATGACAAAGAGTGGCGATAGCATCTTCCACATCCAGAATGTTGTGGTCGAGGGTGCCGAGTGGTTTGCCACAGCCAAGCTCCTTGCAGAGTTACGCCGTGAGACCCTCGCTCTGTTGGCTTCGGCGCGTGCTGAGATGACCATACCGCACGATATACGCAGCGATAGTGGTGAGGCGCGATACCCTGAGCATCGCCTATCGGCACAACATAATGTTGTAAACTCGCTCTCGCGTCAGTTCTACAAAAAGCATGGCGTGGAGCATATTGTCGAGGGCTTGGATAGTTGGGCTACGACACGTGGCGAGAGAGTTATGGAGTCGAGCTACTGTATACGTCGCGAGATTGGCGAGTGCCTAAAAAAGGGGAGCAAACTTCGCGATAGACTCTACATCGAGCATGGTCGCCATCGTTACCGCTTAGATTTTGACTGCGCAAAGTGCCGAATGTCGCTAATAGATTGTTCAGAACAAGAGAATTACAATAGAAAATGATTAAGCAATTAACACCAAATATTCCCGATTACGAGCTTCTTGATACTGGCGAAGGCGAGAAGTTGGAGCGTTTCGGAGGTTATGTAGTACGTCGTCCCGAGCCACAGGCTATATGGCGTAAGAGCCTTAAGGAGTCGGAGTGGCTGAAGGCAGATGCCTCATTCTTGCGTGATAGCAAATCCGAGGAGCGTGGCGAGTGGAAGCTTAAGCCACAGATGCCGTCGCGCTGGACGGTGCGCTTCGACTATAAGTCAATGCACCTAAATATGCGTCTTGCGCTAACATCGTTTAAGCACGTGGGTATCTTCCCTGAGCAGTCGGCAAACTGGGAGTTTATCTACGACACTATCGAGGAGTTGAAGGCTAAGGGAATAGAGCGCCCAAAGGTCTTAAATCTTTTTGCCTATACTGGTGGTGCTACATTGGCGGCACGTGCTGCAGGGGCAGATGTTACTCACGTCGACTCTGTAAAGCAGGTTGTTACCTGGTCGCGTGAGAATATGGAGCAGTCGGGCATGGATGGTGTGCGCTGGATTGTTGAGGATGCCACAAAATTTGTGGAGCGCGAGGTGCGCCGAGGCAATAAGTATCACGGTATAATCCTCGACCCACCAGCCTATGGTCGTGGTGCTAATGGCGAGAAGTGGGTGTTGGAGGATGACATCTGCAATATGTTGGAGTGTTGTGCAAAGCTTCTTGAGAAGAGCGATGCCTTTCTTGTCTTTAACCTCTACTCTATGGGCTTGTCGTCGATGTTGGCACGTACAGCGGTGCATCAGGCATTTGGTGCGCCTAAGGCTGAGCAGATGGGAGAGCTATACTTCGAGGATAGAAGCCACAAGCAGATACCGTTTGGTACATACTATCGCTTTAAGAGATAACGCAAATACCTATGCGCGAGTTAATTGAGATATTGAAATCGTTTCTAAAGATTGGAGCCTTCACCTTTGGTGGTGGTTATGCTATGATTCCGATTATTCAGTACGAGGTTGTTAACCGTCGCAAGTGGCTTAGCGAAACAGAGTTTGTGGAATTGCTCACCATAGCTCAGGCTGCCCCAGGGCCTATATCTCTGAATACGGCGGTCTTTGTGGGGTATAAGTGTAGGGGCTATAAGGGGGCTTTGGCAGCGATAATGGGTGTTGTGATACCCTCGTTTGTGATTATACTCGCTGTGGCGATGTTCTTCCACACGATGCGTGATAATCGCTGGGTCGATGCCGCTTTTAGGGGTATGCGCCCCGCTGTTGTGGCACTTATTGTTGCTCCGATTGTGGGTCTTGCTAAGGGACTTCATTGGACGCTTATGGCGGTGGCGGCAGCTACAGCATTGGTGGTGTGGCACTTCGGATTTTCGCCCGTGTGGTTGCTTATAGTG
The DNA here is from genome assembly GCA_045634125.1 of Alistipes sp. Lineage (GTDB taxonomy): Bacteria > Bacteroidota > Bacteroidia > Bacteroidales > Rikenellaceae > Alistipes. The sequence continues at coordinate 23,525 of JAZQZQ010000030.1, read as the reverse complement.
GGGGCTATAGGCGGTGCGCTATGGGTGGCTAAGCGCGGAAAGGAGATTCATCTATGATGGGCGTGTTGTTCCAACTCTTTCTAAGCTACCTGAAGATAGGCTTCTTCGGCTTTGGTGGTGGCTATGCTATGCTCTCGTTGATACATAGTGAGGTTGTGGTGCGCAACGGCTGGCTTACAAATGGCGCGTTTTCGGATATAGTGGCTATCTCGCAGATGACACCGGGTCCGATTGCGATAAACTCTGCAACATATATCGGCTACGAGGTTGCGGGTGTTTTAGGCTCTGTGGTAGCTACGGTGGCGGTATGTCTGCCAGCGCTTACGATAATGATGCTTATTACGCGCTTCTTCTTGCGCTTACGCGACAACCGCTATGTGCAAGGCGTGGTTATGGGTATGCGCCCAGTGGTTGTAGGCATGATAGCCTCGGCGGCGCTGCTTCTTATTTTCCCGCACTCGGCGGATGGTCGTAGTTTCATCGATGGCTGGAGCTGGGCGATATTTATCGCGACGTTGCTCGCCTCGGTGAAGAAGGTAAACCCTATATTGCTGATTATAGCATCGGCAGTTGCGGGTGTTTTAATTTACGGAATATAAAGTATGACAATGATAAATGAAGAGATACTTGAGGGTCTAAGCCCCTCACAGCGCGAGGCTGTGGTAAACTACAACGGAGCGTCGCTTATCATCGCGGGTGCAGGCTCGGGAAAGACTCGTGTTCTAACCACACGTATCGCGTGGATGTTGGCGCAGGGAGTCTCCCCATCGTCGATACTCGCCCTAACCTTTACCAATAAGGCGGCACGCGAGATGCGTGAGCGTATTGAGAAGTTAGTAGGACCACAGGCGCGCTATATCCGTATGGGCACCTTCCACTCGGTGTTTGCCCGCATCCTTAGGGAGAATGCGGCAAGATTGGGCTACCCTGAAAGTTATACAATATATGAGCCTTCGGATGTTAAAAACCTTGTTAAGACCATTATCAAGGAGATGAACCTCTCGGAGGAGCGCTACAAACCTCAGAATGTCGCGGCGCGTATCTCTATGGCTAAGAACTGCCTTGTAACCCCTGCGGCATATCGTGCAAATGCTGTGCTTGTGGGCGAGGATAGAGAGGCTAAGATGCCCGATATTGCAGATATATATGCCGAGTATTGTATTCGCTGTAAGCGCAATGGTGCTATGGACTTCGACGATTTGCTTTTGCAGACCAATATTCTGCTTAGGGATGCACCAGATGTGTTGGAACAGTATCAAAATCAGTTCAAGTATATCCTTGTGGATGAGTATCAGGATACCAATATGGCGCAGTATATCATCGTGCGTCGCTTGGCATTGAAGCACTCTAACGTCTCGGTTGTAGGTGATGATGCGCAGAGTATCTACGCCTTTCGTGGTGCTAAGATTGAGAATATCCTCTCCTTCCAGCGTGATTATCCCGATGCCAAGGTCTACAAATTGGAGCAGAACTACCGCTCTACGCAGACTATTGTCGAGGCTGCCAACTCGCTTATCGCACATAACTCACGTCGCTTGGAGAAGAAGTGCTTCTCGGCAGCCGAGGTGGGCGAGAAGATACGCTTGGTACGAGTTGTTGAAGATAGCTATGAGGCTGTTGAGGTGGCGATGGATATTAAGGATAGGGCGAGAGATGGTGCCGAATGGCGCGACTTCGCTATCCTCTACCGTACCAATAAGCAGCACGGTATGTTCGAGGCAGCACTATCAAGACGCGGTATTCCGTATCGCGTATATAAGGGTATGTCGCTGTTGGAGCATAAGGATGTGCGCAACCTTATAGCCTACCTTAGTGTGATTCTAAACCCTAACGATGACGAGTCGTTCAAGCGAATAATAAACTACCCAGCACGTGGTATTGGCGATACTACTGTTCAGCGCATCGCCGAGATTGCGCGCCAGAAGAATACCTCGATGTGGCACGCTGTGGATGAGTTGGTACGTGGAGCTGATGTTTTGGGTCAGGTCGAGAAGGTTGTTGTGCGCAAGGTTGCCGACTTTGTGAAGATGATAAATGAACTCTCGCTGATGCGTGTTGAAATGGGTGTTTGCGACTTTGCTAAGGAGGTTATTGCGCGTTCGGGCATACTTCACGAATTGGAGAAGGAGAAGAAGCCTGAGAACGACACCGCAAAAGATTACCTTGATCAGTTACTCGCTATGATGAGTTCTTATGAGGATGAGTGCGATAGGGAGATGACTGAGGGTCTTAGAGAGGAGAATGAGACACCGACTATTGATGAGTGGATGCAAAATATTATGTTGCAGACCGACCAGGATTCGGAGGATGATGGCAATAGGGTAACCCTTATGACCGTACATTCGGCAAAGGGCTTGGAGTACGACTATATCTACATCGTGGGTATGGAGGAGGGACTCTTCCCATCGTCACGTTCCGTGGAGTCGATGCAGGAGTTGGAGGAGGAGCGTCGCTTGATGTATGTAGCTATCACACGTGCTAAGAAGGCGGCAATGTTGTCCTTCTCAGAGTTGCGTCGTGTGTGGGGTAAGACCGAGAGTGCTTCGCCAAGTCGCTTCCTTAAGGAGATAGACTCAAAATGGTTGGATGCTAACTTCGATATCGAGGAGCTTTCGGGTCGCAACCGCTGGGAGAGAGCTATGGATGAGTCGCGTCCTAAGTTCGAGTCGTTAAAGAGTCGCTATGGCGCACCACGCGGAGCATCGCACAGCGATACACCACAGCGCCCACGCCCAGATATTATCTCGACACCGCGACCTTTGGATCCTGAGCGTAGCGGTATGCGCTCGGTGGGTGTGCGACCAACAGATGGAGGAGCGCAGGGTGCGGGTGTATGTGAATATAGCGTTGGCGAGCGCGTGGCGCATCCAAAGTTTGGCGCCGGTACCGTGGAGCGTATTGAGCCTTTGACAACCGATCACAAGGTCGTCGTTGTCTTCGATAGCTATGGCTCAAAAACATTGCTTGCTAAGTTTGCGAAACTATCTAAGTTGTAGAGTATGGATGCGGTGATGCTATCGGTGGTAATGACCACTTACAACCATGAGCGATACATAGCGACAGCTATTGAGAGTGTCTTGCGCCAGCAGACTGATTTCCGTGTGGAGATTGTTGTGGGCGAGGATTGTAGCACCGACCGCACACTCAATATAGTGCGTGACTATGAGCGTATGTACCCCGAGTGTATATGCATTGTAACCACAGAGAGTAACGTTGGTTGGAGAGAGAACTACCGCCGTACTATTATGGCTGCTCGTGGTCGCTATATTGCGCTACTCGATGGCGACGACTACTTCACGCACCGCAAGAAGTTGCAGATGCAGGTAGAGTTGTTGGAGGCAAATCCCGATGTCGGTATGTGCTATACCCGCTCGGAGCGTATTGACGAGGAGGGCAACACCACGATATATCCAGAGGCGGAGTGTTATACCGACTTTGCGAGTATGCTTAGGCGCAATCCCGCGGAGAATTGTACCGTTGTGGCGCGTAGAGAGCTTGTGGAGCAGTACTATGCCGAGATTTGTCCATCGGAGCATCCAGAGTGGTTGACCGATGATCTACCTATGTGGTTGTGGTTTGGTGCACGTAGCAGATGTATGGCTATCGATTGCCCTATGGCGGTGCATAGAGTATTGAAATATAGCGTCAGCCACAACCCCGACTATCTAAAGAAGATAGCCTTTGTAGACTCGTTAGCCGATATAAGCATCTGGTTTGATGAGCGCTATAACAATGGTGTGTTGGGTGACGAGCTACGACTAAATAAGCATAATACAGCGCTGTGGGTGCTATCCTACAATGGCTCGCCACTGCGTTATATCAGGCGTTGGTGGAGAGATGTTAGGGAGCATCGCCCACTTCGTAAAAATATCGCCTCATACGGACTCTTTGTGAAGAAGATTTGTTGGCGTATGTGGCATAAAAACCGAAAATAATGACAACAAAGGAGCGATATAGTCGTGTCGTGGAGTACTTCTCCAAGGCTATGCCTACGGCAGAGAGCGAACTCAATTTTAGAAATCCTTTTGAGTTGCTTGTGGCGGTGGTGCTATCGGCACAGTGTACCGATAAGAGGGTTAACCTTACTACGCCAGCACTATTTGAGGCATACCCCAATGCTGATGCTATGTCTAAGGCTACAGTGGAGGAGATATACGACTATATTAAGAGTATATCCTATCCTAACAATAAGGCTAAGCACCTTAGCGCTCTTTCGCGCCAGATTGTTGAACGCTTTGGTGGCGAGGTGCCAAGCGACCCAGACGATTTGCAGTCGTTGCAGGGTGTAGGGCGCAAGACAGCGAATGTCGTTGGTGCGGTGTTATGGGGTAGGGAGGTTATGCCCGTGGATACCCACGTCTTCCGTGTGGCTGCCCGCATAGGTCTTTCGCGCAATGCTAAGACACCGCTTGCTACGGAGCGCCAGTTGGAGAATGGTTTTCCTAAGGAGTTGTTGCCTATAGCGCACCATTGGTTGATACTGCATGGTCGCTATGTATGTTTAGCGCGTAAGCCTAAGTGTGAGCAGTGTGGCATAACAGAAGTTTGTAAATATTATACCGCAAATAACAAATTATGAGAGTATTAATATTGTTTATGCTGATGTTGTGCGTGTCGTGTGCGCAACCTTCGGGGATAGATGATGGTGGTAGACCAATCACCGAAGATGTCATTATCTCATATATAGATCAGCGCTTAGAGCAAGAGTACTATTGGTTGGATGAGGTAAAGGAGAAGCACACCTTGTTTAATCGACATCTTCCATGGGAGAAGTATCTCAACCATGTCCTCTCGAAGCTCACAACCAACGAGGATGATGGCTCATATAATAGCAAGGGTCAGCGTAGCTACTACTCCTATATCCGCGATGTTACGGGAACACGTGCCGAACTCTCGGGTTTTGGTATATTGTTGCACTACACGATACTTATCGTCGGCGATAATCGATATGGCTTTGTTGTAGAGTCGGTATATCCAGATTCTCCAGCCGATAGGGCGGGTATCAAGCGTGGCGATATTATAACCAAGATAAATGGCAGTTTTATCGACACATCCAACTATGCTGCCTACTTCAACAATATACAGTATAATGCTATGGTCAAGCTCGACCTTACGCTACATCGACGTCCCGATGATGGTATGGAGTATAATGCGTTGCTTTTGCGCACAACATACCATGAGACTCCTATTGCCTACTACGATGTTATCGATGTTGAGGGCTACGATAAGAGGATAGGCTATCTATCATATTTAGGCTTTGATAGTGCGTATAACGATGATTTGACCGAGGTGTTGAGATATTTTGTGTCGGAGGGTGTAGGTGAGCTTATCCTCGACCTTAGATGCAATGGTGGTGGCGCATTGACCTCGGCGCAGTTGCTCTGCTCGGCCATTGTGCCAAGTAGCTACGAGGGAGAGACCCTATGCACCATCGAGCGTAATAAGAGAAATGTGGTGTCGTCGAAGCGTAGCGAGTTTAAGTTGGAGAATGCGGGTCAGTTGCTAAATCTTGAGCGTGTAACGGTTATATGCTCCGATTATACAGCCTCGGCTTCGGAGTTAGTTGTTACGGGTCTTCGAGGTATGGACTTCCCAGTAAGGCTTATTGGTGCAACTACCGAGGGTAAGAACTGCGGAATGGATGTTTCATACAAAAATATCAATGGCAGGGAGTTGGAGTATGCTCCAATAACATTTATGTGCTTTAATGCCAAGGGCTTTGGCGACTGGGGTGAGGGTATAACACCAGATATAGACCTCACCTCGTCGAGCAATATCTCAGGTGTTTACGAAGAGTATTATCCTATGCCATACGCCGATTGGGGTGATAGTAAGCACGATATTGCTCTTGCTGTGGCTCTTGCCGATATTACGGGTAAGAGCATATCGCAAAAGGGGATAACGCGCAGCGACTCTGAGAGAGACGTTGCTATTGCAACAGTGATGGCTCGCCCCGTAGTTGGTACAAGGCTCTATGAGGGTGATATGTAGTGTTGAATCTTACAAATAAATGTGTAACTTTGCAATATATATCAAATTATAGGCGTTAAGAGATAACGAACAAAAGAATCAATAAAAAGACTAACATATATGAACGAAGTAGTAAACATTAAGGAGCTTAATGCTCATATTCAGGAGGAGTCGATCTTCGTGGATACCCTCCGCAAGGAGATATCTCGCGTTATTGTGGGTCAGCAGCACCTTATCGATACCTTGCTTATTGGACTCTTGTCGGATGGACATATTTTGTTGGAGGGTGTTCCAGGTCTTGCAAAGACCTTGGCTATCACAACCTTGTCGAAGGCTGTAGATGCTAAGTTTGCCCGCATACAGTTTACTCCAGACCTTTTGCCTGCCGACCTTATCGGTACGCTTATCTACTCGCAGCGTAACGAGGAGTTTACCGTAAAGCAGGGTCCTATCTTCGCTAACTTCATCCTTGCTGATGAGATCAACCGTTCGCCAGCAAAGGTGCAGTCGGCACTCTTGGAGGCTATGCAGGAGAAGCAGGTAACAATTGGCGATACAACATATCCACTTCCAAAGCCATTCCTTGTGCTTGCTACGCAGAACCCATTGGAGCAGGAGGGTACCTACCCACTTCCAGAGGCGCAGGTGGATCGTTTTATGCTTAAGGCAAAGATCTCTTACCCTAAGCGTGCTGAGGAGTTGGATATTATCCGTATGAACCTTTCGGGTGCAGGTATGCCACAGGTCGAGAAGGTTATCTCGCCAGAGGATATTATGCGAGCAAGAGAGGTTGTGAATAAGGTATATATGGACGAGAAGATCGAGCGATACATCATCGACATTATCTTCGCTACGCGTGAGCCTTCGGAGTATCGTTTGCAGCATATTCAGCCATTTATTGCCTATGGTGGCTCGCCACGTGCAAGTATCGCTTTGGCAAAGGCTGCACGTGCCTATGCCTTTATTCAGCGTCGTGGCTATGTAATTCCTGAGGATGTGCGCGCTGTGTGTCATGATGTCTTGCGCCACCGTATAGGTCTTACATACGAGGCAGAGGCTGAGAATGTTACTACAGAGCAGCTTATTACCGAGATTCTTAACAATGTTATAGTACCATAATGCAGAGCCACGACGAGGATATACTCAAGCGTGTACGCCGAATAGAGATTAAGACACGAGGTCTTTCCGACGAGATCTTCGCCGGCAAGTATCATACTGCCTTTCGTGGTCGCGGTATGTCGTTTGCTGAGGTTAGGGAGTATCGTGCGGGTGATGATGTGCGCGATATAGACTGGAATGTTACAGCTCGCTCACATCGTGCGCATGTCAAGGTCTATGAGGAGGAGAGAGAGCTTACGATGATGCTTATTGTCGATGTCTCGCCCTCGCGAATGTTTGGCTCGGAGAGTATAACCAAGAAGAATCTTATTACCGAGGTTGCTGCCACGTTGGCATTCTCGGCATCGAAGAATAATGATAAGGTGGGCTGTATCCTCTTTTCGGACCACATCGAGAAGTTTATTCCGCCAAAGAAGGGTCGTAGCCATATCCTTATGATTATCCGAGAGCTTGTGAGCTTCCAGCCAACGGGTCGTAGTACGAATATATCTGAAGCGTTGCGCTACTTGGTGGGCGTGAATAAGAAGCGCACCACGTCATTCCTTTTGTCGGATTTTGTCAACTCGGTTGATGATATGCCAAAGTTCGAGGATGCTCTTAAGATTGCATCATCGAAGCACGACCTTATGGCGATAAATATCTTCGACAAGCGCGATAAGGAGTTGCCAAATGTAGGCGTTATCGAGATGGAGGATGCCGAGACTGGAGCCAGAGAGTGGGTCGATACATCGTCGCGTCGTGTGCGAGAGTATTGGCAGCAAAGCTTCGAGGAGCGCAATTCGGCAATGTTAAAGATGTTGAGCCATAATAGAGTCGATGTTGCCGAGGTGGCTACAGATGACGATTTTGTGGTGGAACTTATAAAGATGTTCAAGAGACGATGAACTATTCATCAAATAGATTTACTTTGCTGCTAATAGTGTTGGCGATGCTCCTGTCGGGTGTTGCTATGGCTGAGGTGCCTACCATTAGTGCGCGTTTCTCGAAGGATAGCATCGAGGTAGGAGATCTTGTAGAGTATATCATTGATATTGAGAAGGATCGCGCTACGGAGATTGGCGTGCCAGACTTCGACGGAAATCTGTCGCCAAAGGAGATTCAGGAGCAGGCAAAGGCGAAACTTAAGATGTCGACCTATGAGGAGTATGATGAGGACATCTTCGAGCTTGTAGAGGACTATCCGCTCGATACACTTAAGAACGAGGGTCGTAGACTCACTCTTCGTAAGCGCTATCTACTGGCGGTTATGGAGACAGGAGATATACCTATTCGTCCAACAATTCTCTACTTCGATAAGAATAGAGAGGTACCAGATACCTTAGTCTCGGAGGATACGTTGGTGCTTAGTGTTGCCCGCTATATGGAGCTTGATACAACGCTCTTTTTGAAGGCGGACCCTGCGCAGCAGCAGGGCTTTAGCGTTGACAGCGAGCGTGCAAACTCTATGCTTAAGGATGAGGGTATCTATACGCAGAAGCATTTGCCATTTATCTTCGCCGAGATTCGCGATTATGCCATCTATGGCTTGATAGCCTTGATTATCTTGTCGTTAGTGGTGTGGTATATCGTATGGTATGTGCGCAATAAGTGGCAGAGCAGGGTGCGCGATGTGAAGCCAGCACCAAAGCTCCCACCACACGTTATTGCAATCAAGGCATTGGACGAGCTTCGCAATAGAAAACTATGGCAGAATGGCAAGCATAAACTCTACTACTCGACCCTAACGGAGATTTTGCGCCTCTATATTGAGGGTCGCTGGGCTGTGGGAGCGCTGGAGATGACTTCGCATGAGATTCTTAAGGCGCTTAACAATGTTGATATCAAGAGTGATAGTAGAAGCAACCTTATGGAGATACTTTTCACAGCCGATATGGTGAAGTTTGCTAAGGCCTTGCCTGAGGCTGAGGAGAATGAGCAACTATTTACCTACGCCTACTACTTTGTGGAGAATACCAAGAGTGTGGAGGTGGAGCATAACGAGGAGAAGCGAGATATAACCTTTGAAACAAAGATTGAGGAGTAATGCGAGGAAGAAATATCATACAAACTATATCGGTTTTGGTGGCGTTGTTGCTTGTCTGTTCTATGCCCGTATCGGCGCAGTACCACAAGGAGCGCAAGCTTGTTCGCGAGGGTAACTCAAACTTCGAGAGAAAGAATTACAACACCTCATATAACCGCTATAACGAGGCCTTGGAGCATGATGCTACCAACTATGAGGCACTCTATAACCGTGCAAACGCCTACCACCATTTGCGCCAGAGCAATCCTCAGGATTCGACTCTTACTGCGGAGGTTGCGTTCCGTAACTACGAGGCTATAGCGGCAGATACCCTGCTCTCGAAGTCTCAGCGAGCTGAGGTGCTTCGTAACTTAGGCCAGAGCCTCTTTAATGAGCAGAAATATGAGGCGGCGTTGAATGCCTTTCGAGAGTCGTTGTTGCTAAACCCTGCAGACAAGGAGACCAAGTATGACTATGTGCTTACTAAGCGCATCGTGGATCAGAAGCGTCAGCAGCCACAGCAAAACCAGAATCAGGATAACCAAAATAACAACGACAACCAGAACCAGGATAACCAGCAGAATCAGGATAACCAGAATAATCAAAATCAGGATAACCAAGACGACCAACAGCAAAACCCTGAGGGAGAGCAACCTCAGCAGAATGAGCAGCAGAGTGGCGATGAGCCTAAGGATGAAGAGGAGGGTGGTGCAGAGCCACAGCCTAAGGAGATTAATGCCGATCAGGAGCGTATGCTGAATGCCATTCAGGCAGAGGAGGATAAGACTCAGGAGAAGCTCAAGGAGGGCGAGAAGGCGTTGACTATCCCTGGTAAGAAGAATTGGTAAGAATATTAAATATGCAGTTTCACAATCCCGAAATACTCTATCTATTAGCGATACTTCCAGTTATCGTTGCCTACTACATCTTTGTAGGTCGTCGTCGTGCCACTATGCGCGTGTCGACACTCCAAAGAGGTCGTATGCCACGCACTTTGCGCTACTACCTACGACATCTGCCTATGGTGTTGCGTATATTGGCTATTGCAGCGGGTATCGTGGCTCTTGCCCGCCCTGTCGAGGAGCACTCCTCTACCGAGACCTCAACAGAGGGTATCGACATTGTTTTGGCGATGGATATCTCTGGCTCTATGCTTGCGCGCGACTTTGAGCCAGACCGTATCACTGCTGCCAAGCAGATGGCATCGGAGTTCGCCTCGGAGCGTGTAGGCGACCGTATCTCTGTTGTGGCATTTGCTGGCGAGGCATTTACGCAGTGCCCTCTAACTGCGGATAAGGCGAGTGTTGGCACTATGCTCTCACGCCTACGCAGTGGTGTTGTGGATGATGGTACTGCCATAGGTAATGGTCTTGCTACAGCCATTAACCGCCTTCGTGAGAGTGGTTCAAAATCTAAGGTTGTGGTGTTGCTTACCGACGGTGTGAACAATCGCGGACAGATTTCGCCTATTATGGCTGCGGAGATAGCGCGCGATATGGGTGTTAAGGTCTACACTATTGGTGTTGGTACTAAGGGTCAAGCCCCTATGCCTGCAATGGATATGTTTGGCAATAAGACCTATGTTATGGCTGATGTGGAGATTGACGAGCAGTTGCTTCGCAGTATTGCTAAGACTACGGGTGGCGAGTACTTCCGTGCAGTGGATAATAGAGCGCTCGGTGAGATATATGCTCGCATCAACGAGATGGAGAAGAGCGAGGTGCAGATTACACACTACACATCCTACGAGGAGCTATACTTCGGTTGGTTGTTGTTGATGCTGTTGTTGCTCGCCTTTGAGTTTGTGGTAGAGCGTGTAGTGTTGAATCGTATCCCTTAAATGATTGCTACTATGAGTGATACAAATATGTTTATCTTTGCTAATCCCGAGTGGTTATGGTTGCTTTTGGCGGTTGTAGCTATCCCGATTATATATCTTCTGCTAAGACTCTATCGTAAACGCAAGTTGAAGAGTTTTGGTAATGTGGCGGTGCTAAATAGCCTTATGCCTGACTACTCTGGTGTGCGTGGCTGGATTAAGATTACGCTCTTTAGCTTAGCGGTCGGCTTTGTGGCATTGGCATTGGCACGCCCGCAGACAGGCTCAAAATTGCGTAGTACGGAGGTTGAGGGTCGCGAGGTAGTACTCGTTGTCGATGTCTCGAACTCGATGCTTGCCGAGGATGTTACGCCAAGTCGTATGGCGCGTACTCGCTACGCTATTTCGCGCCTTGTGGAGCGAATGAAGGAGGAGAGACTCGGTATAGTTGCCTTTGCTGAGGAGGCGGAGGTGTTGCTCCCTATCACGGGAGACTACAAGATGGCTGAGTCTATGGTTAAGCGTCTTGAGCCATCGCTTATTGCGCGACAGGGTACAGATATAGGCGAGGCGTTGGAGGTGGCGCTCTTATCCTTTACCGAGAGTACGAAGGAGTCTTGCAGTCGTGTAGTGATACTTATCACAGATGGCGAGGAGCATAATCAGCGCACCGAGGCGGCGATAGAGAGCGCTAAGGCGCAAGGCGTTATGGTGTGTGCCATAGGTATCGGTACGCCAGAGGGTACGCCACTAAAGATTAATGGCGAGCTTATTGAGGATGAAGATGGCAAGATGGTTGTTACCAAACTTGGCGAGCCATTGTTGCAACATATTGCCGAGGCTACGGGTGGTATCTACGTGCGTTCGCGCAACGAGAGCTTTGGTCTCGAGGAGATTATCGAGCGACTCGACCAGATTGAGGCTACACAGCTTACTCAGATAACATTTGAGGAGTATAACGAGCAGTACCAGTGGTTTTTGGGAGCTGCGTTGTTATTGCTCCTTGTTGAGTTCTTTATTATGGAGCGTCGCAACCCTCTTTTGAAGGGTGTGCGCTTGTTCGAGAGAGATAGTAATAATAAGAAATAATTAACCTAAAATTAAGAATTATGACAATCAGAGATTTAGAGCCAAAACTCATTTGGGAGCAGTTTGATGACATCTGTCAGGTGCCACGCCCATCGAAGAAGGAGGGTAAAATTATCGCTTGGCTTATAGAGTTTGCCAAGAAGCACAATATCGAGTACCAGACTGACGAGACTGGTAACGTGGTTATGCGCAAGCCTGCAACTAAGGGCTTCGAGGATCGTCCAGCGGTTATCCTTCAGTCGCATATGGATATGGTGTGCGAGAAGAACTCGAATAAGGAGTTCGACTTCGAGAACGACCCTATCGAGACTTGGATCGATGGTGAGTGGGTAAAGGCTAAGGATACAACTTTGGGTGCTGACTGCGGTATTGGTATGGCGGCAGCTCTTGCAGTATTGTTGGACGAGAGTCTTGAGCATCCTGCTATCGAGGCGCTCTTTACCGTAGATGAGGAGACTGGTCTTACTGGTGCTTTTGGTCTTGGCGAGGGTATGCTTACAGGTAAGTATCTTGTAAACCTTGATTCTGAGGACGAGGGTGAGATCTTTATCGGTTGCGCTGGTGGTATCGACACTGTTGCTACGCTCAACTACGAGAGCGAGGAGGTGCCTGAGGGTTATGCCTTTGTGCGTCTTGAGATTGGCGATTTGCTCGGTGGTCACTCTGGTGACGATATTGATAAGGGTCGTGCTAACTCAAATAAGCTTTTGGCACGCTTCCTCTACAACGCTATTGATAAGTTCGGTGTTGCTTTGGCAGAGTTCGACGGTGGTAACTTGCGCAATGCTATCCCTCGCGAGGCTTATGCTATCGTAGGTGTTCCAGTGGCTGAGAAGGAGGACTTCGAGGAGCGCTATTTGGAGTTTGGTCAGATGATGATGGAGGAGTTCAAGCACACAGAGCCACGTATGCGCTTTGCTGTTAGCGATGTTGAGGTACAGCCTACAAAGGTTATGACCAACGACGAGCTTTGCTACTTCTTACTTGCGTTGGTAGGTCTTCCAAATGGTATTCTTGGTATGTCGTTCGCGATGCCAGGTCTTGTTGAGACCTCTTCAAACCTTGCCTCTGTGAAGTTCGACACCGAGAAGGAGGTTATCACAGTAACTACATCACAGCGTTCATCTGTTGAGAGTGCTAAGCTCTACGCATCGCAGACTATCGAGTCAGTATTCTACCTTGCCGGCTTCGATGTCCAGCACTCCGACGGTTATCCTGGTTGGGCTCCTAACCCAGATTCAAAGCTCCTTGCCGAGACTGTTCAGTGCTACCGCGACCTTTTTGGTGCAGAGCCTAAGGTGCGTGCTATCCACGCAGGCTTGGAGTGCGGTCTCTTCCTTGAGAAGTACCCACACTTGGAGATGGTATCATTTGGTCCAACGTTGCGTGGCGTACACTCTCCAGACGAGCGTCTTGAGATTTCGACCGTGGATAAGTTCTGGAAGTTGTTGGTAGAGCTTTTGAAGCGTATCGCATAAATTTAACAAAACTATGGCTAACTATCTACCCATAGTTAAAGCGTTAGAATCAACCAATATCAGTGTGCGGGGTTTAGGACAAGTTGTCGTAGACCCCGCTACGATAGAGGTTGGTAATAACTCTGTTGTTGCCCGTTGTCGTGTGGCGGGTGTGCGGGGTTATAAGATGATTAAGTGTTACCACACCTCTCAGCATAGATGCGATGTCGAAGGTGTCTCGTACTATCCAAAGTCGTTGAGGATATATGGCTTTAGCGGTAGGGTGGAGTATGCCGATGTTGCTATCAGCAAATGGGTTGGTGGCGTGGCTTTGGATATAATCTTTTATCGTGGTGATTGCGACTTTGTGGCTCTTAGCAAGGTCTTTGATGCTATGGCGCACAAGCATCTAAAAAAGGGTGTTATCCACGGAGATATAAAGCCAGAGAATATTATTGTTATGCCATCGGGAAAGATGACCTTGGTAGATAATGACCAACTTCCAACAGATGGTATCGGTAATATCCAGGCAAAGGTTTATGGCTCGGAGCTTTATACACATCGTTACCGACAGATGCGCCGTACTGATGAGCATACCGACCACTATGCTTTAGCGATTATCTCTACATTTTTGGCGGCACTGATATACGACTCAACCTTTCTTAGCGATAATGCGACAATGGATGAGTATATAGGTCGGGTAACAGAGATTTTAAGCGCGAATAACGACACTGCTCACTATAATATGATAGTGGCAATGCAACGCTCAATTATGGGTAAGGTTGAGGGTATCGAGGAGCTATTTCAGTCTATTGTAGTGGCAAACGAGTAGATTGTCGTTATCGTCGTATAGGTGCATGCCGCTTCCCTCGCAGTATTGCCACATCTTGCAGTCTGCACACTTTCCCTTCTTTGTCCATTCGCGGTTGCGGAACTTCTCGAAGCGGTTTTGCCAGACATCCCAGAAATTATCACGGTAGATATTTCCCTGCGTAAAGTTGGCACGCACACTCGTACATCCCGAGATATCGCCATTTACACGAATCGAGGCGATGCCGATGCCGGCGTAGCACTCATAAGGGTTTGTGCGTACACGCATTTCGTAGCCGCCGAGGAAGCCCTCGCAGCTATATGATGCCTCGATACGACCCTCCTTGCGAGTTTTAAGGATAAACTCCATCATCGCGGTATACTCTTCGTCGCTAAGTTGCAGAGTCTTATCCTCTGCTGCTCGACCTACTGGGAATATTGCAAAGAGTCGCCATTTGCGCACACCGAGCGAAATAAGAAACTCCTTAAACTCATCCAAACGAGGCAGCAAAGCTGGCGTTACACAAGTAACAACGTCTGATACAAGTTCCTTATCTACCGAGATCATACGCACAGCCTCAACAGCGCGTGCGAAGCTCTCCTTATTTTGGCGAATATGGTAGTGATGCTCCTCGAAGCCATCTAAAGATACGGTTATAGAGTGTAGTCCTGCGCGAATAAGCGAGTCGAGACGCGCGCGACTAAGGGCAAGACCATTAGTCACCATACCCCAAGGATAGCCACGGCGGTAGAGGTTGATACCTATCTGCTCAAGGTCCTTGCGTACCAAGACCTCACCACCCGAGAGTATGATAAAGGTCTTATTGGGGTTTACATGTGGTGTTATATCGTTGTCCAGCACGCGGAAGAAGTCCTCGGCAGGCATATCCTTAAACTCAGGATTTACCGTGCAGTCGCTGCCGCAGTGGCGACAGTTGAGGTTGCAACGCAGGGTACACTCCCAAAATAGCGTATTGAGCGTATGCTCCTCGGTGCGTATTTTGTGTAGCTTTTTGAATAGTTTAAGTGCCATCCATTGGCGTAGTCCTAAACGCTTTCCCATATTATTTTTCTAATTTTTTGCCTATTTCAAGTATTGGATCCACACGATCGAAAGTGCCATATAATTGCTCCGATGCCGCACGGCAACCACCACGACAACGCTCCCAAAGTTCGCACTTATCGCAGGGTGTGGGTATTGTGTCAAAGTATTTATTCTCTGCCTCGCGTTGGAGTATTGTGGTCAAAGGCTCTTGATGTATGTTGCCCATTACGCGCGGTGAGTGGTTGCAGAAGCGTACATCACCTCGGTAGTTTATCGTAAGAGGACGCATAGCAAGGTCTGTGGTGCAGTAACTAAATGAGATGTTGGAATACTCCTTTGGGTTGAGCAGACACATCGGGGTACACACGCCATTATGTGCATACATCCCCAACTCAACGAGCTTTCTGTTGGCACGACTAAAGGCATCGCGTAGCTCCTCGTGGCTAAGGTTTAGCTCCTCGGCATACTTACGTCCTAAGCCTCCTATGTTGAAGCGGTTGAGCATTATTTGCTTTACCCCTAACGAGGCGTATAGGTCGAGCGTAGGCTCTATATCGTCGATATTTAGTCGGCTAAGGATAAATACAGGTGTTAGCCATTTGGGGTTTTGTGTCACTATGCTCTTAGCGCTCCTCATAGCCCTCTCCCACGAGCCCTCTAACATTGTGATATGGTCGTGGTGCTCGCTACGGTGCGAGAGTATAGGTATCTGTATTGCTGCAAGTCCGAGGTCCTTGTATATCGCTATATCATCTTCGGTAAGGAGTGTGCCGTTGGTAAGAAGAGCAACATTTGCACCCTTGGCGCGTGCCAATAGGACTATATCGTGTATGCGTGGTAGGAGCGTAGGCTCGCCACCTGTCAACGATAGCTGTCCCACGCGAGCCTCGCTAAGCAGACGGCGTAGTGTGCGACGTGCCATACGGAAGTTTGGCGCCTCGACCTTGTACTCGCTATTGCATCCCTTGAAGTGGTTGTAGCAGAACCTGCAACTTTGGTTGCAGGCATCGGTAAGCTCGAAGATGATAATGCCTATATCGACTCTCTTTCTCGACCAGAACATAGCCTCTCGATGATTAGTTCTCCTGGTCGGCTACGATGTCAAGATTGCAAATATGGTTTGTATGTAATGCCGCGTGGTAACCATCTATCATCCACCAAACCGAGAGTTTTGCTTCGCCAACATAATCTCCTATATCGAGTGTGAAGACTCGCTGATTGTCCTCGCCCTCGCCTATGCTCTCCTGAATTACTCTGAGATCTGATTTTGTAACAACAAACTTAGGAAAACAAACGGTGTTTGTATCAAATTCAAATGTAAACTGTCGGCCATTGCTAACTGTTATTGTCTGCTGATCCTCACCCTCATTTAGAAGGTTGATATTGTATACAGGATCCTGATACTCACGCTCATGCTCTGGAATATGAACATCGTAACAACCAGACATAATAGTACCACAACCTGTGGAGGTGATAGCCAAAAGGCTCAATAGAGCACCACCCAGACTATACTTTAGGCGTGTAGCGCGCTTGCTACGACCTGCAGATAACAAGTACCATAGTGATACAGCAGCGAATGCCACGCCGAGAACGATAAATAGTGCTGTGCGTTTCATAATACTCAAATTTTAGATGTTAATGCTGTTCGCGCTTATGTTTAGAGCCTACTCATTGACCTGCTCGCCTACACGATTGAGCTCGATATCGCCAAGTTCGATAACCTTTATCTCCTCCTCTACCCAGCTCTGGTCTGTTGGGAGTTCTATTTGGTGGGGTTGGAACTCTCCATCATTTAACTCCCCATCATCATCCGTGAAGGAGATATGATTAAGACGACCAATAATACGGAATTCGCCCAACTCATTGGTATAGCAACCTTGCAGGTCGGTGCTTGCATGGATGCCCTCAATAGGCTCGCCCTCAGGGTCAACAACACGACCCGATGCCTCGAAGTTGGGGTTAAACTCTGCATCGTAAGGTGCATAACACGCTACACAGGTAAGCGTCATACCAAATAGCGCGAATAGACGTGTAAGAATTTTACCTAACATAGCTTTACGATTTATTACTGTTCAACCAAGAAATCTGGACGACCAAAGTTAAAGCCGACACCTATATAGAAGTTATACGACGTTGCCTTTGGCGATAGCATTGAATCTATCTCCGACATTGTTGTAGGCTCGAAATCGGTTGTATTCTTACTGCTGCTTATATAGTCCATGCCGAAGAAGATGTTTACAGCACGTGGGTGGATATTCACAGCTGCACCATAGATGCCAGGGGTGTTGCCATTGAAGAATGTATGACTCGCCGTAAAGGTCATCCAATTGGCTGGGCGCACATTGAATGATGTGGTCAACTCGGTTGCCACAGCATTGCGATAGAGGCGTGTATGCGACAAGAGACCCACAGCAAAATGGTTGCCCAAGAAGTTGTACTCAGCACCCATATTTACATTTGTAGCAAGGCGTGTCGCGTAGTTAGAAAGTTTATCTGGCATATTAACAACCTGCATATTGAAGAGGTCATCTACAGCCATATCCTCATCTGCATTGAAGTCAATTGAACCTCTTAACTGAGACTTTGAGGACCAGGTGATAAAGCCCAAATCGGTAACCGCAGCAGATAGCTTCAGCTTTTTCTCGAAGAGACTCACCTCGGCACCAACATCGATAGCACCACCAAAGCTGTGGAGGTTATTTTTCATAGTGGCAAATGAATCTTCCATAGCTATAACGCTATCAGGAACGCCATTGTACTGCGTACTATCGTACATATAGCTATTTATTTTGAGGTCGCCATGAATAGAGTAATTACCATTATCAACAGATAACCTATCTACATTAAGCACTCCATTCTGCAAACCAACAAGGAACTTAAAGCGAGCACCAACAGTTATATTCTCACCAAGATGTATAGCGGTACCTGCGTATGTCTCGAGATACTGGTTGAAATCTGCCGACATATTGTTAATGTTGACACTATTCTCGTACTCACCCTTTAACATCCTAAAATAGTCCTTTGGCATAACAGAATTGTAGTTAACGCGCATATTGGCACCAACGTTGAAGAATGTGCCATGAAGGGTATAGAATCCCAACTTGAAGAGGCTAAGATTTATATCTAATGTCTGAACACACTTATTTGGTAACTTACTAAGGAACTCATTTGCTGGTACAGAGGAGTTAAGAGCACCAATATAGGTGCCATTGCTCTCATAGTACATATTCTCGTATGAGTTGTAGTTGCTATATAAACCTCCCGTGAGACCCGAAAGCAGTGGCAAGGCGATATAGCCACGCGTTGGCGCCAACGCAGGGTTCATATCGGTACGGAAATAGGAGCCCTCCATAAAATACGAGGTCTTAAGCTGTGCTGATGCACTCTGTGCCATGACCATTGCACCAACCAAAAGTATTGCACTAAAAATTTTCTTTATCTTCATAACTATATATGTTTTAAGTCTCTATTTCCTCTTCATTACTACCGTTCCCAATTCCACGCTACAACTGCCAACATAGCCCCATTTGTCTGGTGTCGTAGGCGGTGTTACCTTATCCGTGATATCGATTTCAATGGTCTCATATTCGCCACGGTTATACTCGCTATCCACATCTTCGAAGTATACTATCCATCTCCTGCGTGGATCCATATGACCAAAGGCGTGTATCTCGCCAAGATGGTTGGAGTAGCCAAGGCGACCATCAAATTTATCCCCCTCTGGGTAGGCATAGATACCCTGTATAGGCTCTCCATCTTCATCCACAACTACTGCAGATAGCCATAGGCAGTAGTACTCATCGGCAGGATTTATCTTGTCGCAGCCAATAGTAAGGAGTGCAACGATACATATAAATATAGGTATAACTCTCTTCATAGCTACTCCTCCTCTACGTTTGTATTATCCTCCTCGGCAGACTGCTCTTTAAGCGTTAGCGTTACATCGCCAAGATCTGCCCTATATGTACCCTGATACCAGTCGCCATCGCCCTTCTTTGTCTGCTTGACCTTGCCGCTGATGTCAAGTTCCAAGGTCTCGAACACCCCACCATTATACTCGCCATCTATATCGTAGAAGGTTACTGCATACTGACTGCCTGGCCATATCTGACCAACGGCATCAATATTACCTTGGTAGTCTGAGATACCTGTGTTACTATCGAAGTAGTTGCCCTCTTTTGTGCGAGCCTCGATGCCCTGTATAGGGTTGCCATCACTATCTACCACACGCGCTGTAAGGTGAAAATCAACATGGGGTGTGCCATACATAGCTACACCTACGCAACCCGATGCACCAAAGCCCAATAGAGCAAGTATTATTTTTAATAACCTCTTCATAGCTATTCTATTTATTAGTTTTCTATAATCTTACCGCTATCCTCATTGCTCACAATCTCGATATTGAATGTGCGTACTCTATCCTCCTCGATATCATCCATCAACAGAAAACCATTCGCATATATACCGAGATAACTGACACCCACTATTGCCTTACCAACATAATCACCTACGTTGAGCGTGATATTAATCATACCTTCGCCACGCTTCATCAAGTGCTTCTCGTACTGTAATACGTTTGTGGTGTAGCCACTTTTGTCGTCTGCCACGATTGAGACAGTAACGTACGTCGCCTTTTCACAGTAGTAATCAAGCGCAATAACGTCGCCATTCTGCAATTTAGCACCATTCCAACTCTCAGAGATTAGGATTGCGTTCTGCCTAAAAAGCTCACCATTCTTCGCACATCCCGCGAATAGCGATGACGTAAGAAGCATTATCGCCCACACTATGATACTAAATCGTTTCATACCACAGCCCTGTCTACTAAAAATTTACTCTACAACTCTTGCTCAGCACCATCATTTGTTATTATTCCCATATCGCTACTCTCGCAATCAACGCGTGCCGAGGAGCGATACTCTGTATAAGGTGCAGCGTACATATCAACCTCCTCTTCGATAAGGGGTACGCAACTCATACCGCCAAAGCTAAGAGCAGACAATAAAATATGTAGTAATCTCTTCATATTTTCGATATATCAGATGCTTGCACAGGGCATTACCCCATACAAAGTTATGAAATTATAACTGAATAACAAAATTATTTGTCTAAAAATGTGCGAATTACTATCTTTGTGGTGCGAGATAAAAGATGTTATGCTACACCGATTTAGTCAAGACATATCAGATATAGCACTACCCGAAGCTTTCACGTGGCCATTCCATTATGTTCCACACGCACTATCTGTAATTGCTGCCGAGGAGGTCAAGAGCTATCTCGCCACACGCCTCGATTGGAGCGAGGAGATAGTGCGTGGTAAGATGTTTGGTGTGCTTGTTGTCGAGGATGGTAATGGCGAACTTGGTTTTTTATCGGCTTTTTCTGGGAACTTGGCGGGTAGCAACTGCCACGACTATTTTGTGCCGCCCATCTACGATATGCTTCAACCTGGCGATTTCTTTCGTCGTGGCGAGGCTGAGATATCATCTATAAATGCACAGATTCTCTCTATTGAGCAGAACGCAGATTATCTGTCAGCGAAGCGCGAATTGGACGTGGCAACGGCTAATGCGGAGAGCATGCTCTCAGAGTTGAAGGCTACTCTTGTAGAGCGCAAAAAGGGTCGAGATATGCGACGCAAAGAGGGCGCAAAAAATGATGCGCTAATTCTTGAGAGTCAGCGAGATAATGCCGATTTGCAACGTGCTAAGAGAGCCTTAAAGGAGTGTGTTGCAAAGTGTGCTGAGAGGTGCGATCTTTATGTGCGCCAGCTTGCCGAGTTGAAGGGTGAGCGTCAGCAACGCTCCGCAGCATTGCAGATGCAGCTGTTCGAGCAATTTCGTATATTGAATGGTCGTGGCGATGTTAAAACCTTGGTAGAGTTGTTCGCTCCCACACCACAGGTTATACCCCCTGCGGGTGCTGGCGAGTGCGCAGCTCCTAAGCTTCTACAATACGCCTATCTCAATGGTTACAAGCCTATCGCTATGGCAGAGTTTTGGCAGGGTGCTTCGCCTCGCGGTGAGGTGCGCCATCACGATGCCTTCTATCCGGCGTGTAACGGAAAGTGTAAGCCTATTCTGCTCTTTATGCTAGAAGGTCTAAATGTAGAACCCAATCCGTTATGCAATATAACGCCTCCCGAGCCACGTGTTTTGTGGGAGGATAGGTGGTTGGTTGCTATTGATAAGCCATGCGGGATGCTTTCGGTGGATGGTAAGTCGGGCGTTCGTAGTGTCGAGGAGTGGGCTAAGGAGCGCTATCCCGATATTACATCGCCGATGATTATCCATCGCCTTGATCAGTCGACCTCGGGAATATTGCTGCTTGCTAAGGATAAGGATACGCATAAGGCTATGCAGGTGCAGTTTATCAGGCGCACGGTCAAGAAGATATATACGGCTATTGTGGATGGGTGTGTTTGCCAGGATAGCGGTAGGATAGATCTGCCAATAAAGCTCGACTATGATAATCGCCCTCGCCAGATGGTTGCACCAGATGGTAAGCGAGCGATTACCGAGTATCGTGTGTTGTCGCGCGAGAACAAGTGCACTCGCATTGAGTTTTACCCAATAACAGGTCGCACCCACCAGTTGCGCCTACACTCGGCACACAGCGATGGACTTAATGCTCCTATTGTTGGTGATGAGATCTATGGCGTTGTTGGAAAGGTCGATTCTCAAAAAGCAAGTCGCCTCTATCTCCACGCCTCCTATCTGAAATTTGTCCACCCTCATACTGGTATAGAGACAATTATCGACTCTCCTGCAGAGTTTTAGAGGTAATTTAGTCGTGTCTGACGATCGTTTTGTGTGTAATATATCCATTTTACCCACATATCTCTACTGGTTTTACTTTCCCTCCCCTTATATATATTAATATAGGTATATCCACCTATTATTAAAAATATATAATAATTTCGAAAAATATTTAATAAAAGGCTTGCAATTTTGGATTTTATAGCTACCTTTGCACCCGCAATCAGAAAGGGAAACCGCTCTGAAAGTGCCAGAAGGCTCTTGGAAAAAGTTTTTTGAAAAAAGATCATCAAATATTTGGTGGTTTCAAAAATATACTTTATCTTTGCACCCGATTTCGCCTCTAAAAATGGCGAGACACAACAAAGGTTCTTTTGATAATTTTTGAAAAATAATTCCAAAAATATTTGGTGATTTCAAAAATATGCGTTACCTTTGCAATGCAATTCGCTCACTAAGTTTGAGTGATGAGGCAAGAGGTTCTTCGAAAAATATTTTTGAAAAAAAGTTGTCAAAAAATTTGGTGGTTTCAAAAATA
Organism: Alistipes sp.; assembly: GCA_045634125.1. Taxonomy (GTDB): domain Bacteria; phylum Bacteroidota; class Bacteroidia; order Bacteroidales; family Rikenellaceae; genus Alistipes. The sequence continues at coordinate 918 of JAZQZQ010000030.1, read as the reverse complement.
TGAATTACCTTTGCAACCGATTTCCGCTCTAAACAATGAGCGATTCGGAAATGGAAGTTCTAAGATAATTAGAATATAGTTCTTTGAAGATATTGAGCAGCTAAAGTTTTATCTATCTCCTATGAGATAATTTCAAACAATACCTTTGAGATTTGAGCTAACGATACAATTTAACATTTTTTACAATGGAGAGTTTGATCCTGGCTCAGGATGAACGCTAGCGGCAGGCTTAACACATGCAAGTCGAGGGGCAGCGTGATGAAGTAGCAATACGGATTTGACGGCGACCGGCGCACGGGTGCGTAACGCGTATGTAACCTACCCTTAACAGGGGGATAACACTGAGAAATTGGTACTAATACCCCATAATAGTTCGGAGGGCATCCTCTGGATTTGAAAGTACCGGGGGTTAAGGATGGACATGCGTTGTATTGGTATTCCGGTCATCATTGCTACTACTTCAGCCACATCTTGTTCCGATACTACCACGCGTTTCTCGCGTTCATCTTTTTCCCATTTCTTTTTCAGTTCTTCGAGTTTGCTTGTAAGCTCTCGTTCTTGATCTCTGTATTCGGCGGCTTCGTTGTAGCACTTTTGTTGCAGTACTTCCTTTTTCAGTTTGCGTACACGGTTTATCTCGTTTTCAATATTAGTAATATCTATTGGAGTTTCTATGTTGGTGATATGCACTCTGGCACCTACCTCGTCCATGGCATCTATGGCTTTGTCGGGTAGTAGGCGGTCTGTTATATAGCGTGTTGTAAGAGATACACATGCTTTCAAAGCTTCATCGCTATAGGTTACATAGTGATGGTCTTCATATTTACTCTTAATATTGTTGAGTATGCTTATAGTTTCTTCGGGTGTGGTGGCTTCCACAAATACTTTTTGGAAGCGACGTTCCAACGCTCCGTCTTT
>JAZQZQ010000029.1:0-57101 GCA_045634125.1 Alistipes sp. | reverse complement strand
AGATTAAGTTTGCGAAATCGGAAAGAACGGGAGAGCTTATTGGCTTTGTTTCCCGTCACTCAAAAACTCGTCAATTGAAAGGAGTCAGGGAAGTTGGTGCTTTCGGTAAATAGGGCTGTGGTACTATCAGAAGAAGATTTGACAAATATATAACCGCCTCATTAGTTCTCTGGTTGTGAATCTTCGTATGTGAATCAAGAGATGCTGTTGGCTCCTCTTTTGTTTCTTAGTTAGCCTTTCCCTTTTTACTCATATTTATTTTAACAATCATTTGTGTATTAGGAAATAAAGTTGTATATTTGCTACTATCGTATAATAACACATACATTATGGATACTATTAGTTTGCAATATTTACCAATTAAGCTTGGCGAGTTGGAGGCTTTCGTTTTTATGATGAAAGTTAAAGATCTTGAATTTATTCATTATGTTGCTAGACGCGGTTGTGACAATGAGGAAGGTGCGGTTCAGCGAGTTCTAAGTTCTGTAAGACTAAAATCAATTGAAGCGTATGTTTCACAAGGTAATATATTTTACACCCCATTTTTCTTGAATTGGACAAATAAAGACAATGCTATTGAGTTTAACAATGGGGAAATTACTATTCCACTAGTTGCAAAATCAGCTCAAGTTTTAGATGGACAACATCGAATAGCGGGGCTAGAATTAGCTTCAAAAAACAATTCCGAAGTTGGAGAAAGGGAGGTTCTGATAATTCTAACAAATGGTTTAGAAACGATTAAGGCGGCCGAAATATTCCTAAACATTAACACAGAACAGCGTCCTGTACAAAAAAGTTTAATTTATGATTTATTTGGTCTAATTAACCAAGACGACCAAGAAATGCCTATTGTACGTGCCAATGATATCGCATCTTATTTAAATGACACTATAGAATCTCCATATCACAATTTGATTAAAATGCCTGGCTATAAGAGGGGTGTCGGTTGCGTTGATATGTCAACTATTGTGAGTGGTTTAAAGGATAGATTGAAGAAAGATGGCATATTTTCTAAATATCATCTAGAAAGTTTAGAGAGCCAAAAAATATCTATTTATAATTTCTTTACAGCTCTAAAACTATGGTACAATCAAGATCATCTATGGAACAATAAGTCAAAGAATCCATTTTTAACCAATGCAGGATTCGTGGCAGCCATTGATGTATTCTGCAATTTATTAATTCCCAAATGCGCATCAAAAAGAAGTTTTGAGGTGGAGACCATATATAAACTCTTAAATTTAAATGATTATCTTTTGACAAGAGAAAGTTTGAAAAATCAAGAAGGAAAGACACAAAGAAAAATTGTATATGAGTATCTTGAAAATGCAATAAACAAAGATTTACCAGGAGAACATGGCTATTCATTTTAATCGCAGAGAATCGCAAGAGTCATGTGAGTCTATTGCAAGGAGTGAACAAGGTTTAGCTTATGATGCTGATAATTTTGTATTTAACGGATTGACTTTGAATACAAACCATGTGACGCAACTTTTACCATGTTGTTATAAAGATGCTGTGGGTTTTTATTACAATGCGCTAGTGTCTTTTGCGCTAGGATTACACTCAATTAGTAAAAAAGACTATTCTTGGGCATCTGTTCAATTATATTATTCTGTATACTACTCATGTCGAGCAGTATTAGGGTTTGATAAATATATTCTTATAAGAAAAGGAGACTTGTTTAAGCTGAAAATCAAGGATGCTGAACGGACTCAAAAATCATCAAGTCGGAATGACCATAAAGCGACAATAGATTTCTATAAAAGTATATATGGTCAAACGGATTATTTATTATCAAATAATATTGATAATGTAGATTTTTATACGTGGATAGCTACAATAAGAGAAATTACACATTACAAACAAAATCATTTCAAAGAGCCAGACCATTTGAATATCTTTGACATTATTGTATCAGACTTAAAATCAGGCAAAATGATAGGCGAGTTGCTAGAGAAGTTTTCTACCAATTGGAATCTATATTGTTTTCAAGAAGAATATGCAGCAATAACTGGTCCATACCATCTCTTAATAGATGTGCACCAGAAATACACTCAACAGGCAGAAAGAATTTCAATACAACAGCGAAAATATATAGAGAAAATCTTTAAAAATATTAAATGTGGTGAAATTGTCCAGTCGCTACTATAGCGAACTCTCTAGGCCCTGCAGTAAAATGTATAAATGAATGATTTTGTATGGTCTCTCTTTATATTGGATACACCCACTATTTACCGTGTTACAAACACTCTCCAACTACTGTCCTTCTCGCCACGCTCGACATATTTCTTTTGAATGAGCTGGTCGAGTAGTTTTTGAATTGCTGCGATGCTGATGCCTGTGATTTCCTTCATGTCAGCCAATGTGAGTGTCGGCTCGGTTCGCATAGCATTGAGAATCTTAGTGTAATTTGGAGTGCGAAATGCAATGCGTTCGCCATCATACCACCACACATTCTCGTTCTTCTCGCTCACAAACAAAACATCGTTGTAAACCTCCGTAGCGACCAAATCATTAAAGTACTTCAAGAATGGACGAATATCCTTTATATCTGCACGAGCACCTTCACTTGGCACAGGGCCAACTTCGAGGTCTGCCTGATGCAGAGCCTCAAGATACTCACTTTTCTTGCGACTACGGACCACAACCATTGGATAGTTGTGGCGTGTCAATATAAAGTTTACCAACAGTCGGGCGATACGGCCATTACCATCTTCAAAGGGATGAATACGAATATAGCGATAATGAAATAATGCGGCCAGCTCCACCGGGGTAAGTTTGCCCTCTTGCTCTGCCTTGTTATACCAATCGACCAAGTCTACCATCAAGCTCGGAGTCTCCTCTGGCGAAGCGTATTCAAACCTATCACCATAACGGGTAATAACGCTATTCGGACGTGTTTTGTACTGCCCAGCGTGTATCACATAGCTTGTCTGCACGCCACCAGGAAGATTGCGATAAACCGTATAATCCTCACGTAATAGGGTTTTGTGGAGTGTTCGGATAAAGTTCTGTGTCAAGGGAGTCTCCTTTACTTTTGCCTCTTCGGTCATCATACGGAGTCCCACATTGCTTGCTGCCATCTCCTGCACATCGCGCACATCGGCCTCGCCAATCACCTTGCCGAATAGCAACAATATCTCGGTCTGACCATAGGTCAATGTGTTACCCTCGATGTGATTGCTGTTGTAGTTGAAGTCTACCGTAAAACGACGGCTCAATCGCTCCCTATCCTTTTCGGACAGTGGTTGCAACTCCTGCCATGCAGCCAACGCTTTTTTGATATTTAGGTATTTCATAGGCCTGAACATTTATCATTACTTGTGCAAATATATAAAAAAGTTTTGAATATGGTTGTATATATACAACCTTTTTGATATTTATTCTATGCAAATAACGAAATAATCCATCGAATTAGAGCATGGTTCGTAACGATCAACTGACCCCATGATTCATTTTTGGTCAAAAACAAAGCTAGCATCTCTTTGGATTATAAAGAGTATGTAGGCTTTTGGTGTATAATTGGCGCAATGCTAATATTGTATTACTATGCTATAAAAGTTATACTTTCTGAGATGAATCATATGGCCTAAGTCACCCGAATACACTCTCAACTCTTTGATGGCAATTACCCAGAAAATCTATTATGTAATTACACAAATTGTTATTACAAAAAGTGTAAATACATTTTATGTAACATTGATTCTGGAGTGTTCATTTTATTTCCGAAGTGCGCTATAAATGCTGCGTTTCGGAAACAAAACAAAATTCCATACTTTCTCGGACAGGTTATATATATGGCTTTATATCAATGTATTATCCATTTGAAGAATATATAGGTATTTATCTGAAAGGTTGCGTGAGCGCAGAAATATTATTGCCGTGCCGACATAGTGAAAGACAAGCATAGTGGGGCTTATGACACCGTAAACAAGATCGCTGCGTTGTGTCTTATTCTATTTCTACATCAAACCACAACTTGGTATTGATGCTAATTTCTTAAATTCGGTTTAAATTATTCTGTTTCTTATATTTATCATATTTTTATGAAAATTTAGGAACAATATCCCTAAATCTATCCATCATTACTAATACTAATCATATTACAAAACCAGCAAAAATGAATGAAACAATCAAAGAGGAACTCACAATGAATGCTGTTCCTAAAGCAGTAAACTATCTAATTGAAGAGGTCGCTGAAATGCGGGCATTATTGGATAAAATGGAAAAACAACTCGGCCTCGGCGTAAATAGGCATCGTCCAATATTGATTGAGCGAGCAGCAGAAATTCTTCAAATGAAGACAGGCACAGTACGCAGGCTTGTAAACGACCGTGCAATACCTCACTATAAACGAGAGCATAATATTTACTTCTTTGAGGATGAACTAATCAAGTGGGTCGAGGACTCAAAGGTTAAACCAATTTCGTACACTTCTTCTTATAGAAAATAATATAGAACTTACTAGAAAACAACTATATAACATGATGTGGACTGATGGCGTTGGACAGACTGAAAAAGCGCATGGTCTGAAACAAATAGAATTAAAAACGATTTGCGAAAAATTCGAGATTCCACGTCCATCAAGTAGATATTGGACCTTGTTGAAGCTTGGTAAACCCGTGAAAAAAAACAGAACTGCCTTCAAATAATAGCGACGCAGTAATGATTAATACTAGCGATTACATCACAAAGAAGGTGTCTAATCGGCCGATTATAACTATTAAAAGCATAAAAGATGATGAAGGTAAGTATCAGACAAGAGAATTGCCATTAAATGATCAAGGTGTTAATCCACTATATAGAGTACCAGATGTCTTATATGCAAAAGATCCCATTATTCTAGATACGAAAGCGAAACTACGCGAAAAGAATTTCCGAAACAACAATCTATGGAATGCCAAGAATCCATTTAAATGCAAGGTAGATAAATGGCTCTCTATACGTGTATCTCAAGAACAAGAGGATCGAGCAATTCGAATATATGCAACTATTATCAAGGCGGCAAAGGCTAGAGGCTATGAATTAATGATAGAAAAAGATGAAAATAGGTATTATCAGGAATGTACTACCTATATAGTAATCCGTGGGCATAAGATTAGAACCTTCTTAAAGGAGGGTAATAGATATACAACCAATGATGATGGAACTATAAACAGACATCACACAGTTGGTAGTGGTGAACTTAAATTTGAATGCGACGAATATGAGCAACATCGCAGTTCTTCATTCACAAAGTGTGTGGCACAGGATACAAAACACTCCAAAATAGAGGACAAGATAGAGCATATTATTGAGGTACTCGAAAAGGTTGCAGATAATAGAGATGAACGGGCCCGTCAAAGGGAATTGGAAGAAGAGCGCAGAAAGCAAGAAGAGGAGAAAAGACGACTTGAAGAAGAGGAGAGAAAACGCTTACAAGCATTACAAGACGAAGAGTTCAAAAGAGTTCAGGATCTGATTTTTAATGCAGAGCGATTTAAGTTATCTAAAACTATAAGAGAATACATCAATGAACTTCAATTGCGGATACAAGAATGCGGGGTTTCAGATGATGAAATTGAATGGATGAAAAAGAAGGCTGATTTTATTGACCCATTTGTGAACTGCTCTGATGAATTATTAACAGAGGAACATATAGATAAACTACTTAATCCAGAGATTATTATGACCGATAAGTCAAAGACTTCATATGGTTTCTTTCACTCAGAACCTCAATATTCATATTGGAGAATTAAAAATCTCTGGAGTAAATAATATTTTATTTATCGAGATTAACGACTGCGAAACCTTTATGAAGGGTATTGACTACTCGTACTATTATGAGCAGGAGAAGTAGCGGGAATATTGTGCTCATTGTGAGTGTCGTGTAAGCACAGGTAAGAAAAGACTCACAACTCTTTGACACTTTGTGCATCATAGCAACAATCTCCCATACCAACGGAATCACGAGCGCAATGCGCAATAAGAAAGCCACTCGAAAGAGTGGCTTTTGTTTTTTTTGAGCATTGTCGGGCTTGCACGAAACAATGCTCAGAAATAACAAAAGATGCCGTACAAAGTACGGCTTTCTTGTTGCGCATTGCCGAGGATTCCAAGGGAAAGGCGTTAAGCGAAGCAGACGCAAGTCTGCGAAGTAGCCAATCCCGCTCTGGTAGGCATATATTGCCGAGCCGACGCAGTGAAAGACGAGCGTCAGCGAAGTCAATCACAAATTCGAGGAGCAGAGATTAGACACCTCTCTTTGTGATTAAATATCTACGCCCCTCGCCGATATTGTAAAACACTATAACTTGCAAGGCTTGCAAGTCGTTCCACACACGCACGGCCGAGGTATTATAATAAAATAGATTTATCTTAAAATTCAAGGTGTTTACACCGATCAAAGTGATATAGCCTATATCGTATTAGTTGGATATTCACTTAAAATTCAAGGTGTTTACACCGCATCCCTCAGGGAGGGTTGTCAAAGAACTGTTGGATATCCACTTAAAATTCAAGGCATTAACACCATTCACCGATGGCAAGATGCTTGAGATGTAGTTGGATATTCACTTAAAACTCAAGGCATCAACACCAGTATCTTGAGAATGTTGCTTGGTACCAGGGTTGGATATTCACTTAAAACTCAAGGCATCAACACCTTCGTGAGGGTTGCGCAATGCCTCCTCACTGTTGGATATTCACTTAAAACTCAAGGCATCAACACCAAGGTTGGCGAGACTTGCAAGAAGATGTAGTTGGATATTCACTTAAAACTCAAGGCATCAACACCGCATAAGTTGGAACTTAATGAATCCCAACTATTTATCACAAAAAATTAAGTGAATTTTTTGAGTGCTTGAATATCAAGAGGCCTATGCAATCCCAATTTTTATTTTCAAACCTCAAACTAAGGCGTTCCAACACACCCAGCCCAAAATGGGCAATGAAATTCATATCTATTTTATATCAAAGAACATCTTTCGACACTACAAAGATAGTCTATTTTTTCTTTTTATCAACAAACTCTGTGCTAAATGCTATATTTCGTGCTGCATTCCAATCGGCATTGATACCCTCAAATGTACCATCAGTCCTCTGCTTCCCTTTTCCCTTTGTACATTCCGGATTTTTACAAACAAAGGTTGCTTGGTTTATGCGCTGTCCCTTTTCGTAATGCCCACAAAAACTGCAAGTCTGACTAGTATGGTATGGGTTGATGTATCTAACCTCAACTCCTACAGCCTTTGCTTTATACTCAATCATTGACTGCAATTCAAAGAATGACCAATAACGAAGAAGGAACTTGAAATCTTCGCCAACCTCATCATTCTTATCTCGACCAAAGCCAGTCAATCGCTCCATCTGAATGACACCTGCATTATTTCTGACGGCATACTCTATAATCGACTTACTGAAGATGTGATTTTGAAGGTGTACCCAATTACGCTCCTTACCCTCCAAACGGTTGAGTGCTTGGAGCTTTTGTGTGCGTCCGTGTCCTCCGTTTGTAGTGTGGCGAAGATTGCGTTGCAACTCTCGTTTCTGTGCAGCCATTCGCACACGCATCTTCAAAAATTGGTCGCGAGAGCCAATGCTCATTCCTCCATATTCATTATCATTTAGTGCTGCATACAAAGGAACATTTATACCTAAATCAACGCCAATAATGCGATTGGGATCAAACAATGCCACTTGTTTAGGAACCTTTACTACCAACAACAAAAATCTCTTCTTGTTTTTGGTCTCTTGAATTGAGGAGTTGCCAACATCATATTGCCCGCTCAACACACGCTCCACAATTTCACGATTATTGCTTCTATCTCGTCCAAAGCTCAAATCCCATTCTAATCCTTTTGGAAAGCGTACATAGATAGAACCATCTTCTCGCTTTTTTAATACAATCTCCCCTTTCTGCTTAATTGAAAATGGAACAGGAATACCTTTCTTGTAGTTCGGAATTGTTCTAACTCCTCTCTCAACATCCAAAGAATACTCTCTATATGTAGATGAAATATTTTGGTTGAGATTGGTTAGAACTTCAGACGGAATAAAGTCTATAAACTCATTACTTACGACCTTGTATGTGGAGTTTTGCTCTGGGTTTGCCCCTTCCTCGACACCTCCACGCAAAAACACTTGACGCTGTTTTTTGAAATCAGCAAAAAGTTGCTTGCGCTCCGCTTTGAGTTGTTTAACCTCTTCGTCTGACAACTTATTGCGTTTTGGGTTGCTCAATAACTTTTCAATCTCTTGAAGACGAGGAGAATGCAGTTTTAATCTATATTCGTATGTGTCATTAAAGAAGCAATGCGATATTATACGATTTGCCGCTTTGTACAAATTGTTGTTTATATCATCCCAAATACGATATTCATCCTTACAGCGTTGTGTAGCCTCCTCGCTATCTCCGTGCTTGTGGAGATGCACCTCAATCTTGCGAGTTATACAAGTATATTCAGTTGCCATAATAAAAACTTTTTACAAAGTTAACAATTATTTCTATTCAGCGGTTTTGAAAAGACAAAAAAATAAACTTAACAATCACAAGATTAACAAAGATTAGCAATTCCGCTAATTACTCACTTTTGCAATCCAATAAAATCGGACACAATTCGATACAAGTGTCCGGAACACAAGAACCAAGCGTATATATATCTGTAAATCAATGTATAAAACAACAAAATAGACGCAAAAATTAAAACAATACTCGTGCATTTTGGTTTTCAGATACTATTCGTATCACAATAGGATTATGTATCAAAATAGGTCAAAATATCTATTAATTCATACAACCTAAAACACAACACACTAAATATCAACACATTATAACGAAATACTTATTTTTGCCATGTATGAAAATAATTAATAAAACATTCGTCTATTAATCAATAATTTACTACCTTTGCGAGGAGATATGTTATGATTATTTTGTATAGTTACAAAAATATGGGGGTAATTAATACTAAATTCCCATTGATAATTGGATGCAAATATACAAAAGATTAGCATGCGTATAAACTATGACGACAGGGAAAGAGCGTCGATGTTGCCAAGCGCGAACTTTAAATACAAATCATAGTAACTGCCTGAGAATGTATAAATTGCAACCTCTTGCAGGAATAAAGAGTATGTAGCTATATAAACTTTTTGGTGTTATGGAAGCTACCCAAATTGATACAGAGAAGTATTGGTTCGCAATGCGAGATTTGAAAAGAACGAATGCACGTTTACCGGCTTACAAACAATTGGACGAGTTGGGAATGGAGGTCTTTATGCCGATGACAACACGTTTTTCGACAAAAGAGGGCAAACGCGTAAGAGTTGAAGTTCCCGTAATGCACGACCTACTCTTTGTGAAGGAGAACCGACAAAACTTAGACCCCATAGTAGCCAAGACACCAACACTGCAATATCGCTTCAAAAAGGGAGGGAAACAAGGAGAGCCTATAATTATCCCGAATGAAGATATGGAGCGATTTATCTGTGCGGTGCGAGCAAGCAACAATCCGAAATTCTATGCTCCTGAGGAGATAACTCCGCTTCTATGTGGACGAAAGATTCGCATGATCGGTGGCACATTAGATGGCTACGAGGGTATTCTTCAAACCGTACGAGGCTCAAAAACGAAGCATTTAATAATCACACTTCCATCGCTTCTCGCAGTAAGTGTCGACATAAACAACGAGTTTATAGAGGTGATGTAAAGGTAGCCTCCATTTAGACTCCAATAAACACCAACTAATATTTGTCAGTGTAATGAACGATTTAATACAAATTTTTGTTCCTGCCTTAATAGCCATAATCTGCACTGGTTGGATATATCCATACATTTTGGAAGTAGCTAAGGCTAAAAATATCGTGGATAACCCCAATGCACGAAAGCTACAACGAGTGCCAATACCCGTACTCGGTGGTCTCACAGTAGTATTCGGTATTCTCTCAGGCTTGATGGCATTCAATATGTTTGGAGACTTTTCAGATATGTTTCCAACATTTGCCACAATCATCATTATTCTGATTATTGGATTAATCGACGATATGATCTCTCTCTCCCCACGAATACGTTTCGTTGTGGAGATTATACTTATCCTATACCTAATCAAGACTACAAGTTGCCAACTAAACGACTTCCATGGTCTGTGGGGACTAAATGTAATCCCCAACTACATATCTGTACCACTTACTGTATTTGCTTGTGTTGGTATTATCAATGCCGTAAATCTTATCGACGGTGTTGATGGTTATTCTTCAGGATATAGCATTATCAGTTGTGTTATGTTTGGTATAATGTTCTACACGTTGGGGGATATCCGCATGGTAGCACTCGCAGCCATTGTGGCAGCATCACTTCTGCCATTCTTTTTGCATAATGTATTTGGCAAGCACTCAAAAATGTTTATCGGTGATGCTGGAACATTATCTCTTGGTATCATATTCTCGGTATTTGTGATGACGATCATATCATCTAAGCAGAGCATAGAGGGTTTACCCAATAATCTCGGAGTGGTTCCATTTACACTTGCAGTTTTGTGCGTTCCTGTGTTTGACACGCTACGAGTTATGAGCGCTCGAATGCTTAAGGGCAGATCTCCATTCAGTCCAGATAAGACCCATCTTCACCACCTATTCTTGGAGTTGGGCTACTCTCATATCGGCTCCGCATTGTCGATTATCTTGATAAACATTTTTGTAGTACTATGCTGGTTCATGGCATTTAGAGTAGGACTAACAATCAATACCCAGCTTTATATCGTAGTGGCACTCGGTGTATTAGTGACATTCATATTCTATCCATTTGTCCATATACAAATACGTAAGCAGACTACATTTTATCGCATTCTGCGCAGAATTGCCCTTCTCACACATGCAGAACGAAAGGGGTTCTGGGCTGTTGCACAGAAGTGGGCTGACAGATCCACTCACGAGGAGATTGAAGCGTTATAACAAAAAACTATTAATATGAAAATCGCAGTAGCAGGAACAGGCTATGTAGGTCTTTCGATTGCCACCCTACTCGCCCAGCACAACGAGGTTGTGGCAGTGGATGTCGTGGCAGATAAGGTTGAAAATATCAATAATCGCATCTCGCCTATTCAAGATGAATATATCGAAAAGTATTTGGCAGAGAAGGCGTTAAACCTTCGAGCAACACTCGATGCCCGTGAGGCATATCGTGATGCTGAGTTTGTGGTTATAGCAGCACCTACAAACTACGACCCACAGAAAAACTTCTTCGATACGCACCATATTGAGGATGTTATCGACATCGTATTGGAGGTAAACCCCAATGCTGTGATGATTATCAAGAGTACCATTCCAGTGGGCTACTGCCGCTCGCTATACGTGAAGTATGCTCAGCGATTCAAGGAGCAGGGACTCGATACAACTCATAAGTTCCGCTTGCTCTTCTCGCCAGAGTTCCTACGCGAGAGTAAGGCTCTATACGACAACCTCTACCCAAGTCGTATTATCGTCGGCTACCCTAAGATGATCGAGGAGTGCGACGAGGAGAATAGCGCAATTAAGGCTATTGCAGGCAACCACATGGAGGATGCAGCACGCACCTTCGCACATCTTCTCCAGCAGGGAGCATTGAAGGAGGATGTACCAGTATTGTTTATGGGTCTTAAGGAGGCTGAGGCAGTTAAACTATTCGCTAACACATATTTAGCGCTCCGTGTCAGCTATTTCAACGAGCTTGACACCTATGCCGAAATGAAGGGTTTGGATACTCAAGCAATTATTGAGGGCGTAGGTCTCGACCCTCGCATCGGCACTCACTACAACAACCCATCATTTGGCTACGGAGGCTACTGCCTACCCAAGGACACCAAGCAGTTGTTGGCGAACTATCAGGATGTGCCACAAAATATGATGACCGCCATCGTTGAGAGTAACCGCACTCGCAAGGACTTTATCGCCGACCGCGTATTAGAGCTTGCTGGTGCATATGGTGCGAATAGCAGCTATGATGCAGCAAAGGAGCAGCCAGTAACGATTGGCGTATACCGACTAACAATGAAGTCAAACTCTGACAATTTCCGCCAGAGCTCTATTCAGGGTGTTATGAAGCGTATCAAGGCTAAGGGTGCTACAATCGTAATCTACGAGCCAACACTTAACGATGGCGACACCTTCTTTGGTAGCGCTGTAGTCAACGACCTTGTGAAGTTCAAGCAGATGAGCCAAGCGATTATTGCCAACCGCTATGATACCTGCCTCGATGATGTGAAGGATAAGGTATACACCCGCGACATTTTCCAAAGAGATTAATCCAACTATGGTTACATACAATATCAACCTAGATGGCAAGTGCGTACTTGTTACTGGTGCCGCAGGTTTTATTGGCGCTAACCTTGTAAAGCGACTGCTAACTGAATTCGCAGATGTTAAGGTTATCGGCATCGACAATATAACTGACTACTACGATGTGCGCCTAAAGTATGAGCGCTTGGAGGAGTTGGCAGAGTATAGCGATCGATTTATCTTCATCAAGGGTAATATCGCAGATAAGCCAACTATTGACAACCTCTTTGCAGAGCATAAGCCAACAGTGGTGGTAAACCTCGCAGCTCAGGCGGGTGTGCGCTACTCTATAACCAACCCCGATGCCTATATCGAGAGCAACCTTATCGGTTTCTACAATATTTTAGAGGCTTGTCGCCATAACGAGGTAGAGCACTTGGTATACGCATCATCGTCGAGCGTGTATGGTAGCAATACAAAGGTCCCATATTCCACGGACGATAAGGTTGATAACCCTGTTAGCCTATATGCAGCTACAAAGAAGAGCAACGAGCTTATGGCACACGCCTATAGCAAGCTGTACAATATTCCAAGCACGGGTCTGCGCTTCTTCACGGTCTATGGCCCTTGCGGTCGCCCCGATATGGCATACTTCGGCTTTACAAACAAACTGCTTAAGGGCGAGAAGATCCAAATCTTCAACTATGGCAACTGCAAACGCGACTTCACCTATGTCGACGATATCGTCGAGGGCGTAGTGCGAATTATGCAGCACGCACCTGAGAAGCAGATGGGTGCCGATGGTCTGCCTATCCCACCATATAAGGTCTACAACATTGGCAACAATAGTCCTGAGAATCTTTTGGACTTTGTCCAGATATTGCAAGAGGAGCTTCTCCGCGCCAGCGTACTCCCTGCCGACTACGACTTCGAATCCCACAAGGAGCTTGTTGCGATGCAACCAGGCGATGTCCCCGTTACCTACGCAGACACCACCGCCTTAGAAAAGGACTTCGGCTTCAAACCCCACACCACCCTCCGCGAAGGCTTACGCAAATTCGCCGAGTGGTATAAGGAGTTTTATGGGTAGAATAAACGCAAAGAAACAAGTATAACCCAAACCATGAGCGGACAACCGAAACAGCATCTAAATGATGTATATGTAATACGACCATTAGCAATTTTTTTGTTGGTCGTGTGGCACTCATTTATAATATACACTGGAGGTTGGAAAGAGCCAATAGACTTTACGCCTGTTCCTGGTTATTGGTGGTTAGCAAAGGCATCATACGCATTTATGCTGGAGTTATTTGTATTTATCTCTGGCTACGTATTTGGATTATCATTGCAAAAGAAGAATCTTGGAATTAAGAGCGTTGCGATTGGTAAATTAAAGAGGTTGATTATCCCAAGTATATTGTTCAGCATCATATACTATCTATTATTCTACAATCTTAGCAATTTTTCTATTCTAAGTTTTATATATGACATTATAAATGGGTGCGGACATATGTGGTTTTTGCCAATGCTATTTTGGACTACAATAATTGCTTATGTGATAGATAAAATAGACATTCACCCCTTGCTAAAGCTCGTAGGCGTTTGCTGTTTTCCCCTTTTGTCTATAATTCCAGCACCATTAAGACTATCTACTGCACTATACTACATCCCATTTTTCTATGCAGGTATATTAGTTTATAGAAATCGTGATGCTATCATTAACAAAATATGTTCACAATTGTCTTTTAGTGTACTAATCGGGAGTATTTTAGTAGTTGTTTTTATATCAACAACATTTCTCAATCGAGATATATTACCTATTCTCTCCAATAGCGACTCCATATTTGTAAAAGGCGTCATATATGCATGTAAGAGATACACCCAACTACTATGTGCAGTTTATGGGATTGTATTTATATACAGCACTGTGAACTATTTAATCCACATCAAAAAAATACAAATACCTAAGTGGGTAATTGAGTTAAACGCCACATGTTTTGGAGTATATTTATTCCAACAGTTTATTCTTCAAATACTATACTATAAAACATCCCTTCCAAGTTTAGTTGGACCATACTGGTTGCCTTGGGTCGGATTGGTTGTGACACTTATTCTTTCCTATTTATTGACAAAACTATCTCTTAAGACAAAGATAGGAAGGCAATTGATGTGAAAATGAATCAACTCAAGCAAAAAATATCGTCAATAACAAAAAGCAAGGAGGCAAAGACTTTGGCTGGCAATTTTATGTGGTTGTCTCTACTTCAAGTTGCTGGCTATGTTTTTCCGCTAATTACTATGCCATATCTGGCACGAGTAATTGGTGTAGAGGGTTTTGGCAGGATTGCTTTTGCTGCTGCAATTATGGTTTGGATTCAGACTATTGCTGACTGGGGCTTTAATCTTACTGCGACTCGTGATGTAGCGCAAAATCGTGATAATCAAGAAAAGGTCTCTGAAATCCTTTCCAATGTACTCTGGGCACGATGCGCGTTGATGCTACTTTCCTTTATTGTTCTTGTTCTTTTAATACTCGCTGTTCCAAAATTTAGAGAGAATAGTTCGATTATTCTTGTAACATTTTTAATGATTCCTGGGCATATATTTTTCCCAGATTGGTTTTTTCAGGCTATTGAAAAGATGAAGTATATAACCATTCTAAATGTGTTAATGAAACTTATCTTCACAATAGCGGTATTCATCTTTATTAAACAACCAGAAGATTATATTTTACAACCTCTCTTCACATCGCTTGGTTATGTAGTTAGTGGACTGGTTGCATTGTACTACATAGTTTATAAATGGGATATAAAAATACATAAACCCAATGGCATTGGTATGCTTCAGACGATAAAAAGATCTACCGATGTATTCATAAATAATCTCGCACCCAACCTTTATAATAGTTTTTCAACCGTTCTTCTCGGCTTCTTTGGCGGCGGAATAGCAAACGGCATATATGATGGAGGTGTAAGATTTTTTAATATCGGAAGTCAGTTGCTTCACATATTTACACGCACCTTCTTCCCATTTCTTTCACGCAGACCAGAGAAACACAATCAATTTGCGATGCTTACAATAGGTGTCTCTGTTATTATGGCTGTTATACTATATGTTGGAGCACCGTGGCTAGTTGAATTTATACTTTCTCCAGAATTCGCAGATTCGGTAATAGTTCTTCGTATCTTAGCGATTTCATTGGTGTTTGTCACACTATCTTCGGTATATGGTTCGTGTTATCTAATTGTACATAAACAAGAGCGTTTATTGCGCAAAATAACTGTATATAGCTCTTTGTCTGGATTTATAATCGCATGGCCACTAATATATTACTTTTCCTATGTTGGAACGGCTTTAACTGTCGCGTTTTGCAGGTTCTTATTGGGTATGTTTACGATGTATTTTGCGAAACGAAGAATGAGTCGAAGCAATGTTTAGCAATGTTACATGCGAGGCGTATCGCTGCATTATTTAAATTTAATTTAACAAACGATAAATAATAACTATATTACATATCTTGCGAAGCGCATAGAGACATCGTTTTAGATGTATTAAAACAAAATTTCAACAATAAATAACTATATAGACCATTTCGCATAAGAATATAATATGCATTATGAAAACAGTTGGATTTATTATAAGTCATAAAAATGGCGAGAAGCGTCGAGCTATATTGCCCAAAGATATCAAAGCTAATATTAAAAATCCTCAACAGTTATATTTTGAAACTGGATATGGCGAATCTGTACATATCTCAGACGATGAATATAAATCTGTCGGCTGCCACATTGTATCGCGAGAAGAGGCTCTTAACTGCGATGTTATTACCGATGTCAAGTTGGGTGATGCAGATTACCTTGATGAAATAGCTCCTAACAAGATCCTTTTTGGGTGGGCTCATGCGGTGCAAAATATTCCATTTACTAGTAACATACTAAAGAATAGCCATACAGTCATTGCTTGGGAGGAAATTTTTGAGAATGGTCGTTACATCTTTTATCGTAATAGAGAGGTTGCAGGAGAAGCAGCAATAATGCACGCATATCGTTTTTGTGGCAAGATGCCGTACGACACCAAAGTTGCTATTTTGGGTAATGGACAGACTGCAAAAGGTGCATTAAGGGTCTTACACGGTTTAGGTGCAGAGGTAGATGTATACAATCGTCGACTTGAACAGCTGTTTCGTGAAAAGATGTTCGAGTATGATGTATTAGTAAACTGTGTAATGTGGGATACAAGTCGCACAGATCGTATAATATACAAGGAAGACTTGAAAAAGATGAAGCCTGGAACAATGATTATAGATATCAGCTGTGACCCATATCTTGAAATCGAAACCTCACATCCAACTCCTATTGATGATCCTGTCTATATCATTGATGGTGTCATTCACTATACAGTGGATAATACCCCTGGAATGTTCCCAATTACTATTACAAAAGTACTTAGTGAAGGCATTTCTCGTTATGTAGATTACATAATCGAAAATGATATTGAAACATATCCACAAAATCTACATACTGCTGTTGTTATTGAAGATGGTCATATCCGTGACGAGCGAATTACAGCATTCCGTATGGCACGCAATGAATTTTGTCAATAAATCGTATAGACGTAAAATAATTGATAAGATGTTATGAATCTCGTAAAGCGAATAACTTTAAGGTTTATTAGAACTATCCATTTTTTATTTCCAGATAAGGTATATCTCAGCATCCTATTCTATCTATATATGGGGAAACGTCTCAATTTAAGTGACCCCAAGACGATGAATGAAAAGATGCAATGGTTAAAATTGTATGATCGAAAGCCAGAGTATACCCAGATGGTAGATAAACTATTAGCAAAGGAACTATATGGTCAAATGCTGGGCAAAGAGTATATTATACCAACGCTTGGTGTATGGGAAAAGTTTGATGATATTGATTTCGATCAGCTGCCAGATAGATTCGTTTTGAAAACTAATCATAGCGGAGGTAATACCGGTGTTGTAATATGTCATGACAAAAGCACCTTCAATAAAAATGATGCCAAGAAAAAACTTGAGAAATCACTTAAAACCGATGTCTATAAATCATACGGCGAGTGGCCATACAAAGACATTAAGAAACTTATATTTGCAGAGGAGTTAATCGGCAAAGAGGGAGAGGAGCTACTAGATTACAAGTTCTATTGCTTTGATGGATATGTTGACTCTGTTTTAGTTTGTATGGATAGACAGATTGGCGATCCAAAATTCTATTTCTTTGATAAGAATTGGGAGCTAAAACGCTACAATAAACGAGGCAAGATGGCTCCGAAGGATTTCACTATTCCAAAGCCTGCTAATATTGATAAGATGTTTGAGATAGCAACTAAAATTTCAAAAGGAATTCCTCATCTACGAGTAGATTTATATAATGTAGATGGTAATATTTACTTTGGCGAGTCAACATTTTTCACCGCAAGTGGATTTGATGCGAATAGACTACCTGAGGCAGACCTCTATTTTGGAGGTCTTATTAAATTACCATCTCAAAAAACATGTCATAGGTAATAACTTATGGAGAATTTGGCATTATTACTTCAGAGTGAAGCAACACAAAATCAGTATATCTTTAATTTTATACTGATGAATATTATATTTATTATTTCATATATAAATAGGAGCAAAAAAAACAATGTTAAATTTACATGGTTCCTACTAATAATCTTTTGTCTTTTTGCCTACTGGGACACAGACTATTTTTCTTTTAGGGATTTTTATCTATCTCCCGATTTTGTTAATTTTAGAGATCCTTTATATTATTATCTGAGTTTATTTTCGTTTAATTCATACACTATTTTTAGGCTTATTATTTGGGGAGGAGGATTGTTGTTTTATATAAAATCGTTAAAAAATTTCAATATCCCACTTAACATATCAGCCTTTATATTTGCGATATTTTATTTATTAACTTTCTCCTTTGGACGAATATCATTGGGTGTATGCATGTATTTCTTTGGAATATCATTGCTCCTAAATACTAGTTATCACAAAACATCTCAATTCATTACAGGAGTAATATTAGTTATTTGCTCATATTGGGGGCATAGGGCTATGATTCTACCTATAGCACTAACCCCTCTCATTTTATTGAAACCTAATAGATTACAAATTAGCGCACTAATAGTTGTTGGTTTTTTAATTGGAAAGTATACGACTCCATTCTTAGCTGGACTACTTTCTGGAGATATAACGATTGGCTCTGGTTCTGCAGCTGAAGAAGCCTTGTTAAGTTATGCATCAAATGAGAACGAAGTAGTAATGAACTGGAAATTTAAACTTACAAGTGAGCTTCGCTGGTACTCAATATATGCACTAATGGTTTATTGTGTATGGAAGTGCTTTTATTCCAAATATAGAGATGTCGTTCGATTAGGAATTAAAAAAATTGTTGTACTGAGTTTTGGTATTTTCCTAATAGCGTTTAATCTTCAACAATTTGACACAATTGGAGCAAATGAAATGGGTGAGCGTTTCCTGTTCATCTTGGGTATTCCTCTAACATTAACTCTTGCTTTTTTGAAAAAGGAAAATATGTGTTCACATAAGACAATGATGTTGCTTCTTCTTCCTGCATTTGTATATGCAGAGGGTTTTATTTTTGGAAAAATTTTGAGTTTTTAACTAATGGGTAAATTAGCCTTATAATAATATGAGTTTATTTAAATACATGTCGTTAGGACGAATCAAGAACATGTTCTTTTTATGGTTGGCAAATATTTTACCTTTGCGCGGACACCACAGATATAAATTTGTCAAACTGGGTGGCGTAAATATTAAAGGTAAATGTTGGATTTATAAAGATGTATTCTTCGACTCTGTTGCACCAGAACTTATTACGATAGAGAAGGGGGTGACTATCACACGTGGTACCACAATCCTCACACACTATTTTGATCCAAGACAAGCTGGGAGACATTTTCGCTTAGGGGAGGTTCATATAAAAGAGAATGCATTTATTGGTTGTAATACTGTTATATGTAATTCTGTAACTATTGGAGAAGGTGCCATCGTTGGAGCAGGTAGTGTGGTCACAAAAGACATTCCTCCATACCAGGTATGGGCTGGCAATCCAGCTCGATATATTAAGGACAGAGTTCGTTAAATAGCATTACGATGAATATTGCCATTCTTATCCCCACGCTAAAACAAGGTGGTGCGGAAAAACAAGCGACAATACTTGCTACAGTACTTGACAAACACCACAGCGTAGACTTATACCTCCTATATGGTAATAATTCT
This sequence comes from Alistipes sp., assembly GCA_045634125.1. Lineage (GTDB taxonomy): Bacteria > Bacteroidota > Bacteroidia > Bacteroidales > Rikenellaceae > Alistipes. Next base: position 37,600 of record JAZQZQ010000029.1, on the reverse strand, counting down.
ATTGCACCACAAAACCAGGATTTGCTAAACAACTCCCAAGTAAGGCTTCACTTATTAGATGGGAATCTAATGACAAAAGTGCTGCGATTGAAGAGGGAGTTTCAATCAAAGAGAATAGATATTCTGTTCAACTACCTAACAAGTTGTGATGTAATAGGTGGTATTGCAGGCCGTTTAGCAGGCGTAAAACGCATATATGGAGGTATTCGAAATGCCCGACTTGAATGGCACAAAATGATTGCAGAAAGATTTATTCACAATCATATCGCAACAGGTACAATATACAACTGCTATTCTGGAGCAGAATACTTCGGCAATAAAGGTTTCAAAAAGAGAAAAAACATTGTTATACCTAATGGTTTTCAAGATATTGCAGAGCCGATAATTCGTACTGATAAAGATATTAAACACATCGTAACAACTGGTCGTTTTGTGCCACAAAAGGACTATAAAACAATGCTTAATACGATAGCCAAACTCAAGGATATGCGTCAAGATTTTGTAATGGATATAATCGGGTATGGCACAGAAGAAGAAAACATCCGAAAATGGATAGAGGAGTTTGGGATCAGTAAATATATCAACATCCATATCAAGCCCGACAATGTTCAGGATATTGTTCGAAGTGCAGATATATATCTATCTACGAGTCTATTTGAGGGTACAAGTAATAGTATAATGGAGGCATTAAACTGGAGCCTCCCAATAGTTGCAACAAATGTTGGGGATAACGACCGTCTAATTTATGATAAAAAGAATGGTATGTTACACTCTATTGGCGACGCAGAGGGTATGGCACACTCTATATCTAAGTTCCTTAACTGTGTTGAATTGCGCAATAAATGGGGAGAAAAGGGACACAAAATTCTCTTGGATAACTTCTCGTTAGCAGTATTTGAGCAAAAATATACACACCTAATATCTGAATAGTAGCCTAATAAATAAGTACCTATGAAAATTGCTTTTATTGGTGGTCGTAATATCCACAAATTGGGCGGGATTGAGACATACATGTTCAATCTGTGTACCAAACTCAAAGAAATGGGGCACGAACCAATTGTATATTGTGAGAGTGATCGGAACTATCAAGAGATAGTCAATGGATTCAAAGTTATTCATTGGAAATCACCCAAGAGTGTTTATCTGTGCAAAATATTCTTAGGTCTTAAATCTACACTACATGCGATATTGATGGAGAAGAACGTCGCAATTTTTCATTATAATGCGTGGCCCCCTTCATTATGGAATTGGATTCCAAGATTGTGCAGAAAGAAGTCAATATATATGGGACATGGGTTAGAATGGAAGCGAACAAAATATAGCGCCAAGCAACAGAAGATAATGTTATTTATGGAGCGATTTGCAGCCAAGTTGAACAATAACTTCGTTATGGTGAGCGATGAGCAGAGAACATGGTTTAAATCAAAATATAAAAAGGATAGCGTTACGATACCTACTGCTGTTAATCTACCTACCGAATTTACTGAAACTGATATACTGGAGAAGTTTAATCTACAAAAAAATGGTTATTATCTGTATTTAGGACGTTTAGTCCAGGATAAAAATCCAGACTACCTTATTAAGGCTTTTCTCAAAATCGATTCTAGCGACACAAAACTCGTTATTGCAGGTGCTAATGAGGCAGATCCTCAATATGTTGACTATCTTCACAAATTAGCTAACAATGACACGCGAATAATCTTTACTGGGGCAGTATATGGCAATGATAAGGAGACTCTACTTAAACAATGTAAGGTATTTTGCATTCCGTCTACAATAGAGGGGTTAGCAATTACACTACTTGAGGCAATGAGTTATGCAAAGCCTGTAATTGCATCTGATATTGAGGCGAACAAAGAGGGTTTAGGAGATAATGGAATCTGGGTAAAAGCTGAAGACGTAGACGATTTAAGTAATGCGATACTCTTTTGCGAAAAGAATGCAGATAAATTATCCCGTGAAGCTAATAAAAATCACCAAAGAATTAAGGACTTGTTTACCTGGGATCGTATAAGTAATCTGTACGCCAACTATATTCAATCGATATAAAAACCATAATGACCCATCATGCATAGTCAACAAAACAATATAATGCAATTATTTAATGAACTAATGCATATTTCACTTGGTTATCGTGAAGAATTTTCACATATACCTTCTGACTATGAATGGAACGAGCTATATATATTATGCAAAAGACAGGCGCTGTTGGGTATAACTTATAAAGCAATCGAGCAATTACCCCCACACCAGCGTCCGCCGAAGCCTCTAATTCTAAAATGGATAGCTGCATCTGAGCGTATCAAATATCTAAATGAGAAACTCAATGCAAAAGCTGTTGAAATCTCACGTCAATTTTATAATGATGGCTTTCGAAATATTATACTGAAAGGACAAGGTGTAGCTCGCTACTATAAAAACAAAGGTCTCGACCTCTATCGTACTCCTGGCGATATAGATATTTGGTTAGATGGAGAACGAGAAGAAATTATCTCCTATGTACGACGAATTATGCCAGATAGTCCGATCTTCTATCACCATATGGACTTTCCTAAAATAGATGGTGTTGAGATTGAAGTACACTTCACGCCATCATGGATGAATAGTTATTTCACGAATAGAAAACTTCAAAAACTATTTAATGATCAAAAAGGAGAACTATTCAATAAGGACTATGCCAACATTCATGAAATACCATCCCCAACATTAGCTTTTGATAGAGTATATATTCTTGTACATATCTTTAGACACCTATTTCACGAGGGCATTGGACTACGACAGCTCCTTGATTACCACTTTGTACTCCAACAAGGTTTCACTACCAAGGATCGTGAATCTACGATGCAAACACTACGCTCTCTAAAAATGGGTAGATTTACCAGCGCTGTAATGTGGATACTTAGAGAAGTATTTGGACTAGAAGACGAATATTTACTCACAACGCCAAATGAAAAAGACGGTCGCTTCTTACTTGAAGAGATAATGATCGCCGGAAACTTTGGACATTATGACAAACGTATCATTCGTAGTGCTGATGAATCCAATCTAACACATGGTCTGCGTAAAGTCAAGCACAATTTCCGTTTTTTTAGTAGCTATCCGTCCGAGGTGCTTTGGAGTCCTTTATTTAAATTATGGCACTTTGTTTGGCGTAAGAAGATTAGTCAGAAGTAATTGAATAACGGAAATAGTACAAAAGGAGCTATATAAAGATTAAAAACAAGTTCTCCTTTGCATGGAAGTATCACAAGATATATCAAAAGAGTCTTCTACTGGAACTTTCGAAGAGCATCTTTGCATTTATCTTCGAAAAGCATCCAAAGCTATAACGACAGATAAATAATTATTTTAAAGAAAATAGCAAGGTTATCCTCCGGGTTAATCTTGCTATTTTCTTGGGTAATTATTCCCAAAGTGAGTAATAATTTGAATGTAAAGCTACAACTATGATTTTAGCGCTGAGGACAACATATATCATAGAGCATTAGGTTATTCGAATTAAGGGTGATCACCCATAAACTTAACGTAAAATTCATGTATAGTGGTGCTACGTTATTTGCTCATAGTGTTTCAAAATAACACTTTGCACTTCTGAATTGCATCGCATGAAGTATAGAATTAGGCAAATAATCAACCCCAGAAGATGCTTACGCTTCTGGGGTTACTTATTTGGGAACTCTACCAATACCTACTACGCAGATACTCCGCAAGGTCAGGATATCTATCCACTACCGGAGCAAACAATGTCGCAGGATCGACGATAAGATATTTGCTCTGATTCTTTAGCATCGCTCGCCAACTCTCCTCCATACCCTTGCCCGAGACCTTGTATCGCTTATCAAGAAGATCCCTATTTTGATGGGGTATAACGTGTACGTGGAGATAATCACTCGCTTCAAGACACTCGCCACTATGTTTAACCATATTCTCTGCCCATAGTGTCTGTCGCATAAGCTGATAGAATGGCTCTTGATAGTAGACTGAGCCAAAATAGTTGCCCAAACTCTTTAGCTGCAATGAAGCATCAGTAAGTTCTGCATATCTACCTACTCGCACCTGACCCTTATCGCCATTAGACTTATCATCATTTTCATAGCACTCAGTATATTTCCACTCGATGGGTATCAACCATTTTGCACCGCTAATATGCTCTGCATATATCAGAGCATCTACAGATGTACACTGCGAGCCGCGCGTTAACATCTGTTCATTTAGATAATCATGGTCGGATATAACCTCAAAACCGATATATTGCTTATCGTTATCGCACTTTATCTGTAACACATCCTTAAACTCGTTTCTAATGCCATTTAGCATAGCAAGCACCGCATCTTTATCTTTCCTTATTGAGAACAGATGGTTTAGGCAGGCTATCTGCGACGACAATGTATGCGCTGCAGGCTTAGAGCCACCCCACCACGATATTTTATTATCGCTGAAATAGCGAACAGACTCATCACGTATTGGCTCATATAGATTGTTCATACCATCACGAAGGACAAATGGTCGCGGTTTCCCCATAAAACGACCATTACCCTTATCATTAGAGAAGAAATTTGAATTCTTTATCAAACTCTCCTGACGCGCGTACTGACTATTTTTATATTTACTCATAACTCTATGTATTTTGCAATAAATATGTTTTACACATGATTGTACACCTTTTAATATATACACAAATATACTAATTATTTTCTGTTTGTACCAATTTTACATGGACTATCATCTATATAACATGAACTAATATGAATATCGAAAGTGAATTTTTACTACATTTGCCCGCGATTGAGCTAAGAAATATATCATGATTAGTAGGTATTCAGCTCAAAAGTGATGTGTAAAAGATAGAAATTATGGTTTCATTATATTGGATAGCAACAGTTAGTGCTATTGTCATTGGTATATTTTTATTATCGATAAAGTATGAAGGTCATCTTGACCAAGGCTCATACCGTTCTATTAGACTGTTACTTGCCATTGGAACATTCTTAGATGCTACAATATATTTTATATCAGGCGTTTGCACAACTCATGGCTATGATGCACAAATATTAAACCAACACATTATTCCCGTAATATTCAATATACAGATATCTGTTATGGCCTATGCCCTAATGGGTTTGTTGCACCTGCGACATATCAATAGATATACTCCGTTGGCATATAATATATCGGCAGTGATTGCTGCAGTTACAATATTTATAAGCTATTATATCTGGAGTGACGGTGTACTTAGCTGGGAAAGCTATGTAAACTTTACCAACGAATGCCGATTTGCTATATGCTTCCGCACTATATATGTAGGATACTTAGGATTAGCATTAGTAAGAACTTGTGTGAACTTAATATGTGCATCACATAGATATATTCACATCGTGGAAAACTACTTCTCCGAGGAGGAGGTGATTTCTGGCCGACATCTATCAGGTTCGGTCTATGTTTTTGTGACATACTTTACATTATCAGTAGCAGTAATTATATGTCCTAATACATTTGCAAATCAGATTATGGAGCTTGGCATCACGGTATGTTTGATGCTCTTTGCAATCATGATTATCAACCTACACAACACCTATTTCAAGATCTATCCCCCTCACAATCTTGCAATGATGCTACAGTCACTTGAGGAGCGCAAAAATGGCACTACAGAAGAGGTCAAGGAGGAGCCAAAAGTGGAGAGTAGCATCGAGAGCGCACGTAAGATTATACGTGGCAGTATTGAGGATATCATCGTAGAGTGGTCGCAGCGCGAAGATAAACCATATGCACAGGAGTCGCTAACGTTGCTCGATGTTGCCGAAGATACAAAGCTAAGTCCACGTCTATTGAGTGAGTTTTTAAACAAGTATTATAAGGTAAATTTTTGCACTTGGATAAATACTTTGCGCATCGAAGAGGTAAAAAGGCTACTACTTGAGCAACCAAATCTATCACTTGCCGAGATTTCGATGATGGTTGGCTTCTCTGATCCTGCAAGTTTGAGCAAAATTTTCAAAAAAATATCCAACGAATCGCCATCTGCATATAAAAAGCGACTATCCGCATAACACACATATAATCAAATAAGTTGTCTAAAAATTTGCCAATTTACGCAAAAATAAACAACGACTTTTCAACTATTTTTAACCACTTGATAATTCTTGCCACGAATTGTCAAGTGTTTTTTTTTTGCTACTATATACTTTTGCCGCCAGAAACAAGCGACATAATCAACAAGACCTATTGGGAGTAGGTTAAAGTTGAGAGTAACGGTTTCTGAGATTAATAATTGAGTGAAGTAAAATTACATTTGTTTAATTACTAAATTTAACTGAGTATGAAGCGACTTTTGTTTATACTCTTTGTGGTGATAGTAGGCTTTGTTAGCAAGGCTGATGCGCAACAAGTGGCGCTCAAAACAAATGCGCTCTATTGGGCGACCACTACACCAAATCTAGGTCTTGAGATTGGACTTGGCCAGCGCACGTCGTTAGATTTCATGGCGGGCTATAACCCATTTACGCTCAACAAGGAGCTAAATAGGAAAGTTAAGCACTGGTCTATTATGCCAGAGTTCCGCTACTGGTTCTGCGAGAGCTTCCAGGGTCATTACGTGGGCGTCCATACAGGATACGTGTTCTACAACGTAGGTGCTATCCAGATTCCTCTTCAGTCTAAAGAGACTAAACTAAACCGCTATCAGGGTTGGGCTACAGGATTAGGCGTGGCGTATGGCCATACTTGGATTCTTGGCGAGCGTTTCAATCTTGAAGCAAGCATCGGTCTTGGCTATGCATACACAAACTTCGATGTCTACGAGTGTAAGAATTGTGGCAAGTACAAAGGTCCAGGCAAGAAGCACTACGTAGGTCCAACGAAGGTAGCGATAAACCTAATTTATATGATTAAGTAAAAAAGATTGCAATTATGAAGAGATATATCGTAACACTTTTTACCCTTATCCCATGTGTAGTGTTTGCACAGGTAAACTACGACTCTAAGCGCGTTGTATACAACAAGCAGAGTGTAGATGTAACCTTCGATGTAACATCGGGTGAGGAGACACTTAAGAATAATACCAAGATGGTACTGACACCATTCTTGCACAATGGCGCAGATACTTTATGGTTGGACTCATTTGAGATCTTTGGCTCGGTAAAGTACAAGCGTGAGCGCCAGGAGCAGGCGTTGAATGGCAACAAAGGTTGGACGTTGGCGGCAAACCAGTTTATGCAGGGCGAGGGATACGCTTTCACAACATCGGTACCATACCAGAGCTGGATGAATGGAGCTACCCTATCTGTTGATCGTCGTGTACTTGGTTGCGGTTGTGACTGCTACGATGGTGTAGAAGACTTAGCGAAGGGAGTAAAGCCATACGACCCTCCGACACAGCTTTTGGCAGAGGTAGAGTCGTCGGTGAAGCACTACAAGGTTGTGGATGCCCACAAGCGCTACATGTTGGAGGATAAGCACGTTATCTTCCCAGTATCACAGACTAAGCTCTACCTAAATCGATACAACAACCAGCAGACTTTGGATGAGATTATCGAGGCGATAAAGCTTATTGAGGAGTGCGACGAGCAACAGCTCAACAATATTGAAATGAAGGGTTTTGCCTCTCCAGAGGGTACGTTGAAGTTCAACACCGAGCTTGGCGATGGTCGTGCAAACGCATTGCGCAAGTATATCCAGAGCCAGATGCCACACCTCGAGGATGAGCAGTTCAATATCATCAACGGTGTTGAGAACTGGGATGGTCTTCGCAAGATGGTTGTGGAGTCGGATCTAAAGGAAAAGAGCGAAATTTTGGACATCATCGATACAAAGAGTGGCGAAGAGCGCAAGAGAGCGCTTAAGCAACTAAACTACGGAACAACCTACTACTATATGCTTAAAAACTTCTATCCACAGTTGCGTAAGGCTTGCTACATCGCTGTATACTACGACGAGTTGGCAGACATCGCAGCAGCCGACATCAACAGAGCTAACGAGCTTATTCGCCAGAATCAGCCAGCCGAGGCATTGGAAATATTGAAGAAGCATGAGAGCGATAGCCGAGCATGGAACTCAATCGGAGCATCTATGATAATGCTTGAGCGCGTAGATGAGGCAATCTACTGGTTTGAGAAGGCTATCAAGGCGGGTAGCACAGAGGCACAAGATAATATTCAATATTTAAAATAAGAATAACAGAGAAGTAATAGACTTAATATTAACCTAAAAAACGAACAAAATTTATGAAAAACTTTTTTATGATGTTGGCGATGGTAGCTTTTGTAGCTACATCTTGCTCAAAGGACGATGCTCCTCAGAACAAGACAGCATCTTCTCAGAAGAGTGTTAAGTTCTCATTGGAGAATGTTATCAGCACACGTGGTGTGGACGCTATGATTCCATCATCTACTCGCGTAGTATTGAACGACTGCCAGGTATTCTTCGTAGGTGGCGATGGTTCTCTCTACACTGGTAAGAACAGCGACGGCTCAGCAGATGCTACACAGTACTTCACAACTGCACCTACAGGCACTTTGGCATTCCACTTTTTACCAGCAGCAGTCCAGAAGGTAGTTGTTGTAGGTAACTATGGGTCAAAGATTAACCCTGCAAACCTTAATACTATCAAAGCGATTGCGACAGAGGCTTCAGCTCAGCAGGACGACGCGAACTTGTTGGTTTATGGTGAAGCAACACTCGTGGCGATGACTGATGATGGTCACGGTAACACATACAAGGCTGAAGTATCAGTTAAACCTTTGGTATCACGTATCGAGGTTGGTGGCTTTATATGCGACTTCTCAGACCAACCTCTCTATGATCAGGTTGATATCACAATGTTGGCATTGAACAACTATTACGGTAATGCGACTATCGGTGGCACTATTTCAAACTACTCATCAACAGCTATCACTACATCGTCAGCATACCCATTCTTTAACAACACTACAGCCCCTGCATATAGCAAGGATGTAATTAACAACGTATCACTTACACCAACAACTCCATCTGTAGACTTCAATACAACAGACTACCTCTTTTACCACACCTTCGCAGGTCAGGTACCTCAGTTGGTAGTTCGTGTTGCAGGTTACAAGGGTGGTGCTGAGTACCCTCTCTACCTCGCTACAAACTCATTCTACGATGGTAGCAACAAAATTGAGTCTTTCGTGGCAGGCAAGGTTTATCGTATGAAGTTCAACGGTAAGAATCGCTTTGCATTCGACGACACAGACCTAAACCAGCCAGAGAAGTGCGTATCGGTATCTATCGAGGCTGATGAGTGGGTTATTGTGAATGTAACTCCAGAGTTCTAATCCAACTATTCAAAGGGAGCGTGGCAGCTCTGCGCTCCCTTAAAAAAAAGATTACAAATTGCGACATCAAAAACAGCAGAACAATGAAGTTTAACATATATATACTTAGCTTGGCGATGATGATCGTGGCGCTCGGCTCCTGTATCCGTGAGGATTTAAGCGAGTGCTATAGCATCAACAAGTTGCAGCTCGTCTACACGGGCAACGATAAGAGTAGCGACATCTTCCAGCAGAAGATAGGTAGCGTTGATCTCTATATTTTCGATGCCGCAGTAGAGTGTGTATACAATCGCGCCTTGACCGACGTGGAGCTTTTGCAGCAGGAGGTAACGCTTCCACGCTTGTTGGCAGGAGAGTATCGCATTATATGCGTTGCCAATGGTAAGAATACCGATATTGTGGCAACAGATGGCAAAGATTATTCGGCAATGTATTTTGCTGACAAGAGCTACACCTTGGGTGAAGCTACTAAAAGTAACGATTCGCTCTATTGGGTCTCTCACAACTTTACACTCACATCTGACGACTCTGTTCAGGTTATCGAGTTCAAAAGTTCGCACTACGACATGATCGTCGAGGTAGTTGGCGTAGATGCCCAGAGTGATATTCATATTGAGATGAGTGGCGTTGCACCATGCACATCACTCGACACTAACGAAGCATTTGGCACTCCAACAACCTACTATCCAGTAATAGAGAGCATAGCTTTGGAGAATAAGAAGAGTTCTACATTCAACATAATGCGTCACACTGACCACACTGCAGTTGAGGTCAAGCTATGTGATAAGAATGGCGGAGAGTTAGCGAAGGTTAACCTCGCTGAGTTCCTTGCAGCCAATCCGAGCATCGACTGCTCGCTTAATGAAGTGACTATTCCTATATCATTCACATTTAAGTTATCCGACTTTGTGGTAACATTGCCAGAGTGGTATATACAAGATATAAAACCAGAGTTTTAACAATTTAACGCTATCTACAACAATGATAAACAAGATGAACATAAGGAGCTTTGTAGTACTCTTGGCATTGCTGTTCGCAGCGTTCGTAGTAGTGGGCTGTAACAACGACCACGATCAGACAGCATCTGGGGAAGCAACAACTACGATAATCCTCCCTATAAGCATTGATACAAGAGCTACAGATAGCCAGAACGCAACCGATAGTGAGTTGACCATAAACGAGATTCGTGTATATGCTTTTACGGGTGATAAATTGGCAGGCCATTACTACTACTCGGGCGATGCCGTGAGTAAGATATCGTTTCTTCTCGATCTCAAACTCTATGCAAGTGCAACTCAAAGCGTAATGTTGTACGCAATCGCTAACGAGACATCGTTTCTACGTTATTCCAACACAACTTCACTCAGTGCTTCTACTTCGGAGGCGGAACTAAAGAGTCTGTACTTCTCCCACGTAGATTTGGAGGTGGGATTGCCGATGTTTTACGCAAGCGCAAGCCCTATTGCATTGAATGTGACTGATAATGCTTCGGCTATGCCCGAGGATGTAGTAAATGCCGATGACCATACTAACCACACCCTAATTGCTGACGTAATTTCATTTGAACTGAAGCGTGCAATATCTAAGATTGAGGTGTACGCAACAAAGCAAGCAAACGAGTTTGCAGAGCTTAAGATTACTGGTGTAAGAGCAGATAAGTGCGGTGTACGTGTGCGCAACTTCCTTTTGCCACAGAATCTTGCCATGTTGCAGGCTCTTGAGCCTCACGATATCGACCAGATCTTGCCACTAAAGTCATCAAATGTAGTCGTATCTACTACAATGCCTTCAGGCTATGCAACAGCAAGCGAGAGCGAAAAGCAGGCAATGCGTGTTGACAAGCAGAACTACACATCTATATTGGCTACTCCGTACTACGCCTTTGAGAATCCATACGGATCGAACAATCCACTGATGGTAGAAAATAGCGGCAAGGGTGCAATTCTCCATATAGACTACGAATTTAACGGCGTAGCCCGCTCGGCACAGGTTAATATGCCAGCATTGGAGAGAAACACACACTACCCTATATACTGTCTATTCAACAACGAGGGTAAGATGCATATCGACTACATCGTTGCTCCTTGGGATGAGAGTCTTGATAATCAGGAGTGGGGAGAGATTACCTTCGACTACCCTACCTACTCCAGCCCAGTTCTTCCGATGGATGACAGTGCAGTTCGCCCATACGCAAAACCAGTGATGTGGTATGCAGGCGATAGTGAGGAGGGCGCATTCTGCTGTAGATTTATTATGTGGGCGCCTGTAGGTCAAGAGTGGACTGCAGTGGTAGATGCTCCAACATCGGATTATGCGGTGCGTGTATACGACAAATTTGGACACCTACAACCAAATGCAACCGTAACAGTTACCGACGATCTTTTGTCTGCAGATTGGTACACAATCAAAGTAGTGCCACTACGCAACCTAAGCATGTCAGGCGTAGAGGAGCAGGTAAAACTCCACATAATCTACACACCGAGCTGGATGCACCATGCAGACTACCTACTAATAAATGGAGAGCAGGATAATCCAGCATATTTGGATGCGGGTAGCGATCCTGAGACTATTTTAATAACACAAATTGAACAACCCTAATTAATAACCATAACGACAGTTTAGAATATGAAAACGAGACTCTTTAACCTCATATCACTCGTATGCTGTGTCGCAGTAATGGTGGGTTGCTCGAACGATGACAACCTTCCTAGAGCAAAAAGCGCCGAGGGTTATATAGTATTCAACTTCGCAACTGCCGATACTACACGTGTCACAGTTAAGAGCAACGATATTGAGTCAGCTGTTAACCATCTCGATATCTTTATCTTCGAAAACAACGGTTCGACAGTACCGCCTAAGATGCACTACGAGCGCGTTACTACATCAGCTGGTCGCGCCGTATTGAACAAGCCACGAAGCTCGTTCGATGCCAACAAGAGCTACTGGGTATATGTTTTGGCAAACAGCACACTCTCTACAAGTGCGTTCACTGCGATAGAGACTCTTGCCGACCTTAAGCAGATACAGCAGTATGATGAGCGTATCCACGTTACTGGTCTTAACATCGACGGTGCGCCACAGAGCTTCTTGATGGATGGTGTAGCATACAAAGGCACAATGGAGCCTACCGAGCCGGCATCGCTTCAGCTCTATGATGGCAACCTATCGGCAAACACCGAGCTTAGCGTAGTTTTGCGTCGTGCAGCAGCTAAGATTGTTGTTACAATCAAGCGCGGTGCTAATGTTGAGTTCCTTTCGGATAACGACTATTTGGCGGGTTACTATATCCATAATCTACCCTACTCATCGCCCCTACTTGCAGGTATTGCACCTGATGCAGAGTTGCGCTACTCGGATAAGACCAACAACGAGTACTTCAACTGGAGTAAAGATCTGATTACGGTAACAGCATACGTATATAGCCACGACTTTACCACCGGTTCTATTATGGAGAATCGTACCACGTTGGTTGTTGATATCCCTATGCGCCACAATGGTATTGAGTACCCTAACAACTACTACCAGATACCGGTTAGCAAGAATCACAAGTTAGAGCGTAACAAGTACTATGAAGTTACAGTAGTGGTAAACGCCCCAGGTGCAGAAGATATATCACAGCCTTTGGAGGTAGAACCTATGGTCTATAACACCGCAGAATGGACAGATGTAATCGTTTCGGTTGGTGGCGAGGCGGATATGCCCAAGTATCTCAACGTAAATCGCGAGGAGATGGAGATGCGTTATATCACAACTGATAACAAGACACTCTACTACGCCTCATCATCGGAGATTAGTATCGAGGTAAAGAAGGCATACTACTACAACAAGATGGGTGTGCTTATGAATGTCGACTCGGCGATACTAAACCAAATTAAGGCGAGTGTCAAGCCGGGTGAGCTTAGCGGTAACATCACCATTTCAAGCCCATTGCCTACAAATAAGACCATTCGCTATATCGAGCTAGTCATCACAAACGAGGATGGTAGTACCCCTCATATAGTGCTTGTAGAGCAGTATCCGTTGGAGTATATCACCAACATCCAGTCGTGGTACTCATATCGCGATGACTTTAAGGATGAGGGTACTGAGGTAACAACCTGTGAGACTCCTGGTAGTCGCAAGACAGCTTTGTCGCTCGAGGTGGGCACGTCAGGTAGTAGTAGAAATAAATGGACTGGTAACTACACTTACCATAAGGGTAGCGCCTCATCAGGCTTCTGGCGTTCAAAGATGGTAACAACGCAAAACTCAGATGGCTCGTCGCAGATTGGTTACTACTACTGGGATAACAACACCCTACGAACATCTTCGGCTAATGTTATCAACAACGCGCGAATGTATCACATCCGCATTACCTCGACATCCAATGAGTATAAACTAGGAAACCCTAAGTTGACCGATGACGGCTATACCGATCCTAGTCTAGATAATGCATTGCTCGTATCACCATCATTTATGATTGCTTCAGGTTTGGGATATGGCGACTGGAATACTGGTAACTTGAACTATTTGGATGTAAATGGCGATGAGTTCCGCACTGTGGTACGCGACCACTGCTCGAAGTATGTTGAAGTATACAAAGACCCTAAGACTGGTGAGAAGGTAGTACTTGATGACTGGCGACTTCCAACCCAGGCAGAGTTGGTAATCATTATGAACTATCAAGGTACACAAGGCTCAAATGCCGATGCTATCGACTACCTACTTAGCGCATCACACTATTGGGCAGCAAATGGAAGAGTAGAGAACTCAAAGGGTAGTGGTAACATCACAGGTGTAAGATGCATCCGCGATGCAATTGCTAAGTAAAGAATTAAACTACAACAAAAATAGGAATCTAAAGAAAATAGGAGTTTATGAGACGTAGCATAAATATATTGATAGTGGCTTTTGTAGCGATCTGTTCGCTATCGTGCCACCACGACATAACTATCGATATGGCTGGCGACGAGCCACAGCGCGATGGATATGTACGCATTAATTTTGAGACACGTTGTCCAGATATGACCGAGGTTGCCACACGCGGTGTAGACCCAGATGGCGTAGGTGTACAGGACTTGACACTCTTCTGCTTCGATGCATATGGTATCTTCCTAACTACGGTTAAGGCGAGCATTACACAGGACGAGCCACAACCATCAGTTCGAGGCACATTCGAGGCGGAAGTACCAGACATTACACGTCGTATCCACTTCCTTGCCAACCAGAATATGAGCTATGTTGACGAGAGCAAGTTCCGCAACCTCACCGAGGCTGCAACTATGGCAGCAATGGAGGGATCGTCAGGCAAGATTATCTACTGGGGTCGCTATGCCTGTGATGAGAATGATTCTCGTACAATCAACCAGCAGCTTAAGTCACACGTGGCGGAGAATGGCGAGATACTACTCTATCGTAACCACGCACGCATCTCTATTGCTGATTGGAATACCGAGTGGTTGGAGGTTACTGGTTTTGTTACATACAATGCCCCTGCGTTTGGTACAGTAGCACCATACCACAATACCGAGGGCTTCGTATGGCCAGGCTCAACACCATTTGTTACACTTCCACAGAATAGCGCTGTGATGAGTGAGATTTTAGATGTAGATACCGATTTACGCGACTATGTATTCGAGAGCGAAAATCGTGTAGAGAATCCTGTAAGCGTGATTATCCGTGGTCGTGTGCCAGGCTCAAATGAGGAGCTATACTACCGCGTAATGCTTGTTGATGAGAATGGTGAGCAGTTGCTTATCCGTCGCAACCACCACTACATTATAAACATCGCAGGTCGCCTCTCATTCGGTAAGAGTAGCTTTGCCGAGGCTATCACAGCCGCTGCGACAAACAATGTGTGGTTGTCTATCTCAGATGAGATTCACGAAGTTGCCGACAATGAGTATAGACTATCTGTTGACCAGACAAGCGTGGTGCTTGATGAGAGCTACGCGGGCAGTGGTTATGTATTTAAGTATAGCCTTAACTCTGTTAATGGTGCAGCACTAACACCAGAGGACAAGCCCTCTGTAACATGGGCTAATGGTAACACCGTGGCTTCAAACCACATAGTACACACGTTCGATCCATCGACTGGTCGTGGCGAGCTTACCGTACAGATTCTTTCGATGACAGCCAAAGATATGCAGCAGGGATCAATCATCATTAAGAAGGGTCGCCTACAGCGCAAGATTAAGGTTATTGTTATCAAGACTCAAAAGTTTACCCCATCATGGATTGGAACACAGATCTATGGCGCGGCTACAGGTCAGAAGGTAACCCTTAAGTTCACTATTCCTGATAGCAGTCCAAAGGAGTTGTTCCCATTCAATGTCTATATCTCGGCTCAGTCGTTGGATATCCGTGCAGCATCAGGTATGCAGCTCTCGGTTATCGACAGTAACTCGCCAGAGTTTGGCATTAACCGTGGCTCACACTACAAATATGTTTATACTGTAACTGAGCCAGGCGCACACCGACTATATTTTGAGAATGTACAGACTGCTGAGGATGGTATCGAGCATAGTTTGGTACTTGAGGCCCAGTACTTTGAAACTATAACTAAGAAATATACCTTTGCATCGAGCCAGAATGCTATCTCACTTACCAATATGCGTTCGCACTCGGCAGGTGCCAATGATGAGCCTGTGCTTTACAGCATCGTTGCTCCAAAACGAGGTGCATCAGTAAGAATCGACATGGCGCTTGTGAATAAGGCAAATGGCTCAGCTGTTGATGCAAGTGCAGCGGATGAGTTCCTACTTTTCTCTAAGAGTTTGGACTACTACCCTGATTCTTCGGCATCAAATTTTGGTCTTAGCAGTTTCGACTGCCAGTTCTTCCCTATCTCGGAGGATGTATGGTCGGCAGGCACTGATGGTCGTGCGATGCTCTTTATGCCATACAACCCAACAAATCCTGCGCAGGGCAAGGGTAAGTTCTCGGTATATATGAAGACTCGCTACGCTAATAGCAACGATATCGTACGTATCTCATCGAATAGCACAACAAACCACTCATACCGTCCTGGCAACGAGAGCGAGCTATATGGTGGTCAGCGCTATCGTTCAACGATTTTTGATCTCTTTACCTTCCCTCCATACCGCTTTGCGGCACAGGTAAATGGCGAGGGTAACTATGTAACATCGGGCGAAGCCGAGGAGAGTGTAGATGCTATTCAGTGGAAGTATGGCAAGGGCGAGCCTATAACTATTGCATTTGATGTTACAAGCTACAAAAACACTAAAGCGTACTACGAGGAGAGTGTACTTGGCACATCGGTAGATCCATTTGGAGAACCATTCGACATCTACATCTACGCTCCTATGCTTGAGATAGATAGAGGTACAGCAGAGGCGATGGGACTCTCGGAGAGCAAGTTCCGTAAAAACCCAAATGTAGAGGGTGGCTTTATCTACACTGTAGAGGCTACACGCGAGTCAGAACGCGCATATGGTGTAGCTACAGCACTTATCGACGACACATCTACTGCCAACCCATCGCAGCAGGGCGAGCGCAAGGTGCTACCATTTAGAACTAAGCGCGTGGTAAGCCTTGGTGAAATTAAGATTTCAACCAACAAGGAGCAGATTCTCTACTACGACAAGAGCTTCAATGTGTCGAACAAATCTATCGAGGGTAGTATTACCTACGGTGCAAATACTGGTTCTCAGATTGCAATGCCAAAGGATTCATTTGTAGTATTGCAGCGCGTAAGCGATGGCGCACGTGTTGGCTCATTCACAATCGATGCCAATGGACACTACCTCTTGCGTTTGCGCAGCGAGTACGAGATTAACTGGGACTTGGACGAGTATAAAGTGGTATACACAGCAGGAGATTCTAAGGCATATTCTACTCAAAATACAATTACATTGCCAAATTTGATGGCAAACCCAAATATTACACTAATTTTGTCGGAGTAAATTACTCTTAAGGCAAGATTATGTATAAAAATATACTCATCGTTGCAATAGCAACACTCCTATTTTCCAGCAAACTCTGCGCCCAGAATATGGGCGCGGGGTTTGTGCTTCCGACCATTCCCGAAACCATCACACAACCTGAGCAGCGTGCTGACTACCTCGCCCAACACTATTGGGATAGTCTCGATATAGCTAACCAGCAGATTGTTGAGAGCGATGATACGCAGTTGGCTTTTGCGAACTTTGTTTCAATTCTACCCTACAGTGAACATCGTGGCAAAGCATTTGCCAACCTATGGGCTAAGAGCTACCCCTACCGCGATGCTTTCTATCATATGCTTAACCTTGCTGAGCTATACCTTTACGATGTTAGTTCGCCACAGCGCAACGAAGAGTACTATATCGAGGCATTAGAGGCTATCGTAGAGGACTCTGACATAGAGCATATCGACAAGATATCGGTTATGGCTCAGCTTGAACTACTAAAAAGAAATCGTGTGGGAGATATAGCCACCGACTTCAAATTTGTAGATAAGCAGGGTGCCGAACACACCCTATCGGAGTACCGTGCTGAGTATGTCTTGTTGCTATTTACCTCTGCCGACTGCGAGGATTGCAAGCGTCTAAAGCGCGATATAGATGTCAATACCCGCCTATGGATGATGCTTCGTCGTGGGGCATTGGCGATAGTGGCAATCACTCTCACGGATGATGAGTCGGCATGGATGGCAACAACATCACCAGACCGCTGGATTGAGGGCTGGGATAATGATCAACTATTGGAGAGCAATTCTATTTATGACCTTACCACAAAACCACGCCTATACCTTCTCGACCACAGCCATAAGATATTGCTAAAGAACACCACCCCAAAACAAGTTGAACACTATATATCAAATAACTAACTATGAGACGACTACTTATAATATCTATTATTGCTCTGCTTAGTTGCGGAGTTGTTAACGCACAAGAGAGGAACTTGATTAAGGGTTTTTCGGGCGGTATGATGATACATAGCGGCTACCAGACTGGCTGCGATAACCCGTTTGGATATAATATGCAGGGGGTAACCTTTGGTATCGGTGGTGTTGCTCGCCTACACCTTACCAACCACTTCCGCACCGGCTTCGAGGGCTATGTATCGACACTTGGTCTAAAGCATGACATTGCAAAAGGTAGCCACAACAAACTATTCTGGACGGGACTACTCGCAGACTGGTACTGGCAGAAGGGTAAATTTTTCCCTTACATTGGTGTTACGGTAGGTGGCGGTATGGAGACCTCATATCTTATGTTTGAGGGTAGCAGTAACGACTGGCAACCAGAGGAGAGTGCCGTATTTCGCAAGTCTGGTTTTATTGCTGTAGACCCCTTTGTAGGCTGTGATATTGCCCTTAGCGATGCTGTGCGTCTGACATTTAAGATGGACTGGCTGTTGGCTATTCGCAAGGATGGACTTAATAGACCTTATGGACCACGCCTATATGTAGGTTTTATATTTGCGCATTAAGAGTGGATATTTGAAAATAAAGCCTTATATTTGCACCCCAAATAACTAAATAACGAATACGACTATGTTAATAAAGGGGCTCTCAACGATTGCGTTGCTTATATGCTCAAATATATTTATGACTTTGGCGTGGTATGGACATATCGCCTTTAAGTCGCAGTTGCAGCGCTGGGGCATCTTTGCCATTATACTCTTTAGCTGGGGCATTGCTCTGTTTGAGTACTGCTTTCAGGTACCAGCCAACCGCATCGGCAGTGCCGAGCTTGGCGGTCCATTCACACTCTGGCAGTTGAAGGTTATTCAGGAGGTTATATCCCTAGTTGTATTCACGCTCTTTGCCGTGCTATTTGTTAAGGGCGACCCACTAAAGTGGAACCACCTTGCGGGCTTCGGATGCCTTGTACTTGCTGTGTACTTTATTTTTAGAAAGTAAACAAGAATACCCTAATCGAATACAAATTGTGCGTGTAGTGTAATCCTACACGCACAATTTGTATATCGAGACCACTCTTTTACAACTCCTCCAAGCGAGCAAGAAGTGGAGTAAAGTCGGAGTGAGCATCGGCAAACTCGTCGTACGACTGCTCCGAGTGTCCCTCCTCTGGGACATCTGAGATATACTTAACAGCCACAACAGGGATATTATCGTAAAGCTCTGCAACCTGACAGATAGCTGCCATCTCCATATCGAACAAGCCCACCTCAACACCGAAGCGCTCCTTAACCTCGCGGATAATATCGGCATTAACAAACGAATCGCCAGTGAAGATAGTCTCCATATCGCGACCACAGAGTGGACGTGGATCGGTAATCTCTGGGCAGAAGCCCTCTGGGATAATAGCATCGTGATGGATAGCGCGATATGGCATAACGATATCGCCCTGCTTGCGACCAAGAGCCGAGGCTGCAAAACCGATAACAGCCAACATATCGTACTTCTCCTTAGCCAAAGTCAAGGCTCGCGCAACGCCAGCCGATGACAAAGCCTTGCCGATACCTACCTCAGCAAGTTCGTAGGTGTGGTTTAGGTTCGAAGCCTTATCCAAGGCATAGCGCATAGCGCGGTACTCGCGCGATGTCGGGGCACAAATTAGAATACGCATACTACCACCACTTTTCGTAAACCTTACCTATACCCAACTCCTCAGCCTCTGGAGCAGTAAACAATGTACGCATATACTCAGCCATAGCAGCATTCGTAGAGTCGATAGCATACAAACCAGGGTTACCACACTGTATCTCGTTAAGACCTACAACATCGTTTGCCGACTTTAGTGGAAAGACCTCCTTATAGACCTTAGCCAATGCCTGACGGATATCCTCAGCCTCAACATTCTGCATAGTTGACAAATAGAAACCCGTTTTACAACCCATAGGACAGAATGACACGATAGATGAGCCTATCTTCTCGTCGAGACGTAGGTAGTACGCCATAAGATGCTCAATGGTATGCACCTCGCCCGAGCCAAGTGGAGCGTGAGCCATAGGAGCGCGGAAACGCAAATCCCAAGAACGCACCTGATAAGTCTCGTTGATAGTATATACCGAACGTAGATACAAGCCAGCATCAAGTGTGCGATGATCTACATCAAATGATGATACAATATTCTTCTTCATAGTGCTAATTTTAGACATTTTAATTCGCAAAGATAAGAAATTTTCTACCAAAACATTATCTTTGCGGATATTTATAACATCTATGAAGAACTATTGTAGAACTACCGACTCCGAGCAACGCATTGTTTTTCTCGACTATCTGCGCGTTATCGCCTGCTTTATGGTGATATTAGTACACTGCATCGAGCCTTTCTACCTAAATAGTGAGGGTACATATATAGCATCGAGAAGCGATGCACTATGGGTTACATTCCTCAACTCACTACTACGCATAGCCGTACCACTATTTATTATGGCGTCGAGCTACTTGCTTCTACCCCTAAAGAGCGACACTCAGACCTTCTATCGTCGTCGTTTTGAGCGCGTTGCAATACCATTTATCCTTTGGTCGTTAGCCTACGCCTTTATCCCTATGTGGGGTTCAGGTGGCGAGGTAGCTATTTCGGAGAACCTTAAGCAGCTTAGCGTCAATCTTATGTGGCATAGCGGTCACCTTTGGTTTGTATATATGCTAATAGGTCTATACCTCTTTATGCCGATACTATCACCATGGTTAGAGCGCGTATCTAAACAGGGCGAGAGAGCCTTTCTTCTTCTCTGGCTCTTTAGCACCGCAGTACCCTTCTTCCGCGAACTCGCACTCACACTCCGTGGCACTGCCGAGGTATGGGGCGAGGCGAGCTGGAATGAGTTTGGACTACTCTACTATTTTAGTGGCTTTATAGGCTATATCGTAGCTTCGGACTACATCCGTAAATATGTAGATTGGAGCATAGGGAAGAGCATCTTCATAGCACTACCGATGATTGCTGTAGGATACACTATAACCGCACTACCATTCTACATACAACTACCTGATAACTACCCTATTATCGACACTATAGACTTAGCTGTAAAGTTAGAGCTTAGTTGGGACTTCACCATGACAGGTGTTGCACTAATGACACTTGGCGTCTTCCTCCTACTAAAACTCATTAAGCAACCAACACGAGGATATGGGCTTATATACGATATTTCTCGTCTAAGCTACGGCATCTACCTATTACACATGTTTGTATTGGTTGCAGTGTTCGACATTGTAAGTTCATGGGGCATGACTACACCACTAACGATGGTAGCATCTGCCCTACTCACCTTTACTTGCTCAGCTATTGTAGCTAAGCTCATATCACTACTTCCAAAGAGTAAATATATAGTTGGATAAGATGAAATTTCGTACCGAGATAACCGTTGCACCGTGGAGTGATAAAATAGGCTACAACGATAAGATTGTATGCCTCGGCTCATGCTTTGCCTCAAACATCGCACGCAAACTCAGAGAGTCTAAATTCCAAGTTACAGAGAACCCCACAGGCATACTCTTTAACCCTGCATCCATAGCCCGCAGTGTGGAGATAATGAGCAAGCAAAGCGTTGTCACTGAGAGTGATATATTCGAGCAAAATGGCAGGTATGTGAGCTACCTTTTCCACTCCTCTGTATCTGGAGCAACACCTGAAGAGGCACTCGAAGCAATGAATAATGCCGTAGAATTGGGAGAGCGAGCATTGCAGGAGGCTACGCTTATTGTCATTACCCTCGGCAGCGCGTATGTGTGGCGCGATAGCCGCGGCGAGGTGGTTGCTAACTGCCACAAGATGGCGGCAAAGAATTTTAGCAACGAGCTTCTAAGTGTTGAGCAAGTAACTAATAGTCTTAGAGAGATTATTAACCTCACAAAAGCGAAAATTCTCTTCACAGTAAGCCCTGTGCGCCACCTAAACGATGGCTTGGAGGGCAACTCGCTAAGCAAGGCATTGCTTCGTGTAGCAATAAACAAAATTGTAGATAAATACCCAGATCGAGCAAGCTATTTTCCTTCGTATGAGATAGTTATGGACGACCTACGCGACTACCGTTTCTACAACTCGGATATGCTACACCCATCGGCTCAAGCGGTGGAGTACATAACCGAGAAGTTCTTTGCAGCAGCACTCTCGGAGAGTGCCAAAGAGCAGCGAAACAAAGTGTTGGAGATTATGCAGGCGCGAAATCACAGACCGCTAAATCCTACGAGTGATGCATACAAAAACTTTTGCCAACAGCAATTAGATGCCATAGCAGAGCTTAACGCGATAGATTTTTCAGAAGAAAAGGACTATTTCGAGCAGATGTTACAAATAAATTTGTAAATTTGCAAGATTTACTAAAACAGCCTATGCAACGACTAATTTTTAAGACGCTATCTGTAGTTGTCCTTACATTGCTCAGCCTAACTACGGTATGGGCAGATAGACCACGCCTTGTGGTCAATATCATCGTTGGCTCACTCAGCGATAGCGATCTCGACAGATACTCATCGAACTTCTCAGATGGAGGTTTCAAGCTCCTTATGGAGAGTGGCGTGAGATACCACAACGCCAACCTCGACTATGCCAATACATCGACCGCGGCAGGTCTTGCCACGATAGCCACAGGCACAGAGCCAGCAACACACGGTGTTGTAGGTACGCACTGGTGGAACTACGTAGATGGCTCGTATGTCGAGCTACTAACCGACAATAAGGCAACAGCTGTAGAGCCAAGCACCGGCACAGGTAAATACTCGCCACACCGTCTTAGCTCGCCAACAATTGGCGATATGCTCCTGATGCAGGATAGCGAGAGTAAGAACTGCACCATCGCTGTAGACCCACTCTCAGCAATACTCCTAACAGGTAAGCAGGGCGTAGCCTACTGGGCAGAGAGCAAGCAGACACGTTGGACTACCTCTTCAGCATATGTGCAGAGCCTACCAAAGTGGATAGCCGACTACAACCGTGAGCAGCAGAACAAGATGTACCAAATCAAGCGCTGGCGACCTATCTACACAGCACAGCACTATACAAACTCCGAAGTGGCAGTATTGGAGGGTATCACGGGGGGTAAGACAACATCGCTGATTAGCGACGTAAACCTAAATCTCGCAAATAGCGACTATGGCAAGATGTGCTACACCCCTGCGGGTAACTCCATGGTGCTAAAGTTCGCATTTCAGTACATCACAAAGGAGTCGTTAGGTAGAGATGAACATCCCGACATCCTAAATATCTCGTTGGACACAGCACGATATATTGCCGAGACCTATGGCACAGAGTCTATGGAGTACGAAGATATGCTCTACCGCTTGGATAAGGATATCGAGGACTTCCTTGTGCATCTATTTGCGCAGTTTAAGCATAAGGAAGATGTGGTGGTAACACTTAGTTCATATCACGGCACATCGCCATCGTATAATATCAAGGGTAGCACTACACGCGAAAGATTCAACATCGGACAGATGGAGGTCTTGGTAAATGCCTTTCTTGGCGCAAAATATGGCTCGGATAAGTATATCTTGGGCTTCGCAAATAAGGCGTTATACCTCAACCACACACTCCTAAACAGCAAGCGTATGGATATCCCAACCATCCGCGAGGAGGTGGCTACATTCCTGTTACAGATGCGTGGCGTATCATCAGCAATATCAGCTACAGCACTCCGCAACACCTACTTCGGTGCTGGTCGCAGTCGCCTTGTGCAGCAGAGTTTCTACCCTACACGCTCGGGCGATGTGATTATAGATTTGTTGCCTGGTTGGATTTTTGAGAGAGATGGCATACGCTCATCATCAGATGGCGGATACAACTACGATAGAAATGTCCCACTAATGATATACCGCAGTGGCAAAAAGGAGAGCGTGGAGCGCGAGGTAAGCATCTCGGCACTGGCCCCAACACTCGCCTATATGCTCGGCATCGAGCGCCCATGGGCTGCCACCGAGAGTACATTGTACGAGTTTAGATAATTGAAATAGATAAAATATTGATATATAATGGCAAACGATAAAATTCAAGATGCAATAATCGAGGAGTTCGCAATGTTCGACGATTGGTTGGATAAGTACGACTACATCATCAGCCTCAGCGACTCGTTACCAGAGATAGACCCACAGAAACGCACAGATAAGTACCTTATCGAGGGCTGTCAGTCGCGCGTATGGGTATCATCGGAGATTAAGGATGGCAAAATGTTCTACAGCGCCGACAGCGATGCTATCATCACTAAGGGTATCATCGCACTCCTTATCAGTGTGATGAATGGTCGCACACCAAAGGAGGCTGCTGACATCGACCTATACTTTATCAACGCAATAGGTCTTGGCGAAAACCTTTCACCAACACGTAGCAATGGTCTACGCGCCATGATCGCACAAATGAAGCTCGATGCGAAGATCTTTGCCGAGAAAAGCAACTAATTAGAAAACAGCAAATTGATAATATAATGACACCAGAGGAGATACTAACGGTTGAGAAAAATATCGTTCTCACACTTAAGAATATCTACGACCCTGAGATTCCTGTAAATATATACGATCTCGGTCTTATCTACGAGATTAACTTCGAGCCTTCGGGTACTGCAGATATCATTATGACACTCACTGCACCTAACTGTCCGATGGCAGATATGCTCTTGGAGGATATCCACCGCGAAGTTAGCAAGGTGCAGGGTGTGGAGAGAGTAAATATCACTCTTACCTTTGAGCCTCAGTGGGACAAGTCGATGATGACCGAGGAGGCACTCTTGGAACTTAACCTGCTATAGTAGACTACTATGGGTGTATTGGAGAATATCTCGGCTTGTGCGGCTTATCTTGGCGACGTAGATGCCGAGGAGCGCACGCAGATCTTCGAACGACTCTTTAAGGAACGCGTTAATATCAAGCGCGAGAGCATAATGCGCACATATAAGGACATGGGCGAGGATTGGAACCAGACACTCTACACCCTACTCCTTAAATACTTGGGTAGCACCCACAATGGCGATGCTATGGAACAGCTATCAAGAGTTGTTTCCTACAATATGATCGCTAAGGAGCGTGGTGCATTGCTCAATATCGAAGCCTTGCTTCTGGGTGGCGCAGGACTTCTCGACCTATACACCGAAGATAGCTATATCAGAGCGCTTAAGGAGGAGTTTATCCACCTACAAGCCAAATACAACATCACGCCACTATCCGCAGAGGTGTGGCGTTTGCACTATATCTATCCTAATACACATCCAACATTGCGTCTTGTGCAGTTCGCAGCATCGGTGCATCAGCAGGCGCTATCGTTTGATACCGCCACGGAGTGTCGCACCCGTAAAGATGTACATAAGATACTCTCGGGCGCAGCCTCGGAGTAC
Organism: Alistipes sp.; assembly: GCA_045634125.1. Lineage (GTDB taxonomy): Bacteria > Bacteroidota > Bacteroidia > Bacteroidales > Rikenellaceae > Alistipes. The sequence continues at coordinate 12,092 of JAZQZQ010000029.1, read as the reverse complement.
TGGCTCGAACACTTCGCCTTTGGCAGTAACGCCACCGCCTCGGCACATATTGGAGCCTTCACAAAGGATCTGCTTGGCATCAATGTAATTATACCTATACTTGTGGCTAATGGCGTATTTATGGAGAATAGCGAACTTATCTCCCGAGCTTTAAATCTTGCGAAGAATATACCCGCAGAGGATAACCGCTATATCAAGATGTGGCAAAATGTAGCAGCACCCATCGCAATATCGGCAATCGACTCGCAAGCCCTGCTCCACCTACACCGCACATACTGCGAGAATAACCTCTGCAAAGCATGCTTAGTCTGGATAAAACGCCGAGGACAACTACAACTTTAATAGTAGCGTTTCAATTCTTATAGTAGGGTATTTATCTATATTATATGACCTTCGCACAACAATAATTTCTTGTTAGAAGGCTGCATATACAACGCTCGGCAAAAATGCCGTCGATGGGCTGTACTTTACCACTATTAAATTTGAGGTCAGAAGGAGTTAGATTTGGCTCTGACACGAAAAATGGTGGATGGGACATACTTGACGTATTTCCCATTCACCATTTTGACTAAAGAGTCGAAGATGACTCCTTATCACCTCAAATTAAAGGGGCATCTTATCTAGACGACGCTGATGACGACCACCCTCAAACTCTGTCTCGAGCCAAATATCAAGCATAGCAAGTGCCTCATCGTTAGAGATGAAACGTGCTGGCATACAGAGAACGTTAGAGTTGTTGTGCTGGCGTGAGAGCTTTGCAATCTCTGGAATCCAGCAAAGGGCAGCACGTACCTTCTGGTGCTTGTTAAGGGTCATAGAGATACCCTCGCCAGAGCCACAAAGGGCTACACCGCGCTCAAGAGTACCATTGTCGATAGCTGCACCAAGAGCGTGTGCGAAGTCTGGGTAGTCGCAAGACTCCTCAGAGTGAGTACCGAAGTCGGTAACCTCGAAGCCCTTAGTTGATAGGTAGCCTACCAAAAATTCCTTTAGTTCGTATGCTGCGTGGTCGCAAGCGATACCAATTTTCTTATCCATAGTTATTTAGTTTATAGGTTGTTACTCTTTAGATGCACGTTTGCGGTCTACCTCCGAAAGCAATATCTTGCGTAGGCGAATAGCCTTTGGTGTAACCTCTACATACTCATCCTCACGGATATACTCCAATGCCTCCTCCAACGAGAATATTACAGGAGGTGCGATAGAGGTCTTTTCATCCGAGCCTGAAGCACGCATATTGGTAAGTTGCTTTGCCTTCGTTACGTTTACGGTGATATCGTTTGAGCGCGTATGCTCGCCGATAACCTGGCCGCAATATACCTGCTCCATAGGCGAGATGAAGAACTTACCTCGATCCTGAAGTTTATCGATAGAGTACGCATATGCTGTACCTGTCTCCGATGCGATGATAGCACCTACAGAACGGCTCTCGATATCACCCATCCAAGGCTCGAAGTCCTTAAGACGGTGTGTCATAATAGCCTCTCCAGCAGTAGCAGTAATCATCGTTGAGCGAAGGCCAATGATACCACGTGATGGGATGATAAACTCAAGGCGTGTACGCTCATTCGACGACTCCATATTTACAAGCTGACCCTTACGACGTGTGGTAAGCTCAATAACTGTTCCTGCGCAATCATCAGGGCAGTCCACAGTCATCTCCTCGACTGGCTCGCACTTGATGCCGTCGATCTCCTTAGTGATAACCTTTGGCTGTCCTACCTGCAACTCATAGCCCTCGCGACGCATAGTCTCAATAAGGACAGAGAGATGCAAGACACCACGACCATAGACTACAAACGAGTCGGCATTCTGTCCAGGCTCTACACGCAACGCGAGGTTCTTCTCAAGCTCTCTATCAAGACGCTCCTTGATATGGCGCGAAGTTACATACTTACCATCCTTGCCGAAGAATGGCGAGTTGTTGATGGTAAAGAGCATCGACATTGTAGGCTCGTCGATAGCAATAGGTGGTAGTGGTTCTGGGTCAGTAAAATCGCAGATGGTATCGCCAATCTCGAAGCCATCAATACCTACCAAAGCACATATCTCGCCACACTCTACCCTCTCAGCCTTAGCCTTACCAAGACCCTCGAAGACCATTAAGTCCTTAATCTTGCTCTTTACAAGTGTACCATCGCGCTTAGCAAGAGTCACATTCTGTCCCGCTGTGAGTGAGCCTCGTGTAACCTTACCTACAGCGATACGACCAACATATGGCGAGTACTCGAGTGATGTTACAAGCATCTGAACTGTACCCTCAACAACCTCTGGCTCTGGAATCTCGTCGATGATAGTATCGAGAAGTGGGCATATAGAGTCAGTGCGCTCCGATACAACGTGCGACATCCAGCCCTGCTTTGCAGAACCGTAGATTGTCTTATAGTCGAGCTGCTCCTCTGTGGCACCGAGGGTAAACATAAGGTCAAATACCTGCTCGTTAACCACATCGGGGCGACAGTTCTCCTTATCTACTTTATTTATAACCACGATAGGCTTTTTACCGAGCGACAACGCCTTCTGCAACACAAAACGTGTCTGAGGCATAGTACCCTCGAAGGCATCAACAAGCAGAATTACGCCATCGCACATATTAAGCACGCGCTCCACCTCACCACCGAAATCGGCATGACCAGGGGTGTCAATGATGTTAATCTTGTAATCGCGATAGATAACCGATACGTTCTTTGAGAGGATGGTGATACCGCGCTCACGCTCGATATCATTATTATCCATAATAAGGTCGCCTCCAGAGTGCTCATTATCACGAAGGAGGTTACCCTGCATAATCATCTTATCTACAAGTGTTGTCTTGCCATGGTCTACGTGGGCAATAATTGCAATATTACGTAGTTTTCGCATTGTGTATTATATTTTATATAGATGCCACAAAGGTAATAATTTCTACTCAAAAATTATCATCAATCCACACATATATTTACAAAGAAACCCGCCCAACGCATTGTTGAGCGGGTTGAGTATTAAGTTGAGTGATATGTTACTCAGCAGCAACTGCCTCAACAACCTCTGCTGGTTGCTCTACAGCCGCTACCTCAGGACGCATTACAACCAATACGCGGTTGCCATCCTTAAGCATCTGAGCAGCAAATACCTTAACATCGTCAGTAGTTACGCTCTCAAGGATACCAAGATACTCCTCCTTGTAGTTGTAACCCTCCTCGTACCAACGAGTGATAGCAGACATCCAGCCACCGTTGTTCTCAAGTACGTTGTTGTAATTCTTAGCCAAGAACTCCTTCGCCTTAGCTACATCCTCAGCCAAAGGACCCTCCTGGGCAATCTTCTCGATCTCCTTATCGCAGATCTCGATCAACTCATCAGCCAACTGCTCGTTAGTATCGAATACAATACCTACAAAGTAGTTCTCAGTTGGGTACTCATCGATACCACCCTGTACTGATACGCCATAAGTACCACCCTTCTCCTCACGGATAGATACCATATAACGGTTATCAAGAGCGCGGCTCAACAAATCAACGATAAGACGATTTTTAGCGTTATCCTCCATAGCGCCAGTGTATACAAGACGTACAGATACCTTAGGCTGCTGCATTGTAGCGCGGAAGTCGTTTACAACGCCACCCTGTGGGTAAGATACGCCATCGTTAACAACCTTATACTCCACGCTCTTAGATGTTGGAAGTGAACCGATATACTTCTCTACAAGTGGCTTCAAAGTCTTAAGATCAACATTACCTACGATAACGAAGCGGAAGTCATCTGCATAGCCAAACATCTTAGAGTGTACAGCCTGCAATGATGGGATATTCAATGCCTCAATCTGAGCAGCAGATGTTACCTGACGACGTACGTGGTTCTGATAAAGGGTCTTAGAGAACTCCTTAGAGCAGATATAGTCAGGATCAGCCTCCATATTTGTAAAGTATGGGATGTACATCTTCTTGAGGTTATCAAGATCTGTCTGATCGAAACGTGGAGCAGTGAAGTTGAGATACATCAACTGAAGAATAGTCTCAATATCCTTTGGAGAACCACCAGCATTCACAGCGTGCTCATACTGGTCAGCACCTATGCTTGCGTATGCAGACTTACCTGAGAGTTGCTTGTTAAGCTCATTAGCACTGAACTTACCAATACCTGACTGGCTCATAACCATACCAAGGAACTGACCGTGGTAGTATTCCTCATCAGTAAGCATTGAGCAACCACCCTTTGCAGATGCAAGGATGCGTACCTCGTCAGCCTTCAATGTAGATGGGCGAACAACAACCTTGATACCATTCTTCAAAGTCCACTCTGTGTAACCCAAAGAGTCGTTAACAGCTGTAGCCTTAACCTTTGAACCCTTAAGCTTTACATTCTTGTCGATAAGTGGCTCGATAACAGTGTCATCCTTGTAAGGCTCAATCTCCGATGCCTCAACCTCTGCCATAATAGCTGTAAGCTCCTCAGCAGTAGGAATTGCTACACCCTCCTTCTTTGGTGAGCGAGCCAAGATTACAAGGTTCTTGTTAGGCTGTGCCATCTGAGCGTATGACTGGTTGATCTGATCAACAGTAAGGCTGTTGATGAACATCTGATCAAGTTGCCACTCAGTCTCTGCATCCATCATAGATGTACCCTGAGCGTAGTAGTCGAGGTAACGCTGTGCGTACTCATCGTTGCGAACGTCGTTGCGGTTAGTGTACTGACGCTCTGCCCAACGCAAAATCTCCTGCTTAGCACGCTCGAACTCACCTGCTGTGAAGCCGTAGCGACGCATACGCTCCATCTCGGTGTACATAGCGCGGAAGGCCTCGTTGATACGACCCTCGTGTGCTGTAGCAGAGAACATTGTAGACTCCATAGTTGGGCAGATACCAATGCTACCCTCGCTCATACCACCACCAAGGAATGGAGCATCAGCAGCCTGTGCAATCTCCTCGAAACGGTTGTTCATCATCAATGTAACGAAGTTGTTTACAAGGTTGAATGAGTAACCGATGATAGTGTTCTTATACTCCTTTGGAAGTGCCTCACGACGTGCAAACATCATAACAGATGACTGTGTAAGCTCTGGATCAGTAAATACAGAGATGATAGGCTCCTCGGTTGCAGGAACGTTGATTACCTCCTTCTGAGCAGCATCAGCTGATGAAGCTGGGATGTCTGCCATAAGGGTCTTAATCTTAGCCTCAACCTGATCAACGTCGATATCACCTACGATAACCAATGCCTGATACTCAGGGCGATACCACTTGTGATAGAAGTTTACCAAAGCCTGCTGATCGAATGACTTAAGACCATCCAAGTAACCGATAAGGTTGCGGTGCTCGTAGAGAGTACCCTTGAACAAATTCTTAATCATATCGTTCTGAGCGCGAAGACCTGCACCATCACGTGTGCGCAACTCCTCCATGATAACACCACGCTCTGAGTCAATCTCATCAGACTCCAAAGAGATAAACTGAGACCAGTCGTGAAGTATAAGAAGTGCCAAATCTAGGTTCTCCTCAGTGATAGGGCAATCCTTAATCATATACTCAGTGCAATCCCAAGATGTGAAGGCATTAAGGTTGTAACCAAACTGCACACCGATAGTCTCCAACTTCTCGATCATCTGCTTACCTGGGAGGTTTACAGAGCCGTTGAAAGCCATATGCTCAAGGAAGTGAGCAAGACCCTGCTGGTCATCCTCCTCCTGAATAGCACCTACATCATGGTAAATGTAGAAACTTGCCTGTCCCTTAGGCTTCTCGTTGTGACGGATGAAGTAGGTCATACCATTGTCGAGTACACCTACACGCACCTCTGGATCCAATGGGAGCTGCTCCATAGGGTTCTGTGCATAGAGCCCTGCAACACCAACAAATAGAGCCACGAGTGAAATAAATAGTTTTCTCATAGAATTGTTAGTTAATAGGTTATAAAATAATTCTTCTTCGTTTTTGCGATTTACACACATTCTGACAAGCAAAGATACAATTTTTTGCTGAAAAGAATACTATTTTATCCATTATTTTCACTTCACACACCTATTTTTAGGCATATTATTGCACAATGCTTCTAAAGGGGTAACGAAAGAAGATATACTTTTAGTATAACTTATATGGAAATAGTGATGGTTTTCAGGCTAAAGTATCAAAGGGCAAAAGGGGCTGAAAGGGGCCAAAAGAGTCCACCAAGTAACTTTTGTTTTCAAATTCAAGGCTGATGCCAAAAGAGCCAACAAAGCCACAAACCATTTTGTTGTCAGAAGGCAGCAGATACAACGCTCGGCAAAAATCCCAACGATGGGCTGTACTTTGCGTACTGCTCATTGTCGGGACTTTTTGTTAGCGGAAGTAGATGTCTGCCTTATCACAACAAAACAAAGAAAGGGAGTCACGAATGACTCCCCTCTTTCTTTGCAATAAAGCATTGTGCTTACTCAGCCATAGGAACTACGCTTACGTAAGACTTACCAGAAGACTTCTTGCAGAAGCTAACTGTACCGTCAACCAATGCAAAAAGTGTGTGGTCCTTACCCATACCCACGTTATCACCTGGGTTGTGTACTGTACCGCGCTGACGAACAATAATGTTACCCGCCTTAGCGAACTGACCACCGAAAAGCTTTACACCGAGTCGCTTGCTCTCTGACTCACGGCCGTTCTTAGAACTACCTACACCTTTTTTGTGTGCCATTTTCTACTAGTTTTTAAGGGTTACGCATTAATTTCCTCAACGAGAACCTGAGTCAGATACTGACGGTGACCGTTACACTTCTGATAACCTGTTCTACGCTTCTTCTTGAACACAAGAACCTTATCGTCCTTAAGGTGCTTCAAGATCTTGCACTTCACTGTGGCGCCTTCTACTACAGGTGCACCAACCTTAACCTGACCGTCGTTGTCTACAAGCAGTACTTTGTCGAAGCTCATGGTAGAGTTTTCCTCTCCCTGAAGACGGTGAACATAGAGCTTACGACCCTTCTCAGCCTTAAACTGCTGACCTGCGATCTCTACTATTACGTACATTTAATCTAAAATTGAATGTTTAGCGCGGCAAATGTACGAATATTTTTCCATTCTGCAAGCGTTACATCAATCTTTTTTACAAAAATTTCTACTCCGCATTAGCAGGCTTGAAGACATCCGATAGATAGACCTCTGTTGTAGGTCCATTATCGAAGCCCCAAACAACGATCTGATACTCGTGGAATGAGTCGACATTCTTGCTTATAGATGCATTGGTAAGCGTCTGTGTACCAGAGAATATATTATTTGATAGTTGCAAGTCGGTCTTGCTAAATGTCAGGTCGAAAATCATATCTTCCCAACTCTCTGTCTTACCATCACCAAAACGCTCCAAATAGCGTTTATCCTGTATCGATACAAAGTATGGATCGTTGTTGGTTGTAGTGATAGTGAAGGCTACAGATGACGCTGTGAGTTCGCCAATCTCGATACTAAACTGATTCTGGGATGCCACAGGCGTAGTTGTAGCAAACTCTGCTGTTGTTACATAAGCCGTAATATCGCCATCGTCATTCATTCCAAAGGCATACACGACATACTCTTCAGCCCAGCGCAAATTGTAGTACTCGGCAACAGATATTGTACGTGTGCCACTCATTTGACATAGACACATATACTTCTGCCAAGTATCGAGTTCGGGAAGATAGTCGATACCGCACTCCACATCGTACTCCCAGCCAGCAATACGATCCTGAATAACAGCATTTGGGTTTGTGGCATACTTCTGCTCCCACTCCGCCTTAGGCATAAAGCCAAAGACATACTCCAAGTCATTGCTTGATGGGCGAATAGCAACCGAGGCATCACGCCAAGTGACGCTATTTTTTGGCACCTCCAACTCAAGTGCGCCAGTAACATCTGCCATGGCAGTTTTAACAACATCGCTCACAAAATAGCGAGTGGTATATCTCTTTTCAGCATCGTTATAGCCAAAATATAGAATCATATACTCATTATTCGCCTTAAGGTCGGTAGCCGTAAAACTCTTCACTCCCAAACTTGGCACATCGTCGATAATAAGCAATGCTGCCTCCTTGGCGATATCACGTTCCGAGCCAAGTTCTTCGGCAAGGTACACCTTGGCGTAATATGTAGCACTCTTATCGTTTGGCGTAATGGTAAAGCCTATCGACGACGATGTTACCTCATCGACATTAAGGCTCAACTCGAGTTGCGCTGGAGGAGTCTCCCTCTTGGAAGCATCATCACCGCCACACGCAACCATAAGGAGCATCGACAAGCATAGCGCATAGCCAAATATTGATTTAAGATTTTTCATAACTCTATCTCGTTTATATAGTTTCCGTTATTGTGGCATTGATGGTGTTGTGAATGGGAAGACATTGAGTCCTGTAGTAGCACCATTCTCATCCATACCAAAGATGAATACAGCATACTCTCTGTCAGGCTTTAGCAATATCTCACGCTCCACAAAGCAGTCATACACAAAGTCACCACTCTTATACATAGGCGCGATCTCAGTCGATGTTTTAGAGGTGTTTATAAGTATCTGATGGGCGATATAATCATCATCGCTACGACCATCATTGTTCTCAGTAAAGTACCAATCATACCAATCCTTATTTGTGATGGTCACAAAGTAGTTTTCGTTCTTTACCGATGGTACGATAGAGGCCTTTGCCACCCAACCGCGCAATAGACCCTCGGATGTCGTCTCCTCGTACCACTCCGTCTCGATATTTGGCACTTCGAACCTCATCTCTGACGCTTTTGGTGCTAATGTTCTAAACGTCTTGCGGGTAATAGGCGTAGTGACCGTACCATCACTACTTATACCATATGCCCATACAAGATACTCGGTATCCCACTCTGCAATGTAGAGTATACTATCTGTCGATAGCGACACTCCACCTACCACAGTATCCATAGTTATCACCTCCTCGAGGCTATAGCCATACAACTGCGAGATATACTGCCAGAATGAGTAGTCATATATCAACAACTCGTAGTCGTTGCAATGCTGATAACGCTCATAGCTATCCATCGTATATAGCCAAAAGAAATAACGCATATCACTCTTTGGTGGCGTAATAGCAATCTTTGCAGACATACCCTTAACGTCCGACACTGCAATATCGAACACCTCTGGGGCATCAGGCGTGATGATACGCTCCGAATATACGATATCACCCACCTTCTGTCCTACCACCTCATCAAACTCGAAGTATACCACACGATAGTGGGAGTGACCCACAAGACCATCAAACGTGAGTGTCTGCTTACCCGACATCAGATGAGCATCAAAGTCATCACCATAACGGATATCTATATATATCTCCTCTTGCTCGCGACCCATAAAGTCCTCAATATCGGGATGCAGATATGCATAATATAGCGTACTCTTGGATGGTGGCATTACGGTCACCGTCATAGTATCATACTCCACACTCTCGACCTTGAATACCACTGTCTTATTTTCGGGTTGAGGTTTGGTGTTAACATCATCACCACCACATCCCACCACAAAAAGCGATGCTATGACAACACATAGCGACAATAGTTTTCTAAATAATTCGTTCATACTATATAGCAATTATAAAAATTAAATAAACACACCTACGTTTACTTAAAGCGCACGCAATTAACTATTCCTATTGCAAATATATAACATATTTTCTCCAAAATGATATTTTTCGCCACACATTTTACACTACACCGACACCATATTTTGGATATTTTTAAAATTTTAAAACAGACAGCCAAAATTTACGAAAGACCCGACCACCCACAATGGCATAGTTATGGATGTATGCCACTATATTTTGCGAAGGTTATTGCAGATACCAAAAACTTTTGCTAACTTTGAACAAAAGTCTAACACATCATAAAATATCGCTACATAATGGTAGAATTAGAGAATATCACACCCGCACAGCAGGCGACAGCTGAGATAGATAGCGACATTAGGAAGTATCTGCTTACCGAGCAGTTCAATGCTGCTGTGCGCGCAGGAGCTGCCATTATGAAGATCTACAAAAGTAGCATCGACTACGACGTGCAACTCAAGAGCGACAACACCCCTATCACCATTGCAGACCGCATGGCGCACGACACCATAAAGCGCGCGCTTGGTCAGACACGCATACCAATACTCTCGGAGGAGGGTAGACAGATGCTCTACGACGAGCGTTGCAACTGGGAACTATTCTGGTTGGTCGACCCATTGGATGGTACCATGGAGTTTATCAAGGGTAATAATGAGTTCACGGTAAACATTGCCCTTATGCAGAACAACGTCTGCATTAGTGCGGTGATATATGTGCCATATCATAATAAGATCTATATTGCAGAGCGCGGACATGGAGCTTGGGTAATGAAGGGTGTGGAGCCTAACGAGTTGGCACAATACACCTATCAAGATATACACTCCGAGATTGAGCAACTACCCCTTCCTATTAACCAGCACGCGAACTACCGCGTGGCGGTCTCTCGCTCGCACCAAACACCCGAAACACACCAACATATCGAGCAACTACGCGCCACACACCCCAATATCGAGGTTGTGGAGCAAGGTAGCTCATATAAATTCTGCCTGCTTGCCGATGGCAGCGTAGATTACTATGTACGTACCTCTACCACCTCAGAGTGGGACACCGCTGCTGGCGAACTTATCCTTAGTGAGGCAGGGGGAACAACATATAGCTACCCCGCTAACGAACCACTCTATTATAACAAAGAGTCGCTGGACAACCCTTGGTTTATCGCAAAGAGGAATACTAAATAGCGACTTCGCCCCTCTACATTACCTAAGAGCCAGCCTCATTATCGATTATTTCAATAACCCATTCGACAATATCTGTTTGATAGATTCATTTTATTGCGCTATTTTTGCAGCGTAAAACAAATGATAACAATAAAAACAGATAAATATATGGGAGCAATTCATTTAACAAAGGGCGGTTTCGAGAACCGCATTGCAAAGATTGAGGATTTGGCTAATGGCTGGAACTTTTTGGGAGAGAGACCAGCTTTGATAGACTTCTTCGCCTCGTGGTGCGGTCCTTGTCAGCGCCTATCGCCAATTATCGACGAGCTTGCCGACGAGTATGCAGGTAAGGTTGACATCTACAAAGTAAATGTAGACGACGAGGAGACACTTGCTAAGATATTCAAGGTACGCTCAATCCCTACGTTGGTCTATATCCCTAAAAGCGGCGATGTTCCAACAGTGCAGGCAGGAGGCAAGACCAAGGCTGAGCTTAAGGAGCTTATAGATAGCATACTCCTTAAGTAGTAAAATACAATTTTTCAACCATAGTAAGTAAGTTAGGTTTTAATGCCGAGGGTGCTTTCCGACATAAGCTCGGAGGCACCCTCAATATTTTTATTGATTCAAATGTCGCTAAAATTCAAAAAACATAGTACAACTTTGAGATTTTTTTGTATATTTGTGGCGTATATATACATATAATATGTATATCGATTTGTATATCCGAGAGGGTACATCAATATTACCTCCCCCTATATACAATTGATAATCAACAACTTACAACGATAAAACCACCCAAACCCGCCCACTATGGCAATTAAGCCGTAACAAGGAGATGGTTTGCATATGATTTGTTTATATGTTGTACGATTGTAGAAAGAAAACTGAACCACAATTTTTTATTTTTTATAAACACTTAAAACAATTTTAACTATGAAAAAGTTTTTAGCTTTAGCTGCAGTGATGCTTGGTTTAGCATCTTGTCAGACTGAGCCTGAGGGCTTTGATGTAAGCGTAGGCGGCGAGCAGGATGTAAACATCACTGTATCGCTTCCAGAGGGTACTCGTGCCGACAGCGCATTGGGTGCTTTCGACCACGTTGACTTCACAAAGTATGATGTACGTTTCCAGTGTGAGGTGCACTATGGTGGCCAGGTTAAGGTTCTTCCAGTACAGTACGGTAGAGGTAATGATGCTGTTGCAACAGCTACATTCCCAGTACGCCTTATCGCAAACCGTAGCTACACATTCGTAGTATGGGCTGACCTTGTTGAGGAGGGTTCTGAAGCAGACCTTCACTACAACACTGAAAATGGTTTGACAAACATCACATTGAACAACGACACTTGGGTTGCTATGGACGAGACTCGTGATGCATTCAC
>JAZQZQ010000028.1:0-4927 GCA_045634125.1 Alistipes sp. | reverse complement strand
TGGTGAGAGTCTTATCAGTTGACTTGGTCATAATGTGTCCATTCATAGCCTCAATCTCTACCGTCAAACCATTCTCAAACGTCTGCGGAGGAAGAGCTATATAGAATGCCGTGGCCTCAGCACCGAGCTCTACACCCTCGCTACAATCCAAAACAACCTCAGTAAGAATAGTATCATCGAAAACCAAATTACCACCAGCATTGTTATCATCAGTGCCACCCATCTCAGATGCGAGGGTTGCCTCGGCAGTGGCTGTATCTACATAGATAAGACCCGCTACCTGCTCGCCATTGTTGCCGCTGAACTTAATGCTCTTAACGACCTCGCCATTACCCGTAAGTTGCAACTTAAGCCAACCGCATACGCTCTTCAAAGAGAACTGGGTAAACTCGCTCTGCGATACCATAAGGTTGCTACCAACACCATAGCTACCTGCGGCATAGTATTGTGTTGCAGGAAGTGTAGCATCAATAGCATAATTATCTGTGTTAAGCCAATAATTCTTGCTATAAGGGTACACAACAACAGTCTTTGTTGTCTGTGTTGTTGCTGTGGCATCCTCCACACGCTTTAGATTACCAACACGCTCACCAGTCTCACCCTGATACTGCCACTTTTGGTTAGCATCCGAGCGATAGAAGACAGATACCAAATCCTCTTTAGTCCAAACGGTCTTCTGTGCCGAGTTTAGCTGAATACGTGTTTCGTCATCCTCGAAACCAACCTTAATAGTTTCGGGAGCATCGACACGGATAGCCATCTGCTCCTCGATAGAATTTTGTGTACACGCCATAAAACCGAATAGCGCACACGCCATTAGTAAAAATTTTCTCATAGTTTATAAAGTTTATAATTGTTACCAGTCCATTTCAGGGTTTTCATCGCGGTCTTCCAAATTAGACTGAAAAAAGCCCTGCTCGACCTCTACAGCCACAACCTCAAATTCTGGCGCGAGGTAAGCCTCTTGTTCATAGTGTTTCATAAGCATTTATGTTTTAAGTTAATAATCACCTTAAAACCGTCCGCACCTCGATAGTGATTTGTAAAAAAGAAAGCGTGGTGCTGAAAACTTATTTTAACGATGTGGCTCTGGAATGCCGTTGGGATAAAATAAGCAACAACTCCACGCCATATCCGAATACAGGATATGACGCAAGAAGATGTCCGCTCATTCTCTCCCTTTGAATTTTCCAGATTCCATCGTGAGAATAAACTTACACTTTCCGCGTAATTAATATGTGTAAGTACAAAGGTAATAAACTTTTGGCAAAATCGAGGCGCAATCTTGATAATTTTTCTATCTTTGTCGTCAGTTACAGATAAAACGACAAGAGCTTATGCGCAGATTAGCAGTTGTATTTTTAGCGATGGCAATCCCAATGATGGCGTTTGCATGGGGTGCTAAGGGACATGATATTGTGGCGTATGTAGCCGAGAAGAATATCTCGAAGCGCACGCTACGCAAGGTGGAGAGCGTACTCGGTGGACACTCGATGGTATATGTGGCAAACTGGATGGATAACGCAAGCCATACCGAAGAGTACGCCTACACCAAGACTTGGCACTATGTAAATGTAGACCCCAACGAGGGTAGCTACTACAACTCCAAGAAGGAGACTAAGGGCGATGTTGTGATGGCTATCGACGACATTATCGCCAACCTCAAGAGTGGCGAGCTTGCACCTGATGAGGAGCGCGCACAGCTGATGATGCTTATCCACCTTGTGGGCGATATGCACTGTCCAATGCACGCAGGACACAAAAGCGATAGAGGAGGCAACGGCACAAAGGTCAAATACTTCAACTCACAGAAGAAGCTGCACTCGGTATGGGATAGCGATATCATCGAGTCGGCACACCGCTGGAGCCATAGCGAGTGGCAGGAGCAGATAGACCGCGTAAGCAAAAAGGAGAAGAAGGCGATGGCGCAGGGCAGAACAGCCGATTGGATCGAGGAGTGCGTAACGCTCGCCGCAGATGTCTACGCCCGCTCCACCACCGGCGAGAACCTATCATACGACTATGTAGCCTACTACTCGCCTATTCTCGAGAAGCAACTTCTCAAAGCTGGAATACGCCTTGCAAGCATCCTCGAAGAGATATATTAGCGTGGAACTGTAGTTTTGCAAGAGATTTTTGAGCAAATCACAACGATTTCCGGAAAATGTTTTGCAAAAATTTTGGATAATAGAAAAAAGTGTGTATATTTGCACCCGATTTGAAAACAAATCACACGGTGGATGTAGCTCAGTCGGTTAGAGTAGAGGATTGTGGTTCCTAAGGTCGTGGGTTCGAATCCCATCTTCCACCCAAGCAAACGAAGCAACAAGGTGTCGGCAACGACACCTTTTGTGTTTCTTACACCCTGTATGCTTGCATACAAAGGGGGTAAGAAGAGCAAAAGATATTACGTAGTAACTTATTGCGAAGTGTGGCTTGGTAGCGCCCCTGCGGCGAGCAGAAGGGAAAGGCGTTAAGCGGAGCGCGATAGCGCGTAGTAGCCAATTCCATTGTACTTAAACAAGTTTGGAGGTATAAAGATGATGCGAAAAACAAGCTATTCGCATCAAATCATGACGAGAATAGCTTGTTTTATCTAAGATTTAAGTAGCAAATCAGCCCTCTATCGCTCAAACTACTGATTCATTGTTGCCAAGAACTCATCATTGTCGCGTGTAAGATTCATCTGCTTCTGTAGGAACTCCATCGCCTCGACTGGGGTCATATCGGCAAGGTGCTTACGGAGTATCCATGTACGCTGCATAACGCTCTGGCTAAGGAGAAGATCCTCGCGACGTGTGCCTGATGCAACGACATCGACAGCAGGATATATACGCTTATTAGCGAGCTTGCGGTCGAGCTGAAGCTCCATATTACCTGTACCCTTAAACTCCTCGAAGATAACCTCATCCATCTTCGAGCCGGTGTCGATAAGGGCTGTTGCAATGATGGTTAGAGAACCCTTCTCTTCGGTGTTACGCGCTGCACCAAAGAAGCGCTTAGGCTTATGTAAGGCGTTGGCATCTACACCACCCGAAAGCACCTTACCAGACGCTGGCTGCACAGAGTTATATGCACGTGCAAGACGTGTGATAGAGTCGAGGAAGATAACCACGTCATGACCGCACTCAACCATGCGCTTTGCCTTCTCGAGTACCATCTCGGCAACCTTAACGTGGCGTGTAGCCTGCTCGTCGAAGGTCGAGGCTACGACCTCTGCCTTTACGTGGCGTGCCATCTCGGTAACCTCCTCAGGGCGCTCGTCGATAAGCAGCACGATCATATACACCTCTGGGTGGTTGTCGGCAATGGCATTTGCTATAGACTGCAAGAGCATAGTCTTACCAGTCTTAGGCTGCGCTACGATTAGGGCACGCTGACCCTTGCCTATAGGGGCAAAGAGGTCGACAATACGATTAGACTTCGAGTTATTACCGTTGCCTGTAAGATTAAACTTCTCGCAAGGGAATAGCGGAGTCAAGTACTCGAACTGCTGACGGTCGCGAATGATATCTGGCTTAAGACCGTTGATAAGGTCAACATGTACCAATGGGAAGTACTTCTCGCCCTCCTTAGGTGGGCGGATAGTGCCACTTACGGTGTCGCCTGCCTTAAGACCGGAGAGTTTAATCTGCGATGGCGAGACGTAGACATCATCTGGCGAGTTTAGGTAGTTGTAGTCTGCCGAGCGTAGGAAACCAAAGCCATCCGCCATAATCTCCAACACACCCTCACCCTCGATAACGGCTGTAAAGTCATCCTTCGTTACCGTGTCGTCGGGGTAGCCATCGCCAATATTCTCGTCGTCAAACTCCTCCTCGTCGTAGAAATCGCCCTCGTCGTCGCCCTCCGACTCCTCAATATGCTCCTCTTCTGTAGCCTCTTGCGTAGGCACGAAAGTCTGAGTCTCGATACTCTCCTCTGGAGCAACTTCGATAGTCTCCTCCACGACCTTAGCCTTTGGCTTCCTGCCACGACGCTTTGCTGGGGCTGGTGTTGACTCCTCTGCAACCTCCTGCACTGGCTCGGCGGCTGGCGCTGGCCCAGATGTGGTTGTGCTATCTACATTATTGGCATTATCTGATTTTGAAGATGTTTCGCTCACCTTAACACTCGCCATGCGAGGTCTGCGACCACGACGAGGAGCCTCCTGCTGTGGCTCGGTCTCAGGCTGTGGCTCTGCTGTAGCATCACTCTCCCCTACTGCGCCAGTTGCAAACGCCACGATCTTCTCGAAGAGTTCTTGCTTTTTCATAGTTGAAGGCACAATACCCAAGCTCTTTGCTATTTCGCGCAACTCCACAATGGTCTTACCCTCCAATGTCTCTAAATCCTGCATATATCAAATATTGATTATTATCCGAAACCCACGATGAAACTCGCGGGGGATTATCGTTTGTCCGTTAGGTGATGCAAATATAGTGCTTTTTTCGAAAATGCAAAAAAGTTTTTTGACTTTCTTTATAATTTTATTGCTAAATACCACGACTATATTCGCGATTCTTAGTTTGTATTTTAACGAAAAAAGGTATATCTTTGTTGTATCAATCGACAAATAATTAAAACTTAATACACTATGAAAAGACTGTTTTTACTACTTGCTCTTTTGGGTATGGTTGCCACATGATGCTCCAAGGATGAGGTCGACAAAGGCAACGACAACAAAACAGAACAGCCTAATGAGAATGAGGGTGGTAATGAGGATAATATCCCTGAAAATATCTTCTTTGGTCTTGATAAGGAGAGCGTTACCATTTCTCCAGATGGCGGAAGCGTAGATGTTATCGTATATAGCAACTATAAGTGGGAGATTTCGGGTACAAGCGATTGGTGTACACTATCAGTAAAGAGCGGTGATGCTAATGAGGATGGTCAGAAAGTTACCTTCTCTGCAGATATGACCTATGACGATAGAGAGGCTACCTTC
>JAZQZQ010000027.1:0-5944 GCA_045634125.1 Alistipes sp. | reverse complement strand
CTCTACACCACCAAGCTCCTTAACCCACTTCAATGTCTGGTACATTACGAAGATAGAGAATACTGGAGGAGTGTTGTACATAGAGCGGTTGCGAGCCTCCTCTGGGTAGTGAGTAGCGTAGTCAACCATTGACTGGAGCTTGCGCTCTGACTTGCCAAGAAGATCCTTGCGGATGATAACGAAAGTAACACCAGCAGGACCTACGTTCTTCTGAGCACCACCATAGATCATACCGTACTTCTTGATGTCAATAGGACGAGACATGATATCAGATGACATATCAGCAACCAAAGTTACAGGAGAGTCGATATCCTCGTGGATCTCAGTACCGTAGATAGTATTGTTAGTTGTGATGTGGAAGTAGTCAACATCAGTTGGGATAGTGTAGCCCTTTGGAATGTAGCTGTAAGTCTTGTCCTCAGATGAAGCAACGATCTCTACATCGCCATAGAACTTAGCCTCCTTAGCAGCCTTCTTTGCCCAAACACCAGTCTGCAAGTAAGCAGCCTTAGTCTTAAGAAGGTTAGCAGGAACCTGGAAGAACTGAGTTGAAGCACCACCACCTACGAAGAAGATAGCATACTCCTCAGGGATGTTCAAAAGATCACGCCAAAGCTGCTCAACCTCAGCCATTACGCGCTCCCAACCTGGAGTACGGTGAGAGATCTCAAGAATACCGATACCTGTACCGTCGAAATCACGGATAGCCTCGATAGCAGCCTCGATAGCCTGCTTTGGAAGTACGCAAGGACCTGCGTTAAAATTGTGTTTCATAAGATTTAAGTGTTTAAATAAGTTTGTATTTGTAAATAAAAATCCTCTTTTCAATCCCTTGTATGCAACCTTTCCCGCATAAAACAAGACATAGCTGCACTATAGTTACACAAAGATAGTGATTATTTTATCATTTTCAAAATATAAGATGATAAAAACATCATTTTTCGCTACAATCTGCGAGCGCCATCAGAAATTACCACCGAGTAGACCTTTGGCTCGTGGCCATAACACTCTGCGAACTTAGCCTTAGCGGTAGCAATAAAAGTGTCATACAACTCAGTTTTCACAAGGTTAATTGTGCAGCCGCCAAAGCCACCACCCATAATACGCGAGCCTGTAACACCACACTCCTTAGCTACTGTCGCAAGGAAATCCAACTCCTCGCACGACACCTCGTAATCGAGCGACATACCCCAGTGAGTCTCATACATACGCGCACCCACAGTCTCATAGTCATCACGCTTTAGAGCCTCGCATACATCCATCACACGCTGCTCCTCGCCAATCACATAACGCGCACGCTTATAGTCCTCCTCCGAAATTTTATCCTTAATATCATCAATCTGCACCATAGTAGCACCACGCAAGAACTCCTGACCAAGTACCGCAGCCACTCTCTCACACGATGCTCTACGATCATTGTATGGCGAGCCTACCAACTCATGTTTAACAACAGAGTCAAGCAACACCACCTTATAGCCATGCTTTTCCGGATCGAATGGGAAGTACTCAAACTCCATTGAGCGACAATCAAGGCGCATCAAATGACCAGCCTTACCAAATACCGATGCAAACTGATCCATAATACCACACTTAACACCACAGTAGTTATGCTCCGTAGCCTGACCAATGCGAGCTAACTCAAACTTATCGATACCAAGCGAGAACAACTCATTAAGCGCATTTGCAAATGTAGACTCCAACGCCGCCGAGGAACTCATACCTGCACCAAGAGGCACATCACCAGCGAAAGCGGTATCGAAGCCTGAAATCTTACCACCGCGCTTCTGAATCTCGCGACACACACCAAAGATATAACGCGCCCAACTTGCCGATGGAGCATCCTCCTCTCTTAAACCAAACTCTGCATAATCATTCAAGTCCACAGAGTACGCACGGACTCTATCAGTCCCGTTTAGCTTAATCTCCGCCACCATAGCCTTATCAATAGCTCCCGGGAAGACGAAACCACCATTATAATCCGTATGCTCGCCGATAAGATTTACACGACCAGGAGAGGTAAACAACTCGCCCGAAGCACCAAATTTCTCAGCAAATTTCTCGTTGATAATATTTACATTCATAATATATCTTGGTTTTGTTAATTTGCACCTAAATATCCATACAAAGTTATAAAATTAATTTCTCGTTTGCAACTACAAATCCCATAATTTTACTACATTTGCAATGATATAATCTTAATTTCAGAATATGGAACGACGCGATAAGGTATTTAACTGGCTCGACGAGCATAATATCAACTACTCATGGTACGAGCATCCAGAGGCTCCAACCATCGAGATAGCACGCCAATACTGGCGCAAGGATGGATCTAAGCATTGCAAAAATCTATTCTTCCGCAACCATAAGGGCACCCGCCACTATTTGGTTGTCTTCGACTCGGAGCAGTCGATGGCAATACACGACCTTGAACACGCATTGCATCAGGGCAAGTTATCATTTGCATCGCCTGAACGCATGGATAAGTGGCTCGGTCTCTGCCCTGGCTCGGTATCGCCATTCGGTCTTATCAACGATCCCGAAAATCACGTTCACCTCTTCCTCGACGAGACACTACGCGAGCAACCAGCCCTCAGCTTTCACCCTAACGACAACCGCTTTACTGTCGTTATCTCACGCGAGGAGTTCGAGCGATACTTGACCCTTGTGGGCAATACCTACGAATATATTAAGATATACTAAGCGTGGCACTCTAATTGCATGAGAGTGAATAAAAAGATATAGTTTTAGGCTTACGACGCCCGAAAAAGCGGAGTTTACTTGGAGCAAAAGAGCATTTTGAGGGCGAGTGTAACGACAAAATAGACTTTTTATACACTCTCATTATGTCACGCACATTTATAGAGGCGATCACCAACCGCCGCAGCAACTACCTTCTTGAGAATATCTCTCCGGTGTCTACCGCGCATATTCTCGACACTATCGACACGATACTCTCCGTTGTACCATCGCCATTCAATGCGCAGTCGGCAAGGGTTGTTGTACTCTTTGGCGAGCAACATTTAGCACTATGGGATATTGTAGAGCAGGAGTTAAAGAGTCGTATTCCGAGTAATATCTTCGATAAGACTCGTCAAAAACTACACAACGCATTTCGCTCAGGATTTGGCACAATACTTATCTACGAGGATGAGGCTACGCTACACAAACTACGTATCGATGCTCCCGACTATGCCGAGAATGTAGACACATGGTCGGAGCAGAGTTCTGGAATGTTGCAATTTGCGCTCTGGACTGCCTTGGAAGATATGGGTTTTGGCGCGTCGCTACAACATTACAATCCATTGATTGACAAAGCCGTAAGCGAGCGCTGGCTCATAGATAAGAGTTGGAGACTTATCGCACAGATGCCATTTGGTCTACCTAAAGACAATCCTGCGCCGCATATACAAAAAACACCAATCCACCAGCGCAGATTGGTATTTGGTTTCGAGGAGTAATATCCTTATAAGAACTGCGAACACACTACCTCTAAATTTCAAAAGAGCGTAGTGTGTTGCGCCATATACATTAAAGTTTCATATAATCGACAACACCCTGCGTGTAGTCAACGACAATGCGCCATGAATTTGTACCGTTTGATAGCGTTGCTGTTGTTCTACCCTCATCGAAATATGGTGCACCAAAAACAGGTATCCCTCCGATATACTCCTTTGCATTATGACCAGTAACACCATCAAGAAAAATATAGATATCAGGACGTGGGCGTTTGTCAGGATCTGTCTCTCCAGCAGCGACAGCATAGATATCGCCATTGAAACAGTAGCGCAATGTCTGCTTCTTCTTATGAACAGGGTTTTCACCATATGTCCATATATCTACCTCCGCAATTGACGTTGTAAATTTCATATTGACGAAGTTACTCATTGTAAAAAACTTATCCCATAGGCCGTTGTGAATCATACCACCAGACAAGGTATACACACCATTCTCACGACTAACAAACCACTCACAATACTCTACAAGTGGCTGTTGATATACACCATCCCAGAAGCGTTCCATCCTGCCATAAGCTCTCCACAAAGCTCCATCCTCGTCGAGTGAGACTCCATTATGTTGTATATAATGTTCGGCATTGCTTTCAAACCAACAAATCTCACCCAACTCATTGACCATTGGAGGGGCAATATGTGGATTTGAGAACTGACGCTCTATAACAGCATTAACATCGCCACCATTACGCAATGAGTCGCGATAGGCAGATGTTTGAAACATAAAGTCAAGATTATCCACAACATTACGACATATGGTGTCATCAATCCAATTCGCATACTCATTTATACGACTCTCCTCATCCCAGATATACTCCACTTCATCACTGCAACCAACAAAGGAAAGCACTCCGATAACTGCTAAAATAATCCTTGATCGTTTCATAATAATATATATAAGGTATATAAGACTATCTTTCCACCACTTTTTACTCCATAACAGATTCTAAATCGACCTCAGTAAGGTGTCCCTGTGCAAATAGAAGTGTACGCGATGGATACTGCTCGATAAGTGCAATATTGTGTGTCGACATCACTACAGCGCAACCCGTCTTCACGATGCGCTGAAAGACTTCCATAATATCCTCCGCAGTCTTAGGATCTAAGTTACCCGTAGGCTCGTCAGCCAAAATTAGTCGAGGGTTGTTTACCAAAGCGCGGGCGATAGCAAGGCGCTGTTGCTCTCCACCCGAGAGTTCAAATGGCATCTTATAGCTCTTAGTCTCTAAACCCACAAGTCGCAAAACTTCATCTATACGCGCACGAATATCGTCATCATTACTCCAACCAGTAGCGCGCATCACGTCGTAAAGATTAAAGAATACATTTCTATCTTTAAGCAACTGAAAGTCCTGAAACACAATACCCATAGAGCGACGAAGATATGGTATTTGTCGAGGCTTTATACCCTTCAAATTAAAGCCTACAACTTCGCCCTCACCCTCTGCAATATCTACTTCCGCATACATCGTTTTTAGGAGCGTACTCTTACCCGATCCTACACGACCGATAAGATACACAAGTTCGCCCTCATTTACCTGTAGGCTGATATTAGATAGCACAAGGTCATTTTGACCATCGGCTCTACGTCTACCCTCTCCCAAATATACAGATATATTTCTTAGGTCTACAACACGCTGACTCATTATAGGAATATTCTATAAACAATTTTAGGCAAATGTAAAAATTATTTTTGTATTAGCAAAATTTTCACTATTTTTGCACCGCATCTGAATTGCCACAGATGCCACTAACAGTGAATTTACCCAAAGAAGTTGTATCATTCCGTTTTTAAGAAGCGGATGACCGCTTCTTTAAAACGGGGGTGACCGGTTTTGACAGCAGGTAGAATTCGATTGTAAGCACGTCGAGCCTTGTGTGGGGTCTCGTAAAACTGAACGCTCAAGCTATAAATGGCAATAACAATTACGCACTCGCTGCTTAATTTACTAGGTAAATTAGCTTAATCGAGCGACCCCCAGGAGGTTGCACGACGAGTATCCCGAGAGGTCGTTCCGCTCTTTAACGACCAATCATTATGGGGTATCATCAATTTAGAGATAGCGCGATATGTGCCTCGGTTATCGTGCGAGATTTAGAGGCTGGGACTTGGGTTTGGCTGCTGCCTGCCTGGCTTAAGTAGAAGGATTAAACGGTCAGCTAAACGTGTAGAAAGCTCTGGGGTTCCTTGTTTGGACGCGGGTTCGACCCCCGCCACCTCCACTTTTGAAGGGTTAAAATCCCCTTCAAAAATAACAAAAGACATTGATAATCATTAGATTGTCAGTGTCTTTTTTGTTTTTTTATCACTTTTATCCCGATAGCAAACGCCATATTCAAACTTTGGATAGCAATTGTGGATAGCAATATTCTGATATTCTGACATATATCCACAAATCTATCCCCCCTGAATAGTGTTTGCAAGGGATGGGGAT
>JAZQZQ010000026.1:0-8751 GCA_045634125.1 Alistipes sp. | reverse complement strand
ATAATCCTTGTAAGGGTCTACCTCGTCATCGTCGTTGTCACAACTGCTCATCGTAAAGCTGAGCATCACAGCCATGAGGGCCATTCCAATCATTCTGAATGTCTTCATCATTACTTTGTTTTTTAATTGTTAATTTTTGTTGATATGTAAACACAAAAAGGGCGTTACGACCTACAATAAGCCATAACGCCAATATAAAATGAAATATATTTGCTAACTATCTGATTATTAGGGTAATTATAAATGGGGGGGGGTATTTGTGGCACACGATGCAACGACTGCGCAAGAGGTGCAGTTTACAGCATTGCGGTATGTTGCCCAAAAGTTATTCATCGCCCAAGTTGTTCTAATTCACAGTGTAAAGATAGTAAAATTTTAGATACGATGTATTAAAAAAGGTGATTTTTTAGATATTATTCGCTCTTTTCTCTTAACATTCTCGAAATCTCGGCAAGGGTGCGGAGTATTGCCCACGATACCATTGTGGTAGCGAAGATGCAAACTGCTACGCATATTGCCCAAATCATCGGTGCGTCAACACCGAAATCTATAATCATAGGTGCGATAAGTGTGCCAAAAGTGCAAAACAGACCGAGTATTAAGAATATATCGCTAGCATTTACAAGAACTGTTTCGCGGAAGATATACTTCGCTTTTGGTCGTGGCTCAGCATTGGTGTAGTTGTTGCGCTTAACAACGCTCTCAATGCCCTCGGGTGTTGACTCGTTTGCAATCTCCTCAGGTCGCTCGGCAGAGCAGGCTGGGCAAATATTTATCTCATTGCTTACTAAGGTGTTGCAGCTACGGCATAACCATGTCTCCTTATCCATATTTTGGCTCATACTTGATGCTATTTTGTTGCTTCTGAGTGGTCAATGTCACATCCTGCGCAGTTGCCAGAGCAGATGTTGTCGCTTTCGCAATCGGTTAGGCCCATATCCTCGCGAGTCTCCTGCACAGCGCACTTAATACCCATCTTTTGCATATTAGGGTTTGTCGAAATCTCCGACTGGATATGGTGCCCCTTAATTAGGTATGTGAGTGACATTGAGAGCGCGAAAAAGGCAACTACCGCAATTGCTGCTATAATGGTAATTAGAATAGTTGACATACTAAATTTTCAATTTAATTGTAAATTTCGATGCAAATTTATATATTTGCAGAGTATTTTGCAAATGTTATAGTTGGTCGTTAGATGACGGCTGTATATAATTGTTTTATATTCACTTATTTAGTGTATGAAGATAGTAATTGCTGGTGCAGGAGATATGGGAACACACCTCGCGAAGATGCTTAGTGGTAATGGTCACGACCTAACGGTTGTGGATGTTGAACCTAAAGCATTGGCTGAGGTGGGAAACCTTGTTGATGTAGTAACAGTCGAGGGGGATACAACACAGTTCTCGGTGTTGCGCAAATCGGGTGTCCGTAAGTGTGATCTATTTATCGCTGTGCGCTCGGTGGAGAATGATAATATCTTGTCTGCTGTAATGGCAAAGCAACTTGGTGCAAAGAAGGCTATTGCACGTGTCGATAGTAACGAGTATCTTGAGCCTAATAGTAAGGAGATATTTATCGATATGGGTATCGACTATCTCTTCTACCCTGAGCAGATTGCTGCACGCGAGGTTATCAACCTGCTTGGTCATACATCATCAACCGAGTATATCGACTTTGCTGCTGGTAAGCTCTCGTTGGTGGCATTCCGTCTTGAGTTGACATCGCCATTGTTGGGTCGCCCAGTCATTGACGAGGGGTGCGACGATGAGGATTTGGAGTATCGTGTAGTAGCTATTGTGCGAGGTTCAAAGACGATTATCCCATCTATCGAAGACCGCTTTGAGGAGGAGGATATGGTCTATGTCATTGCACGCCATAGCGCCACAAACCGTGTTGTTGAGCTGTCGGGTCAGCATCAAGTAGATGTGCGCAATATGATGATTTTGGGTGGTTCGCGTATCGGTGTTCGTATCGCAAATGAACTTCAGAATAGTGTGAATATAAAACTTGTGGACTACAATGCAGACAAGGCTTTCCGACTTGCGGAGATGCTCGATAAGACCCTTATCATCAACGAGGATGGTCGCGATACTGAGGCTATGATGGAGGAGGATCTTGCTGGTATGGATGCCTTTGTGGCTGTTACTGGTCGTAGCGAGACAAATATTCTTGCTGCGATGTTGGCAAAGCGTATGGGTGTGAAGAAGGTAATTGCTGAGGTTGAGAATATAAACTATATCTCGTTGGCAGAGAGCGTCGGAGTAGATACCATTATCAACAAAAAGCTCGTTACAGCATCCAATATCTTCCGCTTTACAATGTCTACCGATGTGCAGGCCATCAAGTGCTTGACAGGTAGCCAAGCAGAGGTGTTGGAGTTTGTGGTAAAGCCAAACTCTCCAGCAACCAAAGAGCCTATTCGTGATCTTGGACTTCCTGAGGACTCTATCGTGGGTGGTGTTGTGCGTGGCGATAGAGTATTTATCGCTGTGGGCGACACACAGATTAATGCCTACGACCGCGTGGTGGTATTTGCTATGCCAGAGTCGGTGATGCGAGTTGCCGAGTTCTTCAATTGATTTCTTGTGATAAGTGGTTATCTTCGGCACCAAGCTCATTGCCCCGAATGGGGATGTACGCCGAGTACACCCCCATCCGTGTCAATTTCGACTTGGCACCAAATCTAACCTCTTCTGACAAGAAATCGGTAGTGCAAACCAGAAGGTTGGGTGGCGTGTTTGAAAAATGCTCGTTGACACGATTAAATTAGAAAACAAAACTATCTATAATATAAAACACTGACACAAACTATGTATATTGCTATTGCAGGTAATATTGGAAGTGGCAAGACAACGCTCACGGAGATTCTTACGGAGCGTTTCAAGGCCAAAGCATATTATGAGGATGTGGCAAATCCCTATATCAGCGACTTCTACGATGATATGGGTCGTTGGTCATTCCATCTTCAGTTGTGGTTTCTCGGAAGCCGTATTCAGCAAACATTGACAATGCTTGCGGGCGAGGAACCTAATGTGGTGCAGGATAGAACAATATATGAGGACGCTCATATATTTGCGGACAACCTTCACTCAATGGGTCTTATGGCATCGCGCGATTTTGATACCTATATGAAGATGTTTAATATCGAGCAGGCGTTGTTGCCAAAGCCCGATGTGCTTATCTATCTTAAGGCGAGTGTGCCAACGCTTATCTCGCAGATTAAGATGCGCGGTAGAGAGTATGAGCAGAATATCGACGAGGAGTACCTAAGTCGCCTTAACGTAAAGTATAACCACTGGATTGAGAATATCTACGAGGGTCGCGTATTGGTTATTGATAAGGATGTTGATGATTTTGTTGCCGATCCTTCGATTATCGACCGTATTTGTGCCTCTGTGGAGGAGATGTGTGTAGGTAAACGCCAACTATAACGATGTCGCAACCACTACCCGAAAGTTTCGTAAGTTCGATGCGCCAGATGCTTGGCGATGATGCCGAGAGGTTGTTTAAGGCTCTCGACACCGAGCCAGTTGTGTCGATACGCTTAAATCCATATAAGCCCGCTAAGGTCTTTAATGGAGAGTGTGTTGGTTGGTCTCAGTGGGGGCGATACCTCGCAGAGCGACCACAGTTTACACTCGACCCACTGATGCATGGTGGCGCATACTATGTGCAGGAGGCATCGTCGCAGTTCGTGGAATACCTGCTTAAGGATGATAACCTCAATGGTAAGCGTGTATTGGATATGTGTGCTGCCCCTGGTGGTAAGACTACTATATATTCAACGCTTGTAGGTCGTGAGGGCTTAGTTGTGGCTAATGATATAAATCGTGGTCGCACGCTCGCACTGGCTGATAATGTTCAGCGCTGGGGCTTGGGTAATGTTGTCGTTACTTGCAACGAGCCGAGCCATATTGGAGCATTCGAGCATTGGTTTGATGTGGTAGCCGTAGATGCCCCATGTTCTGGCGAAGGTATGTTTCGTAAGATGGAGGAGGCTCGTACAGAGTGGACACCATCGTCGGTGGATGTGTGTGTAGCACGCCAGAAAGAGATATTGGCAGAGGCGTGGCGTACACTGCGCCCAGGTGGTAAGCTACTATATAGCACATGTACGTTTAACGACCGCGAGGATGAGGGTGTTGTTAAGTGGCTTATGGATGAGTATAGCGAAGAGCTTGAGGCGGTAGAACGTGTTGAATTAGACGAAAAGTGGGGTATTGTCCGTAGCGATATAGGTGCGTTCCAGTGTTTCCATTTCTATCCTCATAGAGTTCAAGGCGAGGGCTTCTTTGTCGCTGTAGCCCGCAAAAAGGAGACAAGTATCAGGCGTGTAGTTCCTAAGTCACGCCGTAAGGTTTTTGCGTCGTTACAGAATAGAGATGTAGTTGAAGTATCGCGTTGGGTAGATAATCCTAAACAGATGACATTCAAACTTATTGGCGATATGGTATATGGCTATGATGATGCTGTTGTGGATGATGTCGTGAGTCTTAGCGAGTCGCTCTCGGTGGTATACTCAGGTGTCGCTATGGGACAGATATTTAAGGGTAAGCTAAAGCCTGAGCATCCGTTGGCATTGTTTGTAGGATGTAATGATTCTGTTGTGCCAACTGTAGAAATTGCGTTGGATGATGCCTTGGAGTATCTGCGCCGTCAGGATATCGCTGCATCGCAGTTTGAGGAGGGTATAAATAGAGTTACTTATGGCGGTATTGCCATCGGCTTTATTAAGCGTATCGGTGCGCGTTGTAATAATATGTATCCTAAAGATTTGAGAATAATTAAACTATAATATATATGGCAAAGCTATTGTATTCAATGGGTGAGGTAACCGAGATGTTCGATGTTAACGCATCGCTTATTCGCTATTGGGAGTCGAAGTTTGACTGCATCAAGCCTCATAAAAATAAGAA
The DNA here is from genome assembly GCA_045634125.1 of Alistipes sp. Lineage (GTDB taxonomy): Bacteria > Bacteroidota > Bacteroidia > Bacteroidales > Rikenellaceae > Alistipes. The sequence goes on along the minus strand of JAZQZQ010000026.1, from coordinate 3,835 downwards.
GGGTAATCGTATGTTTACCCCTGCCGATGTTGAGAATTTAAAGCTTATTTACCACCTCGTTAAGGAGAAGGGTATGACTCTTGAGGGTGCTAATATGGCGATGAAGCGTCGCGGCAAGAGCGTTCAGCGTGATGTCTCTATTTTGGAGCGCTTGCAGCATATTCGCGCTATGTTGTTGGAGATACGCGAGTCTTTGGGCGACGATACTCCTGCTGAGTATGAAGCCCCTATAGAGGCTATGGCGGAGCTTATCTCGGATGTCGAGGAGCAGGCTCAGGCAGAGGTAGTGTCTGGAGTTACCACAAAGGAGGAGCTAGTAGAGGAGACAAAAGAGGAGGTTGTGGAGGAGACTCCACGTCGTCGTGGTCGCCCACGTAAAGTTGTAGAGCAGAGCGAGGCGGAGGAGACACCACAGAGTGTTACACGTCGTAAGCCTAAAGCTAAGCGCGCGGAGGAGCATAAGGAGCTATTCCCATTCTACGAGCAGTCGCTATTCTAATAAGTTGGCTTATGAAAATTCGTGATATAGCCGCTGTAATTGAGGAGTTTGCACCATTGTCGTTACAAGCAGAGTATGATAACTCTGGTCTTGTGGTTGGTCGTATGGATGATGAAGTGCACTCTGCACTCTTGGCTGTGGATGTAACCGAGGAGGTTATCGACGAGGCGATTGCTGAAGGTTGCGATATCATCATTACACATCACCCGATAATCTTCTCGCCACTCAAGCGTCTAAACTCTGCAACATATGTTGAGCGCTGTGTAGAGCGCGCGATACGTCATAATATCGCTCTCTATGCTTGCCATACCAACCTCGATAGTGTTCAGGGTGGCACAAGTTGGTATGTTGGCTCGGCACTCGGCTTGGAGAGTATGCGTGTTCTTGAGCCTCGTAATGGTGATGATAGTGTAGGTTACGGTATTGTGGGTGAGTTGCCTGCGGCAGAGGACGCTATGGCATTCTTGAAACGCGTGAAGGAGACCTTCAATGTGGGTGCTATACGCCATAGCGACATCCCTATTTATGATACTTCTGTACGTAGAGTTGCGATATGCACTGGCTCTGGTCGCTCGAATATTGACGATGCTCTTAGAGCTGAGGCGGATGTCTATATCACTGCCGATTTACGCTATAACGACTTTATGTGTGGCGAAAATCGTATGATTTTGGCGGATATTGGGCATTTTGAGAGCGAATTTTGTGCAATTAACATTCTGGATATGGTAATATCAAAAAAAATGTGTACCTTTGCAGTTCGCAAGAGCGAACGCTCTCGTAACCCGATACATTATTTACTCTAACAAATTGCTGAAATAACTAAAAAGCATAATATATGGCACAGAAAAAGACAAATGAGGTTGACTATTCGATGCAGGAGAAGATTATGGCTCTTTATGAGTTGCAGAAGATTGACTCTCAGATCGACGAGATTAACAAGGTTAAGGGTGAGTTGCCACTTGAGGTGCAGGATCTTGAGGATGAGCTTGCAGGTCTTAACACCCGTATCGAGAATATCAATGCCGAGATTGAGGAGCTAAACTCTCTAACTCGTCAGCGTAAGCGCGAGGTTGATCAGGCAAAGATTATGATTGGCAACTACAAGGAGCAGCAGAATAATGTTCGCAACAACCGCGAGTTCGATGCCATCAATAAGGAGATCGAGTATCAGGAGCTTGAGATTGAGCTTGCTGAGAAGCGCCTTAAGGAGTACGCTCTACAGACAAAGAATAAGAAGGCTGTTATCGACGATACTACAGCCCTTATCGAGGAGCGCAATATCGACTATAAGGCTAAGAAGGAGGAGCTTGACTCTATCGAGACTGAGACTGCGCAGCAGATTGCAGAGCTTACTGCTAAGGCTGAGCAGGCAAAGCAGCCTATTGACGAGCGCCTTCTTGCTGCATACAACCGTATCCGTAGCAACGTTCGCAACGGTCTTGCAGTAGTAACTGTTACTCGCGATGCTTGTGGTGGTTGCTTCAACCGTATCCCTCCACAGCGTCAGGCTGATATCCGTCAGGGTAAGAAGTTTATCGTGTGTGAGTATTGCGGTCGTATTCTCGTATCAGAGTAATTTGCGATTATAAGGTAGACATCTACTTCCGCTAACAACAAGTCCCGACAATGAGCAGTACGTCAAGTACAGCCCATCGTCGGGATTTTTGTTGAGCGTTGTATCTGCAACCTTCTAATAATAAATATATCTCATGCAGAAAAGGTTTGATGTGTCGTGCTTGTATTCTGCTGTGGTTTTAGATGTGTCGATAAACTTGTCTCTTTCTTTGTTCTTTACGAAAAAATGTTTAATTTTGTCTATCAGTCGACAAATAATTAAAACTTAATACACTATGAAAAGACTATTCTATCTTCTGAGCATTGTGCTACTCACGATGTTTTCAAGTTGTGATGTTTTGTACGACGACAGCGAACTCGTTGACCGCATCAATAAGTTGGAGGAGGAGCAGAAAGAGATGCAGGAGCAGATTGATGCTCAGCAGACACTCCTCGATGCCCTAACCAAAAATCTAACTATTACCTCTATTGTCGAGACCGACGAGGGTTATATTATCACATTCTCTGATAACTCAACTATTACCTTTAAGCAGGATAGCTCTTTTATCGAGAATATCGAGGTCGAGGAGGATTGTATCACCTTTGTATTTGCTGATGGCAGAGTTGTTACACTCCCTCTAACCAATAATGGCGGTAATGGTGGCAATGGTGAAGTAGTTGCTGAGAATAATAAAATCTACTATACTACATCAGATGGCAAGAAACTCTTTCCTAATAATACCGAGCCAGCAGCTTTTGGAGCATTGTTAGTATCAAATATCTACAAAGATGGTCAGGGTGTACTTACTTTTGATGATACAATCACTTCGTTGGGAGAGAAAGTGTTCAGGGGTTGCAGTAGTCTAACAAGTATAACAATTCCAGATAGTGTAACGACAATTGGATGGGATGCATTCATAAATTGCAGTAGCCTAACAAGTATATATCTTACAGATTTGTCTGCATGGTGCAAAATAGATTTTGACTATGATGCAAATCCACTGCAAAATGGAGCAAATCTCTATCTTAATAATGAGTTGGTAACCGACCTTGTTATTCCAAGTGATATTACAGAGATTAAACCATATGCATTCGAAGGTTGCAGTAGCCTAATAAGTGTAACAATTCCAGATAGTGGAACTACAATTGGAAATTATGCATTCGATGGTTGTAGTAGCCTAACAAGTATAACAATTCCTGATAGTGTAACTACAATTGGAGATTCTGCATTCAGTGATTGCACCCACCTAACAAGTGTAACAATTCCAGATAGTGTAACTACAATTGGAATGTTTGCATTTTCTGATTGCAGTAGCCTAACAAGTGTAACCATTCCAGATAGTGTAACTACAATTGGAAGTTATGCATTCAGAGATTGCAGTAGCCTAACAAGTGTAACTATTCCTGATAGCGTAACTACAATTGGAGGTTCTGCATTCGAAGATTGCAGCAGCCTAACAAGTGTTACTATTCCAGATAGTGTAACTACAATTGGAAGTTCTGCATTCTCTGGTTGCAGTAGCCTAACAAGTGTTACTATTCCAGATAGTGTAACTACAATTGGAAGTTCTGCATTCTCTGGTTGCAGTAGCCTAACAAGTATAACAATTCCTGATAGTGTAACTACAATTGGAGATTATACATTCTATAATTGCAGTAGCCTAACAAGTATAACTATTCCAGATAGTGTAACTGAAATAGGAGAGAGGGCATTCTATAATTGCACAGGCGAATTGATTGTTAATTGCAATATTCCATCTGCATCATATGATGAGTATGGTG
>JAZQZQ010000025.1:0-170835 GCA_045634125.1 Alistipes sp. | reverse complement strand
ACCGACTTCTCAGCACGTATCGCACGTAACACACAGATCTATATCCAGGAGGAGACTAACGTATGCCGTTCAGCAGATCCATGGGCAGGTTCTTACTATGTTGAGAGCCTCACTAACGAGATCGCACACAAGGCATGGGCTCACATCCAGGAGATCGAGGAGCTTGGCGGTATGGCTAAGGCTATCGAGACAGGTATTCCAAAGCTTCGTATCGAGGAGGCAGCCGCACGTAAGCAGGCTCGTATCGACTCAGGCGTTGAGACTATCATCGGTGTAAACCGCTACCGTTTGGAGAAGGAGGCACCAATCGATATCTTGGCAGTAGATAACACAGCTGTTCGTGAGAGCCAGGTTAAGCGTTTGCAGGAGCTTCGTGCTAACCGCGACAACGCAGCTGTAGAGAAGGCTTTGGCAGCTATCACCGAGTGCGTTCGTACTGGCGAGGGCAACTTGCTTGCATTGGCAGTTGAGGCAGCTAAGGTACGCGCTTCATTGGGTGAGATTTCAGACGCTTGCGAGAAGATCGTAGGTCGTTACAAGGCAGTTATTCGTTTGAACTCAGGTGTATATTCAGCAGAGGTGAAGTCAGATTCAGCATTTGAGCAGGCTAAGCAGATGTGTGCAGAGTTTGCTAAGAAGGAGGGTCGTCAGCCACGTATCATGATCGCTAAGTTGGGTCAGGATGGTCACGACCGTGGTGCTAAGGTTGTAGCAACAGGTTATGCCGATATTGGCTTCGACGTGGATATGGGTCCATTGTTCCAGACTCCAGAGGAGGCTGCTAAGCAGGCTGTTGAGAATGACGTACACGTTGTTGGTGTATCTTCATTGGCAGCAGGTCACCTTACCCTTGTTCCACAGATCATCGCAGAGCTTAAGAAGCTCGGTCGCGAGGATATCGTGGTTGTAGTAGGTGGTGTAATCCCAGCACAGGATTACGATCAGCTCTACAAGGATGGTGCAGCAGCTATCTTTGGTCCTGGTACTCCAGTTGCTACTGCAGCTATCAAGATCATGGAGATCTTGGCTGAGTAACACTTGGTCTATACCTATTTATATATCGTGGGGCAACAATGGTTGCTCCACGATATTTGTTTTCTGGATGTAGCACGATTGTTGTTTTTTAGATTGCTAACAAAATCGTGCAATTATGAAAAACAAAGATTACGAAAAAACAGAGTACCTTATTAAGCGCTGGTGGTTATCACTGCTTGTAGGTATTATCGCCGTTGTTGTCGGCTTTATCATTCTTGTAAACCCCGTTACGAGCTACTACATCTTTGGAATATGGCTCGGTGCTGCGATATTTGTATCTGGTATCTTCGGACTTATACAGAGCATCAATTCAAAAAATTACTTCGTACATCGAGGTTGGCTTATCGTTGCTAATATTGCAGATATTGTAATCGGTCTTATCTTGATGTTTAACGCCATTATAGCTGAGATCTTTATGCCTACACTGCTTGGTTTTTGGTTGCTGTACCGTGGTGCAACAATGCTTATTCAAGGTTTCGACCTTCGCGACTATGGTATCCGCGATGCGGGCTGGGTTGTCTTCTACGCAGCATTGATTATTGCCCTTGCAGTGGCAATACTATGGCTTCCAATGACCTTTGGCATCGAGGCTGTAATACTCTTTATCGCCATTGCAGTTATCGCCTACGGCATCTCTACAATCTCGCTCTCATACCGCTTATGGGAGGTACACCGTCATGCAAGAGCCATCCAAAGCCCAGAGTGATGCTGAGACAAATTAGTAATGGTTAAAAGCCGTTGGCTTTTTTGAGAAAAAGAGACGACAGCGAGGTCGGGTATCACGGAAATCTCCCTGCAGTCTCTGTTGTCTCTGCTCTCTCCTTAATCGCAAAGTCGCAAAGTTCAGTTTTCACCTTTCAGTTTTCAGTTTATTTCTTGCGAGAAGGGGTCAGGCTTGGCCTCGATAAATAAAAAAAACTACCCCGAGATAACTCTCAGGGTAGTACTACCTAATTTCTTGTCAGAAGGGGTTAGATTTGGTGCCAAGTCGAAATTGGCACGGATGGGGGTGTACTTGGCGTACATCCCCATTCGGGACAATGAGCTTGGTGCCGAAGATGACCCCTTATCACAAGAAATTACTGTACGTAGGCGAATGGAGTTGTCTGTCCCACTCCACACACTGCTGAGTTAACAACCTCCCACTGGTTGCTACCATTGCGAGCAGCTACTACGATAAGAACTTCAAGGTTGTTGATCTCCCAAGTTGAGTCTACTGCAATCTCACAATTGTAGTCGTAGGTATCACCGATGTAGAGCATACCGATTGACTTACCTGAGATATCGCCAGCATTGAAGGTCTCAGAGGTCTTACGTAGTGCATGGTTGTAGTAGTAGTGGTAATCCTTTGACGCTCCATTCTGATTTGGACTATAAATGTTGTTCTCAAGGAGCCAAGCGTTTACCTTGTACTCATTAGATACAGCTGCCTTAATCTGTGCTGAGCAGATAACCTTTGAGCTACCCTTCTCTACGCTAAGAGAGATACCTACATCTGCACCCGCCTTCTTTACCACATTCTGAAGTGTGTTAGCGATATTTGAGTAGCTATAGCTACTTGCACGGTTGTAGAAGTTAACTGCAATCGTAGGATAGCCGTTGATAAGACCATTGTTACCATGGAAGGTATTGAGTGCTGTCGCAGCCTCAGAACGCGCTGGATCGCCACTTGCATAGCTACCTGCGTGGCACGACACCTCGTTGTAGTATGGACCCCAAGTGGTCTTGCTCTCGAGGTTGCGGAGGTTGTCGATAGCACTTGGGCAGTAGCCGCAGTTAACACCAGTGTGGTCGATTACAAGCACCTTGTGTAGGAATGCTGTACCCTCGGTCTGCTCAGGCTCGTCGCTACCACCATTACCAACGGTAACAGTCAATGTGTTAGAGGTATAGCCATTACGTGTAGCGAAGAACTTAAATGTACCCTCCTTAGTGGTCTTATACTTAGCATTCTTAACCACGCTATAGTCCATATCGTAGATTGATGACGATGCAGTAACATTCTTACCAGTGCCATCGGTTACGGTGAATGTGATAACATCCCCCACCTCAGCAGATGTTTTGTCTGCAGTGAGAGTAATCTCTGAAGGGTTCTGGTTTGGATTATCGTTAGGATTCTCAGGCTCCTCATTTGGATTATCCTCAACGGCTGCATCCTGCACAAAGACAATGCTATTCAACACCTTACCATCGGCAGCAAGCAAATCAACATTTGCTGCACGAGACTTAGTCTCAGTATTTTTTGCAATTGTAAACACCAATGTCTCCTGACGGATACTACGAGTGTCGGTGTGTGCTACCCAAGATTTAGCATCGGCAGGGATAGATACTGTATACTCGAGGTTTGTAACGGCACGAATCTCTACTGTTCCACCAGAAGCAGATACATTATAGTTACCATCTACATCTACAATGAAGACAGGGCTCTCTGGTAGAGTAGGAACACCCTCCTCACTACTTGGTAAATACTCGCAACCGACCATTGCAAAGGCTGCGACAAGAAGAAGTAAAAATAGTTTTTTCATAGTTGGTTATATTTTTAGTTTGCCTTCATCTCACTCTATGGTAAGGATCTCGTAAATAGCGACAACCTTCACCATGCTATTCTTCGTAATATTAGACCTAAGAATCATCGCAAAAGTATGAATTTTTGCTTAGAATTGCAAATACCATATATCTCAAACTCTGATTATTATTTGATAATTCAATAATTATCACTACCTTTGTATACTACTCTCTACGGAGAGTTCGCTAATGTAAACCTAAAACTACTTATCTATATGAAATCAATCAAGACTATCTTTACACTGGCTATAGCCATGATTCTTGCTCTTTCGGTATCGGCACGCGAGCTTAACATCGTGCCACAACCTACCTATATTAATATAAAAAAAGGAGATTATGTCGTAACTCGAAAGACACGTGTTGTCATGGATGTATTACATCCAAATCCAGCATACCGCTTTGTGGAGGATGTAACACCCATCATTGGTGTAATGAAAATTACCGAAAGTGGCAACGGCATCAAGCTGTCTGTTGACAATACCCTCCCTGTAGAGGGTTATACCATAACCACCTCTGCCGCGGGTATTACCATCGTGGGAGGCTCAGAGGCAGGTATGTACTATGGCTTACAGACATTGCGTCAGATTATTGTTACCAACGAGGGTCGTGTGCCATTTGGTGTTATTAGCGACGAGCCTACGTTTGAGTACCGCGGTGCGCACCTAGACGTTGTGCGCCACTTCCTTCCTGTTGCCGATGTGAAGCGTTATATCGACATCCTCGCAGCACACAAGCTCAACCGTCTACACTGGCATCTTACCGACGACCAGGGTTGGCGCATTGAGATTAAAGCATACCCAGAGCTTATCGAGAAGGGCTCTATGCGTAATGAGACACTTATCGGTCATGGTCTTGAGCCTAAGTGGTGGGATGGCAAACCTTATGGCGGCTACTACACCCAGCAGGAGATTCGCGAGGTCGTAGAGTACGCGGCAAAGAGATATATCACTATCATTCCAGAGATCGAGATGCCTGGACACGCACAGGCTGCTCTTCATGCTCTACCATGGCTTGGATGCGAGGAGCAGGAGGTAGATGTATGGACAATGTGGGGAGTAACACCTGAGGTGTTGTGCGCAGGTAAGGAGAGCACCTACACCTTCCTTGAAAATGTACTCAAGGAGGTTATCGCACTCTTCCCATCAGAATTGATACATATTGGTGGCGACGAGTGCCCTAAGGATCGCTGGAAGGAGTGCGAGCACTGTCAGGCAATGATTAAGGCGCAGGGACTTGCAAACGAAGAGGAGCTTCAAGGCTACCTTGTAACACGTATTGAGAAGTTCCTTAACAGCCACGGACGTCGCATAATCGGTTGGGACGAGATATTGGAAGGTGGCGTAACACCTACCGCTACAGTTATGGCATGGCGCGGTGCAAAGATTGGCGCTTATGCTGCGGAGCATGGTCATGAGGTTGTTATGACACCACTACCTATCTGCTATTTCGACTTCTACCAGACTGAAAGCCGCAAGGGCGAGGGTCTACGTATCGGTGGTCATATCAATTTCGAAAAGGTATATAGCTGGGATCCATTTGAGGGTATCTCAGAGGATGCTCGCAAAAATATCATTGGCGTTCAGTGCAATGTATGGAGCGAATATCTTAGTGATATCTCAATGTATGAGGGACAGCTCCTTCCACGCCTTGGAGCGTTGTGTGAAGTACAGTGGGCTGTAGACCGCCGCAACGAGGAGACTATCCGCCAAAAGATGGAGTCGATGCGCAAGTTGTATGATGCCTACGGCTGGAACTACGCGCCATACTACTTTGAGGGCAGAAAATAGAGGAACTAATTAGTAATTAGTAATGAGTAAAGATTAAAAGTCTGCGACTTTTATAAACTGAAAACTGAAAGGTGATTAAGGGTTATTAAGAGAGAACAGAGAGAACAGAGAGAACAGAGAGAGCAGTGAAACTGAGTATTACAATTTAAAATAAATCTCTGCTCTCTCTGTCCTCCCTTCTCTCTCTGCCCTCTCTTAATCTTCCTCAGCTTTTAGCAGTTCGCTCGCAGAGCGAAACAAAAAAACACCTTCCGGGTCGCACGACCTAATTTCTTGTCAGAAGCCGTGAGATGTGGTGCATCGCAAAATAAAACACTCTGGGATAGTACTTATAGTACAGCCCAGAGTGTTGTTTTTGGGATGTGCCGAAGATTACGGCTTATCACAAGAAATTTCTATATAGAGATATTGAGAATCTCAAGCTTAAGCATACCTGCTGGCACCTGCACCTCAACAATATCGCCAACCTTCTTACCAAGCAATGCTTTAGCAATAGGTGTACCGATAGCAAGCTTACCCTCGCGTAGGTTTGCCTCGTTCTCAGATACAATAGTATACTCCACCTCACGCTTTACGTTGTGGTTAAGAAGTTTCACGCGGCTAAGAATCTGCACCTTAGAGGTGTCGATCTTACTCTCGTCGATAATACGAGCTTTTGTAAGCGTATGCTCAAGGTTTGCGATGCGCATCTCAAGAAGACCCTGAGCCTCACGCGCAGCATCATACTCGGCATTCTCCGAGAGGTCGCCCTTATCGCGCGCCTCAGCGATGGCAGCCGCAGCCGCAGGACGCTCCACCGATACAAGGTGGTGCAACTCCTCCTTTAGTTTGTTCATTCCCTCAGCTGTGAGGTAGATAATTTCGTTACTCATAATATATATTTTAATTATTCTAATTCTCTGGCTATCTTACAGAACAACACAAAAAAATAATGAATTCTAACCCCTATAAAGTTAGAACCCGCATTAAATCATAGCACAAAGGTAGGCTAAATTTTCTGAACAGGCAAATTTTTTTGGCATAAAGTGTGCCGTAGGATATCGACACTTCGAATAAGCAGATAATTTGTATTAAAAATGAGAAACAGAGCCGACTGCAAACATAGCGAGGAGCTTCTAACCTCGCCACAGGAGATATTCACAACCCTAATTAAAGAGCTGCAACACGCTAAGGAGAGTATAGATATGGAATTTTACATCTTCCTTGGCGACAGAATCGGAAACACCATCGCCACACTCCTACGTCGTAAGGCGCGGCAAGGTCTGCATGTGCGTCTTGTGGTAGATGGCTACGGCTCGCGCAAAATGCCACGCACTCTGTGTAAAGCACTTATCGCAGATGGTATACAACTACATGTTATCCACACCTTTAGCCATTGCCGCAACCACCGTAAGATGGTTATTATCGACCAGCGCATTGCCCTTGTTGGGGGTATCAATATTGCAGATAGATATGTTGTTGGCAACGAGCTTGGCGTATGGTACGATGCTGTGCTACGTATCACCGGGACAGGAGTGGCGGAACTTAGCCGACTCTTTGAGTACGACTTCACACCACGCACGAAGCAGAGTCCTCTCACCCCCACGACCACGGCACATAGTCCTATGCTCTACTGGTCGGAGTCGGGCGGTGGTGGCGCCATGCTGCGCTTGCTATACGACGTTATAGACGGTGCGGAGCGCGAGATAACCCTTACCACCCCCTACTTTATGCCACCACGAGGGGTACTACAACGACTTCGTGAGGCTGTGGAGCGCGGTGTGCGCATCCGCATTATCCTACCGCGCCGCTGCGATATATGGCTTATCGATGATATTATGCGCCACAGCATCCGCGAGGCGCAAAATATTGGCATCGAAATTCTTATCCTCGATAATGCCTTCATCCACGCAAAGTTAGCTCTTGTCGACTCACGACGTGTAGTGGTTGGTAGCGCAAACCTCGATGCCCACAGCTTGGGGATCAACCGCGAGCTTATGCTATCGAGTCTAAACCGCACTACCTGCGCCAATGCTATGCAATTTCTACAACAGTTGCAAAGTATGACAACCCCAGCTAGCGACCATGAAATAAAATGCCGTCTTCCGCGTTTTATTACTCGGGCGATAAAGCCTCTGATGTAGCCAAATCGCCCTATTTTTTGGCAAAGATAGCACCTCTATAGAGGGTTTTGTGAGACTAATTGAAAGATTTAATAAAAAAATTAATAAATTTCTGTTAAAAGTTTCACAGAGTGAAAATTTGTTATAACTTTGCACTGGTTTTTTGCGCTCTTACGGAGAGTTATCGGCACTACACCAGAATCTGCGTGAGTGGTTAGCTTTTGGGGGTTGCGGGAGCCGCTTAAGTATAGAGAATTAAAAAGAGTTTATTTATAAAAATTATTAAAACTATGGCTACAATTGATTTGTCAAAGTATGGCATTACCGATGTTCAGGAGGTAGTGTACAACCCATCGTACGAGACTCTTTTCGAGGAGGAGACTAAGGCTGGTCTTACTGGTTTCGATAAGGGTGTTGTAACAGAGATGGGCGCAGTAAACGTAATGACAGGTGAGTACACTGGTCGTTCACCTAAGGATAAGTTCTTCGTAATGGACGAGACCACTAAGGATACTATCTGGTGGACATCTGAGGAGTACAAGAACGACAACAAGCCTGTAACTAAGGAGTGTTGGGCAGAGTTGAAGAAGTTGGCAGCTAAGGAGCTTTCATCAAAGAAGCTTTATGTTGTTGATACTTTCTGCGGTGCAAACGAGAATACACGTCTTAAGATTCGTTTCATCATGGAGGTAGCATGGCAGGCACACTTCGTTAAGAACATGTTCATCCGTCCTACTGAGGAGGAGCTTGCAAACTATGGCGAGCCTGACTTCGTAGTATTGAACGCTTCAAAGGCAAAGGTTGAGAACTACAAAGAGCTTGGTCTTAACTCAGAGACAGCTGTTGTGTTCAACCTTACAGAGAAGATGCAGGTTATCATCAATACATGGTATGGTGGTGAGAGGAAGAAGGGTATGTTCTCATACATGAACTATCTTCTTCCATTGAAGGGTATCGCATCTATGCACTGCTCTGCAAACACTAACGAGAAGGGTGAGACTGCTATCTTCTTCGGTCTTTCAGGTACAGGTAAGACTACCCTTTCTACAGATCCTAAGCGCCAGCTTATCGGTGATGACGAGCATGGTTGGGACGATGATGGTATCTTCAACTTCGAGGGTGGTTGCTACGCTAAGGTTATCAACCTTTCTAAGGAGAACGAGCCAGATATCTGGAACGCTATCCGTCGCGATGCACTTTTGGAGAACGTTACTGTTGACGAGAATGGCAAGATCGACTTCGCAGATAAGTCTGTTACCGAGAACACTCGTGTATCATACCCTATCTACCACATCGACAACATTGTAACTCCAGTATCTAAGGCTCCAGCAGCTAACAAGGTAATCTTCCTTTCAGCTGATGCCTTCGGTGTATTGCCTCCAGTATCTATCCTTACACCAGAGCAGACTAAGTACTACTTCCTTTCTGGTTTTACAGCTAAGTTGGCAGGTACAGAGCGTGGTATCACTGAGCCTACACCTACATTCTCAGCTTGCTTCGGTGCTGCATTCTTGTCATTGCACCCAACAAAGTACGGTGAGGAGCTTGTAAAGCGTATGCAGGCATCAGGTGCTACAGCATACCTTGTAAACACTGGTTGGAACGGTACTGGTAAGCGTATCTCTATCAAGGATACACGTGGTATCATCGACGCTATCCTCGATGGCTCTATCGACAAGGCAGAGACTAAGCAGATTCCAATCTTCGACTTCAAGGTTCCAACAGCATTGCCAGGCGTAGACCCTGCAATCCTTGACCCACGCGACACTTATGCTAACGCAGCAGAGTGGACTGTTAAGGCAGAGGATTTGGCTGGCCGCTTCATCAAGAACTTCTCTAAGTTCACTACAAACGAGGAGGGTAAGTCATTGGTTGCAGCTGGTCCACAGCTATAATTTCTTGTGATAGGGGGTCATTCTCGACCTCTCAATTATTAGCCCGAATGGGAAATACGCTTAGTATGTCCCATCTGGGCTAATTTCATGTCGAGGCCAAGCCTAACCCCCTCTGACAAGAAATTGGGTCGCAACAAAAAAAGCCGTTCAGAGTCTTCTGAACGGCATTTTTTTGTAATTAGTAGTGAGTAATTAGTAATGGTTAAAAGCCGTTGCCTTTTTTGAGAAAAAGAGACGACAGCGAGATCGGGTATCACGGAAATCTCCCTGCTCTCTCTACTCTCTCTGCTCTCTCCTTAATCGCAAAGTTCAGTTTTCAGTTTTCAGTTTTCACTTTATTTCTTGGGAGAAGGCTGCAGATACAACGCTCGGCAAAAAAAATACGGATGGGCTGTACTTTGGCGTACTGCCCATTCGTATTTATTTTTGTTAGCGGCAGTAGATGTCTGCCTTATCACAAGAAATTACCAGAAATTGGTATTTGTCTCCGCACTCTTCTCTATCGAATCTGGAAGATTCGGGAAGAAATCGAAACCAGTCCACTCCTCGACTTGGTCTACGGATACGGTGTAATTTGAGTATGTAGAGCCAGAGTATGCCTTATTCTCAAACCAGAAGCCTACTGTCTGCGCAGCAGTTACATTACCGCTGCTATCGGTAGTTGCTGAAAGCACCACTTTGTAGAAATAGTTTGGTATTGGCACTTTTTTCGTTGGCTCGTCCTTAGCTGAGGTGTAAGAGATAGTCTTTGTCTCGCCCACCTTTTCAAAGGCTACGCCCGTAACGATATAGAGTTTCTTACTCTTAGCCTTACTCTGCAAAGCACCTTCAAGCGAACTCCAAATACCGCTATTGAAACTATCTTGTACCTGAGGCACAGAGTTAGTTACGTAGAATGTCTGCTCCTGCATCTCCTTTATACCATTACGCGAGGCGTTAGGTATAAGGTGTCCACGTGCATAAGGCGGATAGTCGCTGTATGTTGATTTGCACAAATTCACCTGATACTTTGTGTCCAACAATGGGTTGTAGCTCCAATCATCTGGACGGCTCAACGAACCCATATGCTTCGACTCGAGTGGATAAGCCACCCAAAGCGATGTATAGGTATCAGCATCATAGTAGTGAGTGTAGTTTCGCTCACCACTTGCCGAGACCTTTACCTCTGTGGCATTGGGATAGCGATTATCGGTACTAAATATACCTGGCAACTCAAGCCACTCCTCTGATGCTATTCCCGAGGTAGGGTCTGTGGCGGGAGGCGTTTCACCGCCTCCCGTTCCACTACCCTCAGATCACTTCAAGAATGTTACATCAGCCTGCTGAATACCTATCTGGTTGCTTGATGAGCTGAAGGTAATCTTCACTGCATTTGTGCCAGCTGGCAAATCAGTGTGCTCAATTGAGAAGTTCGATGAAGTCTTACCTGTTGTAGTGTAAGATGAACCACCATTGATACTATAGTGCAATGTGATAGTCTGAGTCTTAGTAGTCCACTGCTTACAAGTGAACTCCACAGCCTTCATTGTAGCACCATCCTTTGCCTTAATCTCTACTTGCTGACCCTTAGTTACAGGCATATTTGTGATAGTGCCACTCTGCTTATTTGCTGATTTGAAAATAACAGTTGCATCATCATATTCTACTGTACGTTGTTTGTAAGAGCTATCCCAAGAAGAGAAATTTGAAATCTTTGTAAAGTCAAATGTAACCAACTGCTCAGTAACATCTGAACCACCCTCACCTGACTTAGCAGCCTGAGTTACAACAACAGTCTGGCTAACTGAGCCATATACGATAGTGATGTTACCCTCACGCATAGTCTCCTCAGTATTCTCCAATACAGTGAATGAAACCTCACCGCTAACTGAGCAATCGATATCCTCAATCCAATCAACATCAGCAGTTGCAGTTGCATTTACACCCTCAACTGGATTCTCTACAGAATATGTGATAGTTGCAGTCTCACCCTCGTAGCTAGCAGTAATACCACCAGATGTGATAGTAAGCACTGGAGGCAATACATAGTCATGACCTGCTACAATCTCCAAGTTGTCGATGTAACCACGCTTACCAGTGATATCGAACTTAATTGTGCTTGCAGCTGTTGCAGCATCGAACTCGAATACATACTTCTTGTATGCACCTGTAACAAGGTTACCAGAGCTCTTTGTAACACCGTTAACAGTTACAGTAAGCTGAGCTGTATCTGTGCTATAAGCCATAGCATCAACAACTACGGTAAATGGCTGAGAAAGATCGAATGGCTTAGTAGTAAGGCTACCACGAGTAGAGCTTGCACCGAACTTCAACTCACCAACGCTACCATAAACATTCGAAACTGCTGAATAGTTGCTTGAAAGGTCGCTAACACTAAGTGTACCACCGTTCTCGTCCTTAGTAACCCAAGAGAAGTCATCAGAGAATGGCAATGCGATACCCTCCTCAACAAACTCAGCGTCGTAGTTAACCTTAATATTGCGAATCTTACCAGCGTTGAATGCAGTCTCATTAGCAAGAGTAATATCCTTTGCCAACATACCAACCTTCTCACCTGAAGTTACATTAACCTCGATAGACAACTTAGCGTTAGCGTTAGCTACGAAAGGAGCAACAGGCAAGTAGAACTTAGCGCTCTCATCAGCCTCGATTGCCTCACCGTTCTTTACGATAAGAGTCGCAGCCTTTGAAGTGTAAGTATTACCGCTTGACTCTACCTCGATATTATCAGTATCAGTAAAATCGATATAGAATGTACCAACGATTGCAGTAGGAGCTGTGAACTTGATGTTAGATACTGTGATAGCCTCCTCCAAAGAGTTAGTAACCTCAAACTCCAAAAGGGTTGCAACGTGTGTCATTGCCAACGCTGGAGACTGATTTGCAGGTACCGCATATGCCTTACCAACAAGTGGGTAGTTCTTACCTGCAACGTGAGCCATTGAGTTGTTACCAGTCTGAGTCTGTGTCTGTGTTGCAGAACAACCGATAGTCATATAACCTGAGCCAGTGTTTGCTGGACCTGGAACATATGATGAATATGGGTACATTGCATACCAATCGTACTCCTCCTGTGGATCCAAAGTACCGTTTAGATTACCCAAGAACTGAGCAGTCTCCAAATCCTCAAGCTTAAACTGACCGTCCTTAGTATAAGTTTTTTCATCAGTTACAGCGTGGAATACGCCCAAATCATCACCTGTTGACCATACTGTATTCAAACCATCATTTGCAGTACGTGTCTCAGTTGAAGCATAAATAGCGAAATCACCCTTAGTCTCTACTACAGGATTTACCTCCTCGTTCTTTGTACAATTTGTAAGGCCGAATGCCATTGCAATCAAACCCAACGAAAGAATAAACTTTTTCATCTTTTCAATTTCTTTTTTAGGGTTTAACATTAGAACACAAGAGAGTCGTCCTCACTCTCCCAAGGGTTGATTGTTACGCCTGGCATACTTGCCTCGAAGCCTCGCTCGACAACAGCCAAGACAACATCGAAATTAGGAGCCTCATAGCCCATAACTTCTGTCATAGTGTTTTGTTTCATAAAAATTGTGTTATAAAATTAAGTTAGTTAAAATAGTTTCTCTGCAAATGTGGCGAGGTATTGTCGCCAGTTGCGCCATGTATGTCCGCCAGCACTCTCGACATATTCGTATTCATAATCCTTGCTATCGAGTAGCACTCTAAATTTTGTATTCTCGTCGTAGAGGAAGTCATCCTTGCCGATGCCTATCCAGTAGAGTGCAACACCGCGAGCAAACTGCTCGGCGAGAGCCTCCTCTAAGTTCTCGTACATCGAGACACCATCCTCGCCACGGTAGATAGCTGCCGAGAAGAGACCCACATAATCGAACATATCGGGGTAGAGCTTCGATATCTGCATAGCGTGGAAGCCTCCCATCGAGAGACCCGCGATAGCACGGCGCTCCTTAGTAGCATACGTGCGGTAATGAGCATCTGTCCACTCCACAACATCGTCGAAATACTCCTCGAAGCTACCATCCATCGAGCCACTCATATATGGCTTATAGAAGCCCTCAGCAGAGTAGCCTGGAGCAGCATCATGGCGCATACAGCCATTAGGCATAACCACAATCATAGGCTCCGCCTTACCCTCGGCGATAAGGTTATCCATAATCTCAGCCACGCGACCCGTAGCAACCCATGCCTCCTCGTCGCCACCCATACCGTGCAACAAATACAACACAGGGTAGTTGCGATAGCCCGCCTCGTAGCCCGCAGGGGTATATACCGTCATACGACGCGAAGCACCCTCGGTAGTAGCCCACACGCGGCTAACAGCACCATGAGGCACATCCTGCGCTTTATACAAGTCGCCACAGCCACCACCAACGATAAAGTAGTTCATAACACTACCCACATCGCGAACGGTGTAGACATTCGACCTATCGAGTACGCCCTCATTGCCATCCACTACGAAGGTGTATGTGTAGTACTCCGAAGCTAATGGCGCAGTGTGCAATACCCACACGCCATGTTCATCCTTAGTCATCATCTGCGCACCCGAAGCGAAGTCGCCAACAACAGCTACACTGTTAGCATTAGGCGCAAAATAGCGGAATACGACACTTCCATCCTCGCAGACCTCAGGCGATGTAACGCCCGCGCTCTGCCACAAGTTTTGCTGTGCCAAAACCACATCTGCGGTAAGCACAAACATAAGAAGCATCAAAATTTTCGCTATGTTTCTCATAATAAACGTATAGGATACCTCGCAAAGGTAATAAATCTTTCCTAAATGGCACACACTTTTTCAAGAAGCCTCATAAAAATTTATATTTTTATGTATATTTGCGTAAAATAATACGAATAATGTATGAAAATTGGTATAATCTCCGACACTCACGGACTATTTGACGATGTACTTATGGAGTTCCTTGCACCATGCGACCAGATTTGGCACGCAGGAGATTTTGGCTCTGTGGAGGTCGTAGATAAAATCGCTGCCTTCAAGCCACTTAAGGGCGTCTACGGAAATATTGACGGTGGCGTGATGCGACGTATGTTCTCGGAGTTCAACCTATTTGAGGTCGAGGGGGTAAAGGTGCTGATGACACATATTGGCGGATACCCACGACACTATGCCCCAAAAGCGTTGCAACATATCCATGTCGCACAACCCAAAATCTTCGTGGCAGGACACTCGCATATACTCAAAGTTATATACGATCCCGTGTACGAACTATTACATATAAATCCCGGAGCAGCAGGAAATTACGGCATTCACAAAGTGCGAACAGCAATACGCTTCGACATCGAAGCTGGAGAGATAAAAAACATGGAAATTGGCGAATGGCAACGATAATTATGAAACAACTTTTCACCCTTGTAGCACTACTTCTTGCAGTAGTCGCTACATCAGCTCAAGAGGTGGTGCGAACAACCCACCACTACGCCACACATGACGGATACGAGCTACTATTGGATCGCTACGACACCACCATACCGTGCGACAACAACCGCCCCTGCATGATATTCGCCTTCGGTGGCGGATTTAAGCAGGGATCGCGCGACAACGAGATGTACATCTCATACCTCGAACGCCTCGCTACAGAGGGCATAGTGGCAATATCCATTGACTACCGTTTAGGTCTAAAACTATACCCACCTACGGGTGGCAAAATATCTATGGTCAAGGCACTTGCAAATGCTGTGAATGTTGCTGTGGAGGATCTCTATAGCGCTACAAACTACGTCATTGCAAATGCCGAGGCATGGGGTATAGACCCAGAACTTATAATGATTAGTGGCTCAAGCGCTGGGGCAATAACGGTACTACAAGCCGAGTGGATGCGATGCAATGGCGACCAATTAGCCGAGGTTCTACCTAAAGACTTCCGCTATGCTGGTGTGGTGTCGTGCGCAGGTGCGATATTCTCGACTAATGGCAAGCCAAAATTTAAGCACGAGGCAGCACCGATGTTGCTATTTCACGGCACATCGGACAGCAATGTGCCATACCATAAATCCTCGATTGCAGGTATCGGCTTCTACGGCTCGAAGCATATCGTAAAGCACCTTGATAAGGCACTCTCGCCATACTACTTCTACTCGGCAGAGTACATAACGCACACCCTCGCGGCAACACCATTTATCGACCAGCAAGACCTTATCCTACAGTTTATTAACGATTATGTTTTGCGCGGTCGCAGACTCTATATCGAAGCTCAAATCTACGACCCCACTATTCCCCAACGCCCAACACGCTTTTCAGCGATGGACTATATCAGAACGAACTACGGAAAGTGAAAGCTGAAAACTGAGAACTGAAAAGTGTGGTGTCTGCGACGCGTGTTATAATTACTGCGTCTAATACCAAAGGGCCTAAAGAGTCCTAAAAGGGCCTAAGGGTAAAATATAAAAAGGCATAGCCTTTTAACAATACACCCGTCTTAAGCCCCACAACCGAATTTAGCGTCAGAGTGATGCTAATTTGGTGCCGATAAAGAGAAAGAGCGGATGGGATATACTAAACGTATTTCCCATTCGCTCTTTTGATTGAGGTGCCAAAGTAGCACCACTATCACGCTAAATTACTTGTTGTATGCCTTCATCACTGAGATAAGATCAAGCACCTTGTTTGAGTAACCCCACTCGTTGTCGTACCAAGATACAACCTTCATGAAGGTCTCGTTGATAGCGATACCTGCAGTAGCATCGAAGATAGATGTACGTGGGTCGCCAAGGAAGTCTGAAGATACTACAGCCTCGTCAGTGTAGCCAAGGATACCCTTGAACTCACCCTCAGATGCGCGCTTCATAGCTGCACATACCTCCTCGTAAGTAGCTGGCTTCTCAAGGTTTACAGTAAGGTCAACAACTGATACGTCCAAAGTAGGAACACGCATTGACATACCTGTAAGCTTACCCTTAAGTGCAGGGATTACCTTACCTACAGCCTTTGCAGCACCTGTAGATGATGGGATGATGTTACCGCAAGCTGCGCGGCCACCACGCCAGTCCTTCAATGATGGACCGTCTACAGTCTTCTGAGTAGCAGTTACTGAGTGAACAGTAGTCATAAGACCGTTAACAAGACCGAAGTTGTCGTTCAAAACCTTAGCGATAGGAGCCAAGCAGTTTGTAGTACATGAAGCGTTAGAAACGATCTTCTGACCAGCATACTCAGATGTGTTTACACCGCAAACGAACATTGGGGTATCATCCTTTGATGGTGCTGACATAACTACATACTTAGCACCAGCCTCGATGTGAGCCTGAGCCTTATCTGCTGATAGGAACAAACCTGTAGACTCAACTACATACTCTGCCTCTACCTCGTTCCACTTCAACTGTGCTGGGTCCTTCTCTGCAGTTACGCGGATCTCTGCACCATTAACGATAAGAACATTCTTCTCCTCGCTATAGTCTACAGTTCCATCGAACTTACCGTGCATAGTGTCATACTTAAGCATATATGCCAAGTAATCAACTGGGCAAAGGTCGTTGATACCTACAACCTGAAACTTCTCAGGCTGAGCGCATGCAGCACGGAATACCATACGGCCGATACGACCGAAACCGTTAATACCAATTTTAATCTGTGTCATAGACTTTTATTTATTAAGTTGTTAAATATTTATCTTCTATTTCGACTTGCAAATTTATCGTTTTTTACTCGATAAAACAAGAAAAAACTAAAAATTTTTAATAACTCATTACTTCCCCATCCATTTTATGCCATTAACCACCAAAGTAAGAAACCTTTGCACTATAGGGTCTACCGCTACATAGAACCCTCAATATACCGATAGAGAGAACGTTATAATGAATCAAACTATAGGGAATAGAGCAAGCAATATATATGCCATATCTCCAGACGAACTACTCCACCTCCTCGAAATCGACATAGTCGGCAGAGTCAATGCCACTCACACTCTTCGACGAAGAGGTATTCTGCTTTGGCTGCTGCTGAGTTTTGCGCGCATCTGCCTGCGCCTGCATCTGTCGCACCAACTCCTCAAGGGTCATACCATTAGCGCCACCCATATTCGAGAAGCCGCCCATATTGGTAAAGCCACCCATACCGCTAAATCCACTACCAGTTTGGCGCATCTGCTCCTCCACATTCTTCTGCATCTTGCGGAAGCGCAAAATAGCAAATGCTAAACCGAGCAACGCTACACCCACGATAATCAATAGTAGCCAGCCCACCCAGCGTAGCACGAAGGGGGCAAAGATAGCAATCAGTAGTAGGAGTATACAGAATTTAGGGTTGCGCTCAATGAAAGCGAGCAAACCATAAAAGAGTATCTTCAAATATCCCATAATATTTCGTTGTTTGCGTTTACCTATATATAAATATAACGCGCAAAGGTAATAAATATTTTTCAATTAGTAGTGAGTAATGAGTAATTAGTAATGGTTAAAAGGCGTTGCCTTGTCCTAACAATAATACCCAATTTCGTATAATAAGCAACGGTAAGCTACTTCAAAAAATAATTTGGGTAGCATCTCATCTATAAAAACACAGAGGCCGACCAAAAATTACTTTTTAGTCGGTCTCTGTAAATAAACCTTAATCAGACTCGTATATCATTTTATTTAAAACAACTGCGACTCTTTATCAATTTTAGCAGAACCTTTAATAAGTGTTACAGTAACACTCTCTCGCTCTCCAACTATTAAATCTATAGAGGCACTACGCCAATCTTTATTATCAACATACTGTCCATAGAATTGATCTGCATATGACCAGGACAAATTAACTACTGTATTATTCGGAATTTTATAAGTACCAAATGACGTGTATTCTTTATCATTAAAAATCACTTTCAAATCTCTATAAGCGCTCGTATTACTTACACATAATTGACCATCATCAATAATAGTTAGTTTTGAATAATCCATAAAATCCTCAACGTACTCACAACTTGTAGTTGCAAAGCCCAAAACAGAGACAAGCAAAGACATAAACAAAAACCTCTTCATAATAATAAAAGTTTGTGTACCGTAGCATCTCCTATGCGGTGATTATAAAATAAAGAAAGTGTGGAGATGTTCGTTTATCTATTTCGAGGTTCTGGTAAACCTATGCATCAAATAAACAATACCCCACACCTGTACAGTATGAGGTAGGCACAAAATGTGCCGACATAGCATACCAATACAAGCGATGAGCGTTGCGTTTATCCCTGATGCATTTTGAAATTTACCAGATTTCGAAACAAGGATTAGCGAAACACTTTCACTAAAAATAATATGTAAATCAAGAGTCGCCCCTCGACAAGACAAAGATATAGATTTATTTTACAACGAACAAAAGTTTACAGAATAATTAATAAATAAAAGGCATAAGCCTTAAAGTTAAATATATAGTGTGCTCCGAATAAGATTGATTTTTTTGAGGTTGTAGTAACATCAACGACAATAGGGAGATTTATTTTATGATACTCTGTTTCGTTACCGTATCTGTAATCTCTACTATCATAAAAATAATATACCACAGCACGACACCCAATTTCTTGTCAGAAGGGGTCAGGCTTGGTCTCGATAAAGAAATCGCCCCAGATGGGACATACTACACGTATTTCCCATCTGGGGCAATGATTGAGAGGTCGATAATGCCCTCTTATCACAAGAAATTACTGTATGCCGAGAATAGCCTTAACCTCTGGAGTAATATCAGTTAGCTGCTCTGGATCGAAATACGCAAGACCTGCAGCTGCTGGCTGATCTGAAGTAGTGCTAAAGATAGCGACATAGCCTCCTGCAGATGCCACCTGCTTAACAGCCTCGTTAGCCTTCTCGTAGATAGGGTTCATAAGTTCGCCCTCCTTCTTAGCCATATCCTGCTGAGCGATCTGCTGGAAATCCTGGAAGCGCTGCTGAAGCTCTGTAAGCTCACGCTCCTTAAGCTGGCGAACAGCATCTGTGTAGGTTGTAACATTCTTCTCGTAGTCGGCATAGAGCTTGTTGAACTCCACCTGAATCTGCTCAAGCTGATCCTGAAGATCACGACCATAAGCCTCAAGATTTGCCTGTGCCTCCTTGAACTCGGTCATATTTGTAACGATAGCCGCCAAATCTACACGACCAAACTTCTGTGCATTAACTGCTGTAGCACTTACCATAAGTACAACAGCAAGGGTTAGTTTCAAAAACTTCTTCATGTTCTTTAATATCTAAATTATCTTACTTCAAAAATTCGATAATACGCTGTGTATAGTTTACCTTCTCAGAATAGTACAACACTGTCGGATTGGCAGCGATATCAATAACAAGATCGTAGCCATACTGCTTTGAGAAGTTCTCGATGGCTGTAAAGACCTTATTCTGAATTGGCTGTATAAGCTCCATACGACGCTTCATAAGTTCGCCTTCGGTACCGAAAAGAGACTCCTGATACTCAGTAGCCTTAGCCTCAAGATCTAAGATCTGCTGCTCCACCTGCTGACGTGATGTAGCCGAGAGCGATGCGCGCTGCTGCATATAGGAGTTGTAGAGACGCTCCACCTCCTGAAACTTAGCATCTACAGCCTGCTGATAGCTCTTCGAGAGGCTCTCAATCTGCTCCAACGCGTTGTTATACTCCGTCAACGACTTGAAGACCTTCTCGCTATCAACGACCATATAGTTCTGTGCCGATGCAATGCCTGCGGTAAAGAGTACCGCCACGACTGCTAAAATCACTCTTCTCATAATGCAAATATTTATCGTTCTATAAATATAACTGATTAATACTCAAATTTATTGCCAAACCGCATTAGAATTGCTGTCCAAGTACGAAGTGGAACTGCGAGCCACTGCGCTCCGTAGAGCCAAATGGCATATCGAAGCCATAACCCCAGTCGACACCGATAAGACCCACAACAGGCAAGAACATACGTACACCTACACCTGCCGAACGCTTAATCTTGAATGGCGAGAACTCACTCCACGAGTTAAAACCACTACCCCCCTCCACAAAGCCAAGGACGTAGATTGAAGAGCTTGGCTTAAGGATAACTGGGTATCGAAGCTCCATTGTATACTTATTATAAGCCACTGAGTAGTAGTCAGATGGATCAAGAGCGCCATCATCATAACCACGCAATGCAATAATATCGACACCATACATATTGTAACCCGTCATACCGTCGCCACCAATCTCAAAGCGCTCAAATGGAGATACCTTATACTGGTTATAGTTACCCAAGTAACCCATCTCTGCACCAAGCATAAGAATCAACTTCTGGTCGTTAGATAGAGGATAGTACCAGCGACCCTTCAACAGCCACTTATGGAACTCAATCCAGCGATACATCTCCTGCTTAGCCTCCTGCGTGTTCTCCTTGCTAAGTGCAGCATAGTCCTTGCCATCCCACAACGAGAATGGAGGTGTAGCCTGCACCGATAGCGTAAACTCTGATCCCGAACGCGAGAAGAATGGAGAGTCTGTAGATGAGCGCTGGAAGACAAGCTTCAACGATAGCGTATTAGCCTTACCGTTATTTAGGATAAATGAGTTCCAGCCCTGCAAGTCGTAGCGCTGATAACCAAACTCGCCATAGAATGTAAAGTATGGATCAGGCCACTGCATACGCTTACCAAAGCCTGCAAAAAGACCCATAGAGCGATAGTACATAGTTGCTGTCTGCCATACGTAGTAGGCATTATTCTGCTCAGAGAGATAGCCCGACAAGGTAAATGAGTTTGGTCTGCGACCACCAAGCCACGGGTCGGTAAAGCTCATCGACAACGCCTTATAGTATGTACCGTTTGTCTGTCCCGAAATCGAGAGTTTTTGATTCTGTCCCGATGGGTATGGCTGCCAAGCACCCTTCTTAAACATATTCTTTACCGAGAGGTTGTTGAGCGTAACACCGATGCTACCAACAAAGGTTCCAGCACCCCAACCACCAGCAAGGTTAAACTGATCAGATGCCTTCTCCTGCAATGGCCAGTTGATATTTACCAACTCATCCGATACAGGCTCCATAGTTGGGAATACATACTGCTCGTCGAAGTGTCCCATGCCAGCAAGAGTACGCATTGTCTGCATAATAAGAGCGCGGTTGTACAACTCGCCAGGGCGCACATACAACTCACGACGTATAGCCTCATCATCAACACGCATATTACCCGAGATACCTACCTCGTTAATCGTATATGGCTTACCCTCATAGATGCGAATCTCGAGATCCAACGAGTCTGGACCCACGACAATCTCGGCAGGCTCAATCTGCGAGGCGAGATAACCATTATTCTGATACATCGATGCAATGGACATCTCCTCAGGATTCTGCTCCTTACCAATACCGAGACGCTTATGCATCGACTTCTTATCGTAGGCATCGCCTGGGTGGACTCCAAACATCGACTGCAACTGCTCGGTGGTATATACCGAGTTACCTACCCAATTCACATTACGGATGTGATACTTGTTACCCTCCGAAAGTTTGATATCGATACCAAGAGTCTCATCATCAATGTAGTATATCGAGTCGCTGAGGATAGTTGCGTTACGATAACCCTGCGAGTTATAGAAATCAAGGAGATACTCCTTATCAAGTTCATACTCCTCCTCCAACAGTTTTCTATTGTGGAAGAAGTTGATACTCTTCTGGTGCGTCTTCTTAAAGGTGCGGCGCAGACGCTTATCATCAAACATCTCATTGCCATCGAAGTTGATAACACCAACTTTAACCTTTGGACCCCTATCCACATCGAAGGTTACATTTACGCACTGCTCATAGAGAGTATCGTTGGCAATGCGAACATCCACATCGCATGTTCTAAAGCCCTTCTCGGCAAAATGCTCTTTGATTAGCTTTACATTCTTGTCGATAACGTAATCCGAGAGTTCGGTGTTGCGACGCAACTTTAGAACCTCCTCCTGCAAATCCTTAGCCTTGGACTTAGATACGCCCTCGATGTTCCATGTTAGGATGCGGGCGCGCTCCTTGAGAAATACCTCCAAATCCAACGAGTCGCCCTCAATGGTAGCACCAATCTGGATATTTGAAAAGTATTTTGGCGCCCAAAGACGCTGCATAGCGTTTGAGATAAACTTGCTTGGAAGATATATCGAATCGCCCTCGACTAAACCTGCCGAAGACTTCAATATACTATGGTTTAGATACTTAACACCATGAAGATTGATATTACGGATATAGTATAGCTTGCCATCGCTCTCCTTAAGAATTGGGGCGCTACGATCGAAATCTATTGTATCACTAATCTCATTATTGGCAACATCACCCACAGCATACCCTCTTGAGGTCTGCTGAGCCGAGAGATCTGCGACACCAAATGTGAATACTACAACTAATAAAATCAGTATTTTACTCTTCATCCTTAACCGTTTCTGTAACTAAACCATACCTGCGCTCACGGTGTGCAAACACCTCGACAGCCCTGTCAAACTCCTCCTCGTTAAAGTCTGGCCATAGCACCTCTGGGAAGTAGAACTCCGCGTACGACGCCTGCCATAGCAAGAAGTTGCTTAATCGACACTCACCACTGGTGCGGATAATCAAATCAGGGTCTGGCGTACCTGCTGTCATCAAAGCATTTGAGAAGACATCCTCGTTGATATCCTCCGCCTTGAGTTCGCCCTTAGCCACGCGATCAGCCAATGCCTGCGTTGCAAGCACCATCTCGCGACGCGATGAATAGTTAAATGCTAACATCAAGGTCAACTTATCTGCGACTGCTGTAACGCTCTCTATGCGTTCAATCATCTCAAGCACATTTGCCGAAAAGCGTGAACGCTCTCCCAAAATCTTCACTCTAACACCCTGCTCTGCCAACTCCTCGCCCTCCTTCATCACAGTACGACAGAAGAGTTCCATGATAGCATCAACCTCCTCCTGAGGACGACCCCAATTCTCCGTAGAGAAGGCATAGAGCGTAAGATACTCTACACCATTGCGCACAGCAGCACGGACAACACTACGCACTGACTCAACACCCATAAGGTGTCCCTCATAGCGCTCCTTGCCTCGCTGCTTTGCCCAACGACCATTGCCATCCATGATGATGGCTACATGCTTAGGTATGACTCTTTTTTCGCTCATAATATCCGACAAATGTACGCAATAAAATCCACAATTCACAATCTGCAACCCACAAAATTACGCACCCGTGCGCGAGAGAAATAATATACCTCTAAGTATCAACAGGTTACAGCAATACACATCTTTTTAATTTGACCGTTTCTAACGAGGATCTACACCCCACATCATCTTATTTCGTAACGTATCGTAGAAGGTATTATTGTGCGAGGTTGCCAAAACAAGCTGCTCTTCGGCAAGACGAATTCTAATCTTAGCACCATCCTTAAGTCTAAATGTGCGATTATCCAACGAGATAAAAGCATCCGAGCCACGCGACATCAATTGCAACTCAATATTCACACTATCAGGCACTACCACGGGACGCATAGTGAGGTTGTGGGGCGCCAATGGCGAAAGCACAAAACATTGACACATAGGGTCTACAATTGGACCGCCAACGCTCAAAGAGTAGGCAGTAGAGCCGGTTGGCGTAGAGACCACAAGACCATCGCCGTGGTAAGTAGACACTTTGTTTCCGTTGACCAAGGTATAGAGCGATATCATCGTTGCACCGTGGCGATGAATAGTAGCCTCATTGAGTGCCAAACAACCACCCTCACAGTTGAAATCGCCCTCCACACGGAGCATACTTCTACGCTCGAAGATAACCTTGCCCTGCACAATACGTTCGAAGAGTTCGGCGATACCATCTCCGTTATCTACAGTGAGATAACCTAAGCGACCACAGTTGATACCCACTACCGGAACTGCATAGTGAGGCAGACGCTGTACACCATCGAGAAGTGTTCCATCGCCGCCATAGGTAACCATCACATCATCTCCCGTTGCTTGTGCCTGTCCTACAAAGCGTTTTGCTGGATCGATGACAATATCCAACATCTCCTCTACAACATCTGCAAACTCTTCATTTATAGTATAATCCAACCCAAGACGCGCCATGGTATCGAACATAGTTCTCAGTTGCTCGGCACGATGATTGACCTGCTTGCGTGAAAAAAGTATTACATTCATAGCGACGAAATAAAAAAAAATCGTAACTTTGCTATGCAAAGATAGTAATTATTGTGAGGTTTTAATACATAAAAACCAATTTTATTGCTGTTGATTATTGTATATGACCCATCTTGTGATGGAAAGAGATATAAATATGACAAAGTTAAGTGTAAATATCAACAAGATTGCCGTTGTGCGTAATTCGCGTGGCGGAAATATGCCTAACCTTCTTAAGGCGGCTCTCGATATAGAGCGTTTTGGCGCAGATGGTATTACTGTGCATCCACGCCCCGATGCTCGCCATATTCGCTACACAGATGTTAGAGAGTTAAAGGCTCATATTGCTACCGAGTTAAATGTTGAGGGCAACCCCATTGAGAGCTTCTGCAAGCTTGTTGAGGAGGTACGTCCTGCACAGGTAACACTTGTTCCTGATGCCGATGATGCTATTACCTCATCGGCAGGTTGGGATACCATCAAGCACCGCGACTACTTGCGTGCTATGGCAGATCGTTTTCACAAGGCTGGCATCCGTGTCTCTATCTTTGTAGACCCTGTAGTTGAGATGGTTACAGCAGCTAAGGAGTGTGGCGCCGACCGCGTGGAGCTATACACAGAGGCATACGCTGCGGGCTATGCCAAGGATAGAGAAAAGGCTATTGCACCATACGTTGCAGCTGCCGAGGAGGCTCGCCGTGTAGGTCTTGGTCTCAATGCTGGACACGACCTCAACACCGAGAATTTGCAGTATTTCATCGAGCGCATTCCTTGGGTTGACGAGGTATCTATCGGTCATGCCCTTATCAGCGATGCCCTCTATTGGGGTTTGGAGAATACCGTAGGTATCTACCAGCGTTGCATTAGCAGAGCACTTAACAAGTAAAAAAGGAGGTTCTATAATGCCGCTTAAACATCCTATTTTTAAGCATATAACTCGTGTTGTCGACCGTATGGGCGTAGAGGCCTATGTGGTTGGTGGCTATGTGCGCGACTACTATCTCTACCGTCCCTCGTCGGATATAGACGTTGTGGTTGTGGGCAGCGGTGTTGCAGTTGCCGAGGAGCTTGGCAAGGAGTTAGGCGCTAAGGTTACGATATTTAAGACCTACGGTACCGCTATGCTCCGCTGGCGCGATACAGAGGTTGAGTTTGTAGGTGCGCGCAAAGAGAGCTACACTCCAGAGTCACGCAACCCACATGTTGAGCCTGGCACGTTGGAGGATGACCAGCGCCGTAGAGACTTCACTATCAACGCAATGGCATGGTCGGTAAATGGAGCGACATTTGGCGAGTTAGTCGATCCATTTGGAGGTATGGAGGACTTGGAGGATTGCATTATCCGCACCCCCTGCGAGCCAGATAAGACCTTCTCGGACGACCCACTAAGAATGATGCGAGCAGTAAGGTTTGCATCGCAGTTGGGTTTCGATATCGACGATGAGACCTTCGATGGCATATGCCGTCAAGCAGAGCGCATCAAGATTATTACAAAAGAGCGTATCAACGTAGAACTCAACAAGATACTTGCATCGCCAGCACCATCCATAGGACTTACCCTTATGCACAATTCGGGATTGCTACAACACGTGTTACCTGAGTTGGAACGTATGTCGGGCGTGGAGCGCCGAGGTAAGCATGCACACAAGGATAACTTCGAGCATACGATGAAGGTGTTGGACAATGTAGCCAAGCAGACTGATGACCTCTGGCTACGTTGGGCAGCACTGCTACACGATATTGGCAAGCCTACGACTAAGGCGTACGACCCTAAGCATGGCTGGACCTTTCACCAGCACGAAGTTGTGGGTTCAAAGATGGTACCTCAAATATTCCGACGCTTGAAACTCCCTATGAACGAGCCTATGCGCTTTGTGCAGAAGATGGTATTTCTACATATGCGTCCTATCGTTCTCTCGGAAGATTTGGTTACCGACTCGGCTGTACGCCGTCTGCTCTTTGAGGCTGGCGACGACATCGAGAAGCTTATGACCCTCTGCGAGGCGGATATAACCTCGGGCATAGATGCTAAGGTAAAGCAGTTCCTCAAAAATTTTCAACTCGTGAGGGCTAAGATGCAGGACTTGGAGGAACGAGATAGAGTGCGCAACTTTCAGCCACCTATCACGGGCGATATCATTATGAAGACCTATAACCTACCGCCATGCTCAGCAATTGGAGAGATTAAGGAGGTTATCAAGAATGCTATTTTGGATGGTATAATCCCTAACGAATATGATGCCGCCTACCAACTTATGGAGGAGGAGGCAAAGAAGCGAGGACTGGCTTAGTCCTCGCCCTTTTTTTAAGTGAAAGGTGAAAAGTGTGGTGCGCTTCGCGCGGAGATTTGATTACTGCGTCTGATACCAAAGGGCAGAAAGAGGCCGAAAAGGGCTTAAAGGGTAAAATATAAAAAGGCATAGCCTTTTAACCATTACTAATTACTCTCTACTCATTACTAATTATTTTGCCCCCTTTGGTCTGCTTTGGTCTGCTTTAGGCCCTTATTCTCAAAAAAGGCAACGCCTTTTAACAACACAAACCTTTCCCAAGCCCCACAACCCAATTTCTTGTCAGAAGGGCGCCGAGTGCTACACTCGGCGAAAAAGGCGACGATGGGTAGTACTTGACGTACGTCCCATTGTCGCCTTTTTTGTTAGGGACCGCAATCGACCCCTTATCACAAGAAATTACTTTTCGATGGCTTTGAAGTAACGATATGTCGCTACACGCAACTCCTCGGCTGCTGGGTCATCGCAGACAATGATACCGGCAGGATGGAGTTGAAGAGCAGAGATTGTCCACTGGTGGTTGTAGCTACCCTCGATACCGTGACGTAGGGCGCGTGCCTTCTTGCGACCAGTGGCAAGGATTAGCACCTTGCGGGCATCCATAATGGTGCCTACACCTACAGTGAGTGCTTGTGTTGGTACCTGAGAGATATCGCCACCAAAGAAACGAGAATTTACAGCGATGGTATCAGGTGTTAGGCTCTTAATGCGCGTGCGTGATTGCAGTGATGAGAATGGCTCGTTGAAAGCGATATGACCATCCTCGCCAACACCACCCATAAAGAGGTCGATGCCACCAGCAGCGACAATAGCAGCCTCGTATGCATTGCACTCAGCCATAAGGTCTGGGGCATTACCATTGAGGATATGAGCATTCTCAGGCTTGATATCTATGTGCGAGAAGAAGTTGCTCCACATAAATGAGTAGTAGCTCTCGGGATGCTCCTTAGGCAAACCGATATACTCATCCATATTGAATGTAATTACATTCTTGAAGGATACCTCACCCGCCTTGTGCATAGCTATAAGCTCGCGGTATGTCTCCAAAGGTGTTGAACCTGTAGGGAGGCCAAGCACGAATGGTGCATCTGTTACCGCCGCCTTAGCCTTTATCTGCTCCACAATGTAGCGCGCTGCCCACTGTGCTACCTCCTTAGAGGTGTCTTTGATTATTACTCTCATTGTTTATCTAAAATTTACAATTTCTCTTTCTCCCCCAGAAGTTGTATAATCGAGATCGATTTTAGACGCACGACATATGTTGTGCAACGCCAAAGCAATCCAATTAGGCAACTTCGCTAAAACATTTTAACAAAAACCTCAATCGCCTGATACTCCGCCATACCAAGTTTATCGTATAGCTTGGCGGTGTTCTGTGTTCGCTCCTCGGCACGCTGCCAGAACTCACGAGTGTCGCTACCAGGGAATGGCACGATATCCTTCTGCGAGAGGTGGCGGTAGATAGCGTGACGCTTCTTTAGCATCTCGTCTGGAGATAGTGGCACTGCCATATCCACAAGACCAAGATTCCACTCCATCCAAGCACCTCGGTAAAGCCAGAGATGGCAATCTGCGCGCCAATCATCGTCGTGAGTAACCTCAAGGGCTTGGAGAATAGCCTCCATACAGGTGCGGTGTGTGCCGTGTGGATCGGCAAGGTCGCCAGCAGCATATATCTGATGAGGCTTAATCTCACGAAGAAGGTTTACGATAATATCAATATCAGCAGAGGTAAGTGCGCCCTTCTTAATACCTCCAGTTTCGTAGAATGGAAGGTTTAGGAAGTGGGCGTTAGTGTTTGGATTTAGGCCAAACGAACGCACTGCAGCACGCGCCTCAGCACGACGGATAGCACCTTTAATATCAAGCAATTTACGAGGCTCTGGCTCGCCACGTTTCTTACTCTTGATAACCTCGTTTACTTCGTCGTAGTTATCGCTGATGCCAAGCAAGCAGGCTGTATCTACATTCTGCAAAACAACATCGTCGTGAACAGCAACATTGCCCGATGTCTGGTATGCCACATGCACATCATGACCCTGCTCCACAAGGCGGATAAAGGTACCACCCATCGAAATAACATCATCGTCAGGGTGCGGTGAGAAGATCAAGACGCGCTTTGGAAATGGCATAGATGGTGCAGGGCGTGTAGAGTCGTCGGCATTAGGTTTGCCACCTGGCCAGCCAGTAATAGTATGCTGCAAGTCGTTGAACACACGGATGTTAACCTTATCGTATGTACCGCAACTCTCCAAGAGCTGACCGAGCGAATTTTCAATATAGTCCTTATATGTAAGCTTTAGGATAGGCTTGTTGACAATACCACAAAGCCATACCACAGCCTTACGCACAAACTTTGGAGTCCACTCACAAGGACCTACCAACCACGGTGTCTGCTCACGTGTGAGCTTCTCCGCAGCAGTCTCATCGATAACAAGCTCGATATTTGGATGCTCCTGAAGGTGGCTTGCAGGCACGTTGTCAGTAATCTCGCCCTCGACGATACGCTGAACAGCGTCGGCCTTATCTTCGCCCCATGCCATAAGGATAACTCTATCGGCACGCATAATGGTACCAATACCCATAGTTATCGCCAGCTTAGGGGTATTCTCAAAACCTGCAAACTGCTGAGACTGTACCTTACGTGAGTTATGTGATAGCTCCACAAGACGGGTGTGCGACTTAGCGTATGAACCCTGCTCATTGAAACCGAGCTGACCCTGCTCACCAAAACCAATAATCATCAAATCGATCTTGCGAATAGACTTCTCATACTCGCTACAATACTCCGAGACACGACTCTCCGACACCTCGCCATCGAGAGTATGCACATTCTCTGGTGCAATATCTACATGCTTAAGGAAGTCGTCGTGGATACGGAAGTTACGGCTCTGCTGGTCTGTACGACGAATAGGATAGAACTCGTCAAGCGAGTAGACTGCAACGTGCTTAAACGAGACCTTACCCGCCTGATAACGACGCACAAGCTCACGATACAAGCCCAATGGTGTGCGACCAGTCGTAAGACCGAGTACAAATGGAGGTAGCTCCTCATATATATCTCTTGCCGAGGCATTCTCACTATGATTTTGTATCATTCGACAGATAATATCTGCCACATACTGTACACCGCTAAACTCATTGTCAAAGACCTGAGTCTGCATACGCTCGTAGCGATGTATAATATCCTTTGGCGCACCATCCTTGATAAGTCCGCCATGCTTAGGAAGTTGATACCTACTATTCATTTTTTATATATCGTTTTACTACTTATCAAAACAAATACCGTTCAAAGATATAAAAATTTTGGAGACTCGACATCTATTTTCGCCAAAATTTATCGATTTATATGCATATAGTTATAAGTTGACGATATTAGCAAACAAAAAATAGGGTCATCCTGCGAAGGATAGCACAACCCCAATTTCTTGTCAGAAGAGGTCATATTTGGCCTCGATAAAGAGAAAGCCCGGATGGGACATACTTGACGTATTTCCCATTCGGGCTTTAGATTGAGAGGTCGAAGATGACCCCTTATCACAAGAAATTACGCGTTTGTTACGCGCTCCAACCACTTAACCATACCGAGCATAATACCCATAGAGATTAGGCAGAATGCTGCGAATACAGCCCAACACATCCACTGCTCTGGGAATGTGTTAAGCATGGTTACACCGATAGCGATGAAGAGGTTACCGATAGCAGTTGCAGTCAACCACAAACCCTGGCAGATACCCTGCAAGTGACGTGGTGCAATCTTAGATACGAACGAAAGACCAAGTGGTGAGATAAACAACTCTGCAACAGTCAAGAAGAAGTATGTAAGGATAAGCACCATAGGGCTTGTCTTCATAGCAATCTTAACAGCGTCGCTTAGGCTCTTAAACTCCTCGCCTGATGGGTAGTTGTTAGCTACAGCGATAATAGCCAAGAAGATGTATGCAAGAGCTGCAAGGAACATACCGATAACGATCTTTCGTGGTGTTGATACCTCCTTACCCTTACGCGCCAAAGCTGCGAAAGTATACATAATAATTGGGGTAAGCAAGATCACGAATAGAGGGTTGATACACTGCCAGATCTCTGGTGGAATTGCGTTAGTATTAACGAAGTCACGAGCAAATACTGAAAGTGACTGACCGTTCTGGTGGAATGAGAACCAGAAGAATACTGCAACACCAAGAACTGCGAACAACGCATATAGACGCTGCTTAATCTCCTTTGCATCAGCCTGCTTCTCCTGCTCAGAGTACTCTGCAGTTGCAGCCTTCTCCTTCTTTGCTGGGTTAGGCAAGTTCTTCTTAATGCAGATGAAGATAATCAACGATGTAAGCATTGCAACAACAGATGCGATGAATGAGAAGTGAACACCTGTGTTGAAGATGTTAAGATAGCTATCGCAGAATGCACCATCTACAACGCCAGTGTAACCAACCTCAGCTGCAAGATTTGTAAGGTTCTCCATATCTGTAGTAGCCATCTCCTCAGCACCATTAAGGTACATATGGCAAAGACGTGGAAGGTCAGCATTGTAAGCAAGAGCGTGCATCTTCAACCATGCGCTACGAAGCAATGGAGCAACGAATGGAGCGATAACACCACCGATGTTGATAAATACGTAGAAAATTTGGAAACCAGTATCACGCTTAGACTTAGCCTCAGCAAGAGCCTCTGGGCCACGCTTTGCAGCCTCAGCCTCGAAGTTATCATACATCTGACCTACGATAGCCTGCAAGTTACCCTTGAACAAACCGTTACCAAATGCAATGATGAACAATGCTACGCATGTGAATACCAATACCCAAGAGAAGCCAGAAGCCTCAGCGAATACTGGGATAGACAACATACCGTAACCCAATGCCATAACAACAAGACCTGCGATGATAGTACCCTTGAAGTTCTGTGAACGGTCAGCAATAATACCACCTGGAAGGCTAAGCACGTAAATCAAGAAATAGAAAACAGCGTAAATCCATCCCGCTGCAGCATCGCTGATACCGAACTTAGAGCAGATGAACAACAAGAGAACAGCGTTCATAATGTAGTAACCGAAACGCTCACCCATGTTACTCAAAGCAGCAGCAATAAGTCCCTTAGGATGCTCCATCTTCGCCTTTCTGATGTAGAATACCAAGAATGGGATTACTACAATCAAAATAGCAAACAAAATCATCATAGGACGATTTGTCTCCCAAAGATTTGCAATAAACGACATAAAAAATAATAATTTAAATTAGTTAAAAAATATGTTCCAACTCTATTATATATCACGTTGTAAACCTCGCCAACAACCCAACGCTTTGCAAATAGCCATTATTGTATCTGTTGTTAGTCAATTAACACATAATATAGGGCAAAGATACAAAGATTTTTCATATCTTTGCTAAAAATAACCGAAAATTGTATGAAAGAGCTAAAACATACACTTTCAATTGTTGCAAATGATGATTGGTTAAAGCCTGTAGAAGAGGAGGTTAACCGCCGACACAATATGTATTTAGCGCGTTTGGAAGATATAGAGAAGAGTGCTGGCTCGATTGTAAACTATGCCAATGGTCACCACTACTTCGGCTGGCAGTATGACTCTGCGATGCAGGGTTGGTGGTTTAGAGAGTGGCTACCAGAGGCTAAGGATGTCTATATCTTCGGTGATTTCAACCACTGGCAGCGTACCGAACTACGTCTACAGCGCAGCCGCGAGGGTGTATGGAGCATCTTCCTACCCGATGCTATGTATGCCGAGAGACTTACCGATGGCTCTCTGTATAAGCTCCATATTCACGGTCATAACGGTTGGAACGACCGCATCCCAGCCTATGCAAAGCGTGTAATACAGGATGACGAGACTAAGAACTTTACAGCGCAGTTCGTAATCGACAAGCCATACGACTGGAAGCATGACAACTTCACAGCGCCAAAGCTTGGCGAACTTGTTATCTACGAGGCACATGTGGGCATGGCACAGGAGAAGGAGGGTGTAGGTTCCTATGTTGAGTTCCGCGACATTATCCTACCACGAATCAAGGAGGCGGGATATAATGCAGTGCAACTTATGGCGATTGCCGAGCATCCATACTACGGCTCGTTTGGCTACCATGTGGCAAACTTCTTCGCACCATCATCACGCTTTGGTACCGCAGAAGAGCTGCGCTCGCTTGTAGACCGTGCGCACGAGCTTGGCATTGCTGTAATTATGGACCTCGTTCACGCCCACTATGTTAAGAACTTTGCCGAGGGCATCAACGAACTTGATGGCTCGAACCACCACTACTCGAAGCCTGGCGATGCTGGCTACCAGAAGTATTGGGACTCGATGATCTTCGACTATGGCAAGCGCGAGGTTGAACACTTCCTACTCTCGAATGTTAAGTACTGGTTAGAGGAGTTCCACTTCGACGGTTACCGCTTCGATGGCGTAACCTCGATGCTATACCACCACCGCGGATATGTGGAGTTCGACTGCCGCGAACGCTTCTTCGACGAGGGCGTTGACCGCGATGCTATTGTCTACCTAACACTTGCGAATAAGCTCATCCACGACATACGCCCCGATGCCATAACCATCGCTGAGGATGTGAGCGGTATGCCAGGCTCCTGCATAAAGCCTGAGGATGGCGGTATGGGCTTCGACTACCGCTTAGGTATGGCGATACCAGACTACTGGATTAAGTTGCTCAAAGAGCAGGCTGACGAGGATTGGAACATCTGGGAGATATGGTCTGTGATGACAAACCGTCTACCATCGGTGCGCACCGTAGCGTATACCGAGAGCCACGACCAGGCTCTTGTGGGCGATAAGACCATCGCCTTTAGACTTATGGATAAGGAGATGTACTTCTCAATGGACAAGGCATCACAAAGCCTTATTATCGACAGAGGCATGGCACTACATAAGATGATACGCCTTATGACAATTACTACTGGTGGCGAGGCATATCTCAACTTTATGGGTAACGAGTTCGGTCATCCAGAATGGATAGACTTCCCACGCGAGGGCAATGGCTGGTCATACCAGCATGCACGCCGCCAGTGGTCGCTTGCCGAGAATGGCTTCTTGCGCTATGGCTATCTTGCCGCCTTCGACAAGGCTATGGTAGAGATTGTTAAGGAGTATGGCATCTTAGGCGATGGCTACCCATACAACCACCTTATGGATGAGCATAACAAGACTATGGTCTACACGCATACGGGACTACTCTTCGTGCTTAACTGGCACCCTACAGCCTCTATCCCCGATTATGAGATATGCGTGCCTTGGGCAGGTAAGTACACAATGTTGCTATCATCAGACGAGGAGCGTTTCGGTGGTCACCAGCGTGCCGAGGCAGGTAGCGAGCATTTCACCACTACACATACACGCGAGGATGGCTCGGAGTACTATACTATAAATATATATAACACCTCGCGCACAGCGATGGTGCTAAAATGGGAGGAGTAACAAATAACTATGTTTAGAAGATATCTACTAATTGCAGGTCTGCTTATTGCAACCATATCAGCATATGGCAATACACGCTACGAGCGTAGAATAGTGCCTCGCGAGGATAACCCTCAAGGCATTGTCGTAGAGGACAACGAAGAGGTGTGTGGCGATGTTGCCGAGGCAGACCATATCGTTATCTCGAAGAAGAGCATGAGCCTAAAACTCTACGATAGAAACAACCGTCTAATATGCCGTTTTCCAGTCTCACTTGGTAGACACTATGGTGACAAGCAGGAGTTGGGAGATTGTAAAACACCTGAGGGCGACTACTCTATCATACAGATACAGCGAGCATCGCACTGGATATATAACGACGGTAAGGAGAGCATCAAGGGTTACTATGGCAACTGGTTTATCCGTCTAAACACTAAGTATAGCGGCATAGGTATCCATGGTACTCACGAGCCTGAGCGCATTGGCGAACGCACTACAGAGGGTAGCATACGCCTCGAGAACTACCACCTCGACAGCCTTCGCGCGATGGTTGATGTGGGCATGATGGTACGTATCGAGAGTTCACAGCTTGACCGCGAGGCAAATAGTAGAAACACAAAAGTGGAGGATATCCAAACTATCATTGCCGAGAATGCTCAGCCTATCATGAACGAGAGCGCTACACCTGTTATCGAGGAGCATGCCGAAGTGGCAAAACCTGTAGAGCAGCAGAACGAGGAGATGGCATCTGAGGAGGTAGCTCCAAAGCCTACAAAGAGCGAAGCAAATGAGGATAACGAGGAGTGGTATACCATTCAGGATGGAGACCTTGTTGGACGTGTTGCAGCACGCTATGGTATGACCATTACGGATATCAAACGACTTAACCCAGATATCAATGTCGATAGAGTCTCTATCGGTCAGAAAATTCGTGTTAGGGGTGTTACTACAACAACTGAGAGCAACGAACAACCTGTAGCCGCTGAGTCAATAAGCAATAATGATGAGGTATGGCATACGGTTGTTGATGGAGACTTTGTCGGTCGCATCGCATCGCAGTATGGCACAACTATACGTCGTATCAAGGAGCTAAACCCCGACCTTAACCCCGATAAAATTCGAGTCGGTCAGCGCATCCGCGTAAAGTAAGTCGCGATACATATATCTATATATAGGGCTATCCTGCGGGGTAGCCCTTTTTAAGTGAAAGGTAAAAAGTGAGAACTGAAAAGTAAGGTGTCTGCGACGCGTGTTATAATTACTGCGTCTAATACCAAAGGGTCTAAGGGTAAGCTTAATACGAATAACCCTTTTGGTCCCCTTTAGGGCCCTTTAGGCCCTTATCAAAAAAGGCAAGCCTTTTAACAACACAAACCTTACCAAGCGCGAGACCCAATTTCTTGTCAGAAGGGGTCAGATGTGGCCTAGATAAAGAAATTGCCCCAGATGGGACATACTAAGCGTATTTCCCATTTGGGGCAATGATTGAGAGGTCGCAGATGACCCCTTATCACAAGAAATTCAATTTGAGGTCAGAAGGCTGCAAATACGACACTCGGCAAAAATCCCGACGATGGGCTGTACTTAAAGCACTGCACATTGTCGGGACTTTTTGTTAGCGGCAGTAGATGTCTGCCTTATAATCGGAAATTTATTTTTGATTTTAGAGGAGCAGATTTGTTCTATCGTAATAAAAAATATCGTGGGATAGTACTTAAACGTACAGCCCA
Source organism: Alistipes sp. (assembly GCA_045634125.1). GTDB lineage: Bacteria > Bacteroidota > Bacteroidia > Bacteroidales > Rikenellaceae > Alistipes. The sequence continues at coordinate 134,996 of JAZQZQ010000025.1, read as the reverse complement.
CGATATTTTGTTTAGGATAGGTCAAATAAGTGTGAAGGGTAATAAGCACCACGACCGCATTTGTTGTCAAAAGGGGTCAGATGTGGTCTCGATAAAGAGAAAGCCCGGATGGGACATACTTAGCGTATTTCCCATTCGGGCTTTGGATTGAGAGGCCGCAGATGTACCCCTTTTCACAACAAAGGCTATGCGCCGAAGTTATCAAATAGGATATTCTCTGATGGTACTCCGAGGCTATCCAACAAGTTAACTACAGACTGAGCCATCATTGGAGGTCCACACATTAGGTAGATGATGCCCTCTGGCTCGTCGTGGTTCTTTAGATATGTCTCGTAAAGAACATTGTGAACGAAGCCTGCCACATAAGGTACACCTGCCTCATCTGCAACTGGATCTGGACGATCGAGTGCAAGGTGGAACTTGAAGTTAGGGAACTCCTTCTCAATCTGGTAGTAATCATCGAGGTAGAAGGCCTCCTTAAGTGAACGAGCACCGTAGAAGAAGTTTACCTTGCGACCAGTCTTAAGAGTCTTGAAGAGGTGCATAATGTGTGAACGCATAGGTGCCATACCTGCACCACCACCGATGAATACAAGCTCTTGATCATCTGATAGGTTATCTGGCAAGAAGAACTCACCGAATGGACCTGACATGATAATCTTATCGCCTGGCTTGAGTGAGTAGATATATGATGAACATACACCAGGATTTACATCCATAAAGCCACCCTTAGCACGGTCGAATGGAGGGGTTGCGATACGCACGTTAAGCTTGATGATATCGCCCTCAGCAGGATATGTAGCACAAGAGTATGCACGAACCTGTGGCTCTGGGTTTACCATCTTAAGGTTGAAGACACCCATCTTCTCCCAATCCTCGCGGTATTCTGGATCAACGTCAATATCCTTGTAATCAACAGTGATTGCAGGAACGTCGATCTGGATGTAACCACCAGAGCGGAAGTTTAGATGCTCACCCTCAGGAAGCTTAACAACGAACTCCTTGATAAATGTTGCAACGTTGTTGTTAGATACAACCTCACACTCCCACTTCTTGATGCTAAGAACAGATGCAGGAACCTTGATTGCAATATCCTCCTTAACCTTAACCTGACAGCCAAGACGCCAGCCATCGTTAATCTCGCGACGGTTGAAGAAACCGCGCTCAGTAGGAAGAATCTCGCCACCACCAGATACTACCTGGCACTTGCACTGACCACAAGCACCCTTACCACCACAAGCCGATGGAAGGAAGATACCCTGCTCAGAGAGTGTGTTTAGAAGTGTTGAGCCAGACTCTACCTCCAAAACCTTATCGCCACCGTTGATGTCGATCTTAACGGCACCCGAAGAGGTAAGTTTTGCCTTTGCAAAGAGTAGTAGTGCCACAAGCAAGAGTGTCACCACAAGAAAGGCAGCTACTGCCCATAAAATAATAGTCAATTCCATATTATATACTCTTATTAAAGGTTACAACTGAATACCTGAGAAGATCATAAATGCCATACCCATCAAACCTGTGATGATGAAAGCGATACCTGGGCCCTTCATCGCAGCAGGAACGTGTGAGTACTCAATCTTCTCGCGAATAGCAGCCATCATAACGATAGCCAACCACCAACCAATACCTGAGCCAAGACCGTAAACGATAGAGTCGCCTACAGAGTTAATCTCAGTGCCTACCATCTGCTGCATAAACAACGAGCCACCCATGATGGCACAGTTTACAGCGATAAGTGGCAAGAAGATACCAAGGCTGTTGTACAACGATGGTGAGAACTTCTCAACAATCATCTCCACCAACTGCACGAATGCAGCGATAACAGCGATGAACAAGATGAACGACAAGAAGCTAAGGTCAACACCCTCTGCCAAAGCATTAGGAGCCAACACATACTGATTCAAAAGGTAGTTCAAAGGCACAGTCATAACCTGTACGAAGGTAACAGCAGCACCCAAACCCAAGGCTGTCTTAACGCTCTTCGAAACGGCAATGTATGAACACATACCGAAGAAGTATGCGAAGACCATGTTCTCGATAAATACCGAGTTAATAAACAAATTTAACATACGCTACCCTCCTATTTTTCCTGTAAATCCTTGTTAATAGTACGGTGTACCCAGATGATACAGCCGATGATGATAAGCGCCATTGGTGGGAAGAGCATCAAGGCGTTTGGAGTGTACCAGTCGCCCAAAATCTCGATACCAAACAACTCACCAGAACCGAACAACTCACGGAAGAAGGCTACCAACACCAAGATAAAGGCATAGCCTAAGCCGTTGGCAACACCATCTACGAATGCATCCCATGGCTTGTTACCCAAGGCAAAAGCCTCAACACGACCCATGACGATACAGTTTGTGATGATAAGACCGACATATACCGAAAGCTGCTTCGATACATCATACATAAACGCGCGTAGAACCTGGTCTACAACAATTACCAAAGTTGCGATAACAACCAACTGCACGATGATACGAATACGCGATGGCACACCATTACGCAAAAGCGACATGATAAGGTTAGAGAAGGCACATACGAAGGTTACAGAGAGACCCATAACGAATGCTGGCTCCAACTTTACGGTTACTGCCAACGCAGAGCAGATACCCAAAATCTGAACGATAACAGGGTTATTTGCTGCCAAAGGATTTGTAAAATTCTTACTTAGTTTCATAGCTTACTCCTCCTCTACATTATTTGATTCAACATTAGCCTCAGTCTCGCAGCACTCCTCGCAGCAGCACTCTTCCTCGGCAACCTCAGCGCCAAGCAAGAATGAAGCGTACTTGCCAATAGATGTTGCCAACATAGCATTAACACCATCGCAAGTCTTTGTACCACCAGTGATAGCATCTACCTGATACTCGTTCTGAGCACCACCCTTCTGCATACGAACTGCGAACTCACCCTCAGCATTGTAGAGCTTCTTGCCCTCGAATGCCTTCTGAACAGTCTCGGTAGCAATCTCAGCACCAAGACCAGGAGTCTCGCCAGCGTGATCCATAACGATACCTGTAATCATTACGTTGTCCTCAGTCTGCTGCAAAGATACATAGCCCCAGATGTCGCCCCAAAGACCCTTACCTACGATAGGCAAAACGTACTTTGTAACACCCTCCTTCTCCATCTTGAAGATAGGCAAGTTATCCTGAGCCTCAGCCAACTCCTTGCGGTTGCCAAGCATAGCAAACACCTCTGCTACCTCAGCCTCCTCGCTTACTGGAGCGAACTCGCCAGCCTGCAAACGACCCATAGTAACAACCTCGTCGAACGAAGCATCGGCCTCGCCGAAGGCCTTCATAATAGATACCTTCTGCTCGTTAAGCACATTAGCATCCTGCTTATCCTTAAGCGAGGTAGCCAAAGTGGCGAGCAAGGCACCTACAATAACCACCATCACAACTGTGTAGATGATGATATATGCGTTTGAATTCTTATTAATTGCCATAGTTTCTCGCTTATTTTACATTCTTAATTAGCTTCTTACGACGTGCAATGTTGCGCTCAACAACAAAGTAGTCGATAAGTGGAGCCAATGCGTTCATAAAGAGAATTGAAAGCATCATACCCTCTGGATATGCTGGGTTGATAACACGGATAAGGATTGCCAAAGCGCCCACCATGAAACCATAAATCCACTTACCAGTGTTTGTCTGAGCAGATGTTACAGGGTCAGTAGCCATAAAGACAGCACCGAACGCGAAACCACCAACCAACAAGTGGTAGTATGCTGGGAACTCTGTCAAGCCTACAGCATCGAACAAATAGCCGAATGCCAAGCCACCAACAAATACTGACAACATGATACGCCATGATGCAACACCTGTAAAGAGCAAAATCACAGCACCAATCAAGATAGCCGCTGTTGATGTTTCACCCATAGAGCCAGGGATTAGACCGATGAAGGCATCAAGTGCGCTCCACTGCATAGTACCTGTAGAACCAAGCTGCTCCAAAGCTGTAGCACCAGTAGCACCATCAGCATACCATACAGCCTCACCAGACATCTGTGGAGTGTAAGCGAAGAAGGCAAAAGCACGAGCCAACAACGCTGGGTTGAAGACGTTCATACCTGTACCACCGAATACCTCCTTACCGATGATTACGGCGAATGCTGTTGAAAGAGCAACAATCCACAATGGCACCGATACTGGCATAACCATAGGGATAAGCAAACCTGTTACAAGGAAACCCTCGTTGATCTCATGCTTACGCTTCTGAGCAAATGCAAACTCAATTGCAAGACCAGTAACGTATGATACGATAATCATCGGCAACATCTTAAGGAAACCAAACCAGAAAGCTGGCAAAATACCCTCAATACCTGCCTGGTAACCAAGATTATACATACCGAACAACATCGCTGGGATAAGAGCCAACACCACAACGATCATAACGCGCTTAATATCGTTACAGTCGCGGATGTGAGCACCCTTAGATGTTGTTGTGTTAGGAACAAAAAGGAATGTCTCGAAGCCCTCGAATGTCGAGTGCAAGAAACCGAGCTTACCACCCTCAGAGAAGGTAGGCTTAATCTTATCTACAAATTGACGCAATCCCATAGCTTAGCTCTCCTTAATCATTAGGTTAATACCATCACGCAAAATCTGCTGCATCTCGATCTTTGAAGGATCAACAAACTCGCAGAGCGCCAAATCCTCTGGCAACAACTCGTAAATACCGAGGTTCTCCATCTTGTCAAGGTCCTTAACAAGGCATGCCTTCAACAAGTATGAAACGTATACATCCATTGGCAAGTACTTCTCGTAGAGACCTGTAACTACGAATGGACGCTCACCACCATTAAGGTTAGTATCAAGCTTGTACTCCTTCTTAGGACATAGCCAAGAGAAGTAAGCGCGAGATACTGAAAAGCGGTGGAAACGTGGCATAGCCCAACCAAGCAACTCGTAAACATTACCCTCAGGGATAAGGCTCAACATATTTGCATTAGCCGAGATATAACCGTCAGCTGCAGTTGTAGTACCTGTAAGAACATCGCCTGAGATAACACGAACGTTCTCGCCTACCTTGCCGATGATAGACTCTACCGCAGCACCAGAGATGATGCGCTTGTAACAAGGCTTCTCGACCTCGCTACCTGCAACTGCGATAACCTTAGTCATGTCAAGCTTGCCAGTCATGGCAAAGCGACCGATAAGAGCTACGTCCTGAATGTTTACAGTCCACACGATATCGCCCTTTGCAATGCGGTCGATGTGGTGAATCTGAACACCTACATTACCCACTGGGTGCTTACCAGAGAATGTGTGGTACTCTACGCCCTTAACCTCTGCCATGTAACCCTCGTTGCCCTTGCGAGCAGATAGGTGTACCTTGCCATCAGTAAGACGTGCCAACACTGCCAAACCAGCCTCGATAGCCTCCTTCTCCGACGCCAACACGAAGTTGTAGTCTGGAGCAAGAGGTGCAGAGTCGAATGCTGAAACAAAAATCGCCTTAGGTGTAGCATCTGGGTTAGCGATTACGCCATAAGGACGCTCTACGATACGAGTCCATAGACCCGACTCAAGAAGCATCTCGACAACCTCAGAACGATTAGCCTTAGCAGCATCAACTACCTTAAGCTCCTTAGCCACCTGTGTCTGGTCAGGCTCGATAGCAACGTTAAGAAGCTTACGCTTCTCGCCACGGTTGATTGCAGAAACAACACCGCTTACAGGCGAGGTAAAGAGAATACGTGGGTTGTTCTTATCGAAGAACAACGCAGTTCCTGCCTCGACCTTGTCGCCAACCTTAACCAACAGCTTAGGTGTAACGTTCTCATAATCAAGCGGACTAACAGCATACGACTTAGCCAATGGAGCATTCTCCACCTTTGCCTCAGCCTTGCCTACAAGCTTGATGTCGAGACCTTTACATAATTTAATGTTTTTCGACATAAAAACTGTTTGTTAGAAAATTTAATAGTTTATTTTGTGTATCTAAAGTTCTGTGAACCAATTACAATACCTCTATATACATTAAAATGCGCACGAAGATACGACTTTTTTTCGAAACGACCAATCATTTTCATAAATATCTACTCGTGCATATAAGATTTAGCATACAGCCATAGACATAATCTGGCGTCAACCAATAGAAAAAAGGGGTTGCCCAACAAGATGTGGACAACCCCAAACGATGCGAAGGTTTTAAACCTTTACTTACCCAATCCGAATTTAATACCAATAGAACCTACAAGACACCATCTATCTGGCACAAAGCGACTTTTAGCATCGAAATACTTAGCTCCAAGAGAGAAATTAAAGAAACCTATCTCTTCAAATAGCGCCAACTCATATGTCATCGCGCCACCCCAATCATTCTCACCCAACGTGGTTTGCGCACTAGCTACAACAGATAGTCTTTCGAGACCACTCTGATAAAACTGATATTTACCACCAAGTCCTAAATAGCAAAACTCCTGATATGTCCTTGTCATTGGATATATGGCCATTGTAAAGTTTAACGGAACATAAAGACCCAATCTATCATTAAAGTCGTAGCCCAATGCATACTCGGTCTCCTCAGTAAAAAATTGCTTATCGATGTTATTGGTAAGCACACAACTTGTCTTAGTAGCCGCCGACCAATATAAGCCACCACTTTTATCCCTTTCCTGCGCCATAGCCACCGTTGAAACACATAGCGCAACCACCAAAATAAGTAATCGTTTCATAATCATATAGTTTTAAGATTGATTATTAGCATCAGTAATACATCCCACCATATTTACTACTAAATAGCCCTAAAAGTTCAGCGCAACACCTACAGATAGAGTCTGTACAAGTGCAATCGCATTAGTGTCTACTTCGAGTAAGTCATCATCTACACTTGGAATGTAAAGCTTCACATCTGTAGGATATAGATTCATTCCATAGCGTAGAAAAAATGAGAATCGATTGATGTTGACACCGATAGATGGCGATATATATGCTCCTGTAGATAGCTTATCCGTAATACTAAAACCCGTTCTCAATGATATATATGGCGACTTGGAGCTATCAAGTAACGAGTATTTAGCCTCCATAAAAAATGGAACAGATATAAGATGATGAACAGCTTTCAAGTCGCAATAGAAACCTGCACCCAGACCCATTGACACACCCTTGCCGAGATGGCATCCATGTGTTGTGCTAATGCCAACCTCCCCTCCAGGGAATAATGCACCTCCTAAGATCTCCACATTCCCCCAATATCCCACATCGCTATAGCTATACTCCCTACTTTGTGCATCTGCGCTATAACAAATAGCAAACAATGCAACAATACAAATAATAAGTCTTTTACCCATAATAGTTTAAATTTACAGTATAACGATAAAGCCAAATCAAGCGATTAGTTTTGTTACCGCAAAAATAAACTTTTATTTTCAATTTTCCAAGAAAAATAACCAGTATTTACCCCCCCTAAAAAATATCACACTGATTTACAACGCTTTAGCAGAACGCATTCTACAAACCTTACACACCATCTATGCGTTATAGTCACAAAAGTTCCACTACAGCACCATATAAATAACGGATAATCACAACATTAAATTATGCTATTGCCCGCCTGTTATCGCATATTAAATTTATCTATCGACTTATAAATTGTGCTTGGGAGTAGGTGCGTTCCAAAAAAATTAGTAAATTTGTAGTCAAATGACAAAATATATCGACATTCACACTCACAACCCGCGAGAGGATGTGCTATCGCCAACTATGGCTGGCATCCATCCGTGGCTAGCGGAGAACGCGATGGAACTGCCCGACTTTGCGCAGTGCGATATCATTGGCGAAACGGGCTTAGACTATGCTTGCGAGGTCGATAGAGAGCTTCAAAAGAGGCTTTTCATAGAACATCTTGAGGCTGCGATAAAGGCAAATAAACCCGTTGTATTACACGTGGTTAGAGCTGTAGATGAGGTTTTGAATATCCTCAAAGAATATGGAGCACTACGTGGCGTTATCTTCCACGGTTTTATAGGATCGTGGCAGCAGGCGCAAAGATGCATTGAACTAGGGTATTACCTCTCCTTTGGACCACGCTCGTTGCGCTCGCCAAAGACATGTGAGGTAATCGCTAAAATACCACACGAATTACTCTTTTGCGAGACAGATGCTGAGCATGATAAGGGTAATATTGAGCAAGTATACAGCGAGGTGGCACAACTTCGCGGAGTAAGCATAGAGAAGCTAGTAGAGTGTATTGAAGAAAACTACAACAAACTTATAAACAATGGTTAACTGGTTAGAACGCACAGAGTTACTACTTGGAGAAGATAAGTTAAACATACTTAAAAATGCCAACGTATTGGTCGTGGGCGTGGGCGGCGTAGGAGCCTATGCTGCCGAGATGATTGTGCGCTCGGGTGTAGGTCGCATGACCATTGCCGATGCCGACAAGGTGTCAGAGACAAATATCAACCGCCAACTTGTAGCACTCCACTCAACCGTAGGTCGCGAGAAGTGCGATATTCTTGCAGACCGCCTCAAGGATATAAATCCAGAACTACAACTAACGATAGTTAACCGCTTTATTAAAGATGACGAGACGGATGCCCTCCTTGATAGCAGCAACTTCGACTATGTTGTAGATGCCATAGACACCCTATCGCCAAAGCTTGCACTTATTAAGGGCGCATTGGACCGTGGCATTCGCATCGTAAGCTCTATGGGCGCGGGAGCGAAGACCGACCCTACGCTTATGGAGATTAAGGATATCGCCAAAACGCACCACTGTCCTTTAGCACATATGCTTCGCAAGCGCTTACATAAGATTGGCATCAAGCGCGGTTTCTGGGCGGTATTCTCGCCAGAGCCAGTGCGCGAAGGTGCGATGATACTATGCGAAGAGCAGAACAAGAAGTCGAATGTGGGTACCATATCCTATATTCCCGCCCTCTTCGGTATTGGTTGTGCCTCGGTGGTAATCAGAGACTTAATTGGAGAATTTAGAAACGAAACTAAAACTGAATAGATATGAAGAAAATTGTTTTTTTGGACGAGTATAGCATTGCTGGTCGTAGCCTTGAAAAGATAACCTCTCAGGGAGAGTACGTAGCATACGAAAATACTAAAAAAGAGGATGTAGTAGAGCGCCTTAAGGGGGCAGAAATTGCCATCACAAACAAGGTTGTTATCGATGGCGATGCCATGCGTCAACTCCCAGATTTGAAACTTATCTGCATTGCTGCAACAGGCATGAACAACGTTGACCTTGAAGCTGCCAAGGAGCTTGGTATCGAGGTAAAGAATGCGGTTGGCTACTCCACCACATCTGTTGCCGAGACAACCATTACATCTGCCCTTGCCCTTGCGCGCAATGTGGTATATTTCAACGAGTATTTCCACGATGGTCGCTACGCTAAGGCTGACCGCGCCTTCTGCTACGACCGCCACACCTTCCAGATTAGTGGCAAGAAGTGGGGCATCGTAGGTATGGGCAACATCGGTCGCGAGGTGGCACGTCTTGCATCGGCATTTGGTTGCGAAGTGCGCTACTACTCTACTTCGGGCGTAAAGCGCGAGGAGCAGTACCCAGCGATGGAGCTTGATGAGCTTTTGAAGTGGAGCGACATCGTGTCGGTACACTCGCCACTAAACGAGCGCACACGCGGTCTTATCGGTCGCAACGAGTTGCAAATGATGAAGCCTTCGGCAATGATTATCAACGTGGCACGCGGTGGCATTATCGACGAGGCAGCCCTCGCCGAGGCACTTGACAACGAGTGGATTGCAGCCGCAGCGCTCGACGTATTCTCGGTAGAACCACTACGCGAGTCGCCACTATATAATATAAAGGATAAGTATCGCCTTCTTGCATCGCCACACAACGCTTGGTCAGCTGCCGAGGCGATAGATAGACTTATAGAGTGTGTCGCTGAGAACATTCGCGTATGGCTCGCAAAATAGCAATATCACTCATAACAGTACTAATACTCACACTTTTGGGGGGTGGCGACATTAAGGCAGCCACCCCTATAAGGTGCGACTCTATATCGCATCGCTTCTCGATGGAGGTACGCCCTGCGTATAACGTCGTCTCTCACTACGCCATGCGTGGCGATGACCCCATAAATAGCGCTGCATCGTTACATTTGCGCTACGCTTTCTCCTTTAACGATGATAGCGAGATCGGCAAGCGTTTTCCTACGGTGTATCAGGGCGTTGGTATTGCCACATACACACTCTTTCACCCCGAAGTTACGGGGCGCCCCATCGCACTCTATATTCTGCAAGGAGCACATATCGCAGATCGAGAGGATATCACACTTGGCTACGAGTGGAACTTCGGTCTCTCGTGGCACTGGAGACCCAACGAAGCAATGAACTCGAAGTGGAACATTATGGTCAACGTGGCACTCCCTGTTAGCTGGCACATATCGCCCAAATGGGAACTTAGTCTCACGCCCGACTTTACCCATTTCTCGAGTGGCGACACACACTTCTCAAATAGCGGAGCCAATCTTTTTGGTATGCGATTAGGCGTTACGCGCCACTTCAACAACCATAACGAGCATATCCGCGCAAAGAGCTATATCGAGCCATCTGAGGAGCTGCAAGACAAGAGTCTAAAGGGGCATATCAGCCATGACATCATTGCCTATGGAGGCTGGCGCGCTGATAGATTTATTGATCACGACGAGTTTGTGATTATCGACAGACCACTCTTTATCAATGGCATCCAGTACCACCAGCTCTACCACTTTAATCGCCACTTTGCCCTCGGCGGCTCACTCGATATACAGACAGATCGTAGTCTTAACCTCTACAACCCCACCTTCGACGAGGCGGGTAAATTAGTAAGCTACGAACACCCATCACTCCTCGAGCAGACAGAGTGCGGTCTCTCGCTACGCTTCGAGATAACATCGCCACTCTTCTCTGTAGGCGCAGGCTTAGGTGTCAACATCCTTGGTGGTGGCTACGACTTTAGCCGCATCTACACACAATACTCACTCAAACACTTTATCAACTCACGACTGTTTATCTTCGTGGGCTACCGCTTCAACTCCACGCAGTACACCCACAATATGATGTATGGCCTGGGATTGAGGTTTTAAGCGCTTTAGCTGAATTATTTGAGGACAACTGGGACTACAGAGACTACAGGGACAACAGAGAATATTTATAAAACTCTGTTTCGTTGTTGTCTCTTTCGTCTCTATGGTCTCTGTAGTTTCAAAAAAAACATCCTCAGCGCACTACCGAATTTCTTGTCAGAAGGGGTCAGGCTTGGTCTCGACATGAAATTAGCCCGGATGGGACATACTTGGCGTATTTCCCATTCGGGCTAATGATTGAGAGGTCGAGAATGACCCCTTATCACAAGAAATTAGAAATTACTTCCAACGAGACCTCTTATCATCCTCCTTTAGATGCTTCGGGCGACCAAAGTTAAATGACAAACCTGTATATAGATTTATAGAGGTTGCATTGCGTGGCATATAGAGGTCAACACCAAAGAAATTACCAAGAGACATATAGTGAGAATCGATGAAATCTACACCGATGTAGAAGTTAATCAATGCTGGATGGAAGTTGATAGCAGCACCAAAGACACCTGGACCATTACCGTTAAGAAGAGTCTGGCTTACTGTTGCAGATATCCAGTTTGTCGGACGAAGATTAACAGAGGCTGTAAGCTCTGAATATGGTGCTGTCTTAAACATCTTGGTCTGAGAGAAGAGACCGAAGGCAATCTTATTCTTGAGCAGATTGTACTCCGCACCTACATTAATAGAGTAGCTAAGACGGTCTGGGTAGCCCTTATAGCCCTCCTTCTGAATAATATTACCCTTATTAATACCCTCACCACCATTCATTGGACCAAAAGCGTTATCTGTATCTACACCGTCAGTAGAGATATCAAAACCATTATACTCGTACGCAGCGCTGACACTACCCGCAAGGTGTGATGTAGCACCCCACTTGATAAAGCCAAGGTCAGTAATAGCTGCTGAAAGCTTGAGATGATTATTCAACAATCGCACCTCGGCACCCAAGTCAATAGCAGCGCCAAAGTTATTTAGATTCTGCTGAAGCTTCGACATATCGCTGATGGCAAGTAGGTTGCTAAGTTCAACAGTAGAGGCCTTTGCCAACTCTGCATTAGATAGGACAAGGCTATTAGCACGCCATTTACCATCAACCTCAACGGTAACTTTCTTCTCTGAGATATTCAACTTGTTGTTTAGCGTTGCATCAAAATTAGCCAAACCAAAGAGAAGCTTACCCTTAACACCAACTGTCAACCAGTCTGTAACAGGGAGCGCTGTACCTACATACGATTCAAGATACCAATTGGCATTTACAGATGTAGAGCCAAAATCAAAAGAGCCATTACCCAAACTCTTGATTGCACTAAACATATCTGGGGACGATGAAATACTATTGTCAATGCGCAAGTTAACACCAGCAGACCAGAAGATTTGCTTGGTATAGAAACCAATACCAAGCAAGTTGACATTGGCACTGATATTACCCTTAAGGGTCTTTGGAAGCTTCTCAAGCAACTCAGCAGTAGTTACATCTTTATGTAGAGCAGTTAAATACTGATCACCACGCTTATAAATAAAGTTGTCGAAGCTCAAGAAGTTAGTGCCGACGTTGAGGTTAATGCCAGACATACCAGGCATCATAAAGTAACCACGTGTAGGCACAAGGGCTGGATTGAACTCCGAGCGGAAATATGTACCCTCCATAAAGTAGGAGGTACGCGACTGGGCATTAGCTGTGTTAACTCCCAAAAGCGCGAAGGCTGCAACTAACAGAATAGCTATCTTTTTCATAATACTAACTTTCATTTTGAAATCAAACTTTACAAAGTCTTTCACTTATTAGGAATTAACTTATTACAAATTCTCCACAATCTTATTCTTAATTGTGCTAAGATCTACTGTAACTCCACCATCAATCTCAAGCTGGAGCACAGCAGAGATGTACTGATCCTCCTTCAATGATACAGCTCCATTCTCAGCATTGCTTGAGATAGCGATCTTAAGACCCACTGAAGCGATATCGGCAAGCTCCTTAAGCGAGCCTCTCTCATCAGCAAGATTAAACTGCAAACGAAGTGGATAAATCATTGGAGTCACACCATCTGTCGATCCCTTAATGACATTGCTACCCTCTGCAAATCCGATCTTTGTCGGAAGCTCCTTGCCAGCCTTATCGTAGAGCGTAGTCAACACCTCAAATTCCAAAGGAAACGTTGTCTCAAACTCTGCAATAAAAGCTATATCGCCAACCTTAATACCATCTGTAGAGGCAACACTTGCAAGTGGAGAGTTACCCTCATCATCCAAAATATTAATCTTATCCTCATATGAGATGCTAAGCTGATTATCGAATGCGATAGGAAGGCTGAAGCTTCCACCATAACTAAACTCCAAAGAGTCGGTAAGGTGAAGCGTAATCATCTCCTTTGGCAAGCCCACCTCTGCAGACAATGCGATACGATCTGGAATAGACGATGTAAAGAGTTTATCAAGGTTGCACTCAATAAATGTGTAACCCTCCGACTCTGGATACTTCGCCTTATGCTCCTCCTTTGCCAATACAATGCGTGTTGTTGTTGGGATAACCTCACCAGTAGCCTCATCAAAGATAGCCTTCTTGATAGTCGCTGGAATTAGAATAGAGTTCTCCTCCTGCACCACGCCACCAACCACTGGAGCGATTGACGCCTCAATGTTTGCCTCAATAGTTAATGGGTTAGTAATCATAATCTGCAATATAGGCGACAGACCAAAGCCTTTGAATTGAATACGTTCAAGAGACTCCTTTCCCAACTCTTCACCTACAGGGAATGACTCATTAAGTGGATATGAATAGTCAATCTCAGCGCTTATAGACTCGAAGCCTATAGATGATTCACCGATACCAACCTCAACATTGATATTGCTACCATCCTTAGGAAGGAAGCCGTTAATTCTAGTAGTAGTATTATCAGTAAAGTGAACTCGACCTGATGGGTTGAACTCAATAACGATAGGACCACCCTCAGATGTCATCTCGCTAAGATCGATAGCATCGAAGAGGATATTTAGCTTATTATTGATTGCACCGATTGTAGTCGACAAGATATTTGTCTCGGTGTTGTATGTATAGCCCTCGTTCTCCCTAATGCGAAGGCAAGCAGGCATCTCCAAATCAAGAGATACTGCATCGCCAAGCCAGTCAAGGTTTGTTGCAAAAAGCACAATCTTAGAGTCATCTGTTAGCTCAACGCGGTCGATACTTTTAATCAGTTCTGGAAGCTGGTCAATCTCAATATTGAAGCCCTCTGTACCCTCGTCACCAAACTCAAAGTTAAACAAATCGACACTGCTATCGAATACCACCTCAGCGTCTGCAAGAGCGAAGTTAGACTCAATTGTAACTTCTGGCATAAGAATACCTCCATTACCATCAAGCTTCAAAACACCTGCCTTAGCATTCAACTCAAAGTCGACATCAAATACCATACTTGGGTCAATAACAACTGTACGATCCTGTGTAGGCTCGCTATCAATAGCTGTGATATAGACATCGAAACCGATGCTCTCCTCCTCAGCCTTAATATCTTCATCGTAAATAGCATAGACGTTGTAATCACCCTCAGTTGCAGGGTTGATTTTCTTATTATCGCTATCTTTAATATCCAAATTAGCCTTCGACTTCAAGATAAAGCGGAAATGGCCACCACCATTAATACCAGCAAAGCCTTTCAAATCCAAATGAACACCCAATGGAGCGCCATCGTGTCCCTCTACCGGGCTATCGAAAATCACCTTATTGAGGCTCTTAATCTGCTCTGGAAGATCAAACTTAATCTCATCGATTTCCACCTCCTCGCTAAACCCTTTTGCGAACTTACGCTGATCCTCTGAAATATAGTTGAACATAAGAGAGGTTATCTCAAACTCTGTTTCACCAGCTCCAACGTTCTGCAACAACCGCTTGAAATCGTCACCAAGAGGGAGATCAAGACCAAAAGTCTCCTCGACACCCGCACCATAGTTGCTGAAATCTAACGATGGAAGGTCGATATTGAACGATGATGAGCTTGCTGCGATATCGAAAGAGGAAGGAAGTTCAAATCCATCAGGAGCAATATTAGCGGTTGGAAGTTCGTAAAAAAGTTCATACGAACCATCCTCGTTCTTAATAATACCCTCTGGCAACTCAGTCTCTGAACCCAACAAATCACCCAAAGAGACCTTCTCTAAAGAGCCAATAGGCAACACGGTCTTACCATCAATTACAGAGACCTCCTTAGAGACCTTGTCCATAGAAAATTCCTCGTCAACGCATGATACGGCAACGATTGCGCAAACCACTGCCATGCAGCGATAGGCATAATTTTTTAGTTTCATATATTACAGTTTTAATTTTTATTAGCTAAACTAATGTGATTGTAAGGCAAATATACAAAAAAAATGTCAAACTGCAAATAATATCGCCAACATTTCATCCTCTCATAACGGAGTTATGCAGCAAGAGCATCAAATAGTTGCATACACTATATCATCCTTGCATACAAGAGAGGTAACTCTATTAGCGTACCGACAAAAAAAGAGGTTACCCTATCGGATAACCTCAATTCTCTTAAGATAGCAACGACTACTCGTCAGCCTTCTTAACGATACGACGCTCCTTGATACGAGCCTTCTTACCTGTAAGATCACGCAAGTAGTAGATACGTGCACGACGCACAACACCATACTTGTTAACCTCGATCTTGTCGATGTGTGGAGAATAAAGTGGGAAGATACGCTCTACACCTACACCATTCGATACCTTACGGATGGTGAACATCTTAGTACGACCTGAACCCTTAATCTGGATAACTACACCACGGAAGCTCTGCAAACGCTCCTTGTTACCCTCTACAATACGATAAGTTACGGTGATTGTATCACCTGCACCGAACTGAGGCACATCGTTCTCGCCCTTAGTCCACATCTGCTCGTTTACGAGTCTGATCAACTGATCCTTGTTCATTGTTGCAACAAAAATTAAATGTTTATCGTTCAACATTATCGCTGCAGTGACTCTACCATAACACCACCCTCGATGTTAATCCTTGTATCTCTACAAATTGAGTCTCTGCCCTATATAAGAGGTTGATACGGGCTGCAAAGATAGATAAAAATATTTATTCTGCAAACTTATTTGCCAAATATCAACGCTTTAGCCTCTACAAATAGGATATTGCAGGCACCGAGCACATTGCTGGAATAGCACCATCTACAGACTCCACAGCAAAAACTGCAACCATATACTTCGAGCCACCACTAACCGAGAGATTAAATGTGTGGCTACCTACATAGCAGTTGCTCCTAAGGAATGCATCGATGCTACTTCCGCTCAGCAAAGCCTGACGAGCACGCTTATAAAAATCGTCACCCATAGCACGGAGGGTATACTCATTAATACTATCCCCCTTAGGAATATAGAACACCGATGAGTCTGGAATAATATTTACCGAGTAGTACCCGCTCCAATTCACTGGCGAAACCACAATATTTGCAACACCAGAACTTGTTATCTGCGACGAAATTTTGAAAGTGATATCACGCATCGTCAGCATAGGAAGAGTGATTGAAGTCTTATGAAGAGGTGTTGTTATGGTATACTCATTATCGCAAAGCTCAACACCATAAGCATATGCAACATATGTTCCACCAGCCTTCATATTCGAAAAACTGCGTGTTACCTCTCTCTTAAACACGGGTCTTGGGCTTGCTGCCTCCTCCAAAAGATACTGCAACGTCATCTCATACTGCGCAGCAAGAGCCATATAGTTAGCCATCTCTGCCGCAATAAATTGATCCATATCGATAATACCTGACTGCGTAAAGTAGTCAGAGTCGATAATATTTGCCATAAACATCTTACCACTCTCCTTTGGAGTATAGGTTACCGAACAAGAGGTAGATGTCAGATCACTAACTTCGAAACTAAAGTAGTTAAGTACCTGTTCATCTTGCACAACGGGTACTTTGATAGGTTTTACCATGCCATCGTAGGTAATTGTAACAAAACCGAATCGCTCCTCGCTAACATCACTTGGGGCGATAGTAAGCATTATCATCGAGGTGGTTATCTCCTTTAGCTTTATCCACTCTTCACTACATTTTACCTGTAGACGCGCACCCGGACGAGGATTCTCTACACCATAGTAGATTGGAATATCTCCGCCACCTCCAGTTACATTAAGCTCATAAATATCTAGCTTCACAATAGCCTCACCTTCAGGCGCTTGCTCAAGCATTTCACAACTTACAAATAGATGTGCTACAACTCCACATAGAAGCAAAAGTAAACCCTTAATTCGCGACATATTCAATATTATTCTACACTTAATCATCTTTATTGAGCGACCCTTAACATGCTCATCAGCGCACAAAGATAGCGATTTTTTTATATCTGTATCCCCCTTCATCGCACACCTATTGCTTTTTAAGAATAAAAATTCTAACTTTGTGAATTATTGTAAGGTTATGTTTAACGTAGAGCGCATATTTAACATCGAAAATGAGGAGCAATTCGAGAGTTGCGCCTTAGAGTTGTTTCGATATCAGGCAGGGCATTGCCCACCCTATCGCAGATATTTGGAATTGATGGCTATCAACCCCGCAGATATTCAAAGTATCGAGGATATCCCATTTCTTCCTATCGAGCTATTCAAGAGTAGCGATGTCTACTGCGGAGAGGAGAAACCAGAGATTGTCTTTACATCAAGTAATACAGGCTCCACAATGCCATCGCGCCATATGATGGCGTCATTGGCGGTATACCGCGAAGTCTTTACTCGTGCCTTTGAAGAGTTCTATGGCGAAGCTAAGAATTGGAGTATCTACGGATTACTTCCAAACTACCTCGAACGCGAAGGCTCCTCGTTGGTCTATATGGTAGATACACTCATTAAGCAGTGTGGCTCAGGAGGTTTCTACCTTAATAATTACGAACAACTTATCGAAGATATTAAGCGTGACCCAAAACCAAAGATTCTTCTCGGTGTAAGCTATGCACTTTGGGACGTTGCCGAGCAGTATTCCCCAAAATTCGAGAATACAATCATCATGGAGACTGGCGGCATGAAGGGTCGACGTAAGGAGCTATCCAAGAGCGAACTCCACAAAATTCTATGCGATGGTTTTGGCGTAGAGGCAATACACTCGGAGTATGGTATGGCAGAGCTTACATCGCAGGCATACTCAAAGGGCAATGGTCTCTTTTACACACCGCGCTGGATGAAGGTCATGGTGCGCGATGTAAACGACCCATTCGACCACGCCCCAAATGGTATGCGTGGCGGTATTGACATCATCGATCTTGCCAACATATCATCGTGCGCCTTTATACAGACACAGGATATAGGCAGAGTTAAAGGTGATGGCGGTTTTATTATTGAAGGACGCATTGCGGGAAGCGATATTCGCGGTTGCAACCTACTAATACACAATATGTAATGAAGTACAACAGCGATATATTACGACATCTTCACAGTGAGCTAAAAGAGACTCTACGCGAGGTTGTACGCGTATGCGAGGTTGCCGATATTCCATACTTTATACAGGGCGGCACTGCCATTGGAAGCCACTTTTTCGACGATATAGTACCTTGGGACGATGATATAGACCTCGGTATGACACGCGAAAATTATGAGCGTTTCCTACGTGAGGCACCAGCACTCCTCAATAAGCAATATGTGTTGCAGGAGTTTACTACCGAAAAGGAGACCCCGTTCTACTTTGCTAAGGTGCGCAAGGTGGGCACACGCTTCGTTGAGAGCGAGTGGGTGGGACTCCCTATTGCCGAGGGCGTATATATCGACATCTTCCCATACGACCTTATCCCCGATGATGAGAGGCTTGCACGCCACCAACGCAGACGTGTGGGTTTCTGGATAAACTGCTTTATGGCAAAGAGCGTATGGCTCTGGAGATGGCTTGGCAAGGCGAACAACAGTGTTGTCTTTCCAAAGAGTTTAGTATCGTGCTTGGCTATTCGCGTAGTAAGCGCACTGCTCTCGAAAGAGCGCATATACCATATTCTAAACCGAGAACTTACACGTTATAACAACACCTCGGCATCGCGCTATAACATAGTGCGTATGCCAAAGGATATGATTGCTGTAGAGTCAATTGCACACCTTGAGCCACGCAAGTTTGGTGATTTGGAGGTTATGGCACCAGCCAACCTGGAGGTCTACCTGCGCAGTCACTATGGCGATATTCAGAAGTGGTTGCCCGAAGATAAGCGTCTTAACCACGCACCCGAAGTACTGTGGTTTGGGTATGGCTTGAAGAGTCGTGCCTCGGAGAACATAAGTGTGGTCATACCTTTATATAATAAGGAGGCAGAGGTAGAGCGCGCACTACGATCTGTCGTGGAGCAGAGTCTAGCCGTAGGTGAGATTATCGTTGTCAACGATGGCTCAACGGATAACTCCGAGGCTGTGGTACATGAGTTTATTAAGCGCCACTCAGAGTCAAACATAAGGCTTATCACTCAGGAGAATAGAGGAGTTAGCGCTGCCCGAAATAGAGGTATCGAGGAGGCTCGGGGCGAATATGTTGCCCTTCTGGATGCCGACGATTGGTGGCTTTCGAACTACATTGCCGAGGTATGCAGACTTATGGAGTACTACCCCGATTGCGATGCCTACTCTACAGCTTTCGACGTGGTAAACGTCGAAAGCCATACACGCGCATCAGCACCAACAGCAGAGGGTTATATCAACCCTGCAAATGAGGCACTTATAGGTCGATACCCTATTATCCCATCTTCGGCTACACTCCGTCGTAGCACGGTGCAACGCTGTGGAGGTTTCCCCGAGGGCATGCGCATAGGCGAGGATCAGTGGCTCTGGGTAAGAATGATACAGCAGGGAGCGCAGTTTGCCTACTCGCCAATGTCGCTTGTACGCTACTCACGCACAGCATCTAACCGTTCGGCATCGATATATCGTGCCGAAGAGTGCGTACATACCATTGCAGAACTATACGATCCAAAGCAGGAGCAAACACTCAATGAGTATATCGCCCGCATAGGTATCGGCAAGGCAATAACACAGTCGGTACGCGGTGGCACCGAGGATGCACAAAAGGCTATTCGAGCATTCGGATATACCAAGCTCTCAAAGCGTCAACTTACACGCCTTAAGCTACTTAACGTGTTACCACTCTGGCTACGCTCTGCCATCAATGGGCTCTATGCCGCACTTGCATGGGCGATAAAGGGTCGCGGACTTTAATAAACCGAAAAGTGAAAAGGAAAAACTTAAAAGTGTGGTGTGCTTCGCACGAGGTTTATATATTGCGAACTAACATAAAACTTACAACTAAATATGAAAACCTTAACAATAGACTATGTTACACCTATACTCACCATTGTCGAGTGTAGCGTAGAGGTAGGCTTCTTCGGAAGCTATCTCGGTGATGATGAGGGTAATTATATCCCCGACTTTGAACCAGAGAACAATCTATAACTTTCAAAACGCCTGAAAATGAAAAGATTACTTACAATATTTACTGTCATTATAGCTCTTATAATGGTTGGTTGTCAAGAGCCCACATTCGAGGATGTCGCAACTACAGAGTATGCAAATATTGCTGTTATCGCAGACTACGCAACCGATGATACAGAGAGTCGTGTATCACTGAATGGCAACACCACAAAATGGGAGGTTGGTGACCGCATCACATTGGGTTTAGTGGTAAACTTCCATTCGATGGCATTTGCCAACTTAGAGATTGAGTCTAAGAGCGATATCTCAGCCGATGGCAAGCGAGCAATATTTCGTGGTAGTGCTCCCGTAGGCTCATACTACGGCGTAACAGCACTATATCCTGCTGTTGACACCGACTCAAGTACAGCAACACTTGACCGCAGTGATGCGAATAATATATTTATGTCGGGACACAAGAGTAGTAACGACAGTCCAGTGATTACGGTCAAGGCGGGACAGGATGTGGAGCTTCCAATATCCTTCTCGCACCTTATGCACAAGATGGATTTCAACCTTACGCTTGCTAATGGTTACACATCTAACGACCTTAATTCAGAGAATATTATCGTAGAGATAATTGCGACATCGAAGAATGGAGATATTAAGTTCAACCAGACACGAGACCTGAACTTTCGCTCAAACACCATCTCCGATAACAGCAAAACTACCACTATTCGCGCCTACGGCAACAAACCTCAATTCTCTGCAATGCTCTTTCCAATGACACTCGAAAGAGAGGTTGTCTTTACGTTTGGTGTATATATAGATGGCGAGAAGCGCTACGAGATTCGCAAACCTGATAGCGGAACACTGAGCACCTTCGCAATGCATGAGGGTAAGACTACAACCGTAAACCTTGAACTAAGCAAGGCTAATAGTGTTGGTGGAGGCGAAATTACGGCTGAGACTATAACACTGCAAGCAACAAAGAACTCTATCAAGGCTAATGGTGTAGATAGCACCGTACTTAGTGTCGTGACATCGGATGGTGGCGAGGATGTAACCGCACAATCGACTATCTATGCTAACGGCAGCAAACTAAACAGCACAACATTCCTAACCACATCGGCAGGAACATATACCATCTACGCTGAGCGCTATGGCGTGAAGTCAAACACAATAACGATTACCGCCGAGGAGGTTACCTCAACTGGTAAAACGATTGTCTTTGCCGAGGGTGTATCGCTTACATCGGGATGGTACGATGTAAATAAGAAGGCCGAGGGCAACAATGGCGATATCAATATGTGCTGGGCTGCTGCGGCATCTAATATGATTCAGTGGTGGCAGGATCGCTATGTAGCATCGGGTAAAACCCTACCTTCAACAGCGGTAACGGGTCCTGGTACAAAGACACACGGTAGTTACGGCACTTATGAACTTGCACTGATGGATGTATACCACTCGGAATGGGACAACTCAAAGGGCGGACACCCTGAAGAGGCTATACCTTGGTACTTCGAGGGCAAGCTCTATGGTGGCGAGTTTGCATCCGCTGGCTCGCAGGCAGCACCTAAGACCAACGGGGGCTACTTCAGTAGCGTGTGGAGCAGCATAGAGCCATATATATACCGAGGTTATCAGCACGATATATTCCCAAGTCAATACCCCCAGATGTACACATACTGCTACAATAACTACTACCTCTGGGGCAATGGTTCAGAACTTACAGGCAATGACCGCTTAAAGTACTTTACAGATTTGGTTGTTCAGTCGTTCAACCGCGGTATGGCAGCAATGACCATTTCGTTAAGTTCCAATATAGCATCTTTGCACCACGCAGTGACATTGTGGGGCTACGAAATTGACAAATCTACAGGTCTCCTTACGCGATTATGGATCACCGACTCCGACGATCTCACCAAAGAGCCTAAACAGCAACTACTCAACGAGTATAGTGTTAGCATAGGTAGTGGCAAGTCACATATTCAACTTACGGGCGACACCCGCTACGGTAACGTATGGGTAGTATCACTCCATCCGCTATCTGGCTACGGCTCTGCGGGCAAGTAGCAGGGAATATATTCAGTATAATAGAGGCTGTCCAATGGAAATTTGGACAGCCTCTATTATGTCGAATTTCGTAATTAAATCTCCACTAAACGATTCTTTATAGCGTAGACCACAAGGTTTGCTGTATTTTTGCACCCTGTCTTTTCAAGAATATTGGCGCGGTGCTTATCTACCGTGCGCTTAGAGATAAATAGCTTGTCGGCAATCTCCTGATTCGAGAGACCTGCGCAAACCTCAACTAAGATCTCTATCTCGCGCTCCGAGAGAGCATCCTCATCATCGACCTTAGGCACCTCGATACGTGTCATATTGCGCACCAACGAGCCATACAATATAGCACTGAAGTAGTTATCGCCCGCCACTACAGCATCCACAGCAGCATAGACCTCCTCAATATCAGAATCCTTCAAAAGAAAGCCAGAAGCTCCACTCTGCACCATAAGCGAGTAGTAGTGGTCATCGCCAAACATCGACAGCGTGATAACGCGCATATCGGGCTTTAGCTTAAGCGCCTCGCGTGTGGTCTCAGCACCATCCATCTCAGGCATCGCTATATCCATAAATACCACATCTACATCCAACTCTGGGAGTAACTTCAAGAACTCCTTACCGCTACCTACATCGGCAACGATTTTGAACCCTTCGCGCTGCGAAAGAAGACCCTTCAATCCTGTACGGAACAACGTATGGTCATCCACAAGCGCGATCTTAATCTCTCTGTTTTCCATTTCTTCGTTTTTTAATGTTATCGCCTATACTACGAAGTTCACGAATATCGCTCGGCGTAAGGTGCATATTAGCGCCACTGGGCGATACTGCAATCTTAGCCTTCATGCCTTCGCCCTTGCAACTTATAATCTCAAACTTGCCATTTAAGGATGAGATACGCGAACGTATATTCGACAATCCCATACCATTGCACTCCTCCTCGCTATAGGTAAAGCCCTTGCCATTATCGCTATAGTCGATTACGAGCAGACCTCGCTCCTGGCGTAGAGCAATAGATATCTCTGTTGCCTCAGCATGCTTCAACGAGTTGTTTATAAGCTCGCAGGTTACACGGTACAAGATAACCTCGATATTCGAATCGAAACGCTCATCCTTAAGCGTTGTCTTAAACTCGATTTTCGTATCGCGCACCGTACCTAAGCGGTCAACGAAGTGCTTGATACCACGCACCAAACCAAAGTCGTTAAGAATATGTGGCGAGAGGTTATTCGAGATCTCGCGCAGTGAGCGTATGGCCTCGTCAATAACAGCCGATGTATTTTGCAGAATCTCGCGCTCACTATCGCTAAGATTAGCACGATTGAGTGCCGAGAGCGACATCTTCGATGATGACAATAATGGTCCTAAGCCATCATGTAACTCGCGCGAGAAGGATGCACGACTACGCTCCTCAGTCCTTAGTAGCGCTGTCATAAACCTATTTTCGAGCATCTGGCGGTGCTGTGCCATACGGTCGACGTGCGCAACCAACAAACGCGCACAGACCACACATATCGAGAAACTTAGCGACACCACGATACCCACCCAACCGCGAGTTAAGTCCGAGACCTCAACTCCTCGAAAGATATTGAACTGCATAATGTGGTCGACACAGAGCATCGCAAGAGAGATGATACAACATACCCACAACGCCTTATACTTGGTTTTATTAACCAAGTGCAGAGCGATGGCAATAGCCACTAACTGCATCGCTATCGAAATGAGTATCAATATCTCAACACCACGCATATACTACTTACTTGATTACGCCCTGCAAGTTTTTAAGCTGTAGATAGTCGGTCATATCAACCTGCACAGGCACAACCGAAACGTAGTTATTAGCCAATGCCCACTCATCGCTATCCGAAGCCTCAGGCTCTGCATTCTGGAAAGCTCCCGTGAGCCAGAAATATTTGCGACCGTGTGGATCCTCGCGCTCGTAGAACTCCTCGCGCCAGAAGCCACGTGTCTGACGACATAGGCGCACACCCTTAATCTCCTCAACGCTACAACGAGGGACGTTGACATTCAAACACAATGGGCGTGGTAAGCGAGCCTCAGCATCAAGCAAAGAACTAATAATCTCTCTGCCATACTTCACTGCTCCCTCAAAGTCGGCATCGGCATCGTGATCATCAACCGAGAGACCTATAGATGGCACACCATAGAAGCTACCCTCAATAGCGGCACCCATAGTACCCGAGTACATCACATTCACCGCAGCATTAGAGCCATGGTTGATACCTGACAATACCAAACCCACCTCTCGACCCTCAAAGAAGTAGTCGAAAGCAAACTTTGCACAATCTACTGGAGTACCCGAGAAAGCATATATCTCAACACCCTCGCTCTTCTCTACAGGGCGTAGAAAGAGTGGCGTGTTGATAGTAATAGCCTGACTCATACCGCTCTGCACACGGTCGGGCGCGATGGCTATAACATCGCCAAACTCTCGGGCAAGGTTTACCATAGCCTTAAAGCCCTTCGATAGATAGCTATCGTCGTTAGTAACAAATATTAGAGGTCTATTCTTCATCCTATCTATTATTTTGCGTTATGAGTAAATATCATTCTCGGAGGTCGAGGCATCCAAACGTATAGCAATCATTATCAGCAGCGTAAAGGCTACGAACGACGAGCCGCCATAACTCATCAGTGGCAGCGGGATACCCATCACTGGCATAAGACCTATGGTCATACCCATATTTACCATTACGTGAATTAGCAATATTGCCGCTACCGAGTAGCAATATATTCTGCCGAAAGGCTCCTTTATTCGCTCTCCCATACGCATAAGCCTCAACATCAATCCTATGTAGAGCGCCACTACAACAAGGCATCCTACGAAACCTTGCTCCTCTCCAACAATACAGAAGATAAAGTCGGTATGTTTCTCTGGCACATAGTCATATTTAATCTGCGTGCCCTCCATAAAGCCCTTGCCCCACATACCACCAGAGCCAATGGCAATCTGCGACTGATTGACATTATATCCCGTATTCTTAGGATCATCGACCAAGCCTACGAAGGTAAGTATTCGATTCTTCTGATGAGGCTCAAGCTTCGAGAAGAGGAAGTCCGTAGTTGGCACAAAGACCATAGCGTAAATAAACATTAATATCGGCCAAAGAAGCATCATCGTACGTGTCTTCAACGCCACGATAGCCAAGCCCACAGCCGAGATACCGCAGGCAATCATCAACGCCGCATAGCCACTCAGTGGTGTAAGCACCGCAAGAAGCAGAGCCACCAAAAATACACCCACAATAAAGCGCACATGCCCCGCAATCTCGCCAACACGCAGCACACTATATAGCACAAAGGCAATGAGCAACACCACAAATATCACCACCGGCGAGAACATCATCGCTGCGACGAACAAAACTATCGTAAACAACACCGGAAAGTAGACATACTTTGTCAGACCCTCGCGATAGAGCACAAAGAGGAATGCGCCCAACACCAAGCCCGAGCCAGTATCGTTCTGTAAAACAATGATAATAAATGGAATAAGGATAATCGCTGCAACCTTCAGAAGGTCGATAAAGCGGTTGATATTAAAGGCATAGTCGCTCATCACGCGCGCCATCATCAGCGCTGTAGCAATCTTCACAAACTCCACAGGTTGCAAGCGCACACTACCCAACTCAAACCACGCCTTAGCACCATTAACCTCCTTACCAAATAATAACACTGCAAGAAGAAGTAAGATACCTAAAGCATAGGCAGGATATGCAAACATGTGGAAGAATCGTCTCTCCAAAAGCAACACCACCGTAGCCATAACCCACGATATTCCTATCCAAACAAGCTGTTTTATATGGTTATGGCTCGAGGAGAAGAAATTTGTTGTATCTGGCTCAATCGATGCCGACGTGATACATAGCAAGCCTATGATGGCTATGGCGATATAGATACCCAAAGCCACCATATCGACATTACCAAATAGCGAACGACTGCTACTGCGGTTATTTCTATTATAATCGGATAACATAGGCTCTACTTCTTACTATTACGTTTAGCATCGTACTTTTGCTGCTGTCTATCGTAGTTTGGTGCGTAGTTAGGCTTGAAGTTCAAGACATCCTCCACCATCTTTGGACGCATGATAGTATCGGTAAGATACAACTCCTCAATAAGCGAGGCTATAGGCAACGCAATGGCAGCACCAAAACCACCATGCTCAACATATACCGAAATAGCAATCTTTGGATTATCCTTAGGGGCAAATGATAGGAATGTAGAGTGGTCGGCACCTCTCGAGTTCTCAGCAGTACCCGTCTTACCACACACATCCCAGCCCTCAAGGCGCGCCTTACCCGATGTACCTGCCACATTTACACCTCGCCACATACCCTCAACAATAGGGACAAAGTTGATAGAGTCTACCAACGTATAATGGCGCTCGTAGTACTTTCTATCGAGCGAATCACGACCCTCAATGTGCTTTATAATATGTGGGATATAATAGTAGCCACGGTTAGCAACAATAGCGGCAAGGTTTGCCATCTGCAGTGGCGTACAGCCCAACTCACCCTGACCAATAGCACATGATAGCACCGAGCCCCAGTTCCAACCACTCGGATAAGTCCTATCGTAGTACTCAGGGGTTGGCACAAAGCCCCTACCCTCGCCATATAGGTCAGTACCAAGCTGACGACCAAAGCCAAAGCTATATACATACTCATTCCACACGCGCACACCCTCCTTCACAGAGCCATACTTCGAGTTGGTAATCATATCGCGGAAGAC
This sequence comes from Alistipes sp., assembly GCA_045634125.1. Taxonomy (GTDB): domain Bacteria; phylum Bacteroidota; class Bacteroidia; order Bacteroidales; family Rikenellaceae; genus Alistipes. Next base: position 107,744 of record JAZQZQ010000025.1, on the reverse strand, counting down.
ATAGCAGAAATAGGCGTTGCACGAATGAGCCACAGCATCGCGCAAATCGAGTGGTGAGCTATGAGCATGGCACGCCATCTTACGCTTACCATAGCGATAACCCATCTCACAAGGATACTTCTGCGATGGACGCAACACACCCTCCTGCAGACCGATAAGTCCCTGCACCAACTTAAATGTCGAGCCTGGCAGATACTTGGCCTTAACAGCACGGTTGAACTGTGGCTGACGCTGGTTGTGGAGCATCGCTGCGTAATTATTGTTACGGTTACGTCCTACCATCAAATCGGGATTATAGCTTGGCGACGATACCATAGCAAGAATCTCTCCCGTAGATGGCTCGATAGCTACCAACGCTCCAATCTTACCCTCCATCAGCTCCTCTGCGAACTCCTGCAAGCGAGCATCGATAGTCGATGTAAGCTGCGCACCCTTAACCGGAAGAATATCATCGTAGCCATCCTTATATGCACCCTGCACAGCACCATGTGAATCATATATACGATAGCTGATACCCTTCTCGCCACGCAACACTGTCTCGTATGCCGACTCCACGCCGCCAACACCAATATAGTCTCCTACGTCGTAGTAATCCCATCTATCTACTTGGTCGCGCGTAACCTCACTTACATAACCCAACAAGTTACCACCAATCTTTCGTGGATACTCTCGCGCGGTGCGGAAACGTGTATGGAAACCTACAAAATTACCCTCATCCAAAAGCAACTTGTTCTCCTGCGAAAGGTAGTTCGTAACAAGTATTGCTGCGCGTGGACTCTGGCGAGCCTTCTTTAGTTGCTTCTCCAAATACTCTGGTGTGATATCAAGAATAGATGCCAAACGCAACGTATCGAAACCCTCCTTAGGCAACTGGCGATGCACTACCATAACATCATAGCATACACGACTCTTAACAAGATATTCACCTCTACGATCCAGCACCTCACCACGCATAGGGTACTCTATCTCTGTACGCACGATATTGCTCGTTGCCTTTGCATCATACTCGTCCGAGAGTATCTGCATGGCAAACAGACGGATAAGTATAATAGCTCCTACAGCAAGCACTATCAAACGTAATATCCTATATCTTACATACCCTCTGTCCATTATCTAACAACTCTCTTTAGGAATAAACGAACAATCGGCAACGCCAGAACCACAGATAGTATCGTGCTACAAATTATCGTTGCAATAAGTTGCATTGTACCAACCGACGACAACGACTCTAACACGAAGAACATCGCATTGTAAATTAGCAACATAGCACCTACATATATCATTACCTGACGTAGTGGCATACGCGAGAGTAGCGATGTCTGATCTCCAGCCTCAACACTACGACGTGTAGTAAGAAATAGTATCCAATTACGTATAACAGCCACTGGAAGTAGGGTCGAGGTATAGAGACCAGCACCACCTAACGCCATATCCATCACAATACCCAAAATCAATGCTGCTAGTATAACCCATATAGGTCGTCGCTCAAATGGCAACAACAGGATTACAAGCGGAAAAATCATTGGTCGTAGCCACATTGCCATTGAAATCTCGTCAAGAATAAATATCTGGACAAATAGCAATGCAAGCGTTAACCAGAAATATAGTATACTCTTAAACATCTCTATTCTATACTTTTATCTATTATTCATCTGGTGCATGGTAGCACTTCCATCTTCCAAATCAGAGAAGTTTACCAAACAGTCTCCATTTACCTATTATCCCCCACCTGTATATGAAGTTCCTCAAGTTCGCCAGAGTGGGTATTCTCCACGATAAGCACATTATCCAACATGCTCATCTTTGCAGCAATAGCAATTGTAGCACTATATGCTGTCTGTGTATTGTTAAGTTTGAACTCCTCGATATGACCAATCAAGACACCCTCAGGCAAACGCTCCGAGCGCACCTCAACAGCCATACCCTCATGAGGCTCAGAGTAGACCGAGAGATCCATCGCCTGCACCTTATACTTCGAAGAGCCATCCCATCCTATCACACATACATTACCATTATCCACAAGGCAACCACCCGTATTAAACTGCGTATTCAGCATCGACTGCACAATAGAGTAGTGTTCTGTGCAGGATAAGACATAGCCTACGAGTTCGTTGTTTGGAGTTACAACTCCCATATCCTTTGCGATACCATCAAGTGAGCCACGATCGAGAATAATATGATTCTGTGGGCGATTTGTTGTCATCGACACCACACGCGCAGCATGGTACTTAAAGCGGGAATCTTCATCACTTATTACAGCATCTGCCTCTGTACGCTCATACTCCTCAATATTGGCATTCAACTCTGCAATGCGCTCAGTAAGAATACGATTCTCTGTTGTTAGCGAGAAGAAGTGTCCCACATTCGATATCGCGCCACTGATAGCAGCACCCGTTGCTGTAGTACGCGCAAGTATCTTAGCCTCGGTATATGGCGATGATGTAGCGTAGGTAAATAGTGCCACACCCTCCAAAAAAAGGAAGATAACAAGCACATATATACGCTTTATAAATTCAAGTAACCTATACATTCTCTAATCTATAGAACCTTTAGAAAGAGGCTGTCTAACAACCCTATGCCGACAGCCTCTCTATTAAATTTATAATCATAAAAACCTCAGAGCGCACAATTTATACATAACATATAACGACGCCCATCCCATTAGGTTAACTACTTCTCGCCTCCCATTAGGAATGAGAAGTTGCCGATATTCTTAAGCGCGATGCAAGTACCACGAGCAATCGCACGAAGTGGATCCTCAGCAATGTGTACTGGCAAACCCGACTTCTTCGATAGACGCTGATCAAGACCCTTGATAAGCGCACCACCACCGGCTAGGTAGATACCATTCTTCACAACATCAGAGTACAACTCTGGTGGCATCTCCTCAAGCACCTCCATAAGGGCGTTATCGAGCTTCACAAGCGACTTATCGAGTGCATAAGCAATCTCGCTATAATTCAAAGTTACTGTCTGTGGCAAGTTAGTTAGCATATTTGAACCAGTGAAGATATAGTCCTCTGGCTCATTCTCCAACTCTGGCACCGCAGCACCGATAGCGCACTTGATATCCTCAGCAGTACGCTCACCGATACGGATACCATGCTGCTGACGGATATAGTTCTGGATATCGTTAGTGAATACATCGCCCGCGACGTTGATAGACTTTGAGCATACGATACCACCGAGCGAGATACAAGCAATCTCAGAAGTACCACCACCGATATCAATGATAAGGTTACCCTCAGGAGCCTCAACATCAAGACCTGCACCAAGCGCTGCCGCCATAGGCTCGAAGATAAGATAGATCTCACGACCTCCAGCGTGCTGGGCAGAGTCACGCACAGCGCGAATCTCGACATTTGTCGAACCCGATGGGATACAAATCATCATACGCAAAGATGGCGCAAACATACCACGTGTAGCACCTACCTTCTTAATAAGTCCACGAAGCATAAGCTCTGTAGCCTCGAAGTCGGCAATTACACCATCCTTCAAAGGACGAATAGTGCGGATATTAGAGTGGGTCTTACCATCCATAAGACGAGCCTTATGACCAATAGCCATTAGATCACCCGTCTTGATACTTAGAGCCACGATAGACGGCTCGTCAACTACAACCTTACCGTTGTGCATAATCAGTGTATTGGCTGTACCGAGGTCAATTGCCAACTCCTGATAGAGCGAAAATATTCCCATATATCTAATTTTTTATTATTTCAATACCGTACAAACCCACGAAATCCCATTTTTTCATCATCAAGTCAGAATAAAAAATGCATCTACCACTTTTTTATCTCGCAGGTCAAAACCATCTGTAGTTCAATATTTTAGACCACATTTAGCCAAAATATCGCAATACTACTTTGCAAAGATAGGAAAAAGATATGGACATTTTGCAAGAGTTTTCACATTTTTTTTGCTAATTTTGTGAATAATTTTTTGCTTATGGATACAAACAAGAGTCCCAAGTGTGCTGTACTGGGTTATGGCAGTTGGGCCACAGCAATTGTAAAAACGCTTACTATTAACCACCACCACGTAGATTGGTTGGTACTAAATGATGATATTCGTGAATCGCTACTAACACGTAGCCGCAACCCAAAGTACCTTCCTTGGTGCTATATCGATCGCGAGTTTTTCACCCCTTCAGCAGATATCAACGAGGTTGTGCGCAATGCCGACATCGTAATCCTTGCTATGCCATCGGCATTCTTCAAGAAATTCTTAGAGCCATTGACAGAGAGCCTACAAAATAAGATTGTGGTATCGGCAGTTAAGGGTATCATTCCAGGCGACTACCTTACTATCGTAGAGCATATGAATCGCTACTACGACGTTCCTATGCAGAATTTGGCGGTAGTAACTGGTCCTTCGCACGCCGAGGAGGTAGGACAGTGTCAGCTATCATACCTAACTGTAGCATCGGAGGATAGCGACACTGCTGAAACTGTGCGCAGTGTTCTTGCTAACGAGTACTTCCGTTGCAGCATCTCGAACGATGTTCTCGGTGTCGAGGTAGCAGCAATTATGAAGAATGTCTACGCCTTGGCTGTGGGTATCGCTGTAGGTTTGCACTTTGGCGATAACTTCCTTTCTGTGCTTATCTCATGCTGTGCTGGCGAGATGCGTCGCTTTATCGACGAAGCTGTGCCTATGGAGAATCGAGATATCAACTCAGCAGCCTATATGGGCGACTTGCTCGTTACCTGCTATTCGCCACTTAGCCGCAACCGTCGTCTCGGAACGCTACTTGGCAAGGGTTGTACCGTGAAGAGCGCACTTAACGAAATGACAATGGTCGCTGAGGGTTACTACGCTGCGGAGTGTATCCGTCGTAGCTCTATGCGTCGTAATATTGAAATGCCTATTGCAGATATGGTGTGGGAGGTGCTATACAATCATGCTTCAGCGCGTGAGGCTATGCAGGCTCTCACACAGATTTTACATTAAAATATTTAAGAAGACTATATGGAGTTAATCAAGTTTAATGCTGCGCATTCGGGCGTTGCTATCACTGCAGATATGCAGGCTGAGGCTGCACGTGCTAATGCGCTCCTACACTCTGGCGAGGGTGCGGGCAACGATTTTTTGGGTTGGGTAAACCTACCATCATCTATCACAGATGACGAGATTAGAGAGATTAAGAGTGTAGCTGCAAAGCTACGTGAGCGTGCAGAGGTAGTTATATGTATAGGTATAGGCGGCTCGTATCTTGGTGCTAAAGCAGTGTTGGAGGCTATGTCAAACTCATTTGAGAGCCTTAAGAAACACCACGATAACCCTACGGTTGTTTATGCTGGCGAGAACATCTCTGAGGACTACACATACGAGTTGATGGATGCCGTTAAGGATTACTCTATCGCAGCTATCGTAATCTCTAAGTCGGGTACTACTACCGAGCCAGCTATCGCCTTCCGCCTTATCAAGGCTGAGATCGAGAAGCGCTATGGCAAGGCTGAGGCTGCGGAGCGCATCGTAGCTATCACAGATAAGGCTCGTGGCGCACTCAAGACCCTCGCGACACAGGAGGGCTACCCTACTTTTGTTATCGAGGATAATGTAGGTGGTCGCTATTCAGTGCTATCACCAGTAGGCTTGTTGCCATTAGCTGTTGCAGGTGTCGACGTGGAGGCTTTTGTTGAGGGCGCACGCGATATGGAGCGTCTTACAGGTGTTGCAACACCTATCGAGCAGAACCCTGCAGCACAGTACGCTATCGTGCGTAACGAGTTGTATAAGGCAGGTAAGAAGATTGAGATCTTGGGTTCATACGAGCCAAAGTTGCAGTATATCGCCGAGTGGTGGAAGCAGCTCTACGGAGAGTCTGAAGGTAAAGAGTTGAAGGGCATCTTCCCTGCAAGCGTAACCCTTACAGCCGATTTGCACTCTATGGGTCAGTATATCCAGGAGGGCGAGCGCACATTGTTCGAGACCATTATTTCGGTTAAGAACTCAAAGTATGAGATTAAGGTGGAGGCTGATGAGGCTAACCTTGATGGTCTTAACTTCCTCACAGGCAAGCGTCTATCGGAGATTAACAAGATGGCAGAGCTTGGTGTACGCCTTGCACACTTGGACGGTGGTGTCCCAAACCTCGTTATCGAGATTGAGCGCATCGACGAGCGCACTATCGGTCAGTTGCTCTACTTCTTTGAGAAGGGTTGCGGTATCAGTGGTTACATCCTTGGCGTAAACCCATTTGACCAGCCAGGCGTTGAGGCATACAAGAAAAATATGTTCGCCTTACTCGATAAGCCAGGCTACGAGGAGGAGTCAAAGAAGATTAAAGCAAGACTATAATCATTGAGTAATTATAAGAATAGGTGTTTCCTTTTCGGGAAACACCTATTTTAGTTAGCATCTGCTATAAGCCGAGTTCTGTACCTCTTGCGAGGCCTCTATCATTTATCTACGACAGTGGTCGCCCACAGCCTCTAGCAACCTACCCCCCGACATTGGACGAGCAACCCTTAATTGTCGGTATACATGGTCTTGCAACCCACGAGACGCACAGCCGAGGAGTATTGCTACCCTCGCGGTGGGCTCTTACCCCGCCTTCTCACCCTTACCCTTGCGGGCGGTTATTTTCTTCTACGTTACTATACCCTCACGGATATCAAGCCGTTAACTTGCGTGGTGCTCTGCGTTGCTCGGACTTTCCTCCCCCACCTTACGGTGGCAGCGATAGAGCGCAAATGCGGAGCAAAGATAATACAAAAATATGAAACGTGAAAAATAAAACTTAAATCAGCGCGAGACCAATTTCTTGTCAGAAGGGAGCAACTAATATTTATTAGGAGTAAGACCCAATTTCTTGTCAGAAGGGGTCATCTGGGGAAATTTCTCAGGAGAAGGCTGCAGATGCAACGCTCGGCAAAAATCCCGACGATGGGCTGTACTTGGTGTACTGCTCATTGTCGGGACTTTTTGTTAGCGGCAGCAGATGTCTGCCTTCTCCTGAGAAATTACTTTACCTCCTCAAACTCCACATCCTCAGGCTGTGCCTGCTGCTCTGCGCCCTGCTGCTCGGCACCCTGTGCGCCCTGAGCCTGCTGTGCCTGCTGCTGAGCGTAGATATCCTGTGAGGCTGCCTGCCATGCAGCGTTAAGGTTCTCGATAGCTGTGTCGATAGCTGCGATATCCTTAGCTGCGTGTGCCTCCTTAAGCTTTGCAAGAGCGCCCTCAATAGCCGACTTCTTATCAGCAGGAAGCTTATCGCCGTACTCCTTAAGATTCTTCTCTGAAGCGAAGATATTTGAGTCCGCCATATTGATCTTCTCGATACGCTCCTTCTCGGCCTTATCCTTAGCCTCGTTAGCCTTAGCCTCGTCGCGCATACGCTGAATCTCAGCATCTGTCAAGCCGCTTGAAGCCTCGATACGAATCTTCTGCTCCTTACCTGTACCAAGGTCCTTAGCAGATACGTTAAGGATACCGTTAGCGTCGATATCGAATGTAACCTCGATCTGTGGCACACCACGTGGAGCTGCTGGGATACCGTCGAGGTTGAACTGACCGATAGACTTGTTATCTGCAGCCATTGCGCGCTCACCCTGGCATACATTGATAGTTACAGTTGGCTGGTTATCAGCGGCTGTAGAGAACACCTGACTCTTACGAGTAGGGATTGTAGTGTTAGCCTCGATAAGGCGAGTCATCACACCACCCAAAGTCTCGATACCGAGTGAAAGTGGAGTTACGTCGAGCAAAAGCACATCCTTAACCTCGCCTGTAAGAACGCCACCCTGGATCGCAGCACCTACGGCAACAACCTCATCTGGGTTTACTGATCGGTTAGGAGCCTTACCGAAGAACTCCTCAACAACGCGCTGGATAGCAGGGATACGTGTAGAACCACCCACAAGGATAACCTCGTCGATCTGGCTTGCCTGCAAGCCTGCATCGCGCAAAGCTACACGACATGGCTCGATAGTCTTCTGTACAAGGTGGTCGCAAAGCTGCTCGAACTTAGCGCGTGTAAGTGTCATTACGAGGTGCTGAGGGATACCATTTACTGGCATGATGTATGGGAGGTTGATATCTGTTGTTGTAGCAGATGAAAGCTCAATCTTAGCCTTCTCAGCAGCCTCCTTCAAACGCTGCAATGCCATAGGATCCTGACGAAGGTCGATCTGGTGCTCAGCCTTGAATGCCTCGGCCATATAGTCGATTAGAACGTGGTCGAAGTCATCACCACCAAGGTGAGTATCACCATTTGTAGACTTAACCTCGAATACGCCATCACCCAACTCAAGGATTGAGATATCGAAGGTACCACCACCAAGGTCGTATACAGCAATCTTCATATCGTTCTGCTTCTTATCGAGACCGTATGCCAAAGCCGCAGCTGTAGGCTCATTGATGATACGACGTACCTTCAAACCAGCAATCTCACCTGCCTCCTTAGTAGCCTGACGCTGTGAGTCAGAGAAGTATGCAGGAACAGTGATAACTGCCTCTGTAACCTCCTGACCAAGGTAATCCTCTGCCGTCTTCTTCATCTTCTGAAGAATGATAGCCGAAATCTCCTGTGGAGTGTACTGACGACCGTCGATGTCTACACGTGGAGTGTTGTTGTCGCCCTTAACGATTGAGTATGGAGCGCGTGCGATATCTGATGTTACTGCATCGTAACGCTCACCCATAAAGCGCTTAATAGAGAATACTGTACGCTTAGGGTTAGTGATAGCCTGACGCTTTGCAGGATCACCCACCTTGCGCTCACCGCCCTCAGTAAATGCCACTACAGAAGGGGTTGTACGATGACCCTCAGCGTTAGGAATAACAACAGGCTCGTTACCCTCCATTACAGCCACACACGAGTTGGTTGTACCCAAATCAATACCAATAATCTTGCTCATAATTCTTAAATTTTATATTTGTTAATAATTTCTTTCTTCTGTCTGTGCAACCATTATTTCGCTGTTACGATTTCTTGCCGAACAAACGTAGTGCCAAACAAAAAAATGCGCCAAAACTGACGCACTTCTTCTATTTCTTATGACAAAACTGCCATACCAGATAGCCACCAACTGACATTTTGTCAGCAAAATGACAAAACGAACTGAAAAGGGGAAACTAAAAAGTGTGGTGTCTGCGACGCGTGTTATAATTACAGTGTCTAATACCCAAGGGCAGAAAGAGGCAGAAAAGGGCCTAAAGGGTAAAATATAAAAAGGCAACGCCTTTTAACTATTACTAATTACTCTCTACTCATTACTAATTATTTTATCCCCCTTTGGTCCCCTTTTGGACGCTTTATTCCCTTTTTCCAAAAAAGGCACAGCCTTTTAATCATTACTAATTACTATTTACTCATTACTAATTAAATAAATAATACCCACGCTACTTACGAACTGAAAACTGAAAAGTCAAAAGTTAAAACTGAATTTTTGATTTTAGAGGAGCAGATTTGTTCTATCGTATAAATAAAATATCGCGGGATAGTACCAAAGCGTACAGCCCACGATATTTTGTTTAGGATAGGACGAAGACGCCCTATATAAATCGAAAATTAAAAGTCGTAGCCAACAATATCTGATTTATAATTTCTCCAATAAGATGCCGACTTATAAGCCTCTACCGACTCCGCAGGCACATAAATCTTACGACCAGAGGCGTTACCATCGAACATCCAAGAACCTCCAGCAGGCGGTGTTACAGCCTTGCAATATACACTTGTTAGGCTACTGCAATTTTTGAATGCCCAACTACCAATTGTAGTTACACTATCACCAATAGTTACACTTGTAAGGTTACTGCAACCATTGAATGCCCACTCTCCAATTGTAGTTACACTATCAGGAATTGTTACACTTGTTAGGCTATCGCAATCAGAGAATGCATAATTTCCAATTTGGGTTATAGGAGCATTAAATTCAATGATACCAACCCCATCTTTATATGTATTAGACAGTATAGTAGCATCAAAGGCTGAACTGCTGGAACTGCTGTAAGGCTTAACTATATTGCCGTCGCTTGATGTATAATATAGAAAACGTATCGGATTTTGGTTAATGGTATACTCTGCAAATAGTTCGTTATCTTCTTGAGAGACAACCTTAATCACACTGCTCCTTAGTTCGCTAGAATTATTAGCATCAATATTGAGAGTAGTATTATATGCAACCAAGCCTCGTGTTGCTGGAACAATAGTTATCCAATCTTTTGCCTCCTCAGGAATAATAATATCACAGTCTACATTTGTTTGATACTTTATTACGACTTCGCCACCTGAACCTGAAACGGTGAATACATTATTCTCATCTGCTATAAAAACCTCCTTGAATTTCTGCGAAACAACAAACTTAATCTTCTCATTAGCACAGCGGAACCAGAAGGTTGCCTCTCTATCGTCATAGGCCACATCTGCAGAGAATGTAACTTTTTGACCATCCTCATTAGCATCACCTTTTTTTACTGATGGTGTACACCAATCACTTACACCAGAAATTTCCCAATTGTAGTTACTATATACAACTACATCCACACTTCCTCCGTCAGGAGAAATAGTGATACTCTCCTTATCAAGTCCAAAGAAGATATTTTTAGGGATATCATTGCCTTTATCGACCTCCTCCTTAGAACAGCCAACGCCAATAATGCCAATAAGGGCAAGTAGTAAAAACAGTTTTTTCATAGTGTATCTGATTATAATTATTTGTCGATTGATAGGCAAATTTACGCAAATTCTCCCAAATAAGCAAAACCACCACTGAGATTGTATGCAAAAAAAAGAATAAGGGTATCAAAAAATCATTGACACCCTTAAAATATTCATTACCAATTGGTATTAGTACTCTCTTTGGCCAAAGATAGCTGTACCGATTCGCACCATTGTTGAGCCATACTCCAAGGCCAAAGGATAGTCGTCGGACATACCTATTGAGAGTGTGTCGAACGCCTCGCCAAAGCGTGGCTTAAGAGTATCAAATATATCTTTTATACGCTGGAAATCAGAACGAACAATGCTCTCATTATCAGTATTAGAGGCAATGGTCATAACGCCACGAACGCGCACATGTGGCATACGGCTTAGAGCATCCGTAGCAAGGTAGTCGAGGAGTTCCTGCTCCGACCATCCCGATTTTGTCTCCTCCTGCGCAACGTGCACTTCAAGGAGTATATCTATCGTGCGGTCGAGTTTTGCCGCCTGCTTCTCAATCTCCTCGATAAGGCGCTCAGAATCCACCGATGCAATCATCGACACGAATGGGGCAATCATTTTGACCTTATTGGTTTGCAGATGTCCAATCATTATCCACACAATATCCTTAGGCAAGACCTCTGCCTTAGCTGCCATCTCCTGAGGTCGGCTCTCGCCAAAGATACGCTGACCCGCATCGTAGGCCTCCTGTAGGCGCTCCACAGGGTGAAACTTCGACACCGCAACAAGCTGAACACACTCAGGTAGGGTCGCCAATATTCTCTCTAATCGCTCCTTAATAGTCATAGTTAATCGCTTATTTTGCCTACAAAAATAGTAAATTACATTAAATATTAGTATGCATTTCAAAAAAATTACTACCTTTGAAAGATTTTATGAATTAATTATAATAACAATAACCTAAAACAAAACTATGAACAGACTACTTAAAGTTGTTGCCCTTGTGGGCGCATTCTTCGCAGGCATCGCAACAGCGGATGCTTGTACGAACTTTATCGTAACACGCGGAGCTTCGACAGATGGCTCAAATATGGTAACATACGCTGCCGACTCTCACGGTCTCTATGGTTCACTTTATCAGTATATCCCTGGTAAGTTTACCGAGTGGATGGATGTAACTGAGTGGGATACTGGTCGCTATATCGGCAAGATTAAGCAGGCTCCTGTAACATACCGCACTCTTGGCAACTCTAACGAGCATTCGCTCTTTATCACTGAGACTACATTCGGCGGTCGCCCAGAGTTGGAGAATCCAAAGGGTGGCATCGACTACGGCTCACTTATCTACATCACTTTGCAGCGCGCTAAGACCGCTCGTGAGGCTATCGACATCATCGTAGACCTTGCTAACACCTACGGCTACTGCTCATCAGGCGAGTCATTCTCGCTTATCGACCAGAAGGAGGCGTGGATTATGGAGCTTATCGGCAAGGGTCCAGAGGATAAGGGTATCGTATGGGTAGCACGTCGTATTCCTGATGGCTACGTTTCGGCTCACGCAAATCAGGCTCGCATAACTACATTCCCTTGGAACGACCCCGAGAACTGTATCTACGCTCCAGATGTAGCGGATGTAGCTCGTAAGTTCGGTTGGTTCGAGGGCGAGAACAAGGATTTCAGCTTTGCTGATGCTTACGCGCCACTCGATTTCGGTGCTATGCGTGGTTGCGAGGCTCGCGTATGGGCTTTCTTCCGCACCGTAGCTGACGATATGGATCAGTACGAGGACTACGCTATGGGACACAACCCTAATAACCGTATGCCTTTGTGGGTTATGCCACGCGAGAAGGTATCGCCAAAGCTCCTTATGGACTGCATGCGCGACCACTACGAAGGTACAAAGATGGATATGACATCAGACATCGGTGCTGGTGGCGAGGGCTGCCCATACCGTTGGCGCCCTATGTACTTCACCGTTGACGGCGTGGAGTACTGCAACGAGCGTGCTACAGCGACACAGCAGACAGGCTTCTGGCTTGTAGGTCAGGCTCGCCCTGAGAAGGTGGGTATCCTTTGGTTTGGTACTGACGATGCTGCAACATCTCCATTGACTCCTATCTATGTTAACTCTTTGGAGGTGCCAGAGGCTCTTAAGGAGGGCAATGGCTCTATGTTGGAGTACTCTGATACTGCGATGTTCTGGGTTACAAACCGTGTTGCTCAGTTTGCATACTTGCGCTACAACATCGTGGGCAAGCACGTTCGCGAGGAGGTAGATGCTTGGGAGAATGCTATGATTGAGGCTGTAAACGGCATGGATATCGCATTGGCACAGATTTCAAACAGCAAGAAGGCTCGTAAGGCTGCAACAAACTTCACCGTAGCTACTGCTCAGAAACTCTTCAACAAGTGGGTAGAGCTTGACAAGTATCTAATGGTTAAGTATATCGACGGTAACGTTAAGGGCGAAGAGAACGGTAAGTTCATCGACAATGGCAATGGCAAGGATATCCCTGGTAAGATTCTACAGCCTGGTTACACAGAGAACTGGAAGCGCGCTGTAGCAGCAGATAAGGGAGAGATTTTGAAAGTTGTAAAGTAAAAATAGATATAGACTATGGACAACAGATATGATATTATCGTGATCGGCTCAGGCCCTGGTGGTTATGTTGCCGCTATCCGTGCTGCACAGTGTGGCAAGCGCGTGGCTATCGTTGAGAAGGCTGATGCTGGTGGCGTGTGCCTCAACTGGGGTTGCATCCCTACTAAGGCTCTTGTGCGCTCGGCACAGGTATATGCCGACTGCAAGGCTGCTGCTACATTTGGTGTCGCTATCGAGGGCGAGGTAAAGCCTGACTGGACAAAGATGGTAGAGCGCGAGCGTATGGTTGCATCAACTATGAACAAGGGCGTTCAGTTCCTTTTGAAGAAGAACAACATTGACGTTATCGCAGGCTTCGGTCGCCTAAAGGCGTCGGATGTCGTAGAGGTTGAGGGCGTAGACTATGAGGCTGACCATATCATCCTCGCTACTGGCGCACGTCCACGAGTTATGCCATTCATGCCTGTCGACGGCAAGCATATCATCTCCTCAAAGGAGGCGTTGGTATTGCCAGAGTTGCCAGAGTCTATGGTTGTTGTAGGCTCAGGCGCTATCGGCTCTGAGTTTGCATATATCTACGCTACATTGGGTGTTAAGGTTACCATTATCGAGTATATGCCACAGATTATGCCTTTGGAGGATGAGGATACTGCTAAGGCAATGGAGCGCGCCTTCCGAAAGCTACGCGCTACAGTGATGACCTCAACTACTGTTAAGCAAGTTAGTGTTAACGATGAGGGCAAGTGCGTAATCGACATCGAGGGCAAGAAGGGCGCACAGACTATCGAGGCAGACATCGTACTCTCGGCAGTAGGTATCAAGTCTAACATCGAGGATATGGGTCTTGAGGAACTTGGCATCGATATCGAGCGCGACAAGATTACGGTTGACGAGCACTTCAAAACAAGTGTCGATGGTGTATATGCTATCGGTGATATTATCGCAACACCAGCTCTTGCACACGTGGCTTCTACCGAGGCTATCCACTGCGTAGAGCATATCTGCGGTCTTAACCCAGAGCCAATCGACTACTCAACAATCCCATCGTGCATCTTCACCTCACCAGAGGTGGCATCTGTAGGTATGACCGAGGCACAGGTGCAGGCTCAGGGCATCGAGTATAAGGTTGGTAAGTTCCCATACACCGCATCGGGTAAGGCTACCGCTGCTGGCGAGCGCGATGGCTTCGTGAAGCTTATCTTCGACAAGGAGGAGAAGTTGCTTGGTGCGCACTTCGTAGGCCACAACGTTACGGAGATGATTGGCGAGCCTACATTGGCTAAGGTCTTGGGCGTAGATGCTCACCGCATCGCTCGCACCATCCACGCACATCCATCTATGCATGAGGCTGTTATGGAGGCTGCGGAGGATGCTTTGGGATGCGCAATACATATGTAAACTTAAAGGTGTATAAAGGTATTTAAGGGTGATTAAAGGTTATTAAGGGCAATTAAAGGTTTGTTATCTCTCCTTAAAAACCCCTAATAGCCCTTAATTACCCTTAATTGCCGTTAGTAAAATGCTTTATGCGCTATTTCATTGAACTACAATACGACGGCTCGGCATACTTCGGTTGGCAACGCCAGCCTGATGCTGTAACAGTGGAGAGAACTATCGAGGATAAACTCTCCATGCTACTGCGTGTGCCTACCGAGATTGTCGGCGCAGGACGTACCGACACTGGGGTTAACGCCTCGTTCTACACGGCACACTTCGATAGCGATAAAGAGATAGACTGCGCACAGCTATGCTATAAATTAAATAAGGTGCTACCCGTAGATATTGCCATTATGCGCATCTACAAGGTCGAGCCGACGCTTCATGCCCGCTTCGATGCCATAGAGAGAGAGTATACCTACTTTCTAACTCCTCACAAGTCGCCATTCCGTCGCTACTCGGCATGGCATTTTACAGCCGATATTGATGTAGCAAAGATGAACGAGGCAGCAACAAAGCTCCTTGAATACGAGGACTTTACCTCGTTTGCGAAGCTGAACTCAAATAATAAGACCAATATCTGCCATATAAGCCACGCAGAGTGGGTCGTAGAGAGCGATGGCACACTACGCTTTACTATCCGAGCCAACCGTTTCTTGCGAAATATGGTACGCGCTATTGTTGGCACCTTAGTAGATGTAGGTCGTGGCAAATATAGCATTGCGGAGTTTGAGGATATCATCCTGTCGAAAGATCTCTCGCGCTGTAGTGCCGGTGCTCCCGCGTGTGGATTGTTTTTGTCGGATGTAAAATACAAATAGTAATAAAAATATAGCCTGCTCGTCTGAGCAGGCTTTAATATTACATATTCGAATTATAAAATAACCTCACCAAACAACGTTGCTGATGAGCAACCTGTAATTCTAACTCTCACATAATCTCCGACCTTATAATCGTGGCGGTCGAATACTACCATCTTATTCTGCGAGGTGCGACCAGAGAGCTGTGCATCACTACGCTTAGACGTACACTCAACAAGGATTTCAAACTCCTTACCAATATCGCGCTTGTTGCTCTCCTCAGATAGCTTATTTTGAAGGTCGATAATCTCGGTTAGACGGCGCGTCTTAACATCCTCAGGGATGTCGTCGCCGAGGTTACGCTGTGCAAAGGTACCTGGACGCTCTGAGTACTTGAACATATAGGCAAAGTCGTAGCCCACCTCGCGCATAAGAGATAGAGTCTCCTGATGCTCCTCCTCGGTCTCATGGGCAAAGCCTGCAATAAGATCGGTGGTAATAGCACAATCAGGCATATAACGACGTATAGCCTCAACACGCTCCAAGTACCATTCGCGTGTGTACTTACGATTCATACGCTTAAGCATCTCGGTAGAGCCCGACTGCGCAGGGAGGTGTATTGCCTTGCAGATATTTGGCATCAACGCCATAGTTTCAAGGAGCTTATCGCTGATGTCCTTAGGGTGCGATGTTGCAAAGCGCACACGAAGTAGAGGCGAAATATCTGCCACCTGCTTAAGAAGCTCTGGGAAGTCTACATCGCCCGTACGGTATGAGTTTACGTTCTGACCGAGAAGCGTTACCTCACGATAACCATTCTCGAAGAGTGTGCGAGCCTCGGCAACGATAGTGGCAGCATCGCGACTGCGCTCAATACCACGGGTATATGGCACGACACAATATGAGCAGTAGTTGTTGCAACCACGCATAATCGCAATAAAGGCGCTCACGCCATTTCTATCAAGACGTACTGGTGCAATCTCTGCATAGGTTTCCTCCTTCGAGAGTTCGACATTAACACCCGTAGCACCACTATCTACCTCACGTACCAAGCGTGGGAGATCACGATATGAGTCTGGACCAGCAACGATGTCTACGCCAGTACCGCCCTTAGTAAGATCCTCCTTTAGACGCTCTGCCATACAGCCGATGATGCCGATGATAAGCGAAGGCTTCTTCTTACGCATATGGCGCATCTCGCTAAGACGTCCCCAGATACGCTGCTCGGCATTATCGCGAATAGAGCAGGTGTTAATCAACACAATATCCGCCTCCTCAAGGCTCTCGGTATAGCGAAAGCCCTCCTGCTGCATAATCGACACCACAATCTCCGAATCGCCAACATTCATCTGGCAACCGTAGGTCTCGATGTATAATTTACGTCCACTGCCTGTTAGTGGGCGAAGGTTATTAATGTTAATATTCATATCCTTTACTTAAATAAGGGGCTATCCTATTAATTTTGGACTGCCCCTAATTGTTTTATCTTATTTTTGTTTCACAATAAAATTACTTTTAAGTCGGCTATTTTGAGACTACTCGAAGATTGAAAAAGCGGAGTTTACTCGACGTAAATGAGCATTTTTCAATCGAGGCAGACGCCAAAAGAACAATCTAAAAATAACTTTACTGGTTGCACAATAAAATTGCTTTTAAGTAGGCTATTTTGAGGCTGCTCGAAGATTGAAAAAGCGGAGTTTACTCGACGTAAATGAGCATTTTTCAATCGAGGCAGACGCCAAAAGAGCCACTTAAAACAATTTTACTCCGTTGGCATACCATTCTCCTCTGGGAACGGCTTGAAACCCTTACCAAAGGTATCGTATGCATCAGTTACAACCACAAAGGCTGTAGGGTCGAACTCTTTGATTTTTTGCTGTACGGTGCGCACCTCCTTGCGGTTAATAACAAGGAAGATCATCTCTTTTTCATTGTTAGTGTACATACCTTTAGCTTTAAGATATGTACCACCACGATTAAGGTCGTGAAGGATATAGTTGCGCATCTCATCAGAGTGTTCCTCGCTGATAATAAAAAGGAGTTTATCGCGCGAAGCACCATCAATAGTATAGCCCAAAACCTTAGCATTCACGAAGATACATACTGCCGAGTAGAGAGATAGTACAACGCCCTGACCTGGACCTTCAATACCGACACCGAAGCCGATAACCACTAAACCACTAAGCACGATAATAGCATCAGAAAGAAGAACACCATTAGCGAACTTCATCTTCGCGAACTTATGTAGGAGCATACCTGTAATATCGGTACCACCTGTAGCAGCATTATTGCGAATAACGATACCTACGCCAATACCACTGAACACACCACCGATAATAGCTGCAAGCATAAGGTGTGATGATAGGTTAATCTGACCACCGAGCAAAAGTGTAGGGTCGAGAGCCTCGATAGCAGCCTGATTTGGATAAACCAAGTAGTCGAGGATATTCATTATACCTGGAGTGATGAATGATGCGAAGATTGTACGGCCACCAAAAGTACCGCCAAAAAGAAGAAGTGCAGTGCAGATAAGTGGTACATCAAACATATAGCCAAATGTACCCACCTGAATTGATGGAAATAGGTTGTGGAGTACCAAAGCCAAACCGTAAATACCTCCAGGGACCAAGTTGTATGGGTTAATAAATACAACGAAGGCGACAGCTACAAGGATACATCCAAAGACAATCTGTGCCATCTGTGCCCACCAACGCCAATCTGTTACAGACTCCTTTACAGAGGCAGACATATTGGCAAAATTCAATTTCAATTTCATAAATATGCGTTTATGTGTTTTCTCTATGACAAATTTAGAGTATTTTTTTGAAACTGCAATAGTTCAAACTAAGTTTTTAACATCAACAATAAGTTTTAATTATGGTACCCGGAATTAAAATAGATGCTAAAAATTTTGTATTTGCCCTTTTTTTAGTATCTTTGTCTTATAAGCAGTGTGCTTACACAAACACAAACAATTAAAGATCAAACAATTAACTATTTATGGAAGCGTGGAGTGTAACGACTTGGCTCTCTATCATTGCTATTATGGTGGCAGCCTATTTGCTTGGTTCAATACCAAGCGCTGTGTGGATTGGTAAGAAATATTATGGCATAGATATTCGTGAACATGGATCAAAGAATGCAGGTACTACAAATATGCTTCGTGTGCTGGGCAAAAAGGCGGCACTCCCTGTATTTGTTATAGACTATTTCAAGGGCTTTGTGGCAGTGATCCTAACATCACTTATGCGCTACGATGAAGCTATTTCTGATTCAAACATTATTACTCTCCGCATTATCGCCACAGCATTTGTGGTGCTTGGACACATCTTCCCAATCTTTGCAGGCTTCAAGGGTGGCAAGGGTGTTGCAACACTTCTCGGTGCCGGTACTGGTATCTACGCCCCTATCCTACTACTTAGCTTTGGTGTGTGGTGTGTAGTCTTCGCTATATGGCACTATGTATCGCTTGCATCTATGATAGCTGGATGTAGCTACCCACTCTTTGTGATTATCTTCTCTACTATGACCTACGACGATGCTGCGCCATTTGGCAACGTACCATTTATTGTATTCTCGTGGGCTGTAGCAGTGCTCCTAATATGGACACACCGCAAGAATATAAGCCGCTTAAAGGATGGCACTGAGTCGAAGATATATCTCTGGGGCGCCCCACAAGAGGAGAATAAGGAAAATACAAATAACTAAAACAGACTCACTATGAGACGACTTCTATTGGCAATAATGGCTGTTGCCTTCACAACATCGCTATACGCGCAAGAGTTTAAAGATACCTTCAAGGATGGTACGCTTCGCATAGATTATACTTTTATGGGTAATGCCAACGAGCAGTATGTGGCGCTACGCGATATGTCATATACGGACAATTGGTATGGTCGTCGCATTAATCTCAATAACGTGCCACTCAAGGGCAATGGCGACCTAACTCTTCGCGACAGCCAAAGTGGTATGGTTATCTATAAGACTTCGTTTTCATCACTCTTTCAGGAGTGGATTACAACCCCCGAGGCACTGGAGGTATCTAAGAGCTTTGAGTTCACACTCCTTGTTCCTATGCCTCTAAAGCCAGCTACTGCAACCCTTGTACTACGCGATAACACAGGCAAAGAGAGCGTACACAGCTACACCATTAACCCTAACGATGTACTTATCCGCAACCTCTCGCAGCAACAGCCACTCCCTTATAAATATCTACATAAAGGTGGCGACTCGAAGGAGTGCATCGACGTTGTAATTCTTGCCGAGGGTTATAAGGCTGAGGAGATGGATACATTCTTGACGGATGCCCTAACTACAAAGATGGAGATTCTTAGCTACGAGCCTTTCAAGAGCCATAGCGAGAAGTTCAACTTTATCGCCGTATCATCGCCATCATTAGATACAAATGTTAGCGTTCCTCAGACTGGCGACTGGCGTGATACTGCTGTAAGTTCAAACTTTATGACCTTCTATATGGCGCGCTACCTTACCTCTGGTAATGTATACGATATGTACGACTTGGTTACAAATATCCCTTGTGAGCATTTCATAATACTTGCAAATACTGGCAACTATGGTGGCGGTGGTATCTACAACTCATACACGCTTACCACTGCACACCATAAGGACTTCCGCCCTGTTGTAGTGCATGAGTTCGGACACTCGTTTGCAGGTCTTGGTGACGAGTACTTCTACGACAACGACGATGACAACGACAATATGCACTCACTTAAGCATGAGCCTTGGGAGCCCAATATCACTACATTGGTAGACTTCGACTCTAAGTGGGCTGATATGCTTCCTCCGGGGATTGAGGTACCAAC
Organism: Alistipes sp.; assembly: GCA_045634125.1. Taxonomy (GTDB): domain Bacteria; phylum Bacteroidota; class Bacteroidia; order Bacteroidales; family Rikenellaceae; genus Alistipes. Next base: position 87,473 of record JAZQZQ010000025.1, on the reverse strand, counting down.
AAGAGTAACTCCAAAGCGCACAGCAAACTACACCGTAGGTCTCTATGAGGGTGGCGGCTATCTCTCTAAGGGCATCTACCGTCCAGCGGATGTCTGCCGTATGCGCAACAACACTGCTGAGCGTTTCTGCCCAGTCTGCGAGCGCGCTATCGAGCGAGTCATTTTACATCAGGCAAAATAATATTAAACTGTTATAGATAGAACAAGCGGCAGCAAAAGGCTGCCGCTTGTTTTTGTTTTGGCGTTATTGTTGCAATATACCTTAGTATATATAAATCCTTTAATTTAACGATTATGACACTAAGAACTATTGCTGCATCACTACTTACGATTACGGAGTTACCATATGCTTACGATGCATTGGAGCCATATATCTCTGCTGAGACGATGCACTTTCATCACGACAAACACTATGCAGGCTATGTAGCGAAACTCGGAGAGCTTACAGAAGGTACGCGATATAGAGGCATGCCATTGGAGGAGGTGGTAACAAGCAGCGATGGCGCTATATTTAACAATGCAGCGCAGGCGTGGAACCATGTCTTCTACTTCGAGAGTCTATCACCAAAGAATAAGGCAAAGCACCACCCTACGGGGGAGCTACGACGCGCTATAGATGAACAGTTTGGCTCAGTGGATGAACTTAAAAAGCGAATGACAACGATGGCGGTAACGCTCTTTGGCTCAGGCTGGGTATGGCTTGCAACGGACAGCGATGGCAAACTCTATATACTCTCAAAGCCTAACGCTGGCACACCACTAACAGATGGACTTATACCGCTGCTCTGCATCGATGTCTGGGAACACGCATACTACATAGACTACCGCAACGCTCGCAAGGATGCTGTTGAGAAGCTATGGCACGTGGTCGACTGGTCGATTATCGAGACAAGATATGATGCTGTGGTGATTTAGAGACAAAGCGAAACCTGAAAGGTTAAAACTAAAAAGTAAGGTACGCTTCGCGCAAGACCAAATTTCATGTCAGAAGGAGTCAGATTTGTTCTATCGCACAAGAAGATCCCCTCGGGATAGTACAAGTAGTACAGCCCGAGGGGTCTTACTTTTTGGGATGGGACAAAGATGTTGCCCCTTATCACAAGAAATTTAGAATGGGTAGCCGACACTAAAGTTCAGCGCAGTATTCTGCCAATTAAAGGTCTTTATCCAACGATTATTCTCGGGGCGATCGGGGTTGTGAATCTGCATACCGAGGTCGAAACGGAGAATAACATATGAGAGATCGAGGCGGATACCAAGACCGGTGTTGAAACCAAGCTGCTTATAGAAGCTATTGAAGTGGAAGACCTCTTCGGGGTTGCTATCCTCGGTATCACGGAGATACCAGACATTACCCACATCAAAGAAGATGGCTCCATTAAGTATCCACCATAGAGGAAAACGATACTCAAGGTTGGCTTCAAGGCGCACATCGCCCACCTGCGAAGGGTAGGTAACACCTTTAAGTTCAGGCTTATTACCTGGGCCCAAAGTACGAGGCACCCAACCACGCATCGAGTTGGCACCACCGCAATAGAACATACGATCGAAAGGTATTGAGCGATCCTTTGAGTTACCATAGGTTACACCTACACCCGTAAAGAAACGACTTGCAAGCGCCATCTTGCCACCAAGGTCAATCTTATGGCTAATGCTCGTCTCGCCACGCACATACTGCGCAAAGCGGACACCAAGAATCTTGTTATAGCTCTCATTATGTGCATTGTCTCCAAAGGCAGTAGTTAGGAGTTGCAGGGTATTACCTACAGACTCTAAATTTGCACGAATGATAGTAACATTCTCATCGAAATCGGAGCGTTGCGTGTTATATATCCACGAGAGCGAGAGACCAGCATTAAGTTGCGACTCAAAAGATGTCTTTAAATACTGGTTGTCCATATCCTTAAGGAATGTCTCGTTGATGCTCTGCACATTAATCCAGTTGATATCTACGGGTCGCAACACCCACGAAGCACGATTACCCTGCTGCCAGATATAAGCCCATCGTGCTGTGAAGATGTTACGACTATAGTATGGGCGATTCTGGTAGTCGAAGGCAAACTCAAGACGTGTACGTGGCTTCGCAATATTTGGTCCTGGCGTAATACGGAATGGCACAAGGAAGCGCGGAAAAGAGAGACCCGCAGTAACACCTATCTCCTGCGCACTGCGCTTCGCCACATCACGGGCGCGCATCCACTCGAAACCAAAGCGGGTAGATACGTCAAAGGACTCCGCAGCGCGGAATAGATTTCTATTCGAATAACCGAGCGTGAAGCTAAGACCGTGGAATGTAGAGGTAGATGATGCCTCAACCTCAACCTTCATACTCTGCTTAAGAGCTGGAGCAGCATAGATATTGCAATCAATATACCTCTCGCCAAGTTTCGCGCTATCGGGAACAGGTGTAAAGGCGATCTTTGAACTGCGGAAGAAGCCCAACGACACCAACTCCTTCTGTGTACTCCATACACGCTGAGCGTTGTAAACCTGATCGGGATAGAGCATGATATTACGACGCAAAACAATGCTACGCAACTGCGACGGAGCATCCAAATCGCGAATAATGTTTAGACCCTTGAAAATTGTGGTATCTATCTTCGCGTCCTGCGCAAAACCCGATGTAGAACGATACATTGGGTCGTAGGTAGGATAGACATCTATGTTGCGGATGCGGTAGATGTGGTGGTTCTCCCAAATCTGCTCGCTATTAGCGCTATAGCCCACTAACAGAGGACTTACAACCATACATACCGAGGCGTCCAACCCCCTACCAAGGGTGTCTACCTCGTATGAGATACTGTTGGCTGTAAAGTCGTAGTAACCATTGTTATTAAGCAGTGTAGCAATGCGGTTGCGCTCCGCCTCCAATACCGACTCATCGAAGATCTCTCCACGCACAATTAACGAGGAGGCTGTATCGGCAAGGATTATATTCCGCAACGAGGTGTCTCTAAAATTGTAACTTATAGAGTCTATACGTGTTGCGGGACCCTGCTTTATTGAGTATGTTATCATTGCTCTATGTCGTCTAAATGTAGAAGTGTCAATATCGCAACTAACATCCGATGCAAAGTATCCGCGAGTATGGAGATAGGTCTGCAAGTTCTGCACCGAGCGCTCTGTGAGTGCTGTATCGACCAACACCGGAGGCTCGCCAATCTTGCGCATAAACTTATTTATACGCTCACTCTTGGTGTAATTAGCATTCTGATAGACCCATACATGGAAATAGAAACCTAGTATTCGCTTATTTGGTAGCTGACGGATATATCGATCCTTCTCAACGGTAATGCGCTCCTTACGTGGCACTCTCTTATCCGCCTTAACATCTACCTTTGTAAGAAGATACTCGCCATCTGATAGTGAACTAGTAACACCGCAGGAGATGGCAAAAAGCACCAACCCCACAACTATCAAATATCTAAGTATCAACCTATTCATAAACTATTTACGCTCAAAACTTAGCTTATCGTCAACAAACGATGCCTCGCCATACCACTCAAACGTAGCATTACCCTCCAAACGAGTAATGATGCTATCCGAAAGCTGCGTGGTACAGAATACCTTGCCACCGCGATTTCTAACATCGATGCGCTCACCAGCATCTACCCTACCACGTATCGCCACAGCTGTTGCCGAAGCGGTCATTGCTGTACCGCACGATAAGGTCAAACCAGCACCACGCTCGTATGTCGATACAAATATCTCGCGTGGCGAACGACGCTCATAAAATGAAACGTTCACACCAAAGGGGAACAACTCCTTAAGTTCAAGAACTCTCTCACCTAAAGTCGTAAGATACTCCAACGAGATACTCTCAACCTCTGCGACAATATGTGGATTACCCAAATTGAGTGCCGTAAACTCCAACTTATCATCCAAAGCCTCAATCTTTCGCGCTACGAAGCGCTCATCGGCACTATAGAAGGTAAAATCCTTCGACCATGTATTAATCGGAATATCCACACCGAAGGTCTCCTCACCATCGATAGACTCTATGCGCTGCACCTTGTAGTCTCTGCCTCCCGAGCGTAACACACCCTGAGCCGAGATATAGCCAAGCTCATATGCAAGACGCGCCACGCAACGAATACCATTGCCACACATCTCGGCATAAGTACCATCAGGATTGAGCATATCCATACCATAGACTCCGTCGGCATGTTGCACAAGCAACAACACGCCATCACTACCTATACCAGACTCTCTACAGCAGGCTATACGGGCGAACTCGCTCCACTCCTCTCTGCTAAAATCGTGGTACTTGACAGCATCAATAAGTATGAAATCATTTCCCGAACCGTGGCACTTGATAAACTCCATCTTTCTATATCGTTATACTCCCTCAAAGTTACGAATTATTTTTGCTTTAGCAAAATCTCTGGTCGCAACTTTTCGATTTTTGCTCCCCACTATTGCATATCTCGCGTTTTTTTTGTAACATTGTAAAATCTAACCGAAATAGACTTATGACTGAGAAATTTATTATGGCGGGGAAGACCCCTATGCATATAGCTGATACTGAGCAAGGTGAGAAGTGTGTGGTATTGCTTCATGGCTACTTGGAGTCGATGCTTGTATGGGATGAGTTTGTGGATTTACTCAAAGGCTCGATGCGTGTAGTTACCATAGACCTCCCTGGACACGGTGTGTCGATTGTGAATGGTGAGATTCATACGATGGAGTTTCTTGCCGACTGCGTGGGTCTTACAATGAAGGCTCTCGGCATTGAGCGCTACAGCATTGTGGGACACTCGATGGGCGGATATGTGGCTCTCGCTATGATGGATAACTACGCCACAAACCTTGAAAACATCATTCTGCTAAGCTCTACAACCTCAGCCGATAGCCAAGAGAAGTGCGACCGTCGTCGCCGCGAGATTGAGCTTATAAAGGCGGGGAAGAAGAATACCCTCGCACGCCTTGTGCCACACGCAGGCTTCGCACCACAGAATGTAAAGCGCCTTAAGGATTATATCGAAGATATAAGCGAACTGATACTTATTACTGAAGATGAGGGTGTTATCGCAATTCTTGCAGGTATGATCGAGCGCAAGAGTCGTGGCGAGCAACTACGCGATAGTGGCATCCCACACCTCTTTATCTTCGGTAAGCACGACTACTACATCCCTAACGATGTTGCCGAGGAGATGATTGCTGCAGATGGCAACGCTCGCGTAGTATGGCTCGAAGAGTCAGGACATATGGGCTTCTACGAGGAGCCTGAGAAGTGTGCCGAAGCAATTACATCTATGGTATTGGGAGAGTAGACAATAAATATTTTACCCACAAAAAATAAGAGGGCGACTAAAATTTAGTCGCCCTCTCATATTAAGTATGTATCGGATTACTCCTCCACAACTGGCTCAAGCTCTGCACGCAAACCTACGATCAAATCCTCGTAGTCGCGCAAACCTGTACCACCAGGGATTGGGTTACCAGTGATAACGTTCTCCTTAAGGTTAACCAAATCATCGGTCTTAGCCTGAATAGCAGCCTCATTAAGTACTTTAGTAGTCTCCTGGAACGACGCAGCAGAGATAAAGCTTGATGTCTGCAATGCCGCACGTGTGATACCCTGAAGTACCTGGTTAGATGTTGCTGGAACGATAGGACGAACCTCAACCAAAGCCATATCACGACGCTTAAGTGCTGAATTCTCATCACGCAACTTACGCATTGAGATAATCTGACCAGCCTGAACATTCTGTGAACCACCGGCATCAGTAACAACAACCTTGTCGTAGAGTTCATCGATAACATCCATAAACTCCCACTTATCTACTACCTGATCCTCGAAGAAGCGAGTATCACCTGGATCCTCGATCTGTACCTTCGACATCATCTGGCGTACGATAACCTCAAAGTGCTTATCGTTAATCTTTACACCCTGCATACGGTATACCTCCTGTACCTCGTTCACGATGTACTCCTGAACCTTGGTAGGACCGAGAATGCGTAGGATATCACCTGGTGTGATAGCACCATCAGACAACGCCATACCTGCACGAACGTAGTCGTTCTCCTGTACGATAATCTGACGTGAAAGTGGCACGAGGTAACGCTTCTGATCGCCATCCTTAGATGTAACAACAACCTCACGGTTACCACGCTTAATCTTACCGAATGATACCTCACCGTCGATCTCAGATACGATAGCTGGGTTAGATGGGTTACGAGCCTCGAACAACTCGGTTACTCGAGGCAAACCACCGGTGATATCGCCACCAGTCTTACCTACAGCACGTGGAATCTTGATAAGGGTCTCGCCAGCGTGAATCTTCGCATTATTCTTAACCATAATGTGGGCGTTCACTGGCAAGTTGTAAGACTTAACCTCATCACCCTCCTTGTTAACAATCTTGATAACAGGGTTCTTAGTCTTATCCTTAGACTCAATTACTACGCGCTCAGAAAGACCTGTCTGCTCATCACGCTCCTCACGGTAAGTAACACCCTCGATAATGCTCTCGTATGCAATCTTACCCTCAGTCTCAGCGATGATAACTGCGTTATATGGATCCCACTCGCAGATCATATCGCCCTTAGCGACATCGGCACCATCCTTCATAAATAGGGTTGCACCATATGGCAAAGCGTGAGTATAGAGAACAATCTCAGTATTCTTATCTACGATACGGAACTCAGACTGACGTGATACAACGATATCGATAGCCTCGCCTGCAGCGTTCTTACCCTTAATTGTGCGCAAGTCATCAATCTCAAGGCGACCCTCGTACTTAGAGACAACGTTTGTCTCAACTGTTGAGCCACCCGCAACACCACCGACGTGGAACGTACGAAGTGTCAACTGAGTACCTGGCTCACCGATAGACTGTGCTGCGATAACACCAACAACCTCACCCTTCTGTACCATACGCGCAGTAGCAAGGTTACGACCGTAACACTTAGCACAAACACCGCGACGTGCCTCACAAGTAAGTACTGAACGGATCTCAACAGACTCCAATGGAGACTTCTCGATAGCATCAGCAATCTCCTCGGTAATCTCCTCACCTGCCTTGCAAATGATCTCGTTTGTAGTTGGGTGGATGATATCGTTAAGTGCTGTACGACCAAGAATGCGATCATAGAGTGTCTGTACGACATCCTCGTTACGCTTGATGGCAGTAGCTGTCAAACCACGCAATGTACCACAATCCTCCTCGTTAATAATCACATCCTGTGCAACGTCAACCAAACGACGAGTCAAGTAACCCGCATCGGCAGTCTTAAGAGCGGTATCCGCCAAACCCTTACGAGCACCGTGGGTAGAGATAAAGTACTCCAACACCGAAAGACCCTCCTTAAAGTTCGACAAGATAGGGTTCTCGATAACCTGCTGACCGCCCTCAACACCTGACTTCTGTGGCTTAGCCATAAGACCACGCATACCAGAGAGCTGACGAATCTGCTCCTTAGAACCACGGGCTCCTGAGTCAAGCATCATATATACTGGGTTGAAACCATCGTTATCATTCTTCAAGGTAGTGATTACCTGGTTTGTAAGACGATTGTTGATGGTTGTCCAAATATCGACAATCTGGTTATAACGCTCGTTGTTGGTGATAAGACCCATGTTATAATCATCGATAACCGCATCTGCTGCTGCGTAACCCTCATTGATAAGCTCCTGCTTGTTCTCTGGAATAACAACCGCATCAAGGTTAAACGATAGACCACCCTGGAATGCCATACGGTAACCCATATTCTTGATATCATCCAAGAACTTAGCTACCTTATCAGCACCTGCCTTCTTCATCACAACTGCGATGATATCACGCAAAGAACGCTTAGTCAATACCTCGTTGATGTAACCTACCTCAGCAGGAACATTCTGGTTGAAAAGGATACGACCGATAGTTGTCTCCTTAAGTACATATACCTCGTTGCCATTCTCGTCGATGTCTCGTACGCGACAGTGAACTACAGCGTGAAGGTCTGCACGCTTCTCGTTGTAAGCGATGATAGCCTCCTCTGGACCATAGAACTTCAAACCTGTACCCTTAGCATTTGGACGTGGCTTTGTGATATAATAAAGACCCAAGACCATATCCTGCGAAGGCACGGTAATAGGCGCACCGTTAGCAGGGTTAAGTACGTTATGAGAACCCAACATAAGAATCTGAGCCTCAAGGATCGCAGCATTGCCAAGTGGCAAGTGTACCGCCATCTGGTCACCATCGAAGTCGGCGTTAAACGCAGTACATGATAGTGGGTGGAGCTGCATTGCCTTACCCTCGATAAGCTTAGGCTGGAATGCCTGGATACCCAAACGGTGAAGGGTCGGTGCTCGGTTCATCAACACTGGATGACCCTTGATTACGTTCTCCAAGATACCCCAAATCACAGGATCCTTTCTATCGATAATCTTCTTTGCTGACTTAACAGTCTTAACGATACCACGCTCAATGAGCTTACGGATAACGAATGGCTTGTACAACTCAGCCGCCATATCCTTAGGAATACCCATCTCGTGCATCTTAAGCTCTGCACCAACGACGATAACCGAACGCGCAGAGTAGTCAACACGCTTACCAAGCAAGTTCTGACGGAAGCGACCCTGCTTACCCTTCAACGAGTCTGACAAAGACTTCAATGGACGGTTAGAATCGTTCTTTACAGCGTTGCTCTTACGTGAGTTATCGAACAACGAGTCTACAGCCTCCTGCAACATACGCTTCTCGTTACGAAGGATCACCTCAGGAGCCTTAATCTCGATAAGACGCTTTAGACGGTTGTTACGGATGATAACACGACGGTAAAGGTCATTAAGATCAGATGTTGCGAATCGACCACCATCAAGTGGTACCAATGGACGCAACTCTGGTGGAATCACTGGAATATCAGTAAGTACCATCCACTCTGGGCGGTTCTTGCCATTTGAAGCACGGAACGACTCGATGACGTTCAAACACTTCAAAGCCTCAGTCTTACGCTGCTGGGATGTCTCCTTAGAGGCACGATCACGCAATGCGTATGACATAGAGTCGAGGTCTACCTGCTTTAGAAGAGTGTAGATAGCCTCACCACCCATATCCGCTACGAACTTCTCTGGATCATCATCTGGCAATGACTGATTACCCTTAGGCAATGCAGCAACAACATCCAAGTACTCCTTCTCAGAGAGGGTCTGCAAACGCTCAATACCCTGCTCCTTAGCAGCACCTACATTGATAACTACATAGCGCTCGTAGTAGATGATAGCCTCCAACTTCTTTGATGGGATGCCAAGTAGGTAACCAATCTTTGATGGGAGCGAACGGAAGTACCAGATGTGTACCACTGGCACAACCAATGAGATATGACCCATACGCTCACGACGAACCTTCTTCTCGGTAACCTCAACACCACATCTATCACATACGATGCCCTTATAACGAATGCGCTTATACTTTCCGCAATGGCACTCATAATCCTTCACAGGACCAAAGATGCGCTCGCAGAATAGACCGTCACGCTCAGGCTTGTATGTGCGGTAGTTGATGGTCTCAGGCTTTAGTACCTCGCCACTCGACTGGGCGCGAATCTCCTCAGGAGATGCAAGACCAATCGAGATACGGCTATAGCTACTCATTTTATTATTATCTCTATTAAATGACATAATGTCCAAGTTTTTTAAGTTCGCTTACTCAAGTTTTACCGACAGTGCCAAACCACGCAACTCGTGTAGAAGCACATTCATAGCCTCAGGAACACCTGGGCGTGGTAGATTGTCACCCTTGACAATAGCCTCGTATGCCTTAGCACGACCCACAACATCATCAGACTTGATAGTAAGAATCTCCTGAAGGATGTTTGCAGCACCGAAGCCCTCCAATGCCCAAACCTCCATCTCTCCGAAACGCTGACCACCAAACTGTGCCTTACCACCAAGTGGCTGCTGTGTGATGAGTGAGTATGGACCGATAGAACGAGCATGCATCTTATCGTCAATCATGTGACCAAGCTTAAGCATGTAGATAACACCTACAGTTGCTGGCTGATCGAAACGCTCGCCAGTACCACCATCGTAGAGGTAAGTACGACCACTATGTGGGATACCTGCCTCGGCAGTGTACTCGTTAATCTGATCCAAAGATGCACCGTCGAAGATAGGTGTTGCGAACTTCAAGCCCAACTCACGACCAGCCCAACCAAGAACAGTCTCGTAAATCTGACCAAGGTTCATTCGCGAAGGCACACCAAGTGGGTTTAGACAGATGTCTACGATAGTACCATCCTCCAAGAATGGCATATCCTCATCGCGTACCACCTTCGCAACAATACCCTTATTACCGTGACGACCCGCCATCTTATCACCAACCTTAAGCTTACGCTTCTTAGCGATGTAAACCTTAGCCATCTGGATAACACCAGATGTAGGAATCTCATCACCGTTAGTAAGGTTATACTTCTCGCGGTTAACGGCTGCTGCAACTTTCTTACACTCAATAATGTAGTTATTGATAGTTAGCGAGATTAGAGCGTCGTCATGTGCATCACCTGTCCAGCGTGTCTGACCAAGGGTCATATAGCCGTTAGGTACATTTGTCTTGCTGTCGAAACTTGTTGAGGCAATGCTCTCAAGCATCTTCTCAGTAAACTTCTCGCCAGCAGCGAACAACTCAACATTATAGTAGTCGTAGATGCCTGTTGTAGTCTTACCCTCCAACAAACGCCACAACTTAGAAACCAAAATCTTAGTAAGATCTGCAATCTTCTCTGCATACTCTGCATCGAGCTGCTCCATCTGAGCCTTCTCAGCAGCGCGGTTACGCTTACCCTCCTTCTGAGCATGGCTGTAAAGCTTAGTGTCGATAACAACACCGTGCAATGATGGCTGTGCCTTGAGTGAAGCATCCTTAACATCGCCAGCCTTATCGCCGAAGATTGCACGAAGCAACTTCTCCTCTGGTGATGGATCGCTCTCACCCTTAGGCGTAATCTTACCGATAAGAATATCGCCTGGAGTTACCTTAGCACCAATACGGATAATACCGTTTGCATCCAAATCCTTGGTTGCATCCTCCGATACGTTTGGAATATCTGATGTAAGCTCCTCGACACCACGCTTAGTATCACGAACCTCCATGATATACTCGTCAACGTGTACAGAAGTGAAGATATCCTCACGCTGGATACGCTCCGAGATAACAATCGCATCCTCGAAGTTGTAACCCTTCCATGGCATGAACGCCACCTTAAGGTTACGACCCAATGCCAACTCGCCCTTCTCGGTTGAGTAACCCTCAGTCAAAATCTGACCCTTAGTAACCTTATCGCCAGTCAATACTGTAGGCTTAAGTGTTACTGTCGTATTCTGGTTTGTACGACGGTAGCGTGGAAGTGTGTATACTGTAACCTCTGGCTGGAATGTTGCAATCTGCTCATCCTCAGAACGGTCATAACGCACCTCGATACGAGTAGCATCAGCAAATACAACCTCGCCATCGCCCTCAGCAACAACCTGAATACGGCTATCCACGATCATCTCCTTTTCAATACCTGTACCTACGATAGGAGCCTCTGGACGCACCAATGGCACTGCCTGACGCATCATGTTAGATCCCATCAACGCACGGTTCGCATCATCATGCTCAAGGAAAGGAATAAGGCTGGCAGCGATAGATGCAACCTGATTAGGTGCAACATCCACAAGGTCAACCTCTGTATCGCGTACTACAGGGAAGTCTGCACCCAAACGTGCCTTGATACGGTCAGTGTTGATGAAGTGTCCATCATCTGTAATAGGCTCATTTGACTGAGCTACAGTCTGACCCTCCTCCTCCTCTGCAGAGTAGTAACGGATATTATCTGGGTTAAGGTCTACCACACCATCATTAACCTTACGGTATGGGGTCTCGATAAAGCCCATATCTGAAATCTTCGCGAATACACACAAAGATGAGATAAGACCGATGTTAGGACCCTCAGGAGACTCGATAGGACACAAACGACCATAGTGTGTATAGTGTACATCTCGAACCTCGAAACCAGCACGATCACGTGAAAGACCACCAGGACCCAACGCTGAAAGACGACGCTTGTGGGTAATCTCAGCCAATGGGTTGATCTGATCCATAAACTGAGACAACTGGCTGGTACCGAAGAATGAGTTCACTACGCTCGCCAATGTTTTAGCATTGATCAAATCCTCTGGAGTGAAGACCTCGTTATCACGAACGTTCATACGCTCGCGGATTGTACGTGCGATACGCACCAAACCAACAGAGAACTGGTTGGCAAGCTGCTCACCTACAGTACGTACACGACGATTTGACAAGTGGTCGATATCGTCAACCTCAGCCTTCGAATTGATTAGCTGGATAAGGTACTTGATGATCTCGATGATATCCTCACGTGTAAGTGTGCGAGTGTTAGGATCAGTACTCAACTCCAACTTCTTATTTATACGGAAACGACCTACATCGCCCAAGTCGTAACGCTTATCTGAGAAGAACAACTTCTCGATAACATCACGAGCAGTAGCCTCATCTGGTGGCTCCGAAGCGCGCAACTGTCTATAGATGTAGACAACGGCCTCCTTCTCGGAGTTACATGGGTCCTTGTGTAGGGTGTTGTAGATAATCGAGAAGTCAAGACCTGATGGAGTCTCGTTGTGCAACAAGATGGACTTAGCACCCGACTCGATAATCTCGTCAATATGCTCCTCCTGAAGCTCTACCTCACGATCTACGATAACCTTATTACGCTCAATAGATACAACCTCACCAGTATCCTCATCTACGAAGTCCTCAACCCATGTCGAAAGAACACGAGCTGCGAGTTTGCGACCTACATTCTTCTTAAGGTTTGCCTTAGTAACCTTAACCTCGTCTGCAAGGTCGAAGATCTCCAAAATCTGCTGGTCGGTCTCAAAGCCAATAGCACGCAACAATGTTGTTACAGGTAACTTCTTCTTACGGTCGATGTAAGCATACATTACGTTGTTGATGTCTGTAGCAAACTCAATCCAAGAACCCTTGAATGGGATGATACGTGCTGAATAGAGCTTTGTACCGTTGGTGTGCATACTCTGACCAAAGAACACACCTGGAGAACGGTGAAGCTGAGATACAACCACGCGCTCAGCACCGTTGAAGATGAAGGTACCGCGCTCGGTCATGTAAGGGATTAGACCAAAGTAGACATCCTGTACTACCTCATCAAAGTCCTCATGCTCGGTGTCAGTACAGTAGAGCTTGAGCTTCGCCTTGAGAGGCACACTGTAAGTCAAACCACGCTCCAAACACTCCTCGATGGTGTAGCGAGGCTGGTCAATGTAGTAATCGATGAACTCCAGAACGAAATTGTTTCTGGTGTCTGTGATTGGGAAATTCTCGTTGAACACCTTGTACAAGCCCTCGTTCTTGCGATTCTCGGCTGTGGTGTCAAGCTGGAAGAAATCTCTGAATGATTTAAGCTGAATCTCCAACAAGTCAGGGTAAGGCACCCTGTTCTTGATTGTAGAGAAGCTTATTCGCTGTTGTGTTGTGGACATATAATCCAATGGTTTTAGTGAAATTATACACTTGGGACCTATTACCGGTCGGTAGACATCCGACAACGCATCGTCTTGACCTGCTCCTCAAGCGTCGTTACCAACGCCCTTGGTGCAAGCTCCTCTCTGACATCACGGCAAGACAACACAACAAGAGTCTCGCTAGTTCCAAGAGGCAACGATATGGGCATAAGCCGAAATTTTTCGGAACTTTATTATCCCGCTAATGCCCTCAGTGTCAACAATGTACACTCTGAGAGCATCAAACTATCTAAAATTCAGACACAGCAATATAAGCACTTCTGAATATTAGACCAGAAAAGGCATAGAGCTTACTTGACGTAAGCCCTACACCTTAAAGGTTGGTGAGAGACTTAATAATCCCTTAGGAATTACTTAAGCTCAACCTCAGCACCTGCCTCCTCAAGACCAGCCTTGATAGACTCAGCCTCCTCCTTAGAGATACCCTCCTTAATAGCCTTAGGAGCGCCATCAACCAAAGCCTTAGCATCGCCCAATGACAAGCCTGCGATCTCCTTAACAACCTTGATAACCTGAAGCTTAGCCTGACCAGCGCTCTTCAAGATTACATCAAAAGTTGACTTCTCAGCAGGAGCAGCCTCGCCTGCACCTGCAGCAGGAGCTGCTACTGCAACAGCTGCAGCAGCTGGCTCAATACCGTACTCCTCCTTGAGGATTGTAGCCAATTCGTTTACCTCCTTAACAGTCAAGTTTACCAACTCCTCTGCCAATACCTTAATATCTGCCATAGTTGTAATTTATTAAATTTTTTTGTTTTTCTTTGAATTAGTTATTTCTCTCCTCGAGGGCCTTTACGAGACCCGCGATCTTCTGACCTGCATTTGACTGCAAAGCAGAAATGACGTTCTTAGCAGGCGACTGCAAGAGCATAACGATATCGCCAATAAGCTCCTCGCGGCTCTTGATGTTGCAAAGTGCGTCAAGCTGGTTGTCACCAACATAAACACTACCCTCAACGTTTGCTGCCTTCAAAACAGGCTTATCGCACTTCTTGCGGAACTCCTTAATGAGCTGCGCAGGAGCCTTACCTGTCTCTGTGAACATAATTGATGTTGAGCCCTTCAATACGGCTACCAACTCCTCGTCAGCCTTGCCAACATTCTCCAAGGCCTTGCAAAGCAATGTGTTCTTAACAACAACAAGCTTTACCTTCTTCTCGAAACACTGACGACGCAAATTTGCAGTCTGCTCAGCGTTCAAAGCCTCGATGTCAACCAAGTAGAAGTGAGGGTAGTTCTGAAGCTGCTCGGTAAGACCGTTGATAACGGCCAACTTTTCTTGCTTAGTCATAATTTTCTATCCTCCTCAATTACTTGTTATCAACTGACTTAGTATCAACCTCAATACCTGGGCTCATTGTTGTAGAGATGAAAATACTCTTTACATATGTACCCTTAGCTGCTGATGGCTTAAGCTTAATAATTGTGCTTAGAACCTCCTTAGCGTTATCTACAATCTGCTCTGGTGTGAAAGACACCTTACCAATAGCAGTGTGGATAATACCATACTTGTCAACCTTGAAGTCGATCTTACCTGCCTTAACCTCCTGTACAGCCTTAGCAATATCCATTGTAACTGTACCAGTCTTAGGGTTTGGCATCAAACCGCGTGGACCCAAAATACGACCCAAAGCACCAACCTTACCCATTACGTTAGGTGTAGTGATGATTACGTCTACATCTGTCCAACCGCCCTTGATCTTCTCAATGTACTCGTCAAGACCTACATAGTCTGCGCCAGCTGCCTGAGCCTCTGCCTCCTTATCTGGAGTACAAAGAACCAAAACACGAACAGTCTTACCTGTACCGTGTGGCAATGTAACAACGCCACGAACCATCTGATTTGCCTTACGAGGATCTACGCCGAGACGCACGTCAATATCTACTGAAGCATCAAATTTCGTAAAGGTAATTTCCTTTAGAAGAGCTGCAGCCTCAGAAAGCTTGTACGCCTTGTCCTCGACCTTTGCGTAGGCAATCTTTTGATTTTTTGTCAACTTACTCATTCTTGTAATTTTCGTTACATGTTAGGAAATTCACCAACTACGTTGATACCCATACTGCGTGCAGTACCAGCTACCATACGCATAGCAGCCTCAATAGTGAAGCAGTTCATATCAGGCATCTTGCACTCTGCGATCTCTTTTACCTGATCCCATGTTACCTGACCAACCTTCTGACGGTTAGGCTGAGCCGAACCTGTCTGAACCTTGGCTGCTTCCTTGAGCTGAATGGCTACCGGTGGCTGTTTAACTACAAAGTCAAACGACTTATCGCTGTAAACAGTGATGATGACCGGAAGAACCTTACCTGCCTGAGCCTGTGTACGTGCATTGAACTGCTTGCAGAAGTCCATGATGTTGACTCCCTTTGAACCCAATGCAGGACCTACTGGAGGTGAAGGATTGGCAGCACCACCTTTGATCTGCAATTTAATAAATGCAGCAACCTCTTTTGCCATAATTTTCCTTGGTTAATTATTCTTTTTCAACTTGTGTAAAGCTCAACTCCATAGGAGTCTTGCGTCCAAAAATCTTTACGCTCACAACGAGTTTACGATGCTCACTATCGACACTCTCAATGGTACCTTGGAAGCTTGAGAATGGACCGTCTGTAACCTTGACGGTCTCGCCGACAACGAATGGAATCTCGTTCTGCTCATCCTGCTGGCTTAGTTCGTCTACAAGACCAAGAATTCTGCTCACCTCCTGTGGACGTAGTGGTGTAGCATTCATCTTTCGGCTGTCCTCCTTAGTATCACCTAAGAAACCAAGCACATTAGGTATGTTGCGTATGATTAGTGGTATTTGACCTTCCAGAGCGGCCTCGATTAGGACATATCCTGGATACGAAACCTTCTCTTTCGATACTTTCTTTCCGTTACGAATTGTATAGACCTTCTCAGTCGGAATAAGTACCTGTGATATGTACTCCTCCAAGTGGCTGTGACGAATTTCGGCCTCGATATAATCTTTAACCTTCTTCTCCTTGCCACCAATAGCGCGGACTACATACCACTGCTTAGTAATCTCTCCCATTGTTTCTTAAAGCTTATAATTAGCCCAACAAGTTATAAATGCCATTCATAAGACCCTCGAATACGAGATCCATGGCCAATACAACCAATGCGAAGATTACTGAGGCAACCAAAACGACCTTTGTAGAGCCAAGAAGCTGCTCATACGATGGCCAAGTTACCTTGTTCACCAACTCGTTGTATGAATTCTTAAAGTACTTAAACATAACTAAATCTCATTTTAATAAGCAGGAGCAGAGGGATTCGAACCCCCATCAACGGTTTTGGAGACCGCTATTCTACCCTTGAACTATGCTCCTAAATAAGAGGCAGGCAGAACCTGCCTCTTTTGGTTATATCTTAGGAAATTGATTACTCAAGAACCTTGATTACCTGACCTGCACCTACTGTACGGCCACCCTCACGGATTGCGAAACGAAGACCCTCGTTCAACGCAACTGGGTAGATCAACTGAACAGTGATAGTTACGTGGTCACCTGGCATAACCATATCTACACCCTCTGGAAGCATTACCTCACCAGTGATATCCATTGTACGGAGGTAGAACTGAGGACGGTACTTGTTGTGGAATGGTGTGTGACGACCACCCTCCTCCTTCTTGAGGATATAAACCTCAGCAGAGAACTTAGTGTGTGGAGTGATAGAACCTGGCTTAGCAACAACCATACCACGCTTAACGTCCTTCTTATCAAGACCACGCATCAAAAGACCTACGTTATCACCAGCCTCACCCTGGTCAAGAAGCTTACGGAACATCTCAACACCTGTACAAGTTGATGTACGGATCTCCTCATCCAAACCGATGATCTCAACTGGATCACCTACGTGGATAATACCAGTCTCGATACGACCTGTTACTACAGTACCACGACCTGTGATTGAGAATACGTCCTCAACTGGCATCAAGAATGGCTTCTCGTTCTCACGTGGAGGCAACTGGATAAACTCATCAACGCTATCCATAAGCTCCATAATCTTCTCCTCCCACTTTGGCTCGCCGTTCAAACCACCAAGAGCTGAACCACGGATAACTGGAGCGTTATCACCGTCAAAGTCATACTTAGAAAGAAGATCACGAACCTCCATCTCAACAAGATCAAGCATCTCAGGATCGTCAACCATATCACACTTGTTCAAGAAAACAACGATACGTGGAACGTTTACCTGCTTTGCAAGAAGTACGTGCTCGTTAGTCTGAGGCATAGGACCATCAGTAGCAGCAACTACAAGGATAGCACCATCCATCTGAGCAGCACCAGTAACCATGTTCTTTACATAGTCGGCGTGACCTGGACAGTCTACGTGAGCGTAGTGACGGTTTGCAGTCTGATACTCAACGTGAGCTGTGTTAATGGTGATACCACGCTCCTTCTCCTCTGGAGCATTATCGATTGAATCGAAGTCACGCTTCTCAGAGAGACCGCGATTTGCCAATACAGTTGTGATAGCAGCAGTAAGAGTAGTCTTACCGTGGTCAACGTGACCGATAGTACCGATGTTCACGTGTGGTTTCGAACGATCAAATTTTTCTTTTGCCATAGTAATATATGTTTTAAGTTTTAAAGTTACTATTCTTTAAATTTTACAGACCAATCGCGCAACACACACCTCTCCTATTGAAGTGTTGTGCCACACGCTGACCCTTATGAGCGGAAGACGAGGCTCAAACTCGCGACCCATAGCTTGGAAGGCTATTGCTCTATCAACTGAGCTACTTCCGCAAAAATACACCGTTCAGAGCAACTCCCACTCGCAATATCGAGCAAGACTTTGAAACTCCGACGGCGTCAATTTTGTGGGAAGAGATGGATTCGAACCACCGAAGGCGTGCGCCAGCAGATTTACAGTCTGCCCCATTTGGCCACTCTGGTATCTTCCCTAATATTTACAAGCCTTGAGAAAATCTCAAGGCTTGGGTGAGCCGATGGAGGGATTCGAACCCCCGACCAGCTGATTACAAATCAGCTGCTCTGGCCAACTGAGCTACATCGGCGTTAACCATTTCGGAGTGCAAAGGTACATCATTTTTTTTAACTTGCAAATTTTTTTGCAACTTTTTTCAAAAAATTTTTGTACTCGCTCTTTCAAAGAACAATCCGCGCCCCTTTTTAGGGGTTTTGACGGAAAATCGAGTGCAAATATATAACTATTTTGTGAAACGAGAAACACTCTGACCACTTTTTTTTAAGTTCACGTGCTTTTTTTTCGTTTTAGCCCATATATACGTATTATACCTATATATAAATACGCGCACACTTGGGATGCTTGTCCGATTATTTTTTTTTCAGAATATGCAATAATCTGTCAATAAAAATTGTTGATACGAAAAAAGTTTATACCTTTTAAAATAGTTTTCACTTTTCACACTATAAATTTGGCAACTACCGAGGAAGACGTTATCTTTGCGCTCGCTAAACGCGATTTATTAACTTAAAAAAGTATAGATATGAAAGTTGAAAACGGTAAGATGGTCTCTGTAGACTACAAGCTTACAGTAGATGGTCAGGTTGCAGACCAGTCACAGCCAGGTCAGCCACTTGAGTTTATCTGTGGTATGGGTATGTTGCTTCCTAAGTTCGAGGAGGCTATTATGGATAAGGAGCCAGGTGAGTCTGTATCATTCACTCTTGAGGCTAAGGATGGCTACGGCGAGGTTATCGCTGAGGCTATCGTGGAGCTTCCAAAGACAGTGTTTATGATGGACGGCAAGGTTGCTGAGGAGATTTTGTTCGTAGGTAGCCAGATTCCAATGTCTACAGCTGAGGGTCAGCATATGATGGGCGTTGTGAAGGAGGTTAAGGAGGAGTCTGTAATGATGGACTTCAACCACCCTATGGCTGGTAAGACCTTGAACTTCGACGTTACTGTTGTTGCTGTACGCGACACTACTCCTGAGGATCTTTCTCAGATTATGGGTGGTGGTTGCGGTTGTGGCGACTGCGGCGGTGGCTGCGGTGAGCACGAGTGCGGCGATGGTTGCGACTGCAACGGCTGCCACTAATATAGCCTAAACCAAACAAAATTGGCTGTCTAACATACGTTGGACAGCCTTTTCTATTATTTGTAAAACTATTCAAACCTCTACATTATAATCTACTTCTTATGTCCAGGGCCCTCTGGAAACCAACCCTTATCCACACGTCTCTTCTGGTGCACAAGCTCCAAGATGCTCCAGAATGATGAAAATGCGGTAACACCAAGTATTGTAGAGATAATAAGATTACTCACCACCAACGACAACGCACAAAACAGGATACCTGCAACAACAAACATCCACCAGCACTTTGTTCCAAGATAGTACTCCGCCTTGATTACAATAGGATGAAATATGCCAATAATTAGAAATGTTGCAAGTCCTACGATTATTCCTGTAAAATTCATAGTTTCAATATTTATTATTAGTGATTACATATGCATTAACGATAAAACCTAAGGCTGTATTATCTGGTAAGCTCCATCCCCTTAAGCGATATCGCCCATTTTAGCGAATCATCCAAAGCCCTGCACGCAGCATCATTGCGCTCCAAGAACTCTCTACGCAACTCTGGGTCACGCTCGCTATATGCCACCTTACGCTCGGCGCAAAGCTGATTATAGCGCGCATCCATAACCTCAAGTAGCGAGTCGACATTGATAACCTCCTCGTGGGCAACCGCCGTAGTTGTAGTCGTCCTACCATCACACCCCACAACTAATAAAAGTGTGGTTATGAGGAGTGCCCTACGCATACTACTCAACATAGACTACCAAGCCCTTAAGATACTCGCCCTCAGGATGGTAGATATTGATTGGATGGTCAGCAGGCTGAGTCAACTGACCGATAATACGCACCTTACGCTTAGCGATTGCCGCAGCAGTAAATATCGTTGTGCGGAACAAATCGCGGCTCACAGCCTGCGAACATGAGAAGGTAAATAGGATACCTCCTGGGCGTATCTTCTCCAAAGCGCGGGCATTAATCTTCTTATATCCCTGCAAAGCATTGCCCAAAACCTTATGATGCTTTGCGAAGGCTGGTGGGTCGAGGATAATAAGGTCGTATGACGAATCAATATCCTTCAAATACTCCACGGCATTGCAAGCGATAGCCTTGTGTGGAGCCTCATCTCCAAAGTTGAGTCGAGCATTCTCGTCGGCAAGCTTCACAGCGCGCTCCGAGAGGTCAATAGAGACAACCTCTGTAGCACCACCCACAAGGGCTGCAACCGAGAAGCCTCCTGTATAACAGAATGTATTCAACACCTTACGCCCCTTAGAGTACTGGCGCACAAGATCACGGTTAACACGCTGGTCGATAAAGAAACCTGTCTTCTGACCCTCCTCCCAGTTAACCTTGAACTTCAAACCATTCTCCAAGACCACATTATCTTTCTCAGCGCAACGACCCCATAGGTAGCCATCAATAGCACCCAAGTCAGCCTTGAAAGGTAATGTCTGCGAACTCTTATCATAGATAGCCTCCAACTTATCGCCATAGGCCTCGCGTAGTGCCTCAGCGATAGCGGTGCGCGAGTGGTACATACCCACAGAGTGGCACTGAACGACAGCCGTACGCTCATATATATCGATAACCAAGCCTGGCAACAAGTCGCCCTCGCCATGCACAAGACGGTAGCATGTTGTCTCAGCATTATCCACCAAGCCCAATGCCTTACGCACGCCCAAAGCCTCGCTGACACGTCTGTTCCACCAACTCTGGTCGATCTCCTCCTGCTCGAAGGTAAGCACACGCACAGCAATAGAACCTATCTGCCAATGACCTCGTGCAATAAAGTCTCCCGATTTGGTTACCACATCCACCAAGTCGCCCTCGATAAGTGGCGCAAGGTGCTCAGTAATACGCTCAATTGCTCCCGAGAATACCCAAGGATGACGTCTTTCGAGCGACTCCTCCTTACCTCGGCGTAGGTGTACGATGTTTAATCTCTCTTTACTCATATCTTTTGTTGCTTATTCTCTCTATTTCTACGTTTGCGATATTTGTAGTGGCGCTTGTCATCATCCTTTGTCTCCTTTGGTGGTGCTACCGCTATTATGGTGCGCTCGCCCGCAACACTCTCACTCTCCTCCAACGTGCGCAAGATGCGGGTACACACCCAAGCATCCGTTGCAGCATACTCCTGCTGCTGGTCGGTAAGGATTGTTGCCTCCCAATTGCTTAGGCGCTGCGCCTTTGACACTCTCTCGCCAAGAACTATCGCCGATAACTTTCTAAGGCTCTTCTCCTCGATACCCCAGCGCGATGCCTCGATCTGCAAATCTACAAAGCCATCAGCCTGGAAGTGGCGCAAGGCGTGCAACGAACGGATATCTCCTGAAACGTCTGCTCCCACCTTCACAATCTGCTTAGATCCCAATATTTTGAGGATGCTATTACTTAGGCGTATCTGCGATAGACGGAATAGATAACATACATCATCCGTAGATAGCTGCAGAAGTGCCACCTTATAGCTCACACCCGCCCTAAAGGATGGACGCGTCTCGGTATCGAATCCTATCATCGTGTGGCGCTGTAGCTCCAAACACGCCTCCTCTGCCTGCTCGTTGGTCTCCACAACGACAATGCGACCCGGAAAACGGGCTGCGGGAAGTGCGGCTACGGTATCGTTATCTATGGTATGTTGAAATGCCATCTGCTATCTATATTTCTATGGTGCAACCCACAAAATTACTTATTTATTTTTACTTTTCCACTTATCGAAACAGAAATTTTCTTCTCGTTCAATAAATAATCTATACGCTCGGCAATAAGTTCACTACGACCACCAATAGCAGCGACAATATCCTTTATCGAAACCTCGCCATCGGCGAGCATACTAAGTATGTGTGTATCAATATTCTCTGGCACATATGACAAGGCTGTTTTTTTTCGTTTACTAATGCATATATCGCATATCCCACAATCCCGAGCATTAGGCTCGCCAAAGTACTCCTCTATAATTTTACTACGACACTCATCAGTCGTAGTCGTATAGCGCAACATACTATTGAATCGCTCCACAGCTCGGTCATAACGATAACGGTAGGTCTCGGGAGCAATATAGACATCCTTCTGAGGCAGTCGCTCCGAGTTGAAATATATCATCGGTGTACGCGCAGCAGGGATATAGCGTATGACATGCATACGCCACAGTATCTTCAATAACTCATGCACACGCTCTGGTGAGAGCTTCGCGAAGGAGGCAATTTGCAACTCGTCGATATTACGGAAACTGGTAAAAACACCATTATATAGGCGCAGTATCGCCAACAACATCGCATCCATATCATTGCCCTCGGCATTAAGCTTATAGAGTGCGTCGCGCGAACAAGTAAACATCAATTTCGCAGGATTATCCTGCTCATCAATAAGGGTCATCAATCTATTCTGCTCCAAGATTTTTAGAGCATTCGTAACCATTATCGAGGAGAGCTTTACCGTATGGCAAAAGTCATATATATTGAAGGCGAACGATGCCCCAAAGCCATCGCCTACAGCCACTTGTAAGTAGTTGCATATCAACTCGTAGACACGCTTAATTTCGGTGATAGGCGGAAACTCTGTCTTAAATAATTTTGCGATACTCTCGCCATCTCTCTGCTCGGCAAGAAGCACAGCATAACTACGCCTACCATCACGACCGGCACGACCCGCCTCCTGATAGTAAGCCTCCAACGAATCGCACATCGCAAAGTGGATAACAAACCTAACATCCGCCTTATCGATGCCCATACCAAAGGCATTCGTAGCAACAATAACGCGAGTCTTGCCATCGCGCCACTCATCCTGACGCAGAGAGCGCTCCATCGATGGGAGTCCCGCATGGTAGTAGTTGGCATTCACGCCATCCTTGCGTAGTTGCTCCGCAAGTTGCTCCGCACCCTCACGAGTACGCATATAGACAATACCCGAGCCAGGGACATTGTTTATTACGCGTAGCAGGTTCTCATACTTATCGCCACTATCGCGCACCACATAGGACAAATTTGGGCGCGCAAAACTCGAACGCAAGATATTCTCACTGCCAAAGTGTAGATGGCGCATAATATCCCTCGCCACCTCCTCCGTTGCCGAGGCTGTAAGTGCCAATATCGGAGCATCGAGTGCAAACTCACGCACCTTTGCAATATTGAGATACGAGGGGCGAAAGTCGTAGCCCCACTGCGAGATACAGTGCGCCTCATCAACTGCTATTAGACTGATATTCATTTGTCTAAGGCGCACCTTAAAGGCTTCGGTCTCCAAGCGCTCTGGGGCGATATAGAGCATCTTGACATCGCCATAGGTACAATTATCCAAGGCTATCTCGATACGTCGTGGGTCGAGACCCGAATGCACTGCCACAGCAGATATTCCTCGTCGTTGAAGTTGGTCGACCTGATCCTTCATTAAGGCAATAAGTGGCGTTACAACAATGCAAAGACCATCCATTGCCAAGGCTGGCACTTGATATGTTATCGACTTACCGCCACCCGTAGGCATAAGGGCAAGGGTATCACGCCCCTGCAACACCGATTCAATAATCTCGCGCTGCATAGGTCTAAACTCCTTATATCCCCACCACTTTTCAAGGATGGTCTCAATCGATATATTTGTTTGCTCTGCCTTGTTTATATTCATTGCACAAATATAAGAAATTTCTAAGGGATATTACTACGTAATAAAATATTTTTCGTAACTTCGCCCCGCAAAACATTAATTACTATGAAGATTAAGGAGCAGTACAAGGTACGCGAGATGGCTGGCGAGCATGTAATTATTATGCAGGGCAAGCACGGTAGCGACCTTACAAAGATTATATCTCTCAATGAGAGCGCGTTGTATCTCTGGAATGAGTTACAGGGCAAAGAGTTTGATACCGAGGCGGTTGCAAAGCTAATTATAGAGCGTTACAGTATTGATATGAGCGTTGCCACTACAGATGCAGAGCGCTGGATAGAGAAGCTCCGCGAGTGCAACATTGCAGAGTAGTTAAGCAGAGCAAGCATGGCACAACGAAGAAAGATATATGCCTTTTTGATGGTAGCGGTATATACCGTAGCCACACTTCTTTCGTCGTTGTCGCTGCTCACATGCGATCATCATCACCACCATCATCACAGTTGTAAATCGGAGTGTTGTTCGCACATTGGCGTTACCAAAGATTGTTGCGACCATCATCACCCTATTCTCGGCGATAACCACACCGATTTTATCGAGTCTCGTACTGACTCACGCACCGCAGCAGCTCTATCGTTGCTCGTTGCCCCTATAGTTCTAACCTCTGTTGACGAGGAACTATCTCTATATAGCTATGCGCAGTATGAGAGATTAGAACTACTCGATATTGGTACACCCTCCGACTCCTATAGTCGTAGTTTTGGACTTCGTGCCCCACCCGCATTGGCTTAATATCCTTGGCATTGGCTGAGGCTGGGCTTTACACCCATAAATAATACTATATCAACATAATACCTAAGCCAAAATGAAAAAATCAATTATACTTTTTATTGCTTTATGCTTGCCTATCGTGGCAATGGCACAGCGTACCCTTACAGGTAAGGTAACCGACGTAAACAACGGTCAGCCACTTGTAGGTGCAACACTTTTTTGGAAGAACACTACAGCAGGTGCTACATCAACAGCCGATGGTAGCTACTCGATTAAGCGTGTTCACGACTTCAACACTCTTGTAGTGGACTACTTGGGCTACGATTTGGTGGAGATTGAGGTCGAGGAGAAGGGTGTCGCTACCCTCGATATTGAGTTGACCCCATCTGCCGTAGATATTGACGAGGTCATTGTAGAGGGTCAGCAGCGTGGTAACTACGCAAAGACTACTGGTATCACACGTCAGGAGCAGATTTCGTTTGCAGGATTATGTAAGATGGCGTGCTGTTCGCTTGCCGAGTCATTCGAGAACTCTGCTTCGGTAACCGTAGGTTATAGCGACGCGATCTCTGGTGCTCGCCAGATTAAGATGCTTGGTCTTGCGGGTACTTACACTCAGATTCTCGACGAGAACCGCCCTATTATGCAGGGCGCAGGTGCTACATACGGTCTTAGCTACACCCCAGGTATGTGGCTTAACTCTATCCAGGTATCTAAGGGCGTAGCATCGGTAACGGCAGGTCACGAGGCTATCACTGGTCAGATTAACCTTGAGCACCGCAAGCCTACCGACGACGAGCGCTTCTTCCTAAACCTCTACTTCGACAACGAGATGCGCCCAGAGATTAACATCTCGTCGGCTATTCCATTGACTCCAGATAAGAGCCTCTCAACAGTAATCATGGCACACGGCTCACTCGACACGGCGCACCACGATATGAACGGCGACGGCTTTGCCGATATGCCAAAGGCAAATCAGATAAACATCGCAAATAAGTGGTTGTGGCAGAATAGTGATGGCGTACAACTCCGCTGGGGTTGGAAGGTGGTGAACGAGAACCGTATCGGTGGTCAGATGGACTACCGCGAGGATATGTTCGACCAGATGATGCAGAACCCACTCGCCACTCCTTACGGCTCGAAGATTCACAATCGTAATATCAATGCCTATGCTAAGCTCGGTATTCCAGTAGGTTACGAGCGAACCTTCACAGGCGACCCAGACGATGCTGTGCAGAACAACATCGCTATGGTATTCGACTACGACAACTACCTCACCGACTCATACTTCGGTGTTAACAATGTAGATGTTATGGAGGACACCTTCCGCTTCAACGCCACATATGCACACTACTTCACACAGCGTTCGTCGCTCAATGCGGGTATCTCGGTATATGCGCGTATGATGGATAACGACTACCTCCAGCAGGATGCCTCATCGGGTACACCACAGCCAATGTGGCAGGCTAAGGGCAAGGCAACACTCGCCGAGCCGGGTATCTTTGCCGAGTATACATACAACAACGAAGAGAAGTTCTCGTGGGTGGTAGGTATTCGTGGCGACTACTCGATTGTAAATGGTAACTACTACTATGATGCTAAGCCAGAGTTTCTTATCACACCTCGTTCACATATCCGCTGGGCGATAACTCCACGCACAACACTACGTGCATCGGCAGGTATGGGCTACCGTCGTCAGAACCTCGTTACAGACAACATCTGGATTATGACATCGTCACGCAATATCGTTACCGACAACCTCAACGACGATATGGAGCGCGCTGCAACCTTTGGTGGTAGCCTTGCGCAGACCTTCCGTTTGGCTGGCGACGATCAGGCAACAATCAGTGTTGACTACTTCCGCACGCAGTTCTTCAACACCATGGTCTTTGATCAGGAGCGTGGCGACAATACCACACATATCTACAACACCGATGGCAAGTCATACACCGACAACTATCAAGTAGACTTCAACTGGACACCATTCCGTGGCTTCGACCTCTTTGCAACATTCCGCTACACCAACGCTGTGATGACCTTAGAGCATGATGGTAAGCAGATTCTGGTGGAGCGACCACTAACATCGCGCTACAAGGGTCTTATCAATATTCAGTATGCTGTGCAGCGCTGGGTATTCGACGTTACAGCACAGGTGAATGGACCAGTACGTCTCCCAGAGCTTATGGGCGATATGGATGCCGCGGTGAACAACCCTACGCTCTCACCTGTATATCCGATGTACTTCGCTCAGGTAAGCTACAAGATGAGCAACCTCACTCTATACGCTGGTTGCGAAAATATTGCTAACTATCTACAAGGTGTAAGCGGTGGCAACAAGCCTATCGTAGGTGGCGATAAGCCATACGCACCGGGCTTTAACTCATCAATGGTATGGGGACCACTTATGGGACGTAAGTTCTATATCGGTCTTCGATTGAACATATACTAATTTGACAATTTGAACGTTATATAGATAAAACCTCTGAACTATGAAGAAGATAATTTTGATGTGCCTTGTAGCACTATTTGGTATTGGCATTACAAATGCTCAGGAGCCTAAGAAGGGCGATAAGAAGAGTGTTGTCGTTGAGTTTGTAACAGATATCGACTGCGCAGGCTGTGCTAAGAAGGTTACAAACACAATCCCTTATGAGAAGGGTGTTAAGGATGTGCAGGTTGACGTTCCTACTAAGACCGTAACTGTAACCTACGACCCAGCAAAGACTAACAACGAGACCCTCGTTAAGGCTTTCGCAAAGATTAAGATTAAGGCGGAGGCTAAGGTAAACGAGGAGCAGAAATAGTGAGTAGATACTCTTATAATGAGTAGGGTTGTCCAAAAAATTGCGGGCAACCCTATTTTTATGTGCATACTTAAGATATTTTATATATCTTTGCCCGTAATTAGAGGTATTAGGCGTTTGCAAAATCTAAACTTACAAAATATGAAGAATACATTTACCAAAATTCTCTGCATTGCCATAGCAGTATTAAGCCTTACATCGGCAGTAGCACAGCAGGGCTACGAGAAGAGCAATGAGATCTTCCGCCTTGGTGTAGAGGTACGTTTCGACTATCTTAACGAGGCTCTCAATGGCGATAAGATCTATGGCGCAACAGGCTTTAAGGCGCGCTACTTCAACCTCCGAATGGATGGTCAGATTGCACCAAAGTTCAGCTACTCATGGCGTCAGCGTTTCAGCCGTCCTAATGTAGATGGCACATTCGTAAACAATACGGATTGGTTGCACCTTACATATAAGGCTAACGACAACTGGTCGTTCTCAGCAGGCAAGCAGGTTGTTTGGATTGGTGGTTGGGAGTATGACCGCGCCCCTATCGAGATCTACTACTGCTCGGAGTATTGGAACAATGTAAACTGCTTCCAGCTTGGTGCTTCAGCGACATATACTACAAATAAGAGCAACGACTCATTCACATTCCAGATTTGCCAAAGCCCATACGACAAAATGGCGCTTAACTATCACTCAGAGTTAGCTACAGACAAAGAGTATTGCTGTGACGATTGCACACCAGAGATCATCACAAAGCTTGGCGACCTATACGCCTACAACCTCTACTATTTTGGTTCACACGGCTGCTACAAGGCAATCCACTCAATAAACTTCGTGGAGTACCAGAAGGGGAAGTTTGATGCATACATTGTTTTGGGTAACCAGTTCAAGTTGGGCAACACCACTCTTGAACTCGACTTTATGAACCGTGGAACAACAGCTAAGGAGTTTATGCTTAAGAACTTCTCTATTATGGCGGAGTTCTCACAGTTGGTTGCACAGCGCGTAAACCTATTTGCTAAGGTTACCTACGACAAGGCTGGCGCTGATGCTCAGCCACTCTTTGTATACCCTAATACCGACCTTACTCGCATCGGTGGCGGTATCGAGTACTACCCTATGGGGCACCTCGGCAACCGCGATGTACGCCTACACGCTGCCTATGTTTACAACACTGGTAAAAATGACGACCCTAATGGTACCGCCCTCGATAAGGGTTCATTCTTCACCTTCGGTATCACATGGAAGATTGATGCTTTGCAGGGTCTAAAGGCTGCACTAAAGTAATATATTATTGATTTTAAGCAAATTAAATATCTAAACTATGGAGAACAATTCTAAGGGATTTAAGAAGTACCTTGCCGGTATCTTCTGCCTTGTTATCGTTATCGGCATCTTTGGCGGTATCGGCTCAGTGATGGGTGTGCCAAATATGCTTAATACTATTATGAAGACAGCGCACGACCTGTTGCTTAACACCGTCTTCTACCTTATGGCTATCTGCGTTATCACAGGTGCGCTTGGTAGCATCTTCGTTGAGTTTGGCGTTGTAAACCTCTTGGAGCGCATCCTACGCCCATTGATGAAGCCACTCTTCAACCTTCCAGGTGTAGCATCGTTAGGTGCTGTGATGACATTCCTTTCAGATAATCCAGCTATTATCTCACTTGCTAAGGATAAGCGTTTTAGCTCATACTTCAAGAAGTTCCAGTTTATCTCGCTTACCAACTTCGGTACAGCCTTCGGTATGGGTCTTCTTGTTATCGTATTTATGATTTCGCAGGGCTACTTCGTTGAGCCATTCCTCGGTTTATTGGGTGCATTTATCGGCTGTATCTGCTCTACACGCCTTATGCAGCGCTTCATCCTCAAGGAGCATCCAGAGTTCGCTGACGAGTTCGCAGCAGTGCTTACTGAGGAGGAGATGAAGGAGAAAGAGGAGGTTAAGGAGACATCTATGTTTACCCGTATCCTCAACTCATTGCTCGATGGTGGTAAGACAGGTGTTGATGTAGGTCTCTCTATCATCCCAGGCGTACTTATTATCTCTACTCTTGTTATGTTGCTAACGTTCGGTGCTGGTAGCAACGGTACTTACGACGGCGCTGCATACGAGGGTATCGAGTTCTTGCCATGGTTGTTCGGTAAGATTAATTTCGTCTTCGAGTGGCTATTTGGCTTCGAGCATCCTGCTCTTATGGCATTCCCTATCACATCGCTTGGTGCTGTGGGTGCTGCATTGAGCCTTGTACCTGAGTTCTCTGCTCAGGGCATCGTAAATGGTAACGCCATCGCAGTATTTACAGCTATCGGTATGTGCTGGAGCGGTTACCTCAGCACACATACAGCTATGCTTGACGCTCTTGGTTACCGCAAGCTCACATCTAAGGCTATCCTTGCACACACTATCGGTGGTCTTGTTGCCGCTATCGCAGCACACTGGTTGTTCGTGCTTTACACCTTTGCCTTTGGCGCACCAACCACATTTGAGGGTGGCGCAGACCGCTATACTACATCTCCTATCGTTATCGAGATCGTTGGCGAGAATCAGGTACGCCTTGGCGACCGCGTCTTTACTGACGAGGCTGACGACACTCCAGAGGAGGAGGGTTCATTGGCTCGCGTTATCGAGTCTATGTTGCTTGCCGAGCATGATAAGATTGAGGTTGTTGAGGGCGAGAAGATTGACGCTGCCGACCTTATCGCTATGGATAAGTTGACATCAGAGACCCGCGAGAGCCTAATCTCGGAGGTCGAGGCAGGTTTCGAGATGTACCGCGACTCTATCGCTAAACGTCTCTACAACCGTCCACTCACAGAGCTAACCCCTGAGGAGGTCAAAGCTCTCGATGAGGCGATACCTTTCCAACTATCTCGCTAATAGTCTGAGAGCCAAACGAAATATAGGGTGTTAGCAAAGTGCTAACACCCTATATTTTATTAAGTGGAATAAGTATTATTCGCTATTAAGGAGCGACAGCTAAAGCAGTGGGTTAATATAAGTTCTTATGAGTTTCTATGGGTTACTATGCAATTTTATTATTTTAACCTATAGTAACCTATATTAACCCATATTAACACACCCCAAAAAGGCATCGCCTTTTAACATATCGCTGTCATCCCTTTGTCTCTGCCGTCTTAAAAAACACTGCGCAAAGCGCACCACACTTTTCCGTTTTCAGTTTTCACTTTTCACCTTAAAAAGATTGGGTGTCCAAATTTGGACACCCAATACTCTTTTAGAAATTGTATAACAAAAGCTATTTTGAAGCTGCTCGCAGTGCGTAAAAGCGGAGTTTACTTGGCGTAAATGAGCATTTTACGCATAAGGCAGATGCCAAAAGAGCCTTGTTAGACGGTTTCTAACTACATCGCTTGCTCAATATTCCACACAAAAGCTCTCGACCCCTGCTGCTTAGTGGTCTCATCGATTGCACGAAGTGCATCGAGAAGTGGTGCAATCTTCTCATCCTCGACAATAGCGAGGACAGAGCTATTCATTGCTGGCCAGGCGTGTGTGCCATAGTGTGGCTCGCCATCGATGCTACCGCGACCCTCGGTGAGTCCCCAGCGTGTAAAGCCGCGGACTCCGTGAAGGTCAAGCATCTTATTGATACGATCAGTCAACGCCTGATTGTATGATATAAATAGTGCTTTCATAGTATGCTATTACTTATTGTTAATATGTGTACGGATAAACTCATCCTCGTGTGCCTGAAGCTGTGCCTTGCGTGCCTCCTTACGCTCCTTGCGACCCTCCAACATTGCATACAACGATGGTACGATAAAGAGGGTTAGAAGTGTCGATACAAGCAAACCACCTACAACCGAGATACCCATAGGCTGCCATATCTCTGAGCCCTCACCAATACCCAATGCCATAGGCACCATACCGAGGATAGTTGTGAGCGAGGTCATAAGCACAGGGCGGAGACGGCTCTTACCGCCCTCGATAACGGCATCCGCAAGGGTTGCACCACGCTCAACAAGCAAGTTCATATAGTCCACAAGTACGATACCATTCTTAGTTACGATACCCACAAGCATAATGGCACCGATAAGCGCAATAAGCGAGAGTGGTGTATTGGTGAGCCACAACGCGATAAATACGCCCGACATTGCAAATGGGATGGTGAACATAATGATGAATGGGTCGGTGAGCGACTCAAACTGCGTCGCCATAACCACATATACAAGGATGATAATCAACACGAGGAGGGTTAGGATATCCGAGAAGGCATCGCCCTGCTCCTCGATAGTACCACCAAGCTCCAAGCTGATACCTGTTGGGGCATCATACTCGGCAAGCATAGCGTTAACCTCAGCAAGAGCATCTCCCAACGCCACATTTGCACCTACAGCACCCTTAACCGTAACAATACGCTGACGGTTCTCGCGCTCGATGGTAGGCGATGAGAATGACTCCTCAATACGAGCCACATCTCTAAGCTTTATAGGCATACCTGTAGAGCTATACAAGGTGATATTCTCAACACTCTCCAAAGATTCGCGGAAAGGCTCGTCGTAGCGTACAACGATATCGTACTCATCACCATCCTCACGATACTTAGTACACTCATAACCATAGATACGGTTGCGGATAAACTGCGCCGCCGTAGCTGGGCTGATGCCATACATAGCCATCTTCTCGCGGTCGAAGATTACATTATACTCTGGCTGCAAATCCTCGCGAGAGAGCTGCGCATCACGCATAGTGCTGAGGTTGGAAACCTTATTTCGTAGCTCATTAGCAGTGGCCATAGCATCATCCATATTGTGACCAAAGACCTTGATATTCACGGTGCTGGCACCCATACCGCCACCGCTACCACCACCAGGGGATACCGAGAAGTCAGAAATCTCTGGTATCTGTGCAAGCTCGTGACGGAGAACATCGGCAATCTCAAAAATCGAAGGACGCTCGATATCGCTACGGCGTGGCATACGCATATTATAGTTGATGATATGCGAACCTGTAGACTGCATAGCCGCAAAAGCACTCTCCGAAGAGTTAGCACCTGCCGATGTAGAGACAATGTTGATGAATGGGAACTTCTCTGCAATGATACCATCAATCTGGCGCGCAACCTTTGTAGTATAGTCCACATGTACATTCTGAGGGAGCTTCACATTCATAGATATACGAGCATTATCTGCCGGTGGGAAGAACTCCGTAGGCACCTTGCTAACAAGCGTCATCGATAGCACGAAGAAGAGCATCAACACAGCGATAACACTTTTACGCCACTTGACAACAAAGCGCAAAGCACGCTCATAGACACCATCAAGCCAGCCGAGGAACTTGTCGATAGGCTTGTAGATGATACCGATACCCTTATATGTATGCTCCGCACCGTCAATCTTAAGGAAGTATGCCGACATCATAGGGGTAAGCGTAATAGCCGCAGTGGTTGATACGCAGACCACGATAGTAACAATCCAACCAAGCTCCTTAAAGAGGATACCTGCCATACCTGGAATCATAGTAAGTGGCATAAATACCGCCACAACAACCAAGGTAGTAGCGATTACTGACAACCACACCTCGTTAGTAGCGTAGATAGCCGCCTCCTTAGGCTTAGAGCCTCGCTCGATATGTGTTGTGATATTCTCCAACACCACGATAGCATCATCCACAACCATACCGATGGCAATAGAGAGCGCCGAGAGAGATATGATGTTGAGGGTTGAGCCTGTAGCAAAGAGGTAGATAAAGGCACATATCAACGAGATAGGGATGGTCAAGCAGATGATGAAGGTAGCTCGCCAACGACCAAGGAAGAACATCACCACAAGGATAACGAAGATAAAGGCATACATAATAGTATCCGAGAGCGAATTAATCGCATCCTTAATCTCGCTTGAACTCTCAAAGATGGTATTTACCTCACAATCATTTGGGAGCGTAGGGATAATCTCCTCCAATTTAGCCTGCACATCCTCGATAATCTGTACGGTGTTAGCACCAGTCTGCTTCTGCACCATAACACGCACACCACGACGACCATTGATACGCTCATCCATGGTAGCCTTCTCCAAGGTATCGATGATGGTAGCCACATCCGAGAGCATTACGGTACGACCGTTACGGTTAGATACTACGATATCACGCAATACACGCGAGTCTTCGAACTGCAAATCCGACTTAAGGTTGAACACCTGATCGCCAAGATCGAGCGTACCCGCAGGAACATTGATATTCTCCGCTGCAATAAGCTGACCCAACGACTCGATTGTAAGACCATATGCCTCCAACTTATTAGGGTCAACGTTAACCTGTACCTCACGCTGCTGGGCACCAATAACGGCCACCGAGCCAATACCTTCGATACGGTTAAGCTCGTTGACCATCTTGTCATCCAACATCTTCGCCAAACCAGCATAGCTCTCATCTGCCGTTACCGAGAGCATCATAATAGGCGCCATAGATGCCGAGAGCTTCATCACGGTAGGATACTCCACCTCATCAGGAAGGATAGACTGCGCACGGCTCACAATATCGCGAACATCGTTCGCTGCCTCGGTAAGGTCGCATCCATACTCAAACTCCAACGAGATAATCGACACATTATCCTTCGACTGTGAAGTAATCTTGTCAAGATTATCCACCGAGTTGAGCTGATCCTCAAGAATACGGGTAATGTTGGTCTCAATATCCTCGGCATTACCACCAGGATACATCGTGATAACAGAGATATAAGGCACCTCAATCTCTGGATACTGGTCAATGCCGAGCTTGCCCACAGAGAACAATCCAAAGACAATGACCGCGATAAATATCAGCGCAGTAGAAATAGGTTTTCGTACCGCTGTTTCGTATATCTTCATCGTTGTAACTCGTTATAAGTGATACAATAACGCTTACTCAGCAACAATCTCCACAGCCTTACCATCCATAAGGCGCACAAACGATGTTGTAGCAACCTGCTCGCCGGCATTAAGACCCTCAACGATGCTCACCTTGTTACCTACACGGCGACCATCGCGTACAAAACGGAACTTTGCAACGCCATCCTCGATAACATATACAAAACGCTCTGCCGAACCTGCCTGCTTCTGAACTGCTACATCGTCAACCATAACACCCTCAATATCGCCCAAATGGAATGTAGCACGCGCAAACATACCTGGACGAAGACGCTCGTTGGTGTTAGGAATGGTAATCTCCACGCTGAAGGTGCGTGTTGCAGCATCCAACGCTGGAGCAATACGCGACACCTTACCCTCGAAGCTCTCGCCTGGGAAGATATCTACATTGATATCTACCTTATCGCCAACCTTGACATTTGGGTAGTACTGCTCCGACACATTTGCCATAACCTTAAGCTTGTTAATCTGCATAACGTGAAGGATAGGCATCGAAGTGAAGAGGTCGCCATTCTCATAGTTGCGCGCTGTGATAACGCCCGAGATTGGAGACTTAATCTCTGAGTTGCGACGCATATTATCCACCATCTCGCGCTGCAAGTTGAGCGTATTCTCCAACTCCAAGAACTGCTGGTCTGAGATACCACCAGCCTCGTGTACTGGCTTCATACGGTTGTAACTATCCTCAACAGTTGCGAGGTTGATCTCCAACTGCTTGAGAGATGTTCTATTCATTGTTGCCACAACATCGCCAGCCTTAACTTTGTCGCCTACATCAACCAAAATCTTGTCGATATGTAGACCCTGAGCAGCAGGGGTAATGTCGTTCTGCTTGTATGGTAAAATCTCAGATGTATAGGTCTCGGTTATCTCCATCTTAGATGTCTCGGCTGTGCATACCTTCACAGCCACTGCTGACTCCTCCTGAGCAACAACTGCGCTCTTTGGGCCATTAGAGCCACAACCAACCATTGTTGCAGCCAAAGCGATAAGCATCAAACTCTTCTTCATAGTTATCTTTTTCAAAGGGATGTTATTCTATATTATATATTACATATTTTCGTTGCCGAGAGTCTTTTCATATGAGGCGTATGCCGATAGGTAGTCGTAGATAGACTGCGAGTAGCTTAGCTGCGCCTGTGTAAGCGATAGCTGCGACGAGTTAAGCTCAAGTATAGTACCTGCACCAGCGTTGTAGCGTGTAAGCGAGATCTCGTACGCCTTCTCAGCCTGCTCCACAGTACGCTCGTTCGAGAGCATAGTCTCGCGGGCAGTTATAAGGGTGTTGATAGCCTGCTCAACCTGTAGGCGGATACCCTCCTCAGCATATTGGCGCTGGATATCGAGCTGCGACATCTGGTTGCGCACCTCACGAAGCTGATTTACAGTCTTAAAACCTGCAAAGAGCGGAATGCTTACCTGCGCACCTACAGAGATAGGACACTGCCACCAGAACTTAGACTGCGATGCTGCTGCCTGAGCGCGTGTCTGCGCTACAACATCGCTCTGACCTCCACTGGCACCACCGCCAGCCATACCACCCATAAGACCGCTAAGGTCTACGCGCTCCTGACCGATATACGACACCTGACCAAAAGCTGCAACCATAGGCATACGTGCCGACTTGATTAGCTGCTCCTGATGCTTAAGCATATCGGCTTGAATATCGAGACTGCGAAGGGTTGTGTTGTCGCTGATATCGCGCGAGTAGTCCTCCGAAAGAAGCACCTTATCGCGGAAACCATCGAGCGTACCAACAACCTCAACATCTACATCCGCAGGAAGCGAGAGATACATCTTCAACTGAAGCTTCGTGATGCTGATAGCATTCTCAGTCTGCAAGACTTGTGGACGAAGATTCGAGAGCTGCACCTGCGCTGTAAGGTAATCGTACTCAGAAGCCAAACCGTTGTCGTACAAATTCTTAGTATTTGCCACAACGCGCTCTGTAGTAAGCACTGCCTCCTGGAGTACTGCAAGCGACTGCTCGGCAAGCAAGACATTGTAGTATGCCGAACGCACCGATGCAATCATATCAATACGCGTAGCACGAGCGCTCTCCACAGCGCTCTCCATCTGCGTACGGTTGAGCTTGAGCTGCTCATATACCGCAGGGGCAAAGAGTGGTAGTGAGACCGAAGCCGCGGTGTTGAAGGTGTTTTTACCACCAAACGAGAAGCCCTCGGTCATCTCCTGACGACGCAACGCCAAGGAGTACTGCAACGACGCATCGACCTGTGGGTAGAGCGACGATAGAGTCTGCTTGCGCACATAGTCGTAGCGTTCAACTTCAAGGTTTGCAACCTTGACTGTAGGGTTATCGCTAAGAGCAAGGTCGATAGCCTCATCAAGCGTAAGTGTCAACGTATTGCCACCAACACTCTGAGCCATCGCCACACCGAGCGACATAAGTCCCATACAGATTAGACAAAGATACTTTTTCATACTATATATAGTTTATTGTTTTGATTTCGCTATAGTTATAACGTCTCGCTAAGGCAAATATTACTGAAGTATGTGTTAAAACAGCGGTCTACAACCTCCAATCCCGCAGGGGTGCATAAACCACGAATAAATATAATAACCGAACAAGCCACGCGCGACACCACATTCGCCGAGCGGGTGTCGTCGCTATACTCTACAACTAACATACCCTGCACGCAGTTGTGCAACACATCGACCACCAAATCACAGTTTGCAGTAGGGGTAAGATAGCCTCGCTCGATGGATGCTGCAAGCCACTCTCTTAGTTCGTTCTTTGAACGCATCATACCATTTGCCTCCAAACGCATATTCACCTTCGGATAGAAACGCTCAAGGTTGCGACGTACTCGTGCCACCTCAGGTGCGCGCGCAATCATATCGCGCAACGACACAAGCATCGCCTCCAACTCATTATCCACCTCGCTACAGATAGCGCTACGACGCATATGAGCCTCCTCTACAAAGTGGCATATAGCCTCGTAGATAAGTTCCTCTTTGTCGCCAAAAAGTTCATAAAGTGTTCGTTTAGACACACTTAGCTCACGAGCAATATCATCCATGCGCACCGACTTTACGCCCTCCGCCATAAACATCTTTGCCGCCTCACGAACTATTATCTCCTTCTGTGTCATATATTAAAGCTTATTGTCTTTATTAAATACGGGGCAAAGATATATAAAAAACTCAAAACACAAAAAAAGTTTTTAGGTTTTTTAGACAAAGTTGAGCCTTTCTGTTAAAATCCATCACAAAATTCTCTCTTCTCACAATAGATAATCTTGCTCCGAATAGAAAATTTTACTACCTTTGGAAAAAATTATCACTATGGCAAAGTTTGTAGTTGAAGGCGGATACCGCCTAAAGGGTGAAATCGTACCTCAAGGTGCTAAGAACGAAGCACTTCAAATTATATGCGCAGCGTTACTAACCAAAGAGCGCGTAGTTTTGCACAATGTACCTATCATCGCAGATGTGATGCAGCTATTGGAGCTGATGGGCAAGATGGGCGTTATAGTAGAGAAACTTTCTGAGGATAGCTTTGCTCTTCAGGCAGAGAATATCGACTTGGATTACCTACGCACTGCCGACTACCACAAGCGTTGTCGCCGTTTGCGTGGCTCGGTTATGATGATTGGTCCATTGTTGGCTCGCTATGGCGTGGGCTTTATGCCTAAGCCTGGTGGCGACAAGATTGGACGTCGCAGACTCGACACCCACTTCCTTGGTTTCCAGAAGCTTGGTGCAACATTCAACTTCGACATTAGCGATGAGTTCTACACCGTGGAGGCTAAGCGCCTAAAGGGTACATATATGCTTCTTGACGAGGCTTCTGTTACTGGCACTGCAAATATCGTTATGGCAGCCGTCCTTGCCGAGGGTCGCACAACTATCTACAACGCTGCGTGTGAGCCATATCTACAGCAGCTCTGTAAGATGCTTAACCGTATGGGTGCAAAAATCTCTGGTATAGCATCTAACCTTCTTGTTATTGATGGTGTTAAGGAGTTGGGCGGTACGGAGCATACAATGCTTCCAGATATGATTGAGGTTGGTAGCTTTATCGGTATGGCTGCGATGACTCGCTCGGAGCTTACAATCAAAAACGTATCATACGAAAACCTCGGTATCATACCACAGCAGTTTGCTCGTATGGGTATTCGTTTCGAGCAACGCGGCGATGATATCTACATCCCTACGCAGGAGAGCTATAGCATCGAGAGTTTTATCGATGGCTCGATTATGACCATCGCCGATGCTCCATGGCCAGGTCTCACACCGGACCTACTCTCTATCTTCCTTGTTGTTGCAACACAGGCTAAGGGTTCGGTGCTTATCCACCAGAAGATGTTCGAGAGCCGTCTCTTCTTCGTAGATAAGCTTATCGATATGGGGGCACAAATTATTCTTTGCGACCCACACCGTGCTACTGTCATAGGTCTTGACCATCGCTTGCCTTTGCGTGCTGCGAATATGACATCCCCAGATATTCGTGCGGGCGTAGCACTCCTTATCGCAGCGATGAGTGCAGAGGGTACAAGTACTATTCAGAATGTGGAGCAGATAGACCGTGGCTACAGAGATATCGACAACCGTCTTAATGCCCTTGGCGCAAAGATTATCCGTTTGGACGAATAGCACAAAACATTGATATATAAAACAATAGCATAAAGATAAAAGAGATATGTTTTTAGAAAACAACAAGCATAAGGGCTGGATTGAAGTTATCTGTGGCTCGATGTTTTCGGGCAAGACAGAGGAGCTTATCCGCCGTATGAAGCGTGCGCAGTTTGCCAATTTGAGGGTGGAGATTTTCAAGCCTTCGATAGATGTGCGCTACTCCGAGGAGGAGGTAGTATCGCACGACTCAAACGCTATCCAATCGACACCAGTGGAGTCGGCACAGAACATCCTACTTATGACCTCGGATGTAGACGTTGTAGGTATCGACGAGGCACAGTTCTTTGATGATGGTATTGTCGAGGTCTGTCGAAAACTTGCCGACAGCGGTATCCGCGTTATCGTAGCTGGCTTGGATATGGACTATATGGGTGTTCCATTTGGACCTATGCCAGCACTTATGGCCACAGCAGAGTATGTAACTAAGGTACACGCCATCTGCGTCCGCTGTGGCGACCTTGCGCACCACTCACACCGTCTCACATCGGATGACAAGCAGGTTCTATTGGGTGCACACGACACATATCAACCAATCTGTCGCCACTGCTTCAACGAATTAATGAAAAAGTAGTTAAGTATGCAGAAAGCTGTAGATAAATGTATTGAAGTACTCCGTGCAGGTGGTCTCATTCTCTACCCTACCGACACGGTATGGGGCATCGGCTGTGATGCAACTAACGAGGAGGCTGTGGCAAAGGTATATGCTCTTAAGCGCAGCGAAGATAAGCACTCTATGCTCTGTCTTTGTCGTGATGCTGATATGATTGTGCGCTATGTAAACCGTGCTCCAGGTATTGCGTTCGAGGTTATGGAGCTTTCGGACAAACCTCTCACCGCGATTCTTCCAGGCGCTGTAGGTGTAGCACCAAACCTTATCCCAGAGAGCAAGACTCTCGGTGTGCGTGTTCCACAGCACGACTTCTGTCAGGCACTGCTACGTAAGTTTGGTAAGCCTATCGTATCGACATCAGCGAATATCTCGGGCGAGCCTGCTGCAAAGCGTCTTAAGGAGGTTGCCGAAGAGATTATAAATGGTGTAGACTATGTAGTCAACCCTCGTTTCGAGGGCAAGCCTACACTTAAGCCAAGCTCTATAATCGCATTTGGCGAAGGTGGAGAAGTTGAAATTATTAGAAGCTAGCACTTTATGAATAAGCAGCTTATCACACCCGTACAGAAGCGTTTTTCGGATGTTGACTCCTTTATGCACGTGAATAACATCTGGCAACAGAGTTACTTCGATATGGGCAAAACCGACTT
This sequence comes from Alistipes sp., assembly GCA_045634125.1. Classification (GTDB taxonomy): domain Bacteria; phylum Bacteroidota; class Bacteroidia; order Bacteroidales; family Rikenellaceae; genus Alistipes. The sequence goes on along the minus strand of JAZQZQ010000025.1, from coordinate 46,975 downwards.
CTACACTAAGGTCTTGGGCGTTACTGGTGTATTCGACAAGCTACGCATCATAACAGCATCGACACATACCGACTACTTCGGTCAAGTGCGCCTTACGGATGATATTGTGGTGGTTACAGATGTATCACGCTTGGGTAACAAGAGTATGACTCTCCACCAGCGCATTATGTGTGGCGAGAGATGCCTTACGGAGAGTAGCTCCGTGATGGTAGCCTTCGATTTCGAGACACAGCAGACTGTGTCAATGCCAGATGAATGGCGCAGAAAATTAGAGGAATACCTCATCCACTCATAGTTGTAATCAGACCATTCAACCAATAAATAGCACCATCGGGCAAAAATGCTTGGTGGTGCTTCTGTATCTATGGCATATTTTGTCTAACTTTGTAACGATTATGCGCGTGTACGCACGCACATACTCAGAGTAGAAAGTGATAACCAATGGAAATATCATAAATTTAACATATAAAAAACTCTACTGAGATGAAAGTATTTCGTTATTTGATGCTCGCCATCATGGTGGCATTGTCTATCTCGGCTTGTACTAACGATGAGCCAACAGACAACCCTAACAATCCAAATGCTGGCGGTAGCGACTTCGTCCTTGATGAAACAAAGTCTTACCCTCTTGTATCCTCTAACCCTGACATCATCCTTGCGGAGACAACCGAGACTGTAACCATTATCCTCAACGGTAAGGGTACTGCTATCGAGAACTTCTCTGGCGATGTATATGCTCACACTGGTGTACTTACTGACAAAAGTGCATCTTCAAGCAACTGGAGATATACCAAAGCTGGCTGGACTGAGAATAAGCCAGAGTGCAAACTAAAGAAGCATGGAAACAACCTTTGGACTCTTACTATTAAGGGTGGTCCTCGTGCTTACTACAACGTTCCTGCTACAGAGAAGATTAAGTCTCTTGCATTTGTATTCCGCTCTGCAGATGGCTCTAAGGAGGTTAAGGATAACGGCAACGATATTTTTATCAACACTGTAGAGGAGGGTCTTGGTGTATATATCACATCTCCTAAGGATGGCTCATTCCTAACAATTGGTAACGAGTGCTACGTTGTAGTTAAGAGCCAGAAGGCTACATCATTGACACTTTATCAGAACGACAAGTCTGTTGCTAAGACATCTGATAGCTCTATCGAGTACCGTGTTACCCCTACCAAGGCTGAGGATATCACCTTCCGTGCAGTAGCTACTGATGGCATCGACGAGGTTGAGGCAAGCATTAAGGTATCTGTATTGGGTACAACTACAAGCGAACCACGCCCTGCAGGCGCTAAGAATGGTGTAACCATCAACGGCAACGAGGCTACATTCGTACTATACGCTCCAGGTAAGGAGTCTGTAATCCTTCTTGGCGATTTCAACAACTATGCTCCATCTAACGAGTATATGATGAAGCGTGATGGTAACTACTTCTGGATCACAATCTCAGGTCTTGAGGAGGGCGTTGAGTATGGCTACCAGTACTTCGTAGATAAGTCTATCAAGATTGGCGATCCTTACGCTACAAAGATTCTCGATCCTTGGAACGACAAGTATATTACCTCTACATATCCAGATCTTAAGCCATACCCAGCTGCATACACTTCAGACATCGTATCAGTATTCGAGCTTAACCCTGTAGAGTATGTATGGGAGGTTGAGGACTTCGATCGTCCAAAGGAGAACTCTTTGGCTATCTACGAGTTGCTTATCCGCGACTTCACAGAGCAGCGCACTATCAACGCCGTAACCGAGAAGCTCGACTACCTTGAGACTTTGGGTATCAACGCTATCGAGCTTATGCCTATCCAGGAGTTCGACGGTAACGACTCTTGGGGTTACAACCCTTGCTTCTACTTCGCTACTGATAAGGCTTACGGTACTGAGGAGGACTATAAGAGATTTATCGACGAGTGCCACAAGCGCGGTATCGCAGTTATCGTAGACGTTGTGTTCAACCACGCAACTGGTCTCTTCCCATATGCTAAGATGTGGTGGAACGGTAGCAAGACTGCTTCAAACAACCCATTCTTCAATGTAGACGCAACACACAACTTCAGCGTTTACCACGACTTCAACCACACATACGAGGGTACTAAGGAGTACTTCAACGATGTCTTGAAGTTCTGGTTGGAGGAGTACAATGTTGACGGTTTCCGCTTCGACCTTACTAAGGGCTTCGTTCAGCACCCAAGCAACTACGATGCTGGAGGTTACTCTGCAGAGCGTATCGGCATCTTGAAGGGCTATGCTAACACTATCCGCGCCGTAGAGCCAGATGCATATATCATCTTCGAGCACTTCTGCGCAGTAAATGAGGAGTCTGAGCTCTACAACAGCGTAGGCGCACTCTGCTGGAACAACAACGCTATGAATGGTTATATGGAGACTGTAATGGGCTGGACTGGCAGCAACAAGAGTAGCTTTGCCGACTTCAAGAAGGGTCGCATCAACAATATCGAGACTCACGATGAGGAGCGTATCGTTTACAAGGCTAATACATACGGTCAGAGCTGGGTTAAGAACAACTGGCCTGTTATCTCTAAGCGTGTTCAGGCAGTCTATGCCTTCCACTTCCTCACTCCATATCCAAAGATGATGTGGCAGTTTGGTGAGCTTGGCTACGACGTATCTATCAACGCTAACGACAAGGGTGTTGTGGGCAGCGGCGACGAGTATCGTACACACCGTAAGCCAGTACGCTGGAACTACCTCAACAACCCAGACCGTAAGGCTATCTACGACGCATTGTCAAAGGTTATCACTTGGCGTACAAGCCACCAGGACTACTATGGTCAGGAGACTTTAGATGTACACACTTGGACTGTTGGTGATGCAAATATGAGCGGTAAAGTTCTTGTTATGGATAAGGTTATTGTTGTGGCTAACTTCACAAACAGCGAGGCAACAACTACTGTAAATGTTCCTAACACAGGCGAGTGGACCAACCTTATGACAGATGAGAAGGTTCAGCTCGGCTCATCCCACAGCGTAACTTTGGCAGGTAACGACTACATCGTACTTGTTAAGGAGTAACCCTCCCACATAGAAACAGAATAGGCGTGCCCCGAAGGACACGCCTATATTTATTATACACAATAAATATAATCTCTACTATTTTGTGTAATCGTTTAGTTTAAGACTTAACCCCCTGATTTTTTTAGAGTCACAGCGCTATAGGGCGAATAATATATCCGTACTCATACCTATCAGCCGTCAGACGATATGGATCGTGAGGCTGCGCACCCCAAGTATTATCGCCACCTACACCGCGCTGAGCAAGGTCGACATTAAGAACAACCTCACGGCGTGGCTCGATGTCGGAGTAGTGCATCTGCTTCTTGGTAAGTCCTGGATCGAGATCTTCTGCACGATATGGCATCGCCGAGATACTTAACGGTTGTAAGCCTTCGATGCGTAGACCTACGCCCTCGCTATCAGTAAGCTCCAGCCAGCGCACATCACACTTATTGCCCGACTCCTGAGGACGAACGTATGGGAACAACTGCTCCGATGTAGATTGCTCGTAGATGCCCACAAACGAGGACTCCTTTCTATCCTCGTAATTTTCCCAAGGACCACGACCATAGTATTTTAGGTTTGTATAGTTCTCAGGCAGTATCATACGCATACCGAGGCGTGGCAATTCTGGCACAAACTCACCCTTACGCTCCCAAACGACCTCTACCTTAAGCGCACCATCCGCCATAAAGGTATATGTTGTGGTAAAGAGCGATGGAGCGTCGACTATCTCGCGCACATTGCGCACAACGATTCTATCCTCATACTCCTCGATGGCAGAGTCCACCGTGCGACCACGATTTGTGCGCCATACATTTGCCGTACGCTGGAAGCCTGCACCAAAGTCATTATCGGTTGGGGCGCGCCAGAACCAAGGCTCTGGCAACTGCATCATCACATTCCTATCTCCCGAAACGTAGCGCTCTAAATGACCACTCTTAGTATTGAACAAGACCCCAGTATCGCCAGCATATGCCACCAACCAGCCATCGCCACGCTCCACCTCTAGCTTACCCTCTGGTGCTGAATATTTGTAGTCGTAGTCGCTTAACGCAATCTGCTCCGATGCCACAATATGGCGTTCAGGAATCATCGTATGCTCCTCGCGCTGCAAGGCATATAGGTTGAGCATATACTCCTTACCAGCTTGCTGCTCCCATGTTTTAAGCGCAACATCGACACTACAACCCGCCGCGCACTTAAGGATAGGCAACTCTTCGCGTAGAACTACGTCGCCTTCGCATAATACTTCATAAGCAATAATATAATCGGCTAAGTTGTTGTATAGATAATTGTTATGGATACGGAGCTTGCCATTTTGCAGCAACTCAAACTCTATATCCTGATAGACCTTTTTAACCTCATACAATCCTGGATGAGGTGTGCGGTCGGGCGAGACAACACCATTACAACAGAAGTTCTCATCGTTAGGATACATCCACGCCCCAAAGTCGCCACCATACGCCCAGTAGTGGCGACCATCACGCCCTACAGCATCGATGCCCTGATCCACCCAATCCCAGATAAAGCCCCCCTGCATATGTGGATGCCCCTCCATAATATCGAAGAACTCACGGAAATTACCCGTAGAGTTACCCATGGCATGGGCGAACTCACACATAATATATGGCTTGCGCATATTCTCTCGCGCGGCATAGCGCCTAAAGACGTTCATATCGGGGTACATAGGACAGATAATATCGGTATGCGCACCGCCATAGCCCTGCTCCAACTGCACAAAACGGGTTTTATCGCGCTTATGTATCCACTCATACATCTCGCCATAGACCTCGCCATCGCTACTCTCGTTACCCATCGACCAAATAATCACAGAGGGGTGGTTCTTGTCGCGCTCCACCATTGCACGCACACGGTCGTGGTGCGCACCCTTCCACTCTTCGCGATGCGACGGATGGAAATCGGGGTATGAACTATGGTAGTCCGTACCGCAGCCATGCGCCTCGATATTAGCCTCGTCAACAAGCAGAATACCATACTCATCGCAGAGGTCGTACCACTCCGTAGGCTGTGGGTAGTGGCTTGTGCGCACAGCGTTGATATTAAATTGCTTCATAAGGGCTATATCCTTCAACATTAGCTCCCTATCTACAACGTGGCCCGTAGCAGGATTATGTTCATGGAGATTGACTCCGTTAATCATTATATGCTTGCCATTTAGAAGTAGCTGACCCTCTCGTATCTCCACCTTTCTAAAGCCTGTACGAGATGATGTAGCCTCGATAATAGCACCATTAGCTCCACGTAACGCCACAACGGTAGTATATAAGTTTGGCTGCTCATAGCTCCATAGCGCCACCTTGGCAATATTACGCGCAAACTCCACATCGTTAGCCTCACCCGCAGGGATGGTAACACCCTTGCTAAACTTCGCCACAGCCTTGCCCGACTTATCTACAACTTGTAGCTCCACAGAGCCACTAAACGTAGCATCAGAGCCATTGTCTATGGTAACGGTAGAGGAGTAAACACCACTCTTATAATTTTTATCGAGGTTGGCAATAACGAACATATCTGCTATATGCACTCTATCCGTAGCGTATACCTTAACACCTCTATCGAAGCCCGACAAGCGCCAGAAATCCTGATCCTCGAGATATGAGCCATCAGCCCAGCGTAAGCCCTTTACAGCTAAGGTATTAGCACCAACCTTAACCATATCTGTAATATCGAACTCAACAGCGCTCTTAGTACCCTCAGCATAGCCTACCTCGATGCCATTTACCCAAACGTACATCGCTGCGAGTCCAGACTCGAAGTGTAGCACTACCCTACGACCCGCCCACGCCAAAGGTATATCAAGGCTATGGCGATAACACCCCGTAGGGTTATCGTCGTGGGGTATAAATGGTGGGTTCTTAGGGAATGGATATGTTACATTGGTGTAGATAGGTACACCATAACCATTTATCTCCCAGTTACCTGGTACAGATATAGTTCCCCACGCCGAGTCATCGTATCCTACCTCCTCGAAGTTTTTGGGGGCATCGTCAGGCGTAGCGCTCCAGTGGAACTTCCACGCGCCACTTATATCCTGCACCCACGCCGAGTCTTCGCGCGCAAGAGCCTCCTCAAGAGTAGCATACGGCGTAAGCGTAGCTCGGGCAGGGAGCTTGTTCACCTCGAAGACTTCAGGGCGCTCCCAATACTCCTGCGCAGTGGCTACAAAAGCCACCACAGCCATAAATATTGATAAAATAGCTCTACACATACTACTTTAGTATTAGGTCGTTAATCGAGATTTTAGGCACATAATGAGTATTGCCATCGCGGTAGTAGGTCAACACATCACCCTCACGACACTCCTTTAACTCAATATGTTCGTTTGGTCTACCTATTGCCAATACCAACACTGGCTCATACTTAAGATTTAGGAGCTCCTTAATAGGCTCGTGGTCGAAAGCACCGATGCAGATACCACCCAGACCTATCTCCACCGCTTGCAAAAGCATCGACTGCGCTACGATGCCAAGATCTATATCTACATACTTAGACTCCTCCACCGTAGAGCAAATTACGATAAAGGCGTTAGGTTCTGTACCCTCAAATGGGAGATGCAACTCTGGCAGTGCACCACCAAGACGGATGTGGCGTAGCACTGTGGTCGCCTCCTCGCCCAACACTGGACGGAAGCGCAACACCTGCTGATTACGCGCTGAGGGACATAGTGTCGCCACCTCAATTATACGGTGTAGTTGGTCTTCGCGCACCTTAAACGAGACATCATAGCCACGGTAGCTACGATTGTTTAGAAGTAGTCTGCGCAATGTTGCTGTGCGTCGCTTTACGGGCTGTGCCGCCTTATAATCCTCCATCTTCTTCTCGAGATAGTTATCTGCCATAGTCGTATAGTTTTGTATTTTTCACAAAGATAGTAAATAAAATGAAAGGTGAAAACTGAGAACTGTACTTTGCTACGGCTTGTAGAGCAAGCAAAGTTGCTCTACCAAGCCATATCAAAGTCGAGGCATTACGAAGTTTTGCCTCAAAAGTAAGGTGTGCTTCGCACGGAGATTTGATTACTACGCCTGATACCAAAGGGCAGAAAGAGGCAGAAAAGGGCTTAAAGGGTAAAATATAAAAAGGCAACGCCTTTTAACAACACAAACTTTCCCAAGCCCCACAACCCAATTTCTTGTCAGAAGGAGTCAGGCTTGGCCTCGATAAAGAGAAAGAGCGGATGGGCTGTACTTGGCGTACTGCCCATTCGCTCTTTGGATTGAGAGGTCGAGAATGACCCCTTATCACAAGAAATTCACAAGAAATTTACTTGATGCCGTAGTAAGCCTTAACCGCTGCAGTCGCACGCTTGTGGTATGCCTCGATACCTGGCTCGATCTTGTTCTCAAGAACGTTGCGCTTGATAGGCTTGATATTCTCAATTGGTGTCATAGAGAACTGTGGACGAGCCATTGGAACTGGAGCCTTACCAAGTGATGAAACAGACTGACGAACACCGTTAGCAACAGGTGCGTTAGCCTTAACGGCCTTACCAGTTGTATTACGCTTAAGAACGATATCACCCTTAATGCGTGGGTTAAGTGGAGTAGCCTGACCATTAGTAAGCTGAGCTACACAAGGGTAGAAGTACTCCTTAGTACCATAAGGATCGGTGTACTCGATAGGCTTGATAGTGATAGTGTTGTAGTCAGCAGACACCTCTACTGGGAAGCGAGCCTTCAAAGTAGTGTTACCAGCAGCGTCTACAAGGTCGCCACCAAGGTAGTATGACTCACCTACAGCCAACATGTAGAATGTGTAATCAAGACCGAAGTTGAATGCCTCCAATGGGTACTCCATCGCGATGTTGATAGGCAACCATACGCTACCATCAGCATCAATCTCAAGGTTCCACTTTGGACCGAAGTCGTAGAACATATAGCTTACCTGGCTTACTGAGTAGTCCTCCATAGTGAACAAGTCGTATGGAGTAGCTACCATATCGAGTAAGTACTCAGCATCAGCGAAGTTGAAACCAAGACACAATAGACGGTTGAAACCACGAGTACGGTTGTTGTACCACTTAGTCAAAGAAACCAACTCATCGTAAAGCTCCTCTGCCTCATCACGGCTCATACCTGCAGCCTTATAGATAGCCCAAACCTCCTCAGGCATAGTAGATGGGCAAGATAGGCCACCCATGATAGTTACTGGAGACTGGAATGTACCAGCATCAGAGTATGTATAGTTACCAGTAGAGTTACCATCGGCATCTGTCTCAACAACATAGTTCTTCATAGGTGCAGATGCAATCCACTCACCCTGAAGCTTATCGAATAGATCAGACTCTACACGAGTAGGATAGTTTGCATTAGGTGTTGTGTTCTCAGCAACTGCTGGTGAACCAGACTCATCTGGGTTGTTAGACGAACCCTCCCAGTTGTAAACAAGAACAGCAAGACGAGAAGTAGCTGCATCGCGTGATGGTACTGTGAAGTCGAAACCTGCCTCAGAGTTAATCTGGTCGATGACATACTTAGAGAATACGTTAGGGCTACCCTCAAAGTTAAGGCTCTTAAGGAGTGATGTATAACCCTCTGAAAGACCACGATCGAACTCACGAACATAGTCACAAGCAAAGATAGCCTCCTGAATCTTGTTAGTATCGTAGTTAGGGTTCTTGATGTTGAATGTTACGTTATATGGGTCGTCAGTCTTCACTGGAGAAACTACAACCTCAGGCTTTGGAAGAGTAATCTCTGGCAAAGTGAATGTCATAGTGTCAAAGCTCTGCTTTGTACCCTCACCATTACCAAGACCTGCAACCAATACACGGATAGTCTGACCTGCCATACCATTAGTATCAACGAACCAGTCTGTCAACCACTGCTCTGAAATCGGATCTGCTGTTGTTACGATACCAAATGATCGCATAGCGAAGTATGAACCTGTGAACCAACGCAAGTGATCCTCATTATTCTCAAGAAGTGGAAGAATCTGAGTCTCATACTCACTCTCAGTACAAACAAGGTAGCAGTACTGTGCAATTTCATCTGATGCAGTGAAAGTGATACAAGCCTCCTTTGGAGTCTTATCTGTCACCACAATCTCTACACCATTCTCAATAATCTCTGGCTGAAGAGTCTCAATATAGATACGCTCGTAGTAGCCATTCCAATACTTCTCAGGATCGTAGCTATCAGTATTCGCCTCTGCAATCCAACGCTCCCAATCGTATACTGGCATATAGTAGCCTAGCGGCCAACCTGCAGGGAACCACCAGAAACTATTCTCCAAGTATGAAAGCTCGTCGTTTACAGTGAAGATCTCTTTAATGCCATCACCATCCTGATCTGCGTAAACAAGACGCATCTCCTTATCATTCATATATGAGTACTCACCTACAAGGAAGTAGCAAGGCTCACCTGGTACGATTGGATCTGCATACTCTGCAGTGTTACCAGATTCATCGTAGATAATCTCGCCATTCTCATCACGCTCGATGCTATGGTACTCATCGTAGATAACGAGCTTATCCTTAGTAGTGTACTGACCAGCATTGTAAAGGAGCATATCAATCTCCATACTACCTTGCTGCTTAGCATAGTTGTACATAGGCATAGAGCTCTGTGCATAACGCAAAGCGTTACCCTTAGCCTTAACATCATCTGGCACCTGGATATGAACCTTGTAACCATCGTACATACGGTCAACAACGGTCAATACGCTATCGCCATAGGTTGTTGTCATAAACTCAACCTTGTAAGTATCCTCAACGATGCTGTCGTTAACATCGCGGAAAGCGAAGAATACAGTGTAGAGAGTCTCAGACTCAAGACCTGTGATAGTAATAGTAGTTGAAGGCTTAGATACTGTTACCTTCTTACCACCCTGGAAAATCGCAGGAGCCTTGATCTCAGTGTCACGCACCATGTATGCGATCTCCTTAACATTCGATGTCTCAAAAACCACCTCAGCACCGATAGGAGTAGGGGTGCAAGATGAAAGCGTCTTTGTTACCTTTGTAGTGCCACCATCTACACCTGGGTCAGTACATGCACCCATTGAGATAGCCACAACGAAGGCAAAAATTGCGCAAAGCGCGCGGTTAAAATTTTTCATAAAAGTTAATAATTATAGTAAATAATGTATTCATTCTCATACTACTGAGTGTGCAAATGTACGGCTTTTTAAGCAAACTGCATAATTTTGTCAACGATTTTCGACATATCACACATATCTATGCACCGCACGCGCATAGATAACAAAGATGTTTGACGATATAAACAGAACCGTGAACGGATAAAACTGAACTTTGCGAAGTTTTGCCTCAAAGGTATGGTGCGCTTCGCATGTTATAATTACTGCGTCTGATACCAAAGGGCAGAAAGAGGCAGAAAAGGGCTTAAAAGGGTAAAATATAAAAAGGCACAGCCTTTTAACTATTACTAATTACTCTATACCCATTACTAATTATTTTGTCCCTCTTTGGTCCCCTTTAGGACCCTTTAGCCCCTTATCAAAAAAGGCAACGCCTTTTAACAACACAAACCTTACCCAAGCACCACAACCCAATTTCTTGCGAGAATGACCCCTTATCGCGAGAAATTACTTGACCGTTCGATACTGCTTCGGCGCGACACCCGTCGCTCGCTTAAAATACTTACCGAAGAAAGACTGGTTAGGGAAGTTAAGAGTTGTAGCGATCTGCTGAATAGAGAGGTCGGTAGACTGCAGCATAGCACGCGCCTCAAGGATGACGTGCTGCTCTATCCAGTCGGTTGCGGCACGACCAGTATGCTCCTTAACAAGTTTTGAGAGATACTTAGGGGTAATGCAGAGACGACCCGCATAGTACTGTATTAGTCGCTCCTCGCGGTAGTGCTGCTGCACAAGCTCAAGGAAGTTGGCGACGATATGGTTCTTGTACTTAAGGTTCGGCTCGGTATCGTTATCGAAAGATGAGACGCCACCGTAATAGAATACGCTGATAAGATTCTCAATAATCTGCTGGCGGAATGGGTTTTTGCTGTTTGTAGCCGCGCGATATAGAATAGCGTAGAAGATGCGCAACGAGTTGAGCATATCTTGGTCGATATCTGTAATCGGATTGTTGTACATCTTCATATACTGATGTTGCCAGCCAGGGAGATTTACCTTATCGATAAATCTCTTAGATAGCGATATTACATAACCCTCAAGGTCGTTTACATCTGAGAGAAGCTCAAATATCTGACCAGGCATAAGAGTTATAAGCTGTGGCGCCTTAATCTCGTACTCCTCAAGATTAATCTTTAGTCGACAGCTTCCCGAGGTACATAGCACGATTGCTGCACGCTGTAGCTTGCGTGGCTCGTTTGCCTTCAACTCATCGATAAAGTGCTTAAACGAGAACAACGCAAGATCCTCTCCTACTACCACATTATCCTCTGGCAGTTTCTTGATATTCATCTGCTCGATTATCTTTTCCATACTTCACATTTTGTTTCTCACACTCGAGACCAACCACAAAATAACAAAATTATTCTGAAAGATAAAAGCACAATTCTACCTATCGACCAATTTTCACCCCGCGAAGCCTATTTATTTGCGCATAAACGCCATATTTTGCATTTACCCGCCCCCTATTTTGAACAAAAAAAGAGCTGTCCAGCGTATTCGCCAGACAGCTCATATTTATAATAGGATTAGCTCCTAACTAATCTACTTTGATATCCTTGTTCACGTTCTTCGAGCCTACCAAAGCATAGAATAGCAAGAAGGCAAGACCTGCAACGATAACCCAGTAGCTTACAAGGTAGTTGCCAGTAAGGTCTACAACATAGTTTTGAAGGAGTGGAAGAATACCACCACCGCAAACCAATGCCATAAAGATACCTGATGCTTTCTCGGTGTACTTACCAAGACCCTCAACAGCGAGGTTGAAGATACCGCCCCACATAACCGATGTGCAGAGACCGCACAACACTAATAAAGCCGCGTTAACTGGTACGTTAGCGATACCAAAGCCCGCAGTACCCATAAATACTGGTAGGTTTACGCTATTTGCAGGGTCGAGGAACATAGCACCCAACACCAACACAAGACCCAAAACAGATACTGCTGTAAGCATACTCTTAGCCGATACCTTAGCACCAAGAGCAGCACCTGTAAGACGACCTACCAACATCAATAACCAATATGTTGCAGCCACAGTAGCAGCGATACCCTCAGCACCGCTCTCAACACTCAAGCCACCATTCTGCAACCACTTCTGCAAGACGTTAGGAATACCTACCTCTACACCTACATATATAAAGATAGCCACAGCGCCTAACACAAAGTGGCGGAACGACATAGGACCGACCTTAGACACCTCCTTACGCTCGGCAACCTGTGGTGCGCTCTCAGGAATCTGAGTGAAGGTAATAACCACAAATGCCACAGCAAAGATAGCCAACGCGATAAACATCAATGGGAATACCTGCTTAATCTCAGCATCCACGATGCTTGGCACGAAGACACCAGTAAGAAAGATAACCGCTGTACCCATAAATGAGTTGAACGAGCCACCAATCTGCAAGAGCTGGTTACCACGGTTACCACCACCTGCGAGCTTGTTAAGCATAGGGTTTACAACGATGTTGAGCATACACATCGAGAAGCCAGCTATAAAGGCACCAAGAAGGTAGATACCAAAGGCGAGGTTGCCAGTAAGCAAGCCCGCGATGGTCTGAACACCAACGCCAGTGAATCCCACAGCAACAGCTGCAAGGGCAGTAAACTTATAACCGCGCTTCTGGAGAAGGTTACCCGCAGGGATACCCATAACAGCGTAAGCGATGAAGTTCGCAAAGACGCCGAGAGTACCCATCCAGTTGGCTACACCAAACTGGTTTTTAAGCACATCGCCCATAGGCGAAGCGAGGTTTGTAACAAATGAAATCATACCAAAGAGCAATATCATCACGATAATTGCCAATAGATTACCACTCTTCTGCTTGTTCATAATAGCACTTAGTTTATTAGTTGTTTATAGTTTTTTGTTGAATTATCTGTCGCGCTCGGCAATAAAGGCACACAACTTCAACAGCGACTCGCGATATGGTGTATCGTCGAACTTCGCCAAGAGGTGCATAGCGCGCTGGATATATGCCTGCATGGTAGTAGCGGCATACTCCACACCACCACGCTCGACAACGATATTATGGAGCTTATCAACTGCGCTCTCGTCGCTATCACAGCGCTTCAATAGGGCGATCATCGCCTCCTTCTCGCCACTCTCCGAGCGCTCCATAACCTCAATCAACGGAAGGGTTATCTTATGCTCGCGAAGGTCGTTGTTCGAAGGCTTGCCCGTGTTGTTATCGCGCTTATAATCCAGTATATCATCCTGTATCTGAAACGCCATACCTATAGCCTCGCCAAACTTACGCATACGCTCCACCTCCTCGCGGTTAGCACCCACCGACAAGGCTCCAAGAGCAGCACTCACACCGAGCAGACTTGCCGTCTTCTGGTAGATGATGGCGAAGTAATCCTCACGCTTGGTATCGAAGTTCTTAGCGTGCTGGCTCTGCAAAACCTCACCCTCGCAGAGCGTCGCCATAGCGTTGCCAATGTATGAGATAAGATCGTACTGTGCCGATGCCATACCTATCGACATTGTGCGAGCAAGGATGTAGTCGCCAAGGATAATCGCCATATCCGACTGCCACTTCGCATTTACCGAGGCACGACCTCGACGCTCCGAAGCAGAGTCCAACACGTCGTCGTGGATAAGCGAGGCGGTGTGTATCATCTCCACAAGCATCGCTGCAAGATAGGTACGTTTGCTACAATTACGCTCCTTGCCTTCGCCATCCAACTCTCTATCTTTCGAGACGTGCAACAGCGCGGAAAGCATTGTAAGTATGGGTCTTACGCCCTTACCACGCGATGATAGAGCATAGGTAAGCATCTCCTGCATAAGCTCGCCCTCGGCAGAGAAGTTGTCGGTTACAAACTCGTCGAATGCCTCAAGGTCGGCAAGAATAGGTTTGCGTATATCGTCAATAGATATCATATGAATATGCATTTCTTATCTTGCAAAGATACAATATTTTTGGGAATATAGCACAACATTCTAAAAACTATACATTATGCGCTCCTAATCCACTGCCACAACTCCTTCCACGAAGGTCGCTTACCGTGCATAAAGATACCAACACGGAAGATCTTCGAGGCGAGCCACGTAGTGAAGATAAAGGTGGCATACAACAATACTAACGAGAGCAAAATCTCCCAAGTAGGTATGCCGAAAGGTATACGTGCCATCATCACTATAGGCGAGGTAAATGGTATTACCGATGTCCAGAATGCCAGCGACGAATTAGGGTCATTGAATACCGACATCATCACGATAATCGAGAGTATAATAGGCAACATTATAATTGTGTTGTACTGCTGACCATCCTGCACAGAATCCACAGCAGAGCCTGCAGCGGCATACAACGAGGCATATAGCAGGAAGCCACCAAGGATAAAGAGCAACATATAGGTAAAGAGCATCGCCAGATATCCCACATCGCCAAGCGTACCTAATATAGTCGAGAGCATCGCATCGTTAGTCATAGCCACATCCGCAGGCAAAAGTGCTGGCAACAAGAACTTAGATGCCGAAAGCACCAATAATGCCCATATCGCAATCTGGGTAACCGCCACAGCTGCAATGCCTAAGATTTTGCCCATCATCAACTGGAATGGTGTACAACTAGTAACCATAACATCTATCACACGGCTCGCCTTCTCCTCGACAACCGAGGTAAGCACCATCTGACCATAGATGATGATAATCATATAGAGCAACATACCAAGGATGATGCCCAAGATGTAGCTCATACTCGAGGATGTAGACTCCATTGTTGCCTCCTCGCCACTACCATCGTTGAGGTAGGTGCTAAGCGTGATATCAGTCTTAACACTCGCCAATATTTCATCAATATTTTCTATGTTGTAGCTTAGCAATTTATCCTGCTCGATGATTGAGGATATCTGATTGGCGATATTCTCCTCAAGAATCATCGACGAGGATGTGTTGGTGATAAGCTGCACCGAATCGCGGGCATCGACAACACTGCCTATATACAAGATACCAAAGGCTTTACCCTCATCGTTATATACTGCACAAGCCTCCGCCTTAGTCATCTCGGAGACATCGACATACTCCACCTCTGGCGATGAATAGAGTCTATCTACCACCACACCCGAACGGTCTACGACCATAACACGCTTCTGCTCCGAGCCTCCGCTGTAGAGCATCATAAGCGTTGGCGCGAGCATCATACCAATCATAAATAGTGGCATCAGCAACGTAACCACTATAAAAGACTTCTTGCGTACACGCTCCAAATATTCGCGCGACACTATCAAATATATCTTCTTCATAATCATTTACTTATTACTCCACTATAACGTTCCGTTTACGGCACGGATAAAGATATCGTTCATTGATGGCATAACCTCCGTCAGCGATCGCAAACCACAACTATCGTTAAGCGATGCTATCGTTGCCTTTAAGTCCTCATCTTTAGGTACATATATCTTAGTCTCGCGGTAACCACCCACAACACCACGACTCTCACCGACCATTACAGCCCTATCGCCCAACGCTGCTCTTAGCTCATCGTCCGAGCCACTGTGTACAACCTCAAAGTTATTACTGCCCGCCGAGCGACGTATCTCCTCAACAGAGCCAGAGAGGATGTTTCGCGACTTGTTAATAAGGGTGATGTGGTCGCACACCTCCTCTACCGAAGCCATATTGTGTGTTGAGAAAATTACGGTAGCACCCCTATCGCGCAACGCCAGAATCTCTTCCTTGAGTAGATTGGCATTTATAGGGTCAAAACCTGAGAATGGCTCATCAAAGATAAGGAGCTTAGGCTCGTGGACTACGGTGGCAATAAATTGTATCTTCTGCGCCATACCCTTCGATAGATCTTCGACCTTTTTATCCCACCAGTCGCTGATATTAAGCCTATCAAACCACGCACGTAGTCGACATTGCGCCTCGCTACGCTCAAGACCTTTGAGACGGGCAAAGAACATAGCCTGCTCACCAACGCGCATCTTCTTATACAAGCCACGCTCCTCTGGCATATATCCTATTTGAAATATATCATTAGCAGTAAGCGGTTTACCATCAAACAATACCCGACCGCAATCAGCCATTGTAATGCGTGTGATAACACGTATCAGTGTGGTCTTGCCAGCACCATTAGGACCTAACAAACCATAGACGCTACCACGCTCCACCTCCAACGACACATCGTCCAACGCTTTGTGTCCAGTATAGCTTTTGGTAACATTTTCGATTCTTAGAATAGTATTCATAACCTAAATTTATTTGCTTTACCTATCTGCAAAGATACAATATTATTCCGACTTTACCCCACTGCATTACTCGATTATTTCAAGACGACTTTTATAAAGGTATATCATTATGATTGTGCAGATAGATAAATGTAGAGTTTAAATACAAAAACACATTAAAATTATCGTTGCTAAAGGTAACAACTATAATTGTATCCTAACACCTATAGAACACAATTTAACAATCTATCTAACAGATGTTTCCACTCATAATTTCAAGATTTAAGTTAAACATTTAATCGTATCATCACACTTGTTGCCGTTAGATAACAACCGTTTAACTCAAAAGAGAAGCGTGGGTGCACTTATTCTCAGAAGGGACGACCAAGTACCCATACACACATAAGCACAACCCACGCCATAAGGCATGAGCATTTATTGTGCCTATTGCTGTGTGTAAATTTTGGTCGTTTTACTGAGTAAGCAATAGCCTAAATGCCATCTAAACGGAACTGCGTATTCCGCAATCCTCTACAAAGGTAATAAAAATTTGGATATTAGAAAAATTCATAACATTAAAGAGGCAATTGTTGTATAATTAGTTGGCAAGTAGAACAAATTTTATTGCATAGTAGTTGTGTTTTGTGATTTTTATATTATCTTTGCACCCACAAAACACAGAATGTGTTGGACCCATAGCTCAGTTGGTTAGAGCAGCGGACTCATAATCCGAAGGTCGTGGGATCATGCCCCTCTGGGTCCACAGGAAGGCAACTACCGAATGGTGGTTGCCTTTTTTAGTGGTCATTAACAATGGATACCCGACGTCGTTTTGTCTTTCTGTAAAAGGAGCGAATGGCAATAAAAGGGCAAAAGGAGCATAAGCATCCTAAGGGGTTATTAAAAACTAAGAAAATACCCTTCAGACTCTTTTACTTTTCTAAGTTTCCCTTTCACTTTTCACATTTTTTTTCTATCTTTACCGCGAATTATGTCTATACTATAAGAGAACACATATAGAGAATGAGTTGTAATAAAAAACATATGCCCGAAATGGGGCGCGGATGCTGCTTCTGCGACTGTGGCGATGAGATTGAAGCTAAGGCAGTCGAGGGATGCTACAAAATACACGAGGTAGATTGGTTGGAGGAGTATCCAAATACAATACCTACCGACATCTACGAGATACGTTTCAAGAATACACGTCGCTCATACTTCCAGAATGTCAACAACTTAGACCTTAAGCGTGGCGACATCGTAGCGGTCGAGGCTCAGCCTGGTCATGACATCGGTATCGTATCGCTTACAGGCGACATGGTGGCTAAGCAGATGCGTCGCGTGGGCTTCAACCCACACAATGGCGAGTTTAAGAAGATATTCCGTAAGGCTCGCCCATACGATATTGAGCGTTGGCAGGAGGCTATAGCCCTTGAGCATGAGACGATGATTGCATCGCGACAGATTGCTGCCGAGATGGGTCTTGATATGAAGATTGGCGATGTGGAGTATCAGGGCGATAAGATGAAGGCTATCTTCTACTACATCGCTGACCAGCGTGTCGACTTCCGCGAGCTTATCAAGGTCTTTGCCGAGCGTTTCCACATCCGTATCGAGATGAAACAGATTGGTGCGCGCCAGGAGGCGGGACGCATTGGCGGTATTGGTGCATGCGGTAGAGAGCTATGCTGTGCATCGTGGATGCCAAGCTTTTCGAGCGTAACCACAAATGCTGCCCGCATGCAGGAGATATCGCTAAACCCACAGAAGCTGGCGGGTCAGTGTTCAAAGTTGAAGTGCTGTCTAATGTATGAGTACGACGCCTATGCCGATGCGCGTCGCACCATACCACGTCTTCGTGAGCCACTGCAAACACTCGATGGCGAGTATCATCTAATTAAGATTGACCCATTGGCAGGCACTATGTCCTTCTCTACAAGCAAGAATACCATCGCCAACCTCACAACCCTCACTACCGAGCGTGTGAAGGCTATTATCGCAATGAACCGTGCTGGCGAGAAGCCAGAGAGTCTTATTGGCGAGGAGGATGAGCGCCCAACAGTAGAGCCTACATATCGTAGCGATGAGGATCGCATCGACCGCTTCGATAACAAAGGTCGCCGCAACAAGCGTAACAAGCGCAACAAGGGTCATAACAAGCAGAATGGCGAGCAGAACACTCCAAATGAGAGTGCAGCAAAGGAGAGCAACGAGAGCGCAGAGCCTACAACACCAAAGGAGAACAGAGAGGGCGGAAAAGAGTTCAACAAAGAGCGCAGAGAACGTCCACGACGTCATGAGCGCGCGGAGAGACCTGAGCGTTCGGAGAAGCATGAGCGCACTGAAAAGCCAGAGCACTCAGAGAAACCGGCTGGCAATGCTGAGGGGGGCGAGGGTGCAGAGCGCACAGAGCGTCCTAACCGCAACCACAACCGTAATCGCAACCGTGGTCGCAACAACCACCGTCAGGAGGGCAGACGACCAAAGGAGGGTAACAATAACTCTGACTCGGAGAACTAACAGCTATGGGTAGACTACTTAAATACATACCATTAGTCGTAATTGCTGTTGTAATGCTCGCGTGTGGCACCCCCCAGCGCAGCGTGGAGATGCACAATCCTGCGCACAGCTGTTGGGCTGAGTATGAGGATTTCTACTACGACAATACTGACACGCTTGGTAAGCGCGATATAGCTATTGCCGTGCGCTACAACAATGGCTATGTTGCCGACTCTGTGGCGCTGAGCATCCTCTGTGTATCGCCCGACTCGTTGGTTAGCGAGGAGCCATTTACCATCCACATACCCCATCTTGCCGATATGCGACCCGAGGTGCAGACATTCCCTTATAGGCGCAATGTGATATTGGGAACAAAGGGTCGCTACCTCTTTAGGCTGCGCCCCGACAATGCTATTGAGGGCATTAGCTCGGTAGGCATTGTAATCAGCGACGTAGATAATTAGGAGTAAGATTTAACAAACGAAGAGATATCCACATGGGAAAGGATAAATTAAGAAAATTTGCTGAGAACCTTACCTTCAAGTGTATGGTTCAGCCAGAGTTCGACGATATATTCCACAAGGACCACCCGTTGAAGGGTTGCTGGCACGAGGAGTTCTTCCACAACAACAACCCTATCATCCTTGAGCTTGGTTGTGGTCGTGGCGAGTACACCGTAGCCCTTGCTGAGCGCAACCCAGATAAGAACTACATCGGTATCGATATCAAGGGTGCGCGTATGTGGCGCGGTGCTAAGACCGCTACAGAGTGCGGTATGGAGAATGTGGGCTTCCTACGTACCCGCATCGAGTTCATCCGCTCATTCTTTGCCGAGGGCGAGATTGCGGAGATATGGATTACCTTTCCCGACCCACAGCTTAAGAGCCGTCGCGCCAAGAAGCGCCTTACATCGCCATTGTTCCTTGCCGAGTACAAGCGTATGTTGGAGGATAATGGCGTAGTAAACCTTAAGACCGACTCCAAGCACCTATACAACTACACTGCTGCCGTTATCGAGCGATTGGGACTTAATGCAGAGGTGCAGAACGACGATATCTACGGCTCGGGATATGCTGACGAGGTACTCTCGGTGAAGACCGCCTACGAGACTAAGTTCGTAGCGATGGGTCTGCCTATTACCTACACCCGATTTAGCCTTGTGGGGTGCAACAATTTCGAGTATTTCGACTGGGAGGGCGACGATATCCTCGAGAAGGATGCCGAAGAGAACCGTACAAAAGCTTTTTAATTGCAGAGACTATGGGAAAGAGAAGAAAGGACTACCCTCTTATCGAGGGCTTAGAGATAACAACCCTTGCTGCCGAGGGTAAGGCTATGGGTAAGGTCGAAAACCAAGTGGTCTTCGTGCCTATGACCGTACCTGGCGATGTTGTGGATGTGCAGATACGCAAGCACCACCGTCGCTTTATGGAGGGTGTTGTGGTACGCTACGTGAAGAAGTCTCCACTACGCGTTGACCACTTCTGCGAGCACTTCGGCATCTGCGGTGGCTGCAAGTGGCAGAACCTACCATACGAGGAGCAGCTAAAGCAGAAGACTAAGCAGGTCGAGGACCAGCTTGTACGCATCGGACACCTCGATATCCCCGAGGTGCGCCCATGTCTCGGCTCGGAGCGCACACGCGAGTACCGCAATAAATTGGAGTTTACCTTTGCCGACAAGCGCTGGCTTACCTACGAGGAGATTGCCACTGCGGGCGATATAGAGTCTACACCAGCTGTGGGCTTCCACATCCCCGGCTGCTTCGATAAGGTACTCGATATTAATAAGTGCCACCTTCAGATTGACCTTTCAAATCGTATTCGCTTGGCTACAAAGGCATTCTGCATCGAGAATGGCTACTCATTCCACAATGCTCGCGCCCATGAGGGTCTTATGCGCACAATGGTCATCCGCACCGCCTCTACGGGCGAGGTTATGGTTATCGTGGTCTTCAACGAGAACGACAAGGAGCGCATCAACGCCCTAATGTCGCACCTCAAGGAGCAGTTCCCAGAGATTACCTCTCTTATATACATGGTTAACGACAAGTGGAACGACTCGCTTGGCGATAGAGAGCCTATCTGCTTCTCGGGTAAGGACCATATCATTGAGGAGATGGAGGGACTACAATTCAAGGTGGGACCTAAGTCCTTCTACCAAACCAACTCCGAGCAGGCATACGAGCTATATAAGGTTACACGTGAATTCGCAGAGCTTAAGGCTGATGATACCCTCTACGACCTATACACAGGTACGGGTACTATCGCCAACTTCTGCGCCCGTCACGCTAAGAAAGTTGTGGGTGTGGAATATGTGCCAGAGGCTATTGAGGATGCAGTTATCAACTCCCAGATTAACGGTATCGAGAACACTACATTCTATGCTGGCGATATGAAGGATGTGCTTAGCGACGAGTTTGTAAACCGCAATGGTCGCCCCGATGTTATCATCCTCGACCCACCACGCGCAGGTGTCGACGAACGAGTGTTGGAGGTTATCAAGCGCGCAGCACCCGAGCGTATGGTATATGTAAGTTGTAACCCATCGACTCAAGCACGCGACCTTGCACTGCTCAACGATATGTATGAGATTTTGGCAGTCCAGCCAGTAGATATGTTCCCCCACACTCACCATGTGGAGAATGTAGTAAAACTAAGACGCAGAGGGTAGTCAATACCTATATCAATGATTGAAAAGGCACTTCCTTGTGGGAGTGCCTTTTCTATGAGTAATGTTTATCATATTTACTAACCAATCTCTCCTGAGATATCTTTTATTCCATGCAGTTTATATATCACTATTCCACTCTCCATCTGCGTATGGATAGATAATAGCGCGGTTATCGCCAATCGCCTTTAGAGCCTCGTAGCACTTATACATATTATAGCCATTGCCCGAATCGCAGTTGCTAAGGCTGAAGGCGATGATGCAGGCGTGGTGGCGCGAGCGGTAGTACATCGCGAGTGCGCGAGCTACATACTCATCCATTAGCCAAGGTGCATTAGCAGGTGTCCCATTTATATCACGATTATCGGCATTTGTAGGCGACGAAATAGCCACGCAGTCGATGACATAGATACCCACGCGATCGCAAATATCATAGAACCAGCGAGGCTGTGGATAGTCGGGGCATAGACAGTTTATACCCTTAGTTTTCAAGGCTTTAATCTCCTTTTCAGCAGTTGCTTTATCGCCTGCCGAGTTGTATGTAGCCTTATTTAGCGCGAGTGGCTCACCAAAGGCAGTAATCTTGCCATCATCTGTATAGCCATAGTCCACAAAGCCCAC
This sequence comes from Alistipes sp., assembly GCA_045634125.1. Lineage (GTDB taxonomy): Bacteria > Bacteroidota > Bacteroidia > Bacteroidales > Rikenellaceae > Alistipes. The sequence continues at coordinate 24,877 of JAZQZQ010000025.1, read as the reverse complement.
CTTTAGAGGTATATACTCGCGCAGAATACCATTGAGCTTCACATAGAGCATAAGGTCGTAAAGCTTAGGGTTCTTCGGCGACCAACGATTAGGGTTTGAGTTGTAGACGTATGGCGAGTAGCTCACCGTATCGCGGGTAAAGCCCTCCATTGCAACATCGTTCACGCTATACTCCACAAGCTTACCATCTGGCGAGTAGATATCGTAACCCACATTTATTACTTCGTTGGTAGAAAATGAGTTATCAGCAATAATATCGAGCTTTAACTCCGCAAAGCGACCCAACGAATCGGGACGCAAATGTACATTATAGTCATAAATTCCCAACTTGCGCTGCGCAAAGATATAGCAATTCTCGAACTGCTTACGCTCCGCAATCTTAAGACCCTCATCCAATAGTCGCATCGACTCCTCCTCGACAACCACCACGGCAAAGACGTTCTCGCCCTGCACCAAGTATGGCGATACGAAGAGGTCTACGGGCGTATACCTATCAATAGGCGCTGTTATCTGCCTACCATTAAAGAAGATAGTGTAGTCGCCACCAACATTCTCCATATGTAGGTAGGCGTTATAGTCCTGCCATGTAGCGGACACCTCGAACGTCTGCTCATATACAGCGCGCACCTTACCCTCGTCGGCACGGAACTGCTCCGCTGGGGCAATAACAATATATTTGTCAATAGCGGTACGGACATCCCTATTTGCATCCTCTCTACGGTCGTAGCATAGGAACTCCGAGCGCGACACGCGCACCTGAGCTACAGCCTCAGCCCCACAAAACAGCACTACCAAAAGTGCCAACAACGCAGAATATATACTCTTTCTCATACGATAATCTTATAAATAAGCATCACAAAGGTATAAAAAAGTGTCAAGTGCGCAATCGTTTGTGAAAAATTTAGTAATTTTGCACTCTATAAGAAGATACAAACGAAATAAATTAGATACTTATGAAACTTACACGTATTGCCGAGATCCTCAAGATGGAGGGCGATGGCAGAGAGATCACCGTAAAGGGTTGGGTTAGAACAAAGCGTGGCAACAAGAATGTAGCCTTCATCGCACTTAACGATGGCTCATGTGTTGCCAACATTCAGGTTGTAGTCGACCTCGCTAAGATTGACGAGGCTGAGCTTAAGGGCGTAACCACAGGCGCTTGTCTTCGCGTTGATGGTACTCTTGTAGCATCATTGGGCGCAGGTCAGGGCGTAGAGGTGCAGGCGTCATCTATCGAGATTTATGGCACTGCAGACCCTGAGACATATCCTTTGCAGAAGAAGGGGCACTCATTGGAGTTCTTGCGCGACATCGCATACCTTCGTCCTCGTACCAACACCTTTGGTGCAGTACTTCGCATCCGTCACGCTATGGCGTATGCTATCCACAAGTACTTCAACGACAAGGGCTTCTACTACTTCCACACTCCACTTATCACAGCATCGGACTGTGAGGGTGCAGGCGCTATGTTCAATGTAACAACACTTGATATCGCTAATCCTCCACGCAAAGAGGATGGTTCAGTAGATTATGCTCAGGATTTCTTCGATAAGCCATGTAGCTTGACCGTATCTGGTCAGTTGGAGGGCGAGCTTGGTGCGTTGGCCTTGGGTCAGATCTACACCTTCGGTCCTACCTTCCGTGCCGAGAACTCACACTCTCCACGCCACTTGGCAGAGTTCTGGATGATTGAGCCAGAGATGGCATTCTACGAGCTTCAGGACGATATGGATCTTGCTGAGGACTTCTTGAAATACCTTATCCGCTATGCGTTGGAGAACTGCCGCGAGGATCTTGAGTTCATGAACCAGATGTGGGATAAGGGTCTTTTGGAGCGTTTGCAGTTCGTTTTGGACAACGACTTCGTACGCCTTAACTACACCGACGGTATCGAGATTTTGAAGGCTTCAGGCAAGAAGTTCGAGTTCCCATGCGACTGGGGCTGCGACCTTCAGTCAGAGCATGAGCGTTACCTTGTAGAGGAGCATTTCAAGCGCCCAGTAATCCTTATCAACTATCCTAAGGAGATCAAGGCATTCTATATGAAGCAGAACGAAGATGGCAAGACAGTACGCGCTATGGACGTTTTGTTCCCTCAAATCGGAGAAATTATCGGTGGTTCGGAGCGTGAGGCAGACTTTGGCAAACTTTGTGCAAGAGTAGACGAGTTAGGCATGAGCCGTAAGGAGCTATGGTGGTATCTCGACACACGTCGTTGGGGTTCAGCACCACACTCTGGTTTCGGTCTTGGCTTCGAGCGTCTGTTGCTCTTTGTTACAGGTATGGCAAACATCCGCGATGTAATCCCATTCCCACGTACACCAAAGAACGCTGAGTTCTAAGCATAATGCCAAATAAACGGCCGACCACAAGGTCGACCGTTTATTTTTATTATGAACTGAAAAAATAGTATGGCACACCGTCTTCAACAAACCATTTCGCTACAAACGCGAATATCCCCTCAGCAGATCCAGATGATAAAACTTCTGGAGCTACCCTCTATGCAACTCGAGGAGCGCATCAAGCGCGAGATTGAGGAGAATATCGTGTTGGAGGAGGATACGGACAACCATACTACCGAGGATGGCACGCCCGAGAAAATCTCTGTCGAGGAGTATATCGGCAAGGAGGACGACACCCCATCCTACAAGTCTCGCGTCAACAACTTCTCGCGCGACGACAAACAGCGCCCCGTATATATCACCGAGGGGCACTCCCTCAGTGAGTCGCTTGTGGAACAGCTACGCTTCCGCTCACTTAGCGAGGAGGAGCTTATCGTCGCGGTATATATCGTTGGTAGCATCGACGATGATGGCTACCTGCGTCGCGATATGGCATCCCTCTCCGACGACCTCGCCTTTACCCGCAGTATGGATGTATCGGTGGAGGAGTTGGAGCGCATACTCGGCATCGTACACGAACTCGAACCTGCGGGCATTGGCGCACGCACACTGCAGGAGTGCCTACTTTTGCAAATGCAACGCCAAAACCTCGATACACGCGCTAAGCGCCTTGCTCACAAGATTATAGCACAGCACTTCGAGTCCTTCGTAAAGAAGCACTACGAGAAACTTATGGCGCGCCTAAACACCGACGAGGATACCTTCCGCGCAGCCATGGAGTATATACGCTCGCTCTCGCCTAAACCAGGCAACCTCTATAGCGAGGAGGGCATCGAGGTAACGCCATATATCACTCCCGATTTTATCCTCGACAACAGCGATGGCGAGCTACGCCTTGCGCTCAACTCTGCCGGCATCCCCGAGGTACGTATCTCGCGCCGCTACCGCGATATGATGCGCGATATGGTTGCCCCCGACGGCACGGTTAAGGCAGAGGATAGAGAGGCTGTGCAGTTTGTAAAGTCAAAGATAGACTCAGCAAAGTGGTTTATCTCGGCTATCAAACAGCGCCACGATACCCTTATGCGCACAATGCAGACTATCCTCGACTTCCAACGCGACTACTTTCAGGATGGCGATAAGAGCAAACTCAAGCCGATGATTCTCAAAGACATCGCCGATCGCACCGACCTAGATGTATCGACTATCTCGCGCGTGGTAAATAGTAAGTATATCCAGACCCACTTCGGCATTATCCTGCTTAAAAACCTCTTCTCAGAGGGTATGCAGACCGACACCGGCGAGGAGGTATCGAGCCATGAGATAAAGACTATCCTTGAGGAGTGCATCGAACAAGAGGATAAACATCGCCCACTGACGGATGAAAACCTTATGGATATCCTCAACCAAAAGGGCTACCGCATCGCCCGCCGTACTGTTGCCAAATACCGCGAGATGCTCGATATCCCAGTTGCCCGAATGCGAAAGCAGATATAATTACCCACATACACAAAGAGAAGACGAATGACGAGAATCGCATTTTGATTCCCGTCATTATTCGTATATATAACTTGATATAACTACATTTATAGTTCAATTAAGCATACTGAAAACACATTGTAACATTTATTGACTCTGGACTGTCCGCAATAAAAATAACGCAAATAAATTTTAGTATAGCTTAATGTCAAAATTCTTACTATATTTGCAAAAATAAATGATGTAAGCATGAATTATTTTACTGAACAAAGTATTGCATTAGCTAATCAGAGAGATTATTTGGATCAGTTATTTTCTGTATATCCATTAAGTCCTGATAGTATTCGTGAAATCGATCCTAATATTTGGAATAGTATACAACAAAGCTATGACAATCAAGATAATGTAGGATTATTCAAATCGCTTTTGCAGTTAGATCTATTCCCCATAAAAGATGGATATGTTCCATATTTTAGAAAAGACTCAAGTGCAATTAGTCGAAATCCAATGACTGTGAATAGGATTTGTGGTCGTATCAGAGAATTGGGATTAGATAGACTTTACGAAAAATGCACACAACCTAAAGAAACAAACCGCCAAATGGGACCATTGTTTAAACGATGGATATCATCTGGCACGCTTGGTCTTTTCCCTGTTTCAGAGGAGGAGTTTACATCTACAAACGGCAATGCCATTTTAGACGGGTCAGATGCTCAACTAAAAACGTTTGCTCGAAATAATCTAGGTTATACAAGAGATGATAAAGGCATCGATTTTATAGCAAGATTCAATAATAAGTACGTTATTGGAGAAGCAAAATTCATATCTGATGAAGGAGGGCATCAAAATGATCAATTTTTAGATGCAATGACCACACTTCATACTCCAACGCCAGAAAATGTTATTAACATTGCTATCTTAGATGGTGTTCTATATATACCTAGTAGGAAGAAAATGTATACAGAGATAACAACAAACAATATCCCTGTTATGAGTGCGTTGTTACTAAGAGATTTTTTATATAGTCTATAATGGATAAAAATCTGCTGATAAAAGGCGACAATATTGATGTAATGCGTTGGCTTCTTGCTAATGGGTTTCGAGGTAAAATTGATTTAGTTTATATCGATCCACCATTTGCAACGGGAGGGACATTCGCTGTTGATAGTAGTGGAAGAGTTGCGACCATAAGCAAATCTTCTGATTCTGTTTTGGCATATACTGACACCGTAACAGGAGCAGATTTTATAGAGTTTCTTAGGGAGAGAATTGTTCTGATTCATGAATTATTATCAGACCAAGGCTCATTGTATCTACATATTGATTACAAAATAGGTCACTATGTAAAGGTAATGCTAGATGAAGTATTTGGTCTGGGGAATTTCAGGAATGATATTACTCGAATTAAATGTAATCCTAAAAATTTTGAGCGTGTCGGATATGGTAATATCAAAGACTTAATATTGTTCTATAGTAAAGGGAAACAGCCCATATGGAATAATCCACACATTAAAAGCAGAGAAGAAGAAGTGGCTGCTTTATATAATAAGGTGGATAGTTCGGGTAGAAGATATACCACTGTCCCAATACATGCGCCTGGAGAAACAAAGGGTAATACTAGTAAGGCTTTTAAGGGAATATATCCTCCGAAAGGTAGGCATTGGAGGTGTTCTGTTGAAGAACTTGAAAAACTTGATGCTGCAGGCTTAATAGAATGGTCAAAAAATGGCAATCCTCGAAAAATTAATTATGCTGATGAGCATTTAACAAGAAAAGCTCAAGATATATGGGAATTTAAGGATCCTACAAATCCTATATATCCAACGGAAAAGAATTTAGATATGTTAAAGTTTATAATTGAGGCATCATCAAATTCTAATTCTATTGTTATGGATTGCTTTTGTGGTTCCGGAACAACCCTACAAGCTGCTGAAATTTGTGGTAGAAAATGGATTGGTGTAGATAAATCTGATATCTCGATTCAGACTGTACATAAAAGATTAAATAAAAACGATCTATTTTCGAGTATTGAGAACGCCTTTGAATTTATAGACCTATCGGCACATTGCGACACTATACAACAAAACAGCGAAGTATGTACTGCTCCTTAGGTTTTGAAATAGGTAATTAGTTAATCCGTTGAGTCAGCATGGGACATAACATTATATTTTGCACATTTTATTGGCAAATATTTTGGAGATTAGAAAATAATTCCTACCTTTGCACACCGATTGAGAACCCGAGTGGCAAGAGAGAGTAGGATTGAGAGAATCTCACCGCTTAGGTTTGAAATCAAAACTTGGTCTGATGGGCGAGTGGCTTAACCAACGGTCTGCAAAACCGTCTACAGCGGTTCGAATCCGCTTCAGACCTCAGTATTTTTTAGCAAACCTCTGTAAATCATTGATTTATGGAGGTTTTTCATTTCATTACACACAGGTCTACACACAGTTTTGCAAGCTATGCAATAAAAATGATGTGTCCAAATACTTAGACACATCACCTACTTTGACCTCTTACTGCGGGAGTAAATCTTTTTCAACTCGCTGTTATTCTGTAGCGCATCTTTGACCTTCTCCTTGTCAAACAGCACTATTTTACTCCAAGGCTGCTGTGAGAATGGTATCAGTCCCATATTCTTTAATTTTTGTGCGGTACTCTTACCGACACCCAAGAAGTCTGCTAAACCTTGTATCCCCCTAATGTACGGCTTATTGTCATTTGCATATTGTGGGACACTGCCACCAATACAACTTAGCTGTGCTGCCACTTGAGCTGCTACTTCTTCTCTTACAGCTTCTCTGATAATTCTTTTGATTTCATTTTCATCAAAACTTAAGTTAAACATTAAACGCTATATTTTTCACTCAATTATTTTTCTGAGAGCATATCTCATATATAGTATAAGGTTTCAAGATGAAAAAACAAGGGTGCAAGGTGATTTTTTGCTATAAAATTTTCTTATTGCAGTTATATCCCCCCCTCAACAGACGAAGTAAACAATAAAAGGTTGTCAGTTTTATGGCAGTTGATAACCACCTCCTCTATAGTCTGTTGCAACGGTATTCTTCCTCTCATAATTACCCACTGGTAGAGTAGGTTAAGTAGGTGCACGCTGTGTGGTGTTTTATTTTTCTTTGATATTTTTTTACTTTTTTTATTACTACTCTTGTCTTTTTTACCTTGCTTACTATATTTATTTATGTAGGACACAAAAACACCTACTCTATAATCATGAAGACATATAAAAGAAAGTATCGTGAGCTTGATGACGATGTAAAAAAACGAATTAGCCAATCTTGTAAAAATAAGAAAAAGAGCACTTTGCACAAACAGCGATTATCTCAGTCTCTCAAAAATTATTGGATGGGGGTTGGGTCCCGAAAGGATGACTTAACTATGGATGAGTATTTCGGCATAGAGAAAAATAATGAGTGTCAAACATCTAATACCCAATGTCACGATGCAAGAAATTAGGAAGAGTTATTATTGATGAGTTGAGGCTCTGCTACAAAGCGGAGCCAGATACTCTTCTACTACTTCAGAGTGTACAACTGGGAGAGAGAATAGACTTCGATGACTTCTCAATATGTAGGATTACATCTACCCACATCAAGTATTCCTTCAATGTTATTGACTGCAGCAAAAAGGTCGTTGGTCATCTCTACTTTGGTCTTCATGTTCACGATGATGAGAAGAATCTTATCTGGTTGAAGCTTGAAAACAGGGTGCTATATGAGAACAGGATAAAAGATGTTATTGAGTCTGTCAAGGGGGCATTAAATCTTATCTTCAACAATGTCACTGCACTTGATTTAGCGGTGGACCTAGACTTCAATGTTACCTATGCTATACGGCGGCGTATGAAGCAGAGCGGCATCACGACCATCATCAACGGAAAAGCTATTAAGGACCCCACAGATATAATCAAAGATATGTTCCTTATCTACAAGACCACTCTAAAAAGAATTGTAGACCCTTCTATATACCTTATGCAGAAGAAAGCCTCAACCAACAAGTCTAAGGGATTACATATGAAGAGCTATAACAAAAAAATGGAGATTGAAAGTCAAGGAGAGAAAGAATATATACTCCAATACTACGACTACCCTAAACAGCTACATCGGTTAGAGATGCATCAAAATCGGGATGAGATTATAGACTTCTGTATCAAGTATAATATAGAGTTGAGCGAGGAGATGCTATACGACTATGACATCCTATCCCAGATGTTCTATTACCACCTGAGTAGTATTCTTCGATTTACCGAAGGGAGAAGAAAGATTGGTTGGAAGGAGATACTAAAAATGCAATGACAGGACAATATAGTAATACACCCTGTCACTGCATCTATTTTATAGGTATCACGCTATTACAAAAGGAGATAAACTAAAAAATATGATGCAATAAAAACAAGACTATACACACAAAGTGTATCAATATAAAAATGATACTTTTTAATCTTACGATATAAGCATAAACACCTCAACTATTGTGTCGTTTTAACTTAAAAGATTAATCTGAAAAATAAGTCACATTTTTTGTTAGATATTGGTTGTTTTTTCTGGTTGAGGAAGTATTTATAATAAAGCAAGGACATCAAGCAGAGGAATACGGCGGCGAGGTATTCTTGGTGTCAAGTACAAAACAAAGCTGTGGGGTTTGTGCGGTTCAGGGTGCAGCAACCTGAATATATACAATTGTGATAGGCATTACGTAACCTATCCTTAAGGGAAGATAATTAGTTCTTCCCTTTTGTCGTTTTGTGCAGTGTTTGAATTGATTATTTCTAAGAAAGTATTTGTGTAATGCTTGTTTATGTTACGAAAAATGTTTACCTTTGTGTTAGTATTAACAGAAAAACAGACTAATGCCTATGGTTAAATAGCAGACAATAGGGACATATAAACATAAAAAGCGTTAGCTTGTATTTCGGGAAATTGAAACTTCGACACTTTCAACATTGCACCCAAGGAATAAAGTTTGACGCTCACATCATCTTATGGTGTGGGCTTTATTCCGTATATATGGGTGCATAGGTAGTCGAAGACCTCAATTTCCAATATAAGGTAATATTGTCCGCACTTTTTATTTTAGTTCCATTTATACTATACATTGAGGGTAATTATGCGGGCATTTTTAATACCATAAACATTATTTATATGAAATTTTATTTATTAAAGTATTTGTGTCTTATACTTATTTCAATAAGTTTTATTGGTTGTTTTGGAAACTCATCTACTAATCCAAACCAGAGTTATAAGTCAAAACCTAATTATGAGGGATATTATCGTTTTGATTGGGGTGGGCGACCATTAACTCTTCACTTAATGAATCAAGATCCAGACTCAGATATATCAAGGGGAACATTTGAATTATATGGAAGTACAGTCAGCGGGACAATTAGAGGAAAATATTTCGTACAGTTTGGTAATGTGTTGGTTTGTAGCCCATCTGATATTAATCTAAGACCCATATTTATGAATATTAAGTATCATAAAGCAGGTTCAGAATCAGGCTATCTTTGGTGGACTCAAAATGATAACCCAGCTGATATATATGACCTAAGTCATGAATCTTGTTGTAAATACTACTATACAAGGAATAATTAAATACTATAAGCTATGAAGAATTTAAAGTTTATACTTTCGCTTATACTGCTAAGCAGCCCAATTTTTGCTGTTGCACAAGACACTATTTCAATTGGTGGTGGAAAAACTGCTAAATTAATGACAAATGAAGAAATAAAATTGGAACTATCAGGCAAATATGCAATATATTCTCCAACATCAACGGATGATAGTGGAGTGAAATGGTATGATTCATCTGATGGAACAATAGGTATTGTGGTTGATGAAACAGGTCTAAATTGTGTCGGAGATTTTGTCCAAATGCTATATCCTGGTGATAACTATAATGGCAAGATTGCAGAAACGTTATATCATAGAAATGGAAAATGGTATAGGTATACAGATGATGACAACAATTCTCATAATTTCTATCTTTATTATTCGTCTACACTTGAATTGATGTGTTTTAGTTGCGGAAATTTTACAGGTAGAACAACTAAGGATTTGGGAAGCGTAACAGGTCTAACTGGTGTGTCACTAAGCTATATAAGGAAGGATGATGCATGGGTATATAGATGCAATAAGGGTGTACAGACATTTAAGAAGGCTCAATAATTCATTGTTACAAGCATTTAGGGAGGCTCACCACCTCCCTTTCTTATGCTTTGTAGAATATGCTATATCATATCCAAAGCCTCAACCTTCTCTTCATCCATTACTGTATAATATCTATTAAATGCCTTGGAATTTGGTTGATGTCCCGACATACTTGCTATCGTTGAATTTGGTATCCCCTTCCTTTTGCAAGCAGCAATAAAGCTTTTACGGACATTATGACTACTAAAAACCTCCCATAAGTATTTCAGTTCCTTTGTCATTGTAATCTTATTCAAGATTGGAACCTTACGCATAATGTTGGCTTTCAATATCAGTTCTCTTAAGCACTCATTATACGCTTGTCTATCCATATACGGGAATAACCTCCCGTCAGGCAAGTCTTTGTACTTCTCCACAACCTCCATTACCTCTTTTCTCATTGGGATACGTATGGTACGAGGGTTCTCTGTCTTGGTTTTGTCAGCAATAAACTCAATGTAACCATCTGCAGTAACATTATCCCTAGTGAGGTCATATAAGTCACCTACTCTAGCACCCATAAAACAATGGAAGATAAAAATATCTTGTGCTGCTTTTAACTTTTCATCTTCAAGTTCTAATGAAATAAGCTTATCTCGCTCTTCAATAGTTAAGAAATAAGGGTCTTCGTAGACTTCTTCACCTATGCTGTATTCATTAAATGCAGTAACTGTAATGCCGTGATTTTTTTGTACCCACTTGAAAAAAGTAGATAGTACTCTCATTATTTTAACACGAGTATTTTTACCCTTGGGGCGTGGGCGAACTCTGGGTGATAGATAATCATACCTACCGTTATGATTACCGTCAGTAAGCATAAAATTGTCAAAACCCACCATCATACTGCCATTGCAGTCTGCAAATTCAATGTTTCTGCGCCAACCGTACTTCTCAAAATTTCTTAGATTAGTATAAGCATTATAATACGTTTTCTTTCTATCCTCAGTTACCTGTGTAGTTTCAATAAACTTATTAAATAGCCCCCAAAATGTAGTGTCCTCGGCAAGTGAAGCTCTATTCTTTACCTTTGATATTTGCTCATCAATCTCATCTATTACTAACTTGGCAGTAATCTTATCTACAGGAGTGTTCTTTACGATGTGCTCGACAGTAGCTCTGATAATATCAAGGTCTGCATTGATTATATTATATGCAACGCTTACACCTCCCTTTGTTCCATAACTATTCTTACATACACGTTGTATATCTATGACCTCACCAGTAACCTCATTTTTTTCCTTAATAGATAGCCACTTGTCAGCATCCACTCGGTATCCAGTTGAGTATGTGACTCTCAATCCCTTTAATGTTATATCTGCATAGATAGGAACATTGGTTTCTATGATGTTGCCAGTTGCCTTATCTCTCCTCTTTTCTATCCTAAACTTACAGCCCATAATGTGTGTATTTTAATATCTACACACAAATATACACACATTTTTTGAAATAACAAAATACTCTATGATAATTTACATACATTGTATACCATTGATATACAGTGTATTTACGTGTATTTAAGTATATTTACAAACTAAAATAATCTATGTTAATCTAATATATGATGTCCGCTTCAGACCTCTAAACGCTACCTGATTTGGGTAGCGTTTTTTTTTGTTTGTATATGCGTGTAAGTGCCAGAGCCGTTACACGACTATGGTTTAGTGTGATAGAGCATTTCTGCACAAGTGCCGATGCGCCATCACACCAAACCACTGCTACGCAGTTCTGGCGCTGTGCATCAAAATAGTAGCGCATTGCTCACCTGGGGAAAAGGGTTGCGGGGATAGAGGGGGTTTATTGCTCGACATAATGTCTGCGCAAAAAGGTATCCCCGCGAGTTCGGGCTTCGCCTCTCACTTCGAATCCGCTTCAGACCTCTAAACGCTACCTGATTTGGGTAGCGTTTTTTTTCTGTATATGGCAAACGCATACGCCCCAATGTCGCAAACGACATCATAAAGCGCATTGTGCCCCTTAGGCACAGGGTTGCGAGAATAGATGTGGTTAATCGTCTACTATTTAACGATTCGCTCGATATATGAAGTGTAATCCTTTATGACAGGTTTGTAGTCCTCGTGAGCCATTAGCGTTGATGAGATTATAAAGTCTGCCGTTGAGCGATTGATAGCTGTAGGCACATTATAAAGTGTTGCCAGACGAAGTAATGCCTTTACGTCCACATCGTGTGGCTGTGCCGACATTGGATCCCAGAAGAATATAAGCACATCAATCTCGTTATTCGCAATCATCGCACCTAACTGTTGATCGCCACCCAAAGGGCCTGACTTAAGCATCGTAATATCGAAGCGTGTATTTGCACCCCCCTTACCGCGTCGCTCCATAAGAGTATCAGCCACTATACGGCCCGTTGTACCAGTACAAATTAGGCGGTGAGCAAGGAGCTTCTCCCAATTCCAAGCGACCCACTCCGCAAGGTCGTGTTTCATAGCATCGTGAGCGACAAGCGCTACTGTTAATCTCTTCTCCATAATTCAAACATCTTTTATTCTAAACTCTTTCCTCTTAATTACGATGCAAAAATAGTGTAACAGTGTTTCGTCTTGATTACTATTGTATTACATTTTTATTACATGTTAAAAAAGTCTGCCCGACCTAAAGCCGAGCAGACCCTCTCCAACGGAGAAACACCCAATAAAAACTAAAAGATTTCTTCACTTATGAGCCCCGTATCATTTGATGCGTATGGCTCTAATTTTCATAGTGCAAAGATGCAACGAAATATCCAGGCACACAATCACTATTTTTAGGGAAATCGACGCTCAACATATCCCCTATAATAGGGATTTGTAAGGATAAAAAATTATCGTTATCTTTGTAGGGACTAATTATATATAAGTATAACCACAACAAACGATATTGATACTCAATGAATAAGAGTCTAAATAGAGCATACCTCCCGATGTTTTCGCCAGAGATGCAAATCTTTGAGCTTGTGGAGGCTGCGCCATCAGTACTATCTATATTTTCGCGTCTCAACATACGCCTACCCTTTGGCGACATCTCGGTAGAACAGATGTGTAAGCGCGAGGGTTACAATACAGAGCTATTCTTGATACTCTGCTCGATACACGCCAACGAGAGCTTCCAGCCTTCAACCGAACGACTTTCGGTAGAGATGCTGCCCGAGGTCATAGGATACCTACGCGCCTCGCACCGCTACTATGCCGAGAAGATGCTACCACACACCTCGGCACACCTGCAGGAGATATTGGAGCATTGCGACAATCTGTCGCGTAGTATGTTGCGTCGTTTCTACGACGACTATATGAAGTACATCGTCGACCACTTCCACGCCGAGGAGGAGAATCTCTTTAGCATCATCGATAACGCCACAACGCGTAAGGCAGACCTCACTCTGCTCGATATGCCACACGACGACATCGACGATAGGTCGAACGATATAGCATCGCTTATCTTTAAGAGCCTTCCAGAGGATGCTCCAACAAAGTTGCGCATCATCACATTGGAGCATATCTACGCCCTGCGCGACGACCTACGTCGCCACAACAACGTGGAGCGATACGTTCTCAAGCCATTAGTAGACAAATACCTTAAATCGGCAAAACTATGAAACTACAGCGAGTAGCCATCGTGGAGAGCTCCTCTATTATTGCCGAGGGTATAGCCACGATACTTGGGCGAACCAATAGAGTCGATGTGGTGGGTATATATAGCACACTTGCCGATATACTTCCACTCGTTACCGCCTTGAAGGTAGATGCCGTAATAGCCGATGTCGCACTATACCGCCAGTTGGAGGAGTGCAGCGACCTCGACGATATTACCGTCATAGGCATACAGAGTGCCTTGTGCAGCGAAGAGGTATTGCGCAAGTTCAACGCCATAATTACCACGCATAACACTCCAGAGAATATCGAGCGCACCGTGTGCGACACCATCGCCACACCTAAGGAGCGCGACTACAGCGATAGCCACGAACTATCGGAGCGTGAGCGCGACGTATTGGTGCTTGTGGCGCGCGGTCTGACAAACAAGGAGATAGCCTCGGAGTTGGTAATCTCGCCCCACACCGTAATCTCGCACCGCAAGAATATTGTGCATAAGACGGGCATTCGCTCGGTGGCGGGTCTTACCGTATATGCAGTACTTAATAAACTTATAGATAGCGAACAATTATAATATGAAAACAGAACTTTGTGCCTACTCCGTAGATGCTTGCTGCATAGGAGCTAAGCTGGGTGTTGACCGCGTGGAATTGTGTGCCTCACCTGCTGAGGGTGGCGTAACACCATCGCTTGCAACCATTGAGCGCGTTGTGGAAATTAAGGGCTTAGATGTAAGCGTGATGATACGCCCCCGTGGTGGCGACTTCCTATACTCAGATGACGAGTTCGAGACCATGCTTCGCGATATCGAGCATGCTCGCAAGGCGGGAGCAACAGGCGTAGTATTCGGCATCCTCACAGCCGATGGTAAGGTCGATATTGAGCGCACACGTACCCTTGTAGAGGCTGCGGGAGAGATGGAGACCACCTTCCACCGCGCCGTAGATATGACCGAGGATTATATCGCTGCCATAGAGGCTGTTATCGCTGCAGGATGTAAGCGTATCCTTACCTCTGGTGGCTACGACAAGGCTATCGAGGGCAAGGAGAATATTGCTCGCGCTGTGGAGATTAGTCGTGGTCGCATCGAGATTATGGCAGGTAGCGGCGTTATGGCTGCAAATGCGAAAGAGCTTGCCGACTTAGGTGTTGATGCACTGCACTTTAGTGCTAAGACCATGGTGGCTGGAGGTATGCAATACCGCAACCCTCGCATCTCTATGGGTGGCACTGCTGCGGTAGATGAGTTTGCCATCCGCACTGTTGACACAAACGAAGTTAGTGAAATATTAAAACTACTACGATAATGAAAACAAGACTACTACTCTACACTTTGGCGGGCGTTGCATTGGTGCTTGCCTTTATCTTGTGGCCTGCGGAGACAACACCTTATGGTCATAACTACTCTCCTGATAGCGATACTGAACTCGCAGCCATATTGGAGAGTTCTGAGCGTGGCGAGGCACTACGCGCACTCCTCACTGAGACCCCTGATGCCGAGAAGCGCGATATGGCATTCCTACTAAATAATATGCCAGATTTCGACCGCGAGGGCATCGACCTTGAGCTACTTAAGGAGAATGTAACCTACGCAAATATCGCCCGCACGAAGTATTCGTGGGCTAAGGCAGTGCCAGAGGATGTATATCTCCACGAGGTGCTACCATACCATGTTGTTGACGAGGTGCGCGACGCTTGGCGTAAGGAGCTATACGAGCTATTCGCGCCTGCGGTAGATACTTGCGCTACTATGTACGAGGCTATATGCGCTGTTAATGCTAATATTCCACGCCTTACAGGTGTAGACTACAACACCAAGCGCGAGAAGACCAACCAGAGCCCTAAGGAGTCTATGCGCCAGGGCATGGCATCATGCACCGGTTTGGCTATCTTGCTCGTTGATGCCTACCGCGCTGTAGGTATCCCTGCTCGTTTCGCTGGTACTGCCTCTTGGCACGACAACCGAGGTAACCACAGCTGGACAGAGGTATGGCTCGATGGCGAGTGGAGAGTTACAGAGTACTACTTCCCTTCGAAGCTCGATCACCTATGGTTTATGGCTGATGCCTCAAAGGCAGATGCTAACAACCGCACCTACGCCATCTACGCCACACGCTTCGGCAAGGCTGACGACTGGTTCCCTATGGTTTGGGCAGATGGCGATGTAGAGGGTCGCTCTGTAGAGGAACTCCCACAGATTGTTGGCGCAGAGAATGTTACCGAGCGCTACCAGCGCCTCGCGTACGAACAATACACCCGCCATATCGAGGCTGGCACACACACCTTTATCA
Source organism: Alistipes sp. (assembly GCA_045634125.1). Lineage (GTDB taxonomy): Bacteria > Bacteroidota > Bacteroidia > Bacteroidales > Rikenellaceae > Alistipes. Next base: position 8,972 of record JAZQZQ010000025.1, on the reverse strand, counting down.
AGATTGCAGGCTACAAGGAGTTTGGCAAGACCGAACACTCTGACGACCGCGTGGCTATGGGTGTAGATATCTTCCACGGCACCGAGCAGATGGGTGGCGGTCTTACAGCAGGTCCACTCCGCGACATGAACGATATGTTCTCTGTGCTTGTAGAGAAGAACCGCAACTACGAACTCCGCTACTACAATGCCAACGGCGAGCTTCAGCGCCAGAATGTAGACCTTGGCGAGGAACCTGTAACGGTTCAGATTTATCTTAATAAATAGCAATCCACACTCTGATTGAAAAGCGCACTTTCACCGAGCGCGCTTTTTTAATTAGTAATGGTTATTTAGAAAGGGGGTAAGGGGATCAAAGGGTAAAAAAGACATCTTACCCTTAGGACACTTCTGACTCTTTTACACCCTTTACTACCCCTTTACAATTTAGGATACTAATGTCTCGGTGTCAAAAAATCACTACTTATTCCAAAATCCGAGCCGCTAATTAAAAAAAATAACTATCTTTGTAGTTGATTGTGGTCATTGTACCAAGGTTTGAACATTTCATAACAACACAATATTAAAACTATTACTACAATGTACGGAAAATTTCAGCAGTATTTGCAGAATGAGTTGGCAGAGATTAAGGCTGCCGGTTTGTACAAGACAGAGCGTATCATCGAGTCTCCACAGCGTGCCGAGATCGATGTTGCTAACCGCCCTGTATTGAACTTCTGCGCTAACAACTACCTCGGTCTTTCAGACAACCAGCGTCTTATTGACGCAGCGAAGAAGGCTATGGACGAGCGTGGCTTCGGTATGTCATCAGTACGCTTCATCTGCGGCTGCCAGGATATGCACAAGGAGCTTGAGAAGGCTATCGCTGACTACTTCGGCACTGAGGATACTATCCTCTACGCTGCTTGTTTCGATGCTAATGGTGGTGTTTTCGAGCCATTGTTTACAGCTGAGGATGCTATCATCTCTGATGCCCTTAACCACGCATCTATTATCGACGGTGTACGTCTTTGCAAGGCTCAGCGCTACCGCTACGCAAATGCCGATATGGCAGAGTTGGAGGAGTGCTTGAAGCAGGCTCAGGCTCAGCGTTTCCGCATCATCGTTACTGATGGTGTATTCTCTATGGACGGTAATGCTGCTCCACTTGATAAGATTTGCGAATTGGCGGAGAAGTACGACGCTCTTGTAATGGTTGACGAGTGCCACTCAGCAGGTGTATTGGGTAAGACTGGTCGCGGTATCACTGAGTTGTACGACCTTCGTGGTAAGGTAGATATCCTTACTGGTACTCTTGGTAAGGCTTTTGGTGGTGCTGTGGGTGGCTTCACTACAGGTCGCAAGGAGATTATCGATATGCTCCGTCAGCGTTCACGTCCATACCTATTCTCTAACTCATTGCCACCAGCAGTGGTAGGTGCATCTATCGAGATGTTCAAGATGTTGGAGGAGAACGATGCTTTGCACGATCAGCTCGTTGCTAACGTTGAGCATTTCCGCACTAAGATGGTTGCTGCTGGCTTTGATATTAAGCCTACACAGTCAGCGATCTGCGCTGTTATGCTCTACGATGCTAAGCTTTCACAGGACTTCGCTGCAGAGTTGCAGCAGGAGGGTGTATTCGTAACAGGTTTCTACTACCCAGTAGTTCCAAAGGGTCAGGCTCGTATCCGTGTTCAGGTATCTGCAGGCCACACTACTGAGCAGCTTGACCGTTGCGTTGACGCCTTCATCAAGGTTGGCAAGAAGCTCGGTGTGTTGAAGTAATCGACACCACATAAACGACAAAGCCCCGTAGAAGTCTACGGGGCTTTATTGTTATATAAAGTGAAAAGTGTACTTTGCGCAGAGGTTGATTATTTGGAGACAGCAGGGACAACTGGGACAACAGAGAAATTTATTATCATTCTGATGATACTCTGTTTCGCTGTGGTCTCTTTCGTCTCTGTAGTCTCTGTGGTCTCAAAAAAAACCTTACCAAGCGTGAGACCCAATTTCTTGTCAGAAGGGGTCAGATGCAACGCTCGGCAAAAAAAATGCGGATGGGCTGTACTTTGGCGTACTGCCCATTCGCATTTATTTTTGATAGCGGCAGCAGATGTGCCCCTTATCACAAGAAATTATCGTTTGGTTACTGCAATCTTGAGAGGACTCTCATCAATATCGCTATCAACAACTACTGCACCGTTAGGTGTAGCTACAGCCTTAACATCTACAGCAAGGGTCTGCTGTGCAATATAATCGGCGAAGCTCTCTACAGCAGGAGTTGTAAGCTCGGTAGCCTCAATCTCAACAGAAATCTTATCAGTAACCTCAAAGCCAGACTCCTTACGGATATTCTGGATACGGTTTACAAGCTCGCGGGCTACACCCTCACGACGAAGCTCGTCGGTGATAGTGATATCGAGAGCAACGGTTAGCTTACCCTCAGATGCAACAAGCCATCCTGGCATATCCTCAGATGTAATATCGAAGTCAGCAGGTGTAGTAACGAACTCTACACCCTCAACAGTAAGGACCGTCTCAGGGTTGCTCTCCACAGCAGCAATCTGCTCCTGAGTGAATGATGCCACAAGGGCAGCAACCTGCTTCATATACTTACCACACTTAGCACCGAGGGTCTTGAAGTTTGGCTTAATACGCTTAGTGATAATGCCAGTGGTATCGGTAATAAGCTCGATATCCTTAACATTCACCTCATTCATAATAAGCTGACGTACAGCCTCGATATGCTTAGCCATATCCTTATCAAGTACTGGGATGATAATCTTCTGAAGTGGCTGGCGCACCTTGATATTTACCTTACGACGGAGTGCCAACACCATTGAAGAGGCACGCTGTGCAAGCGACATCATCTCCTCCAACTCGCTGTTGATAAGTGCCTCGTTGCACTTAGGATACTCGGCAAGGTGTACGCTCTCCTCGCTATGGCGACCGCTAACAGCGTTCAAGTCGCAGAAGATGCGGTCAGTGATGAATGGTGCGATAGGTGCTGCCAACATAACTACTGTCTCCAAGCAAGTGTAGAGTGTCTGGTATGCAGCCAACTTATCTGTTGTAAGCTCGCCACCCCAGAAACGCTTACGGTTAAGACGCACGTACCAGTTCGAGAGGTTCTCGTTCACGAAGGCATCGATACGACGTGCCGCAGGTGTTGGATCGTAGTCCTCGAGGTAGTTTGTAACATCCTTAATAAGAGTGTTAAGCTCCGAAAGAATCCATCGGTCAATCTCTGGGCGCTCCTCTACAGCGACCTCAGCCTCCTTACCAGTGAAGCCATCAATATTTGCATACAACGCGAAGAACGAGTAGGTGTTGTAGAGTGTACCGAAGAATTTACGGCGACACTCGTCAACGCCATCAACATCGAACTTAAGGTTATCCCAAGGCTGTGAGTTCGAGATCATATACCAACGTGTAGCATCGGCGCCATATTTTTTGAGTACCTCGAATGGATCAACAGCATTACCCAGGCGCCTAGACATCTTGTTACCATTCTTATCCAACACAAGACCGTTAGAGATGATATTCTTGAAGGCTACAGAGTCGAACAACATTGTAGCGATAGCGTGCAATGTGTAGAACCAACCGCGTGTCTGGTCAACACCCTCTGCGATGAAGTCTGCAGGGTAGATCTGGTCAAAGCCCTCCTTATTCTCGAATGGGTAGTGTACCTGTGCATATGGCATAGCACCAGAGTCGAACCATACGTCGATCAAATCTGGCTCACGACGCATAGGCTCACCCTTAGATGATACCAATACGATATTGTCTACATATGGACGGTGTAGGTCTATGTTCTTTGTAGAGTAGTTCTCCTTAGACATATCTCCTACCACGAAATTTTTGAATGGGTTCTCGGTCATCACACCTGCAGCCACAGCCTTCTCAATCTCAGCGATAAGCTCCTCAACAGAGCCGATACACTTCAACTCAGAGCGATCCTCTGTAGCCCAAATTGGGAGTGGTGTACCCCAGAAACGTGAACGTGAAAGGTTCCAGTCGTTGATATTCTCAAGCCACTTACCGAAACGACCTGTACCTGTAGACTCTGGCTTCCAGTAGATAGTCTTGTTAAGCTCCATCATACGCTCACGCAACGCTGTAGTGCGGATAAACCATGAGTCCAAAGGATAGTACAACACAGGCTTATCTGTGCGCCAGCAGTGTGGATAGTTGTGGGTGTGCTTCTCAATCTTGAACGCCTTACCCTCCTCCTTGAGCTTGATAGAGATGTAAACATCGAGAGTCTCGGCAGCAGCGGCAGCCTTCTCGTCGTAGCGACCGTCAACAGTGAACTGTGGGTCGTAAGCATTCTTTACGAAGCGACCCTCATACTCGCCATAAGCAGCCTCAACACACTCCTTCACGAACTTCTCGTCAAGCTCCTCAGTTAGGAAGAACTTACCCGCAAAGTCAACCATAGGACGTGTCTCACCACGCTTGTTAATCATAAAGAGCGATGGAATGCCTGCCTGACGCGCCACGAAGGCATCATCAGCACCAAAGGTAGGCGCGATATGTACGATACCAGTACCATCCTCAGTAGTTACATAGTCACCAGGGATTACACGGAACGCCTTTGCAGCAGCCTCCTTCCAGTTACCTGCCTCGTCAGCCTCAACTGGCTTAACCCAAGGAAGTAGCTGCTCGTAGTGCATACCGCATAAATCTGTACCCTTGTACTTACCAACAACAGCAAATGGAATAACCTTATCGCCAGCCTTGTAGTCCTCAAGAGCGATCTCCTCGCCCTTCTTATTGAATACAGAGTAAAGAAGTGGCTCAGCTACAACAGCTGTAATCTTCTCGCCACTGTATGGGTTATATGTGCGTACTGCAACGTAGTCAATCTTAGGACCTACGCAGAGTGCAGTGTTTGATGGCAATGTCCAAGGTGTTGTTGTCCAAGCAAGGAATACTGGAGTACCCCAGCCCAACATCTCCTCCTTAGGATCAAGGATGCGGAACTGCGCTGTACATGTGGTATCCTTAACATCGCGGTAGCAACCAGGCTGGTTAAGCTCGTGTGTCGAGAGACCAGTACCCGCAGCTGGAGAGTATGGCTGGATAGTGTAACCCTTATATAGAAGCCCCTTCTCATAGAGCTGCTTCAACAACCACCACAAAGTCTCGATGAACTTATTATCGTAGGTGATATATGGATCGTCCATATTTACCCAGTAACCCATCTTGTGTGTCAAGTCCTCCCAGATATCGGTAAACTCCATAACTGCCTCACGGCAAGCCTTGTTGTACTCCTCGATAGAGATAGTCTTACCGATATCCTCCTTGGTAATACCCATCTTCTTCTCTACACCAAGCTCGACTGGAAGACCGTGTGTATCCCAGCCCGCCTTACGATGTACAAGATAACCCTGCTGAGTCTTATAGCGACAGAATACATCCTTAATGGTACGCGCCATCACATGGTGAATACCTGGAGTACCATTTGCTGAAGGAGGACCCTCATAGAATACGAAGGTTGGATGACCCTCGCGTGTGGTGATGCTCTTATGGAAAGTATCATCCTTAGTCCAGCGCGCCAACACCTCGTCAGCAACGCCTGCCAAGTCAAGAGCTTTATATTCGTTAAATTTACTCATAATTATCAATTGATCAATGCTATAGCCAATTACTAATTACTCATTACTAATTAATACAGACTACTCCTCTGCCTCGTCCTCATCAGACTCAGCCATTGTAGTATATACGTTTGTTACATCGTCATCCTCCTCAAGGTGCTCGATAAGCTTGTTCACAGCCTCGCGCTGCTCTGCAGTAAGCTCCTTAGTGTCGGTTGGGATGCGTACAGACTCTCCCGATACAAGCTCGAAGCCCTTATCCTCGATCCATGTCTGAATCTGACCGAATGACTCGTAAGCAGCGTAAACTGTTACCTCACCCTCCTCAGCGTAGAACTCATCTACACCGAAGTCGATCATCTCAAGCTCCATCTCCTCAAAGTCTACACCCTCTGTAGGCTTGAACTTAAATACGCACTTATGTTCGAACATAAAGCCTACTGAACCAGATGTGCCAAGTGTACCACCATACTTGTTGAAGTACATACGTACAGATGCTACAGTACGGTTAGTATTGTCAGTTGCAGTCTCCACCAAAACAGCGATACCGTGAGGACCATATCCCTCATAGATCATCTCCTTGTAATCTGCAGAATCCTTATCTGTAGCACGCTTGATAGCACGCTCTACATTCTCCTTAGGCATATTCTCTGCCTTAGCATTCTGCAAAAGAAGACGAAGACGAAGGTTTGATGATGGATCTGGACCTGATGCTTTAACTGCCATCTCAATCTCCTTACCGATCTTTGTAAATACACGCGCCATATGTCCCCAGCGCTTCATCTTTCTCGCCTTGCGATACTCAAATGCTCTTCCCATAGTGTAATTAGTTTTTTATATTTTTAGATTTTACTTTCACTATATATGTACAATCGTGCAAAAATAATATTTTTTTCTGTAAATAAAAATAGGTAATGGTATAAACTATCACATATCGAGATTGCACTATTGCAGATTCAATAGGTTCTAATTAGGAAAGGAAAACGGTTTTCAAAAGTAGGATTGAAAACTTATCCCTCAACGATACAACAGGTCAATACTGATATGGTTGTTAGTTTTGAATCAAAAATAAGCAAAAACCTTCACATTACGATCCTTTTAGAACCATTTAAAACTTCACTAAGTAGGTCTTTCTCAGATATAAAAAGCGATAAAATTTACCCAACGATTTTAATAGTAATTTGGAATATTTATAAAGTTTTGGCTTAATGGGGCTTATTGGTCAAAAACCATGTCCCAAATGTGGGCAAACTTTTTATCCATTTCTAACGCAAATAGTGCAAATATAAGAAAATCAATCTATTGCCCCGATTTTATCTACTAATTTTGACCAATAAGCCCTAATCAGTAGAAATTAGCAGTATTTTCAATGATTTTGTGCAAGTGTTTGCTGGGGGTTAGACATCCGCTAACACTTTGATATAGACATAAAAAACATAAGGAGTGCGATTGCACTCCTTATATTTTTTGTTTTTTAGCGGAGAGGGAGGGATTCAGGACCATTTTTACCATATTATTACCCCCTTTTATATGTGCATCATACCGCAAATAATACACATCTACAATAAGATATCGGGATGATTTATCTGTTTTTTATCTCCTCAATCCTCTCATACTATTCTATCGGTCCCGCATCGGTGCGACTTTTTAAGGGTAAAAATACACCAAAAACCAGCATATCAACACCTATCTAACCGATTGATAACCAATAAAATAATTATTATTTAGTTTTTACACTTTTTCTCACTTGAACGCCTCTTCTCAAATTCTCATTTAGACTACTCCAAAATACTTCTCAAAGAATCCCTTCAACTTCTCTATCACAGTCTTCTTTTTCTCCTGTCTGTTGCTGCCACCGAAGCGGTACACTGCTGGGAGTATCTTGTCAATATCGGTTCCCGTTGTTCGTATCGCTCCATCACGGAAAGCATTCGCCATAAACTTGTCGGTCTCGTCCGCTTTCAGGTCTCACTTGTGATATTCTCATTCAGGTCGTCCTACTTACGCTGCTTTTCATATGCCTCCCATTAGAGCAAAAAATTGGAATTTCCATGCTTTGCCACCGGCATTGTCTTCTTTATTCTCAATGTGGCGATTGCCGGCTATTATCAGAGTGTGGAGCAGGAGTCGAAAAGATACTGCTCTGGTATATCAAGATTGAAAGTTCTGCATAACAACAAAACGTCATGGACATCATTTTCATCATATTCATATCCAAGATGGAACTGTACCTGTGCCTCCGGGTTTATGCAGGACACCTCAATATTACCGATATTTCCTTTACCTGAGAAAGTTTCGCTTGGAAAAATGTATCCGTCATATAGGATTCCATCTTCAACATATTCGAAACAATGCATATCGATTATTCTTCCGTTGTCATCTTTCCAGACAGTATGGCTGTCGGTCGTATAGTCCATTATAACTTCTCTGTATCCCTTCCCTGTAATCACGGATATGGTTATACAGTAGTCTTTCTTCTCTACGAACAGATCGATGTCATTATGTGTTCTTGTTTCCCTGCCTATAAGTGCATCGACACCCCAACCGCCGTCCAGAAACACCTTTACAGATGCTTCAGACAGCATTTCAAGAATCTCACATACATCAAAACAAGTTACCATAAAATTCGAATTTAGAAGCGCCAACTAAGTCCTGTCATAAAGCCCATAAACGCGTGTCCGATTCCGAGTTCAAAGTACCAAGATATTTTCTTTCCTACTGATATACCAACAGGAGTAAACTGTAATGCCATAAATGCATCATTTACTCCTGAAGATAGGTCCATGCCTGCACCAACTCCCAATGTGGCATAATAACGGAAAACAGAATCATAGCCAGTGGTAAACTTTACTGTAGGCATTACAGACACGGCCTGTAATCTGTCGATACTATAGGCTTCAAGACCATTGTTGATGGTTTTCATATCACGCCAAGAATTTCTATAATTCACTTTGGCACCTACAGTAAGCCATTTCTTCACCTTATAGTCAAAGTCCGCAGAAAAGATTCCTGCTGTCTTCATTGGTCCATATGTGGTTTCACCTGATGGATCCGCTCCCATAAGATATACAAGATTCAATGCGTCTACAGGGAACCAGCCAAGTTTGGCTTCGTATTTATATTCCTGTGCGGATAAAGATGCAAAAGGCATCAAGAGCACGCTGAACAATATTATGATTCGTCTCATTGTGATGTTGTGTTACTATTTATAGATGCTAGAAATATATCATTCGTGACGCACAAATTACGATTTATCGGTGTAAAGATATATAAATCATTTGAATATTTCAATATACGAAGATTTTTCCCCACCTTGGTAATTGTGTCTCTTCGCTTTCTTATTCTATGCAATAATGATTTTGGTGTTATTGTAAAAATCGTAATCAAC